>NZ_RDQR01000001.1 GCF_003703835.1 Auritidibacter ignavus
CCTCGATCCGAGGTGAGTCCCCGGCCCGCTCTAGCAATAAACAACTCAACAACGCCTTATTCCGATCCGCATGGATGGCCTCCTGCCACGACCCGGTATCGAAAGCCCACTACAACAAGAAACGCGCTGAAGATAAGAAACATAACGCCGCGGTGATCTGTCTGACACGCCACCGCCTCAACGTCATGTTCGCCTTGGTCCGAGATGGCAACTTCTATCACGCTACCCCAAACAAAGTTCCCCAAGCAGCTTGACTTAAAGCACAGGGGACACCCCCCTCAGGGATGCTTCCTGGCCTCTATGGCCGAGTTCTACTCGCTGAACCTAGCCCAAGAAATCCCCCGCGACATGACCCGGAGGACCACTATCGGCGGCACCCCCACCAAAGCACCCCTGGGCTACCTCACCGCCCGCACCGTAGCCGACTGGTCCCCGTCGCACCTGGCCAAAGAACTCACAGCCCGCCAAAACAGTCACCACTAACGGGCTACACAAGACCAACCACTCCTGCCAGGGCAGCGTCACCTTCCGTAGCGTCACCTACGACGGCACCCACCAGCCCCTCGTCGACGCCACGACCTCGGTGCGTGTCCACGCCAACCTCGACGCCAACAACACCCGTGGCGAACAATCCCAGAAGTATCACCACTACCGCAAAGGCACCCTGTTCTACACCTGCGCAGCCAAGCTCATGGTTGATCGTCGGCGCGACAGAGCCGGGGACCACTACGAGTAGTTCCACGGCTCCGCGATCCTCGTCGCACGCGCCGAAGCTCAGATGGAACACGCCTACCAGCACAACTCCCTCAGCTAAACCCAGGCCACGCAGGCCCGGAAGGACCGCCACGACGTCTCCGACAAACGCACAACTTAACGCCTCGAGCTGATCCCAACCCACTACACCGACACGCGATCACACTCGGCCATTTCACCGACCTCCTGCTCGACCTCGGTGACCTCTACAGCAAGTGCGAATCAGCCGAACGACGCATCTTCAACCGCGCGTCGTTCACCCGTATCACCATCGACGTCCCGGCCCACGTCGCCGCAGAAACAAAACGGCCCCGCCATCAGGCGGGGCGAGTTTCGATATTCTCATCTTACGTGGAGGTAAGGGGACTCGAACCCCTGACCTTCTCCATGCCATGGAGACGCGCTACCAGCTGCGCCATACCCCCGTAGTGAGTAGTTGCAACCTCTCGGAAGCAACTTCTCTACTATACAACCGCATCTTTTAATTGTGCAAATCGGCGGTTAAACGTTCGCATCGATGAGCTGAAATTCTCGGGACGCCCCGGGTGTATAGGTCAAGATGTGGGCTCGACAGTTGTCGAGCCGGGGGATGCTACCGTAGTGAGAATCGGGTTGTCCCAACAGTACATGAGTCGCGGCCCGTAAGGTGTTGCCGTGCGCGACAAACAGCACAGTAGCCGATGCTCCATTATGGCCCAGCTTCGGTAAGACCCCACTCAGCGTTTCCCGGATTGCTTGGGCGCTGCGAGTGCCGGATTCTTTGGGTGTTTCGCCCTGGACCGGCCCGCAATTGATATCGGGCCTGCGCCATTGAGCAAATTCTTCTGGCCACTGGGTAGCAATCTCGGAGAAGTAGAGTGATTCCCACTGTCCCCCGGCCGTTTCGGCCAGACGCGCGTCCACGGTGACAATCTGCGAGACTGGACGACGTACTCCACGAGCCTGCAACACATACTCCGCCGTGGTCCGCGCCCGCATGAGTGGAGAACTCCGCACGGCCAGGAAATCGGTCCCGAGCCAGCGTTCGGCTGCTTCTTTTGCCTGGACGACTCCGGTCTCATTGAGAGGCACGTCGGTTTGCCCTTGATATCGTTCACGAGCATTCCATTCCGTTTGACCATGTCGTAGCAAAACAATGCGGAATGTCATGGGACGTGCTCTTCTCCGGTCTAGTCCAGCTCGTTGTCCTGTTCGGGGCGTGCCACATCTAGCTCGATCTGAGGTGCTTCTGCCCATAAGCGGTCTAGGGCAAACAGTTCACGTTCTTCACGGTGTTGGATGTGAACGACAAAATGGCCATAGTCCAGCAGTATCCAGCGGGCTTCTTCGGTGCCTTCACGCCGGATTGGTTTCAGATCTTCCTGCTGCCGCAGGGCATCTTCAATCTCTTCGGTGAGTGCTTTTACCTGGCGTTCTGAGCTGGCACTGACGAATAAGAAGGCATCAGTAATTCCCAGGCGCGTGGCCACATCAACAGCGGAGATATGCTCCCCCTGTTTGCTATCGGCCGCCTGGGCGGCAACGTTGAGTGCTGTCAGGGTGGTCTCGGGAACGCTCACTAAGCTCCTTAGCAGGTTGAGATCGTCATCACTTAGAAAAACAGCAGAACCAGGCCGATAATCAAGGTGGCCACACCGATTATTAATACCACGGTAGACCACATCATCATTCTCCGCTCAGCAGCAGCGGAATCGCGGGTATCCAGGGGGTCCAGCCCGTGGGCAGAGCCAGCACCGACGGGGTTCTTCTTGACTTTCGCCGGCGCTGACACCGGTTCGCTCGCCGACGTGGCGGTGGTACGGGAACGGGGTGCTGGACGGTCCTGAGTGGCAGGTTCCACCACCGATTGGGTTGCTGTGGCCTTGGCCTGGAGCTGATCGTTTATTTTCGGCGGTGCGGTGTCCTCGGTGACAGCTGGCAACCCGGTATGTGACGTCCACTCTTCATCGGAGATCACCTGACTCTGGGCGCGCTGATTAATCTCGCCCATTCGTTTGGCCAGATCTTGTTGCCGTTGTAACAGGCGCGGATCAATCCGGTTGGGGTTCGTTTCACCGATCCGGGCGATCTCCTCAGAGACATGCTGAATTTCGCGCTGAAGTTCGGCACGCTCATCCTCGATCGGTTGGGTCAACCCAATTCCGGTGATCTCGGTGGTGGCAGTGGAGGAATACTCGTGAAACGACTGCACTTCTTGAGGTGCTGCCGGGTGGTCTTCCACGGTTTGTGGTGCCTCAGCCCGGCGCGGATGCTGTTGCGGGCGCTGTTGGGCGGCCACATCGTCAGCGTCGGGACTGAAAATATTCGAAGACTCTGCCTCGGCGTAGGCTTGGACACGCTCTGCTCGCGCCTGTCGTCGGGACCGTGGGGTGGTGTCCTGCGATGGTGCGGGGCTTGGCTGAGGTTGCTGAGAGATGACCGGGATACCACCGGTGGCGGTGGCGTCTGCATCGGCACGACGGTGACGCCGGGGAGTCGCCGGCGGGGTGCGTTCGGCACTGGGCGCACGACGAACTGGCTCGGGTTGTCCCGTCACGTCAGTTCGCCGGAAACTCTCGGTGACCTGATCAACAGGAGCTGACCGCGCTGAGTGCGCTGCGGTTCGGTGGTGCTGTGGAACGGTGGTGTGCCTCGGCGCATCGGGTACCGCTTGCGGATCAGCGTGTTGTCCGGGATGGCCCGGAACACTTCCGCGCTGAGTATCGGCGACGCGGTGTCCTGCGGATCGATATTCCTGCTGGATCCGAGGAACCCGACCAGAGACCATCGACGGAGCATCCGTGGGTGAATCCGCAGCCCGACGCGCGCGACGGGGCTGGTTGTTTTGTTCGCTTCGTCCGGTCTGCTCAACCGCAGTGCCCTCGAAGATGGCCCGTTCACGGCGACGACGTAGCTCACGACGGGACAGCGGGCGTGATGACTCGTTGCTCACGAGATCACCTCCTGATCAGTCGCGTTGGTCGGGTCCATGTGTCTGACGACCGCTGGGCGAAGCGGGTCTGTAGCGGCCTCTTCGGTGTCTTCGCTCAGGTATAAACCGTACTTGGCGATATATTGTACGACTCCGTCTGGAACCAGGTACCACACCGGCTTGCCGGCTCTGACCCGGGCCCGACAGTCCGTGGAGGAAATAGCCATGGCCGGAATGGACATCAGCGAAATGTCATCGCGCCCAAAGTCATCGAGGGCATGACCGGGCCGGGAGACACCGACAAAATGCGCTTTACCCCACAAATTCTCCACGTTTTTCCAGGACATGATGCTTTCCATCGCATCCGCACCGGTGATGAAATAGAGCTCGGCATCGGGCCGCAAGGCGTGGAGGTCATCGAGGGTATCGGCGGTGTAGGTCGGCCCGGGACGGTCAATATCCACCCGTGAGACGGAGAACCGCGGGTTGGCCGCGGTAGCAATAACGGTCATGAGATACCGGTGTTCGGCGGCGGTGACGTCTTTATCGGCCTTCTGCCAGGGACGTCCGGTCGGCACGAAGACGACCTCGTCCAACTCGAATTCGGAGGCAACTTCCGAGGCTGCGACCAAGTGGCCGTGGTGGATGGGGTCGAAGGTACCGCCCATAATGCCCAGACGGGGCCGGCGCTGGGCACCGTTACCTGCCATCTGGGACTGATCAGAGTGAGTCACGACTTAAACTACTTTCACATCCCGGTCCCACCCTGCAACGATCGTGGGTCCGAGACCGGGATGGCGACGGAGAGGTTTCCAGAACGGTCTTTAGTGTCCAGACTGCTCGTCGAAACGCTGGTGTGCGCGATCGCGGGTGACGACCTCGCTGCCCGGGGCCTGGTGACGACGCCGAACGGAGCGTAGGGACATGGTGGCAAACAGCAAGCACATCAGGATCACGAAGACTGCAACCCCGTAAGCCCAGGGTTCAACCGGTAATTCGTTGACAATCTCCGGACCGGAGCCAAGGGTGGTGAGATGTGAGAGCATGGGCGTTCTCTTTCTTATCGCTCAGCGGTGTGCAAAATCATCACCTAGTCTACTCACATTGTTTCCACTACGTTCTGATTTGTCCTTGACCGCGCAGAATCCACTTGGTACTGGTCAGCTCTTCCAGCCCCATGGGCCCGCGGGCGTGGGTCTTTTGGGTGGAGATTCCAATTTCTGCGCCCAGCCCAAATTGCCCACCATCGGTGAACCGTGAGGAGGCGTTGACCATGACCACGGCAGCATCAATGCCAGCGATGAACGTGTCGGCATGGGAGAGGTCGTTGGTGATAATCACTTCGGTGTGGCCGGTCGTGTGAGCTTGGATGTGCTCCATGGCGGTCTGAAGATCATCGACGACGCCCACCGCCATCTCCATGTCAAGGTATTCGGTATCCCAGTCCTGTTCGGTGACCTCCAGCAACATCCCGGCGCTCGGTGAGTCGGTGGCGGCAATGAGTTGCCGAGCTGCATCGTCCAGGTGCAAACGCACCCCGGCTTGGGCCAGGGCGCGCAGCGCCTCACGGCCGGCCTGGACCGCCTCGCGGTGGATCAGCAGGGTTTCGGCCGCATTGCACACGGAGGTGCGGTGGGTTTTCGAATTCAGCACGATGTCGGCGGCCATCTGTGGGTCAGCACTAGCATCCACATAAACGTGCACGTTACCCGCCCCGGTCTCAATGACCGGGACCCGGGCGTTGTCCACCACCGAGCGAATCAGCCCCGCTCCCCCGCGCGGGATCAGCAGATCGACTCCCCCGCGCAATTCCATCATGGCCCTCGCCCCAGCGCGACCGTGCTCGTCCACGGATTGAATGACATCGGGGTCAAAGCCTTGATCAGCCAGGGCAGAGCGCAAGATGGCGATGGTAGCCCGGTTGGTGTGTTCAGCCGCCGATCCACCCCGTAGTAGCACCGCGCTACCGGCTTTGAGCCCAATACCGGAAATATCGACAGTGACGTTCGGCCGGGCCTCATAGATGGCGCCGACCACGCCGATGGGCACCCGGACTTGTTGCATCCGGATCCCGTTGGGAAGGTTACGTCCGCGGACCACCTCACCGACGGGGTCGGGTAACGTGGCCAGCTCGTTGAGCGCGGAGCGCAGTCCGGCCATACGCTGTTCGGTGAGCGTGAGCCGGTCGAGTAGCGCCACCGAAAGACCGTTGTCGGCTCCGGCGCTCAGATCGGCTTGATTGTGGTCCAAAATGTAGCGACGTTGGTCCCAGATTGCCTCACCGAGTGCCTGCAGGGTACGATCTTTGCGAGCTCGTGATGCCGAGGCCAATGTCTGCTGGGCGCGACGGGCCCGCTGAGTCATCTCCCAAACTGCCGCGCGTACCGTGGAGTCCTGCTGTGTGGTCATACAGGCCAGTCTAGCGTCGATGGGATACATCTCACGGGCGGATAGTGAGACCGAAGGAATCGCGGGTGACGGTATCGTCGGTGTGGACCACTGCCCGATCGTATTCAGGCCCGAGTGCCTCCCGTAGCTCCGCGGTGGACTTGCCCAACATCTCGGGTAGCTCATGGGAGGAATAATTGATCAAGCCTCGGGCAACGATGGTGCCGTGCACATCGCAGATTTCGACCGCGTCTCCAGGCTCAAATTCTCCGCGGACGTCGACCACTCCGGCAGGGAGCAAGGAGCGATGCCGCTGGGTGACCGCAATGACCGCCCCGTCGTCGATGAGAATTGATCCTCGAGTCTCGGCCATCAACCCCAACCAGGCCGAGCGAGCGGTTTTGCGTTCACCGCGCACATCAAACCAGGTGCCCACATCCTCGCCGTCCAGTGCCGGGGCTGCCAGTGACGCCGCGGTCAGCAGTGCTGGAATCCCGGACCCAGTGGCGATCGAGGCGGCTTCGACTTTGGTCACCATCCCTCCGGTGCCCACACCGGCAGTGCCGGTGGTGCCAATCGTGACGTCGTGGAGGTCCTCGGCAGAGCGGACACGGGCGATGCGGGTGCTGCCGGGTCGGGTGGGTGGTCCGTCGTAGAGGGCGTCCACGTCGGTCAGGAGCACCAGCAGGTCGGCTTTGACCACATTGGCGACCAGTGCAGCCAGGCGGTCGTTATCGCCAAACCGAATTTCTTGGGTGGCCACCGCGTCGTTTTCGTTAACCACCGGGATCACGCCCAGATGCAAAAGCCGTTGAAGCGAACGGAAAGCATTGTTGTACTGGGTGCGGCGCATCAATTCATCGGCGGTCAGTAACACCTGGGCAACGGTATATCCGTGGCGGTGGCAGGACTGCGCATAGTAGGCCATCAGCTGGCTCTGCCCCACCGCGGCAGTGGCCTGTAGCGTTGCCAGATCCTTGGGTCGTTTATCGAAGTCCAAAACCGGTAACCCGGCAGCGATCGCGCCAGAGGAGACCAGCACCACCTGGGTGCCAGCCTTCCGCAGGGAGGCGATCAACGCGGTGAGCCGGTCTATAGCCTCCAGCGACACACCGGAGGGAGTGGTCAACGATGACGACCCAATTTTGATCACGATCCGACGCGCCTGGGAAATGGTCGAACGGTCAGTGACCGGGTTGTGCGAGACAGGGGTTCGGGTACTCACGCGGGTATCGCCTTCGGTGCTGGATGGATGTGATCTGTGCGGGGCAAGGACCGGATCAGAACTGGTCGTCGTCTTCGTCGGTATGATGCCAGTCGGTCCACAGACCGCAGCGACGTTCCTGTTCCATTTCGGCCTGGGTGGCGGCCCGGGCCGCTTTGCGTTCTGCCCAGTCCTGACGTTTTTCTTCACGGGTCGGACGGTGTCGCTCGTCCATGCGGTAGTCGGAACCCCGTGGACCGGTGAGGTGTTCCGACCCGGTCGAAATCGTCGGCTCCCAGTCGAAGACGACTCCGGTGTCGTCATCACCGATCACCACAGTAGCCCCAGGCACTGCGCCGGCTTTGAACAGTTCTTCTTCAATACCGATTCGCTCTAAGCGGTCGGCCAGATAACCCACGGCCTCATCGTTGGCGAAGTTGGTTTGAGCCACCCAGCGTTCCGGCTTGTCCCCGCGGATACGGAACAGTGGTTTCGCGCTCCGTTCCTCGGCGGTAATCGTAAAGTCTTGGGTACGATCACCCCGACGGCGCCGGGGCGTGATCTGCACAACGGGAGCAGGCTCGGGTTCGGGGGCAACGGCCCGGGCTTGGTTGACTAACTCAGCCATGGCGAATTTCAAGGCGTCCAGGCCTTGGTGGGCAATCGCTGAGATGTCAAAGACCCGCAGTCCGCGACTTTCCAGGTTATCTCGAACCATCTCAGCCATCTCCTGGCCGTCGGGAAGATCCGTCTTATTCAGCGCGACCAACTGCGGACGTTCGTTCAGCGGTTTCATTTGCTCGCCACTGCTACCCTGGACTGGTTTGACCGAATATGCGGCCAGTTCGTGTTCCAGGGCTTCGAAGTCCGAAATCGGGTCGCGGTCAGATTCCAAGCTCGCGCAATCCAGCACATGGACCAACGCCGCGCAACGTTCGACGTGACGCAAAAATTCTAGCCCTAAGCCCTTACCCTGACTGGCACCGGGGATCAGACCGGGCACATCGGCGACGGTGAACCGGGTTTCACCGGCTTGAACCACTCCCAGGTTAGGAACCAGTGTGGTGAAAGGATAATCGGCGATTTTCGGTCGTGCAGCCGACAGCGCAGCGATCAGAGAGGATTTCCCTGCCGAGGGGAAACCGACCAGGGCAATATCGGCCACGGATTTCAGCTCCAGCACAACACTACGTTCTTCGCCTGGAATACCGAGCAATGAGAATCCGGGTGCTTTACGTTTTGGTGACGCTAACGCCGCATTGCCCAGCCCCCCGGTGCCACCGGCGGCCACGACGTATTCCATGCCGGGATGCACGAGATCTGCCAACACGTTGCCTTCTTGGTCTTTAATCACCGTGCCAACTGGGACCGGTAGATACAGTGATTCACCGTCTCGACCATCTTTATTCCCTCCCTTACCGGGCTCGCCGTTGGTGGCTGAGCGGTGGGGACCGTGGTGATAGTCAAGCAATGTGGTTTCTTGGGAGTCGGCCACGACCACCACGTCTCCACCGCTACCGCCGTTGCCTCCGTCGGGTCCGCCAAGTGGTTTGTATTTCTCCCGGCGCACCGAGGTTTCCCCGTGGCCACCGTTGCCACCGGTGGCGTGCAAGGTGACATGATCAACGAACTGTGGCATTGGTTTCTCCCTCACGAGTCAGGTGGTCTCAGTCGGTGGCGGTTCGGGGGTTTAGATAGCGCAAGCGGGGGCGGACCCAGGCAGGCCCGCCCCCGCTGGAGCGTTGGTCTATAGTGACAGCTATGCTCTCACGGTGCGCAACGGCTATTCTGTCGTTGCCGGTACCACGTTGATCACGCGGCGACCACGGCGCTGACCGAACTCGACGGAGCCGGATGCCAGAGCGAACAGAGTGTGGTCTTTGCCCAGGCCGACGTTGTTGCCGGGGTGGTACTGGGTGCCGCGCTGGCGAACGAGAATCTCACCAGCGGAGACTGCCTGTCCACCGAAACGCTTGATTCCGAGGTACTGCGGGTTGGAGTCACGACCGTTTTTGGTCGAGCTTGCACCTTTTTTCGTTGACATCTGCTAAATCCTTTTCTTTGACGTCTCGATCGACCTAGGCGATAGAGGTGATCTTGACCTTAGTCTGGTTCTGACGGTGACCCTGACGCTTCTTATAGCCGGTCTTATTCTTGAATTTCTGGATGACGACCTTCTTACCACGGAGGTGTTCCAGAACTTCGGCAGACACCTTAACGTTGTCTAGTTCCTTCTTCTCCGAGGTGACCTTGTCCCCATCCACCACCATCAGTGCGGGCAACTCGATGGAGCTACCGGCCTCAGCGGGAACGCGGTCAAGGGTAACGAGGTCTCCAACGGAAACCTTTTCCTGGCGGCCACCAGCGCGGACAATCGCGTACACCACTTGGGACTCACTTCTCTCGACGTTAGAAAATTGTTCTTTTGCTGTGGCTGAGGCCCGATACGCCACACGGAGGTATTTTGACCTTCTCAGCCTCGACTCGGTGGGTGGACCGGCATGTTTTACGCACACTTAACGCGTAACTTCACAGCACCAAAGCTATACCTTACCTTGTCTGTTACGTGAATTTCAAATGACACACCGGGAAAGATGCGCCACATTTTCGCGTCTGCTGACCGTTATTGCGGTGAGGAAATATCCTCTGCACTCACGCCAACACCCAGCATCACCGCAGCAGCCTCTTTGGTCTCGGTCGATTCCTTCGGGGCCTTGGTACTGGAGGTCGTTGACCGGGCGGTGAACTGCGCGCCGGAATCTGGGGTGGACTCTACCGGGGCGGTCTGGACAGTTTCTGCCCCCACATCCGAGGTCGCCCGCCGCCGGCGTGGTTTCGCGCGCTGAGCCGTGTCGGTTGTTGTCACTGAGCCGGAGGGAGTCGAAGCGTGCTGGCTCTCCTGGGACTCGTGGGCGCGCTGCACATCATCCAGTGCGGAATTGATGTCGTCCAAAATGGACTGTTGCGACTGGACAGCACCGTCCGAGTCTGCCCGACGAGGCTTTCGCCCACGGCGACCTCGAGAGGAATCCTGCTCGCCCTCGCTGCAGTGGCCTTCATCCTGTTGGTCGTTGGAGCCCTTCTGTTGCGAGGACCCATTGCTGGCTGCGGCAATGGAGTTCATCGCATTGCGAGTCTGCTCGGCTTTCGCATCCCGCTCGGCCTGTTCTTCACGATGGTGTTGCTCCTGGTTCGAGGTGTCGTGCTCGTGTGAGGAGCTGTGGTGGTGATGGTCCGAACGGTTCTTGTCGTTCTTGCGGTTCTTGCGTCGCGACCGCGAATTCGACGCCGAGGAAGAATGGTTGCGGTGTTTGCGAGGTTGCCCGTGGGAGTCGTAGGACACCGATTTCTCCACCGGTTCGTCGTGGACGATAATGCCACGACCGGCGCAGGCCTCACAGGTTTCGGAAAAGACTTCAACCAGTCCAGTCCCCATCCGCTTCCGTGTCATCTGGACCAGGCCCAGCGACGTCACTTCAGCGACTTGGTGCCGGGTCCGGTCACGGCCCAGGCACTCCACCAAACGACGCAACACCAAGTCTCGGTTGGATTCCAAGACCATGTCGATGAAGTCGATGACAATAATGCCACCGATATCGCGCAACCGAAGCTGGCGCACAATCTCTTCGGCCGCTTCTAGATTGTTCTTGGTCACCGTTTCTTCCAGGTTGCCGCCAGAACCGGTGAATTTCCCGGTATTGACGTCGACGACAGTCATCGCTTCGGTGCGGTCAAAGATCAGGGAACCGCCCGACGGCAAATTGACTTTACGATCCAAGGCCTTGTGGAGCTGTTCATCCAGACGGTGTGAGGCGAACAGGTCCTCACCGTCGTGGTCGTCCGGGTCCCACTTGCTGAGCCGATCCACCAGGTGCGGTGCCACATAGGTCACGTAGGCTTCCACGTTGTCCCAGACCTCATCACCCTGAACCACCATGGCGGTAAAGTCCTCATTGAACACGTCACGGACCACTTTGATCGTCAGGTCCGGTTCAGCATGCAACTGCTCGGGGGCCAGCACCTTCGTGGAAGTGGAGGCGGATTCAATCTCTTCCCACTGCGCCCGCAACCGGTTGATGTCGTTCATCAATTCCTGTTCCGAGGTGCCCTCGGCGGCCGTGCGGACAATCACCCCGGCGTTGTCCGGCATGTGATCTTTCAGGATCTTCTTTAGCCGGGAACGTTCCGTATCGGGGAGCTTACGGGAAATACCGGTCATCGACCCACCCGGAACGTAGACCAAATAGCGACCGGGCAACGAAATCTGGGAGGTCAGTCGGGCGCCCTTATGGCCCACCGGGTCCTTGGTGACCTGCACGAGCACCGAGTCACCAGACTTCAGCGCATTCTCGATCTTCTTGGGCTTGCCCTCCAACTGTGCCATATCCCAGTTGACTTCACCGGCATACAGCACCGCATTGCGACCACGCCCGATATCAATAAAGGCCGCTTCCATCGAGGGCAACACGTTCTGGACCTTGCCCAGATAGATATTGCCGATCAACGAGTCTTGGGTGGTGTTGGATACGAAGTGTTCAGCCAGCACACCGTCTTCCAGCACGGCAATTTGGATCCGGTGCTCCCGCTGGCGCACCATCATCGTCCGCTCCACGGACTCCCGACGGGCCAAAAACTCAGCTTCGGTCAACACATTGCCACGACGGCGACGTCCCCGGGCCTGCCGGCGACGCTGACGCTTTGCTTCCAGGCGGGTGGAGCCACGCACCGAGGTGACCTGGTCCGAGCCGGTCCCCGATCCCCCGGCCGGACGCGGTGCACGCACTTTGGTGACGGTGTTCTCCGGGTCATCACCGGTGCCACCGTCAACTTCCAGGTCGGTGGTACCCCGACGACGCTTCCGACGGCGGCGGGCTACCGGCTGATCATCGCCCTGGTCTGCTGGACCCGATGGGCCGGTCTTCTCCGAACCATCTTCAGCACCCGAGCGGTCACCCTGTCCGCGATTCGAACCATCATCACCCTGAGATGACGATTGCTGCTCAGCGTTATTGCGACGACGACCGCGGCGCTTACGGCGTGAGCGACCGGATTTTTCTCCGTGAGAGTCCTTACCGTGTCCGGATCGCTCAGAATCAGAGGACTCTGCATGGCCCCCGTCGTCCTCAGAGTCATCCGTCCGGCGGGTACGAGTCGTAATATCGGAGAGATCAGGGGCGTGAAAGAGCACATCCATCGGGTCGTCGGGAACCTGCAACGACGCCACCTGGTTGTCGGTTCCCTCGTTGCCCTCCGTCTGATTCTCGGTGTTCACTTGTGGTTCGTTGTCAGCTGCCACTGCAGCTCCTTCATTCCTCGGCATCAGCCACACACTGACCGCGAGGCGGTTCGGGTGCCGTGACGGGCGCGTTTCCCCCGATCGTCCGGGGTGCGCCGTGGATGGCACACAAAAAGCTTGGTCTGAACCGGCTCCACCGGGTGAGGTGCCACGGTGAGGCACGGAACCTGTGGCGTCTGGGCGGCGACCGATCTCGTGCTAGCTCAGTCTGTTCTCATCTCCGACGGTCTCCGCGGGATGCCGGTCGGGAACGTCACCCGGGACCGATCCACTTCGCACGATTGAGCTCGTTTCCTCACGTACACTCAACGCGGTTGCGGTTCATCATCGGTGGTCGCGCAAACTATCGCCACAGGACAGCGGTGAGATGGTGTGGACATCTTCCGTGTCGTCTCCCATTGTGGCACAGATTCACCCAGCACGGGGACATTTCCTGGTCGTGCTGGCTGAGAGCATAGACTACATAGTGACCGCGCGTGCCCGCTCTGATGCGATGCCGCCGGTGATCTTCCGATCCAAGGAGTCCCTGGCATGCCCCATGATATCTCCCATCACACCGCAGACCAGACCGCGGTGACCCTCGACGACCGCCTCGATCCCGACCCTGACACCCGTGCCGAGGATCTACCCTGGTTTGCCACCCGCGTCGGGTCAGGCCTGGTGATGCTCATTACCGGGCTGATCGCGATGGGCGCGGCCGCCATCCTGATGTATGAGCGGGTCCAGATCTGGAAGGACCCGGAATATGTCACCAGTTGCGATTTAAGCCCCTGGGTCTCGTGTGGCACCGTGATGCAGTCGTGGCAGGCCCAACTTTTCGGGTTCCCGAATCATTTCATCGGCCTGGTGGGCTTCACCATTGTCATCACCCTGGCCACGGTGTTGGTGATGGGCATGCAGTTCACGCGCACCTATTGGATCTGCATTAATATCGGCGTCGTCTTAGCCCTGGTGTTCTGCCTGTGGCTGTGGACCCAAGCCGTCTATGACATCAATGTTCTGTGTTTATACTGCATGGTGATTTGGGCGGCCGTGATTCCTCTGGCAGTGCTGGTGACCGCTCGCAATATTGCGACGGGAGTGATTCCAACCTCGGCTACGGCCCGCACCTACCTGCTGGCCATGACGTGGCCGATGGTGGTCTTGCTCTACGCGGTGATTGCCGGGTCCATCCTGATTCGCTTCGGCGAGTCATTATTCTCGTGATCCCTATCACTTATTGTCTAAGCTAGGGGCATGGCAGACAGTCCCTATCACTATGTCCCCGAGGCCCGGAACAATCCAGATCATCCGGCCCACCACGTTCCGGTGCGCCCAGCCGCTTCGGTGGTGCTATTGCGTGACCAAGGCGTCGGAGTTGAGGTTTTCGTGCAATTTCGTGCCAAGACCATGGATTTCGCCGCCGGTGTTGCGGTGTTTCCCGGTGGTCGGAGCGAACCGGGCGATCACCAAGCCGGTGACGGTTTATTGAGTCCCGAAGCGATCGCTGAGCATGCCCAGATTTGGTCGCGGACCAGGCTGGTCTTGGATGACGCGACTCCCGGCGTGGCGGCGATGGCAGCCACCGCGGTGCGTGAGGTGTGGGAAGAAACGGCGGTACGACTCAGTGGTGAGCAGCTGGTGCCGTGGGCGAATATCACCACTCCGTTGGGGGCACCCAAACGCTTTGATACGTATTTCTATGTCGCCGCAGTCACTGATGAGCAACAACATCAGGTCCGTAATGTCACCACCGAAGCTACCGAGGCGCGGTGGTTGAGCACCACCGATCTGCTCCAGGCTTTTGCCGCTGAGCAGATCGCGCTGATGCGTCCAACACTGTATCTGGTTAAAACTGTCCACGCGCTGAAAACGATTCCGGAGATTGTGGCCGGGCATCAGCCGGTGGTGACCCCGCTGTCTGGACTGCGCGGAGTCACCCTCGACTCCGATGACTCGCACTTCACCGCTGAGACAAACCACTAACCGCCGTTGCGGCGACGATTAGTCAGCGCGGTTCCAGCCGAACCAGATCTCCATCTCGCGCTCGGCCGACAGGGTTGAATCCGAGGCGTGGATGAGGTTCTGTTGCACACCAGGGCCCCAATCACGACCGAAGTCTCCGCGAATGGTGCCCGGCAGTGCCACAGTGGGGTCGGTCTTGCCGGTCAGCGCGCGGATGCCTTCGATCACGCGATCGCCTTCCACGATGGCGGCCACCAGCGGACCGGAGGACATGAACTCGACCAGGGCGGGGAAGAATTCTTTGCCCTGGTGCTCTTCGTAGTGATCGGCCAACATCTCCGGGTTGGCGGTCATCATTTCCAATTCGACGATACGGTAACCCTTGTGCTCGATGCGGGTCAGGATCTCACCGACCAAGCCTCGTTTGACTCCATCTGGCTTAATCAGAATCAGCGAACGTTCTGGGGTGGCCATCGGGACTGCACCTCTTTCTGTCGTCTTGCTGTTGTGGGTCGGTGACCGGTGACGGTATCTAGCTGAGAGTATACCGAAGCGGTCTGGTGGGCCGGTTAGCTCTTTGTGTCGGGATGGTCGGTAGCACAACGGTACCCGTGGGCAATCTCCCATGCGCGTTGCTGTCGGTCGCGGACGATGTTCTCTTCATCCATCTGCCCTCCCCGGACCACGGCCCACCACCAGGCAGCCAGGAATCCGGCTCCCAAGATCAAGGCAAAGTATTCGAGAAATCCCCCCAGTACAAACAGCACTTGGATCCCCCACCCGATCCAGTATCCCAGGGGCTTAGTGAGCAGTCTCGTGGTGACCAGTGCCAGTACAGCCAGGGCGATCGAGGCCCAGAAGACCGGGACCGCCCAGGGTTCCTCGCGGTTGAGGTTCAACACGGTCATGCCGTAGAAAACCAGTACCAGGGATTCCAGGCCCAGTAGCGAAGCGCAGAACATCACCCGCAGGGAACGGCGTTTCTGTGGTTGGCCCGGGCGCCAGTCTTTTTGGCGTTGTGTTTCGCGCTGGGGCCGCCAGGACTCTCGGCCGGTGGTTCCGGTGGGCGGTTCTGATGGTTGGTGTTGATCAGTCATCGGTATCACCCTGCTGACCGTGGCCACCACGGTCCACGTCGTCATCCGTGTCGTCTTCCTCGGTGGCGAAGAAGGCTGCCAGGTCGTCGTGATCTTCGACCACCGCGGCTGCTGCCGCCGCGTGGGCGGCTGCGGTATCGGTGGTCTCGGTCTGCCCGGGGCCGAGCAGGCCACGGACTTGGCCTACCAAAGTGATTGACCCGGTGACCAATACACCGGGGCCACCGGTGCCATCAGTAATGTTGGCGGTGCCGGATTCGTGCAGTTCTTCATCCTCGTCCACCACGGCTTCGACGGCCCATCGAATCGCATCGGTCGGGGCCGGTTCGGGATGTAGCGTGTCGGCATCCCATCCGGCATCCAGGGCGTATTCCACCAGAGTGTCGGGATCAATGGCGCGTGGTGAGGCAGAGGCTGTCAGGGCCACGTGCTCGACCGTGTCCCCAAAAGCGTCATAGAGACTGGCTAACACGCCGCGGGCATCCTTTTCTTCCAGAATGCCAACGACCAGCGCCAGCTTGGTGAAGTTGAAGGCCTCTGTGACACTGACGGCGGTGGCTTCCATACCGGCTGGGTTATGCGCCGCGTCAATCACCAAGGTTGGGTTGGTACGAAGCACTTCCAGCCGTCCCGGGCTGGTGACCTGCAGTAGCCCCTGTTGCAGTAGCTCCTGGTTCAAGGTGTGACCGCCGTGGCCGAGGAAGGCTTCCATCGCTACGATGGCTACCGCGAGATTTTCTGCCTGATGGGGGCCGTGGAGTGGCAGGAACAGCTCGGGGTATGTACCGCTGAGTCCCTGCACCGAGACTTGCTGCCCGCCGACCGCCACCCGGCGGTCGGTGACCCCAAATTCCAGGTTTTCAAACGCGAAGCTGGCACCAACCTCGCGCGCCTTATCCAGGAGCACCTGGGCAGCCGCCGGTTCCTGCGCAGCGGAGACGACGTACCCGTCGGGTTTGATAATCCCGGCCTTCTCCTCGGCAATCTCTTCGACGGTCTCGCCCAGCAGGTCGGTGTGATCCAGGGAAATGGGAGTGACCACGGAAACTTGGGCATCGGCAACGTTGGTGGCATCGGTGATCCCACCGAGTCCCACCTCAAGCACCATCACGTCGACCGGCGCGTCAGCGAAAACCGCGAACGCCAGCACGGTCATGGCTTCAAAATAGGTCAGTGGCGTCTCGTCCTCAACCAGCAGCTCCTGATCCACCAGGCGCACGACCGGCAAGATCTCCGACCACACCCGCAGCACGGTCTCATCATCGACCGGCTCGGAGTTCAACGTCATCCGTTCGGTGAATTTCACCAGGTGCGGTGAGGTATAGCGCCCGGTGGAGAGCCCGTAGCTGTTGAGCATGGTCTCGATCATGCCAGCGGTGGAGGTTTTGCCATTGGTACCGGTCAGATGAATGACCGGTGCGCAGTGTTGGGGATCCCCAAGCAAATCCATGGCACGATACATCGGCTCCATCCGTGGCTCCATCTTGTTTTCTGGGGCGCGGGCGAGCAGATCGCCATAGAGCTCCTCCAGGCTCTGGGGCCCGGTCTGGGGATCTGGTGACAGCTCTGACACGAGGCACTACGCTTTCTGGATTGATGCGAGGGAATCGGTGGAAGCCGACGAAACCACCTCTACGCTAACACTGACCAGCTTGGAGGCGTCATCGGCCATCGAACCACGCGGGTCGTCCCGGTTTTCATCCGCCACAAGCTCCAGCTGCGTGGTCAGCGTCTCTTGGCTGATCAGCTCCCGGTGGGCGTCAATGGCTGTGATCAGTCCGGTGGGCCCGGTGATCTCGGTCCGAATCCGGTCGGAGACGTCCAGACCGGCTTCACGACGTGCTGCCTGGACCGCGCGGATCACGTCGCGGGCCGAGCCTTCGGCGGCCAACTCGTCATCGACACTGGTGTCCAACACCAGGAACCCGTCGGAGATCACCGCCACCGCAGTCTCGTCGGACCCTTCGGACTGATCCACGGTGGTCGCGAGCTCGTATTCGCCCTCGACCAGCTCGACACCGCCGGCGGTGACCACGCCGTCGGCGACCGACCAATCCCCAGACTTGGAGGCTTTGATGACCTGTTGGACCTGCTTGCCTAAGCGCGGACCGGCGGCCCGGGCGTTGACGACAAGTTGCTGGGTGATGCCGAAATCGGTGGCTGAGGCTTCACTGGTGTCTTTGACGTCGATGGTGTTGATGTTGAGCTCATCGGAGATGATCTCGGAGACGGTCTGATCAACGCGTCCGGCATTTTCAATGACCACCGAGAGCTTGCGCAGCGGCAAGCGGACGCGCCGGCCCGCACCCTTACGCAGCGCAGAACCGGCCGAGGAAATCTCCCGGGCCAGGTTCATGCTGTGCTGGACGGCCTCGGCATCCTCGCCTTGCGGGAACAGGCTGGCGTCCGGGTAGTCGGTCAAGTGCACCGAACGTCCCCCGGTCAGGCCCCGCCAGATTTCCTCGGTCACCATCGGCAACAACGGTGCTGCCACCCGGCAGAAGGCTTCCAGGCACGTGAACAACACGTCCAGGGATTGTTCATTCTCATCGAAGAACCGCTGCCGAGAGCGACGAATATACCAGTTGGTCATGGTGTCCATGTACCGGCGCAGTTCCTCGGTCGCCTGGGGCACGAGGTAGTGGTCCATGTACTCTTTGACCTGGGTGATCATGGTGCCGGTGGTGGCCAGAATGTAGCGGTCCAGCGGGTCGGTGGCCTCATAACGGTACTGGGCCCGATATCCCTGCGGTCGGGTGCCACCGGCGGTGGCAGAATTGGCGTAGAGCGTGAAGAAGTGCCACACGTTCCAGGCCGGAAGGAGCACCTGTCGGGCGGCTTCGCGAATGCCGTCTTCGCTGACGATCAGGGTGCCACCGCGCAGAATGGGCGAGGCCATCAGGAACCAGCGCATCGCATCCGAGCCGTCCCGGTCCAGCACCTCGGAGACGTCCGGGTAGTTGCGTAGCGACTTGGACATCTTCTGCCCGTCCGAGCCCAGCACAATACCGTGGGAGATCACGTTTTTGAACGCCGGGCGGTGGAACAGGGCGGTGGCTAGCACGTGCATGGTGTAGAACCAGCCACGGGTCTGGCCGATGTATTCCACGATGAAGTCGGCTGGGTTGTGGGTGTCGAACCAGTCCTTGTGCTCCATGGGATAATGCACCTGGGCATAGGGCATCGACCCGGAGTCGAACCACACATCGAGCACATCGGGCACTCGACGCATCATCGACGTGCCGGTAGGGTCATCCGGGTTGGGGCGGACCAGCTGATCAATCCAGGGCCGGTGCAGATCCACCTCGCCGTGGGCATTGCGGGGTAGTTCGCCGAAGGCTTCTTCGAGTTCAGCTAGGGAACCGTAGATTTCTTGGCGCGGGTAGTTGGGGTCATCGGATTCCCACACCGGGATCGGGGAGCCCCAGTACCGGTTGCGCGAAATCGACCAGTCGCGGGCGTTTTCCAGCCATTTACCAAACTGGCCGTCCTTGACGTTATCGGGAATCCAGTTGATCTGCTGGTTCAGTTCCAGCATCGAGTCTTTGAACTCGGTAACTTTCACGTACCAGGAGGTGATCGCCCGGTAGATCAGCGGAGTCCGGCACCGCCAGCAGTGCGGGTAGGAGTGTTCATAAGAGGCTTCTTTCACCAGCTCGCCGGCAGCGCGCAACGAGCGAATAATCGGACGGTTGGCCTCAAACACCTGCAACCCAGCAATGTCTTTGAGCTTGCCCTCGCCCAGGGACTCATCGCCGAACAGTGGCAGGAATTTCGCGCCCTCATCGACGGAGAGCACCACGGGGATGTCGTGGGCTTCATTGATCATCTGGTCGTCTTCACCATAGGCAGATGACTGGTGGACCACACCGGTACCGTCATCGGTGGAGACGTAGTCAGCAACCAGCACGCGGAAGGCGTGCTGGTTGCCCCACTTCTCGTCTTCGGAGAAGTAGGTGAAAATCGGCTGGTAGGTCAATCCGCCCAGGTCCGTTCCGGCATAGGTGGCGGTGATCGCTTCGGTGGCAGCTTCCACGGACTCATAGCCTAGATCGGTGGCATAGGCGGCCAGCCGTTCTGTGGCCAGCAGGAAACGTTCACCGTCCAGCGAGTCCACCGTGGTGGCCTTTGGGCCACGGGGTAGCACCACGTAGGAGACCTCCGGTCCCACCGCCAGCGACCCATTGGTGGGTAGCGTCCACGGCGTGGTCGTCCAGGCCAACACGCGCACCCCGGCCAGGTCCTGGGCGGTTTGTGAGCTGGCGATGTACGAGGCATCCAGCAGGTGATCGTCGATCCCGCCGGTGAGTCGGAAGGTTACCGTCACTGAGGGATCTTGACGTTGCTGGTAGACGTCATCGTCCATACGCAACTCGTGGTTGGACAGCGGAGTTTCATCTTTCCAGCAGTAGGGCAGAACGCGGAAGCCACGGTAGGTGAGCCCTTTCTCGGACAGGTCTTTGAACGCCCACAGCACCGATTCCATGTAGGAGGGATACAGTGTCTTGTAGTCGTTATCGAAATCGACCCAGCGCCCCTGCCGATTGACGTAGTTTTTCCACTCTTCGGTGTATTTGAGCACCGAAGACCGGCAGGCGTCGTTGAACTTATCGATACCCATGGCCTCAATTTCGGCCTTATCGGTCATGCCCAGCTGCTTCATGGCTTCCAGCTCGGCGGGCAAGCCATGGGTATCCCAGCCGAACCGACGCTCGACGCGCTTACCCTGCTGGGTTTGGTAACGGGCCACAAGGTCTTTGACGTACCCGGTGAGCAGGTGGCCGTAGTGAGGCAGGCCGTTGGCGAAGGGTGGCCCGTCGTAGAAAACGAACTCATTATTGGTTCCGTCCTCAGCGATGGCCGGACGTTGGTCAATGGAGGCTTGGAAGGTGCCATCGGATTCCCAGTACGCCAGAATGGCCTCCTCAATGGCGGGCATATTCGGCGATGACGGAGTGGAGCCGTTGCGCACGGACTCAGAATCGGAGCTGGCCTGAGGGTACACGGTGGAGTTACCTTCCTTGCTGACGATCAATCACGGGTCGGTGTGAATCTCTGGTGTGCAAGGACGCACAACCTGTGGCGCACCCTGGCTAGCCACAGCGGTGTACGCGGTACCACCCTGCTTATCTGAGTTGAAGCTCAGATCGCTCATCGCAACGCTGTAACGGGCTGACCCGTCCGGTTCTACTAGGTACTCGCCTCAATGTTGATGCCAGTGACACGAGGACTGTTCTTCCGGAAGCTCGCCGGTGATTGCCGGGTCATCGCTGGTGAAGTATGCGGTTATTCTGGGTTCATCCTAAACCACGTGCTGGGCAAAATCGAATTAACCCGAGGTCGCTCAGGCGTCTCGAATCAGCTTGTGTTGGGCGGCTTGTTTAACCGGTCGCATCACGATCTGGTCGAGGTTGATGTGGTGTGGCAAGGTGACGGCGTACACGCACACCTCAGCGACATCTTCTGCGGTGAGCGGCTCGGCGACACCTTCATAGACTTTTGCGGCGGCGTCGGCATCTCCGCCCATGCGGTTGAGAGCGAACTCATCGGTCTTGACCAGGCCGGGGAGCACTTCAACCACCCGTAGATTATGTTCGGCTTCCTCAAGCCGTAGTGCGGCGGTGAGCGCGTGTTCGCCGAATTTGGCAGCGTTGTAACCGGCCCCGCCCTCATAGGCGACGATGCCGGCTGTGGAGGTCAGATTCAGCACGGTGCCGGCACCGGATTCTCGGAGCATCGGAAGGAAGCCCCGGATCACGCGCAACGCCCCCATGACGTTGGTCTGCAACATCCAGTCCCAGTCCTCGTCTTTGCTCTGGCCAATGGGGTCGGTGCCGTGCGCCCCGCCGGCGATGTTGATCACCGTGTCGACTCCTCCGGCTTCGGTCACGGCCACAACGAAGCGGTCCACCGAGTCTTGGTCGGTGACGTCTAGTTCTAGGGGAATAATTTCCCCGGTGGGTTGGGCGACTTGTGCCGCCAGCTCTTCAAGCCGGTCGAGGCGACGTGCTCCGGCGAATACCTTCCAGCCTTGGTCGGAGAGCTGAAGCGCGGTGGCGTGGCCGATACCGGAGGAGGCTCCGGTGACCACGGCCGAACGGGTTGCGTGAAAATCCGTCATCTCTGAGGTCATAGCTTTACAGTACCCGGCTGATGCGGCCCCGGGAGGTAACGCAACGGGTGCCCACCTGGTCCGTCAGGTCTGGGACATACTGCTCAGCACGTGCTGTCGGAGTGGTGGTCTGTGAAAGAATATGTGGCATGGCAGAAGATCTTCAGGGCTCGAACTCGCCCAAAAACAACACCATCCCTGATCGTCCAGGCCTCGAAGGGCTCGAAGAGAAATTTACCGCCCGGTGGGAAGCCGACCGGGTCTATGTCTTCGACCCTGACACGGATCGTGACCAGGTCTACTCCATCGATACTCCCCCACCGACCGCTTCGGGGTCGTTGCACGTCGGTCACGTATTCTCCTATACCCAGACCGACGTGTTGGCCCGCTATCAGCGGATGAACGGGAAGAACGTGTTCTACCCGATGGGCTGGGACGATAACGGTTTGCCCACCGAGCGTCGCGTGCAGAACTACTACGGAGTGCGCACCGACCCGGCCACGCCGTATGACCCCGATTATCGTCCACCGGACAAGCCGGCAAAGAACCAGCGCGACTGGGATGTGATCTCCCGCCAAAACTTCATCGAGCTGTGTCTGGAGTTGTCCACCGACGATGAGAAGGTCTACGAGGATCTGTTCACCCGTCTGGGCCTGTCGGTGGATTGGAATCTGTCCTACCGCACTATCGATGACCACTCCCGAGAAGTCTCCCAGCGGGCCTTCCTGCAGAACCTCGCCGATGGCGATGCCTATATGGCCGAGGCTCCCACGCTGTGGGACGTCACCTTCCGCACCGCGGTCGCCCAGGCCGAGCTGGAAGACCGCGAGATGGAAGGCGCCTACCACCGGTACGCTTTCACCACCGAGCAGGGTGAGAAGATCTTTATTGAAACCACCCGCCCCGAACTGCTACCGGCTTGTACCGCGTTGGTGGCTCATCCCGACGATGAACGGTACAAGCCCTACTTCGGCACCACCGTGACGTCCCCACTGTTTGAGGTTCCCGTCGAGGTCAAGGCCCACCCGCTGGCTCAGCCGGATAAGGGGTCGGGTATCGCGATGATCTGTACCTTCGGTGACCTCACCGACGTGACCTGGTGGCGTGAGCTAGAGCTGGATACCCGCACGGTGATCGGTCGTGACGGCCGATTCCAGTCCGAGACCCCAGAATGGATCACCTCCGAGTTCGGTCGTGCTAACTATGAACGACTGGCCGGCAAGACCGTGTTTTCCGCCAAGAAGGCCGTCGTGGAGATGCTGCAAGAACATGATTTGCTCGATGGACAGCCGAAGAAGATCATGCACGCGGTGAACTTCTACGAAAAGGGCGAAAAGCCCTTGGAGATTGTCACCTCCCGTCAGTGGTATTTGCGCAATGGTGGCCGGGACACCGACCGCCGGGATGCACTGATTGCCCGCGGTGACCAGTTGCAGTGGCACCCAGAATTCATGCAGTCTCGCTACACCAACTGGGTGGAGAACCTCAACGGTGACTGGCTGGTCTCCCGCCAGCGGTTTTTTGGGGTCCCGGTACCGATCTGGTACCGGCTGGATGACCAGGGTGAGCCCGACTATGAGTCCCCGCTGATTCCAGAGGACGCCCAGCTCCCGGTTGATCCGTTGCAGGATGTTCCCGCCGGCTACACTGCTGAGCAGCGCGATCGGCCCGGCGGGTTCACTGGTGATCCGGACGTGCTGGACACCTGGGCGACCTCGTCACTGACTCCACAGATTATTGGCGAATGGTCGACCAATGATGAGCTATTCGACAAGGTCTTTCCTTTCGATCTGCGTCCGCAGGGCCACGACATTATTCGAACCTGGCTGTTCTCCACGGTGGTGCGGGCCGATGCGCTCCACGATTCCGTGCCGTGGCAGCACACTGCCCTGTCTGGCTGGATTCTCGACCCGGACCGGAAGAAGATGTCAAAGTCCAAGGGCAACGTTGTGGTGCCGATGGATATCCTGGACAAATTCGGGGCGGACGCGGTTCGGTATTGGGCGGCGTCAGCCAAGTTGGGCGCCGACACCGCCTATGAGGTCAATCAGATGAAGATTGGTCGTCGTCTGGCGATCAAGCTACTCAACGCCACCAAGTTCGTGTTGCAACTGGGGGCCAACCGCTCCTGGGTTGCGACCACAGCTGACCAGGCCGCACAGATCACCCATCCGCTGGACCGGTCGTTGTTGGCCCAGCTGTCCGACACTATCCAGCAAGCCACTGTTGGCTTTGAGCGCTATGACTACGCCCGGGCATTGACCGTTGTGGAGACCTTCTTCTGGAACTTCACCGACAACTACGTCGAGCTGGTCAAGGACCGCGCCTATGGCGGGCGGGGCGACGACCAGCAACGCTCTGCCGTGGTCACCCTGGCCACCGCACTGGACGCACTGCAACGATTGTTGGCACCTTTCCAGCCCTTCGCTACCGATGAGACCTGGAGCTGGTGGCAACAGGGCTCAGTACACTCAGCACCGTGGCCGGGGCGTGAGGGCGAATCTGCCGGTATTGACGCCGTTGGCCGTGACAGCGATTCCGAGGTGCTCACCGCCGTGGCACGTGCACTGTCCGGGGTTCGTAAGGCCAAGTCCGATGCGAAGGTGTCGCAACGCACCGAGGTCTCAACCGCCACTATTCAGGCGACCTCCGCGCGTGCTGACCAAATCCGGCAGGCCCAAGACGACCTGTACGCTGCCGGGCGCATCCAGCACCTGGAGTTCACCGACCTCACGAATACCGATGAAGAACACGATATCTCCGTGATCAACACCGAGCTCGTGGAGTCCGAGAGCTAAGCTCCTGCCCCGAGTGGTCGGGACCGGATTAGTTAGTCCCGGTGCGACCACAAACGGCGGGGGTGGCCACCAAGACAGTGGCCACCCCCGCCGTTTGTGTCTCAGCGCAGATTAGTCGAAGCGTGGTGTGGAGTCGCGACTGCGCTTGAGCTCATAGAAGTAGGGGTAGCCCGCCAGCGCTACAGCACCATCAAAGATCTTGCCGGCTTCTTCACCGCGCGGAATCTTGGACAGCACCGGGCCGAAGAAGGCAGTGTCACCGAACTGCACCACCGGAGTGCCGACCTCGTTACCGACCAAATCAATTGCCTGCTGGTGGGAGCTGGCCAGTGCCTTGTCGTTCACGTCGGTCCGTGCATCAGCGATGACCTGATCGGCCTGTTCGCTGGCTCCGATCTCCTCCAGAGCGGTCCGGACGGCTGCCTCGCGATCAGAGACGTCATTGTTGTGAATCTGGGTGCCCACTGCAGTGTAGAACTCGCCTAAACGATCATGCCCCAGACGTTGTTCGACGGCGACAGCGGCCCGGGCAGGCAACCACACGTTGGGGTCTTTCTCTTTGCCCTCGGCATCATTGAGGATGCCCAGCGACATCACATGCCAGTCGAGGGTGATATCGCGGACCTGCTCGACTTCACGGATCCAGCGCGAGGTCACCCAGGCGAAGGGGCAGATCGGGTCAAACCAGAAATTGACGACGTTATTTTCGGCCATCGGAGCGTATCTCCTTCTGTCGGGTTCCGGAATCTACTGCAATGCAGTCTGTTGGGCATAGCGACACGCTTCGCGGATTTATTCCGTACAGTTCCGATACCGGTCAAAAACGTAAAATTAGGCCGATTTGGTGCGCCGTTTGTGGGTCACCTCGCGAGTGACCATCAGCGGTTCGGCCTCACCTCGCACGACGTCGCCGGTGATCGTCACCGAGGCAATGTCGTTTCGTGAGGGCAGATCAAACATCACCGGCTGTAGCACGTTTTCCAGAATGGAGCGTAGCCCACGGGCTCCTGCACCTCGTTCTTCTGCCTGGTCCACGACAGCATCAAGAGCGGACTGGTCAAATTCAAGCTCGACACCATCTAACGCAAACATCTTTTGGTACTGCTTCAGCACAGCGTTCCTCGGCTCGGTCAGCACCCGAATGAGTGCCTCCCGATCCAGTGGGTCTACTGCGGTAATGACCGGCAGGCGCCCAATGAATTCAGGAATCAAACCAAATTTCAGCAGATCTTCAGGACGCACATCAGAGTAGGAGGGCAACTCCCCTTCACCGAAACTCGACAAGGCTGCGCCGAAGCCGATCCCCTTACGTCCAGCCCGGGACTCGATAATGCCATCGAGTCCGGCAAATGCACCGGCCACGATGAACAGGACATTAGAGGTATCAATTTGCAGGAATTCCTGGTGCGGGTGCTTGCGACCGCCCTGTGGCGGCACCGAGGCAACGGTACCCTCCAGGATCTTCAGCAGGGCCTGTTGCACCCCTTCACCGGAGACGTCGCGGGTAATCGAAGGATTCTCGGATTTCCGTGAGATCTTATCGATCTCGTCAATATAGATAATGCCCTGTTCGGCCTTCTTGACGTCAAAATCTGCGGCCTGAATCAGCTTAAGCAGAATGTTCTCGACATCTTCGCCCACGTAGCCGGCTTCGGTCAGTGCGGTTGCGTCCGCGACGATAAACGGCACGTCGAGTTTCTTGGCCAGGGTCTGTGCCAAGTAGGTTTTGCCCGAACCGGTAGGGCCGACCAAGAGGATATTCGATTTTCCGACCTCCACATCGGCCAGCGCATCTAGAATCGAGTCATCTCCGAACGTGTCGGTAACAGCCTGGCGGATGGTGTCATTGCCCCGGACACGTTTGTAATGGTTGTAGACCGCGACTGACAAGGCTTTTTTGGCTCGTTGCTGGCCAATGACGTACTGGTCCAAGTGGTCGAAAATCTCGCGAGGAGTCGGCAAGTCGACGTCGTTGGTCTCGGCAACTTCGGTGAGTTCTTCCTCAATGATTTCGTTGCACAGTTCAATGCACTCATCACAGATGTAGACGCCGGGACCGGCGATGAGCTTACGAACCTGCTTCTGGGATTTGCCACAGAAGGAACATTTCAGCAGGTCCGCACTTTCTCCGATTCGTGCCAAGGTGACTCCTCACAATTTTGTTTCGATCCAAGCATAGTAGCTGGCCGGAACTTTTCTGCCCCGTTACACCCGTGTGCCTTGCTCGCTCAGGGGATCTCCCGCCCAAAACTACCCCGAACGTCCCGGGCGATGGAAATCTCGTCTCCACGCTGGGGATAACCACACAGAAAGGCACCGGTGGCGTGAACATCTCATCGCAGAGTGTCCACCCCACCGGTGCTACTGTCAGGCTTAGCTACGTTTGATCTTGCGCGACTCCAGCACCTCGTCGACGAGACCGTATTCTTTGGCCTCTTCGGAGGACAAGAACTTATCGCGGTCAATATCAGCGCGAACCTGATCGACGCTACGGTTGGTGTGCTGGGCGAGGACTTCTTCCATCCAGGTACGAATCCGCAACAATTCGTCAGCGTGAATCTGTAGATCCGTTGCCGTACCACGGTCACCGCCCATGGATGGCTGGTGGATCAGCACGCGCGCGTTGGGAAGCGCCAGGCGCTTGCCCGGAGTGCCGGCGGCCAGCAAGACAGCGGCAGCCGAGGCTGCCTGTCCCAGGCACACGGTTTGGACCTCGGGGCGGATGAACTGGAGGGTGTCGTAGATCGCCGTCATCGCGGTGAAGGATCCACCCGGGGAGTTGATGTACAGAGTGATGTCACGTTCCGAATCCATGGCTTCTAGCACCAAAAGCTGAGCCATAATGTCATCGGCGGAGGCGTCATCGACCTGGGTTCCCAGGAAGATAATCCGGTCCTCAAACAACCGAGCGTAGGGGTCCTGTCGTTTGAAACCGTAGGGAGTGCGTTCCTCAAATTGCGGGAGAATGTAGCGTGCCGAAGGCATCATCGGCGCCTGCGCGGCGGGCATGTCCTGACCAGAGTGTTTGTGCTGTGTCATCGAAGAGCTCCTGAAAAGATGTGGTTAGTCCGCTGAGTGTGGTGGTGACACCAGGATGGTTACTGCTCGACGCCGCCACCACCGGATACGGAACCGGCACGTTCGGCGATGTGGTCGAAGAAACCGTATTCCAGGCCCTGCTCGGCGGTAAACCACATGTCGCGTTCATTATCTTTGAGGATCCGTTCCACACTCTGGCCGGTCTGTTCTGCAGTCAGCTCGGCCATGACTTTCTTCATGTGCATGATCAGCTGGGCCTGAATGCGGATGTCAGACTCGGTACCACCGATACCGCCGGAGGGTTGGTGCATCAGAATGCGGGCGTGGGGGGTGGCGTAGCGCTTGCCCTTGGTCCCGGAAGAGAGCAGGAACTGTCCCATGGAGGCAGCCAAACCGGTTGCTACAGTCACCACGTCGTTGGGAATGTACTGCATGGTGTCGTAGATGGCCATCCCGGCCGTCACCGAGCCACCCGGGGAGTTAATGTAGAGGTAGATGTCGCTCCGGGGATCCTCTGCGGAGAGCAACAGCATTTGCGAGCAGATTGCGTTGGCGTTGTCATCGCGAACTTCAGACCCCAACCAGATGATGCGCTCTTTCAGCAAACGGTTGTAGATGTAGTCTTCACGTTCGGCCGGATCGACAGTGGCCATCCGTGGTGCGGGGGACGAATCTGTCATGGACGTCCTACCTTCCTTCAATGCTGACAGCTACCTCCACGGCAGCCTGGTTGAATCATCTTCGGGAAAAACACTACTGATGATCGGCTCGTTCTGGGGCCACAGCACACGGTATTTCGCTGTTGGCACGAGTCCGTCACATGCCACGGGCCCGCCGGGGAGCAATTCTGCTCCTCAACGGGCCCGTTCAGTATGGCTGAGTTTTATTTCTGCTCGTCGTCGGCTTCCTCGGTGGATTCGCTTGTTTCGTCCTCTTCGGTGGGCTCAGCGACCTCGTCCGCGTCATCGTCCTGTGGCTTAACGAAGGACGACAGGTCCACGGCGTTGCCCTTGGTGTCGGTCACCTCGGCGTATTCGAGGACCTTGGCCAGAGCCTTGCGACGACGCACCTCACCCATGATCATCGGCACCTGGTTGCCCTGATCCAGCATCTGCGCGAACTGGTTGGGGTCCATGCCGTATTGCTGAGCGGTGGTGATAATGTATTCGATCAGCTCAGCCTGTTCGACGCCGATTTCTTCCTGATCGGCGACCTCATCGAGCACGATCTCGTTGACGAAGGCTTCGCGGAAGTTGTTCTCGACTTCTTCGCGGTGCTCCTCCGTGTCATGGTCATCTCCGGCAGAGTGACCGCCATCGTTGAAGTGCTGTTCCAGCTGTTCGGTAATGACCGACTCGGGCACGGGCACCTCGACCAGCTTCAGCAGTTCCTCCAGGACCTTGTCGCGGGCTTCAATCCCCTGGTTGGTCACGGCTTCGTCAGCAGCCTGCTTCTTGAGATCTTCCTTGAGTTCATCGAGAGTATCAAACTCGGAGGCCAGCTGTGCGAAGTCATCGTCAGCCTCGGGCAACTCGCGCTCCTTGACGGCGTTAAGCACCACCTTGACGGTGGCAGCCTCACCGGAGTGCTCGCCGCCGGCCAGGGTGGTCTCGAACACGGCGTCTTCTCCGGCTGATAGACCGTCGAGTGCCTCGTCCATACCCTCGAGCATGGTGCCAGAACCGATCTGGTAGGACAGGTCTTCGGCCTCATCAACCGTTTCACCGTCAATGCTGGCGGTCAAAGAGATCGTCACGAAATCGTCCTGCCCTGCCGGGCGATCGATGTCTTTCAGGGTGGCAAACCGTGCACGCAGGTCGTCCAGAGCCTTTTGCTCATCTTCTGCGCTGGGCTCAGCCGGGTCAACAGTGACCTTCAGGCCCTTATAGTCTGGCAGTTCAACCTTGGGCCGAATGTCCATTTCAGCGGTAAACTTCAGGGGCGCTTCGTCATCGCCGTCGGCTCCGGGAACGGCCTGGATATCCACCTCGGGGCGAGACAGTGGCACGACCTCAGCCTCGCGCAGACCCTGCTGGAAGAATGAGTCCAGGTTGTCGTTGACGGCCTGTTCGATCACCAGACCACGACCGAAGCGCTGGTCGATCAAACGCGGAGGAACCTTGCCCTTGCGGAAACCAGGGATCTGCACCTGATTGGCAATGCTCTTATACGCAACGTCAATACGGGGCTTGAGTTCTTCGTAAGGAACCTCAATCTCCAGCTTGACCCGAGTGGGGCTGAGATTCTCTGTTGTGGACTTGACCACGTAGGACTCCTGATATCGATCGTGGATAAATGGAATTGTGTAGCGGTTAACGACGAACCGAAACTGTCGGGACGACAGGATTTGAACCTGCGACCTCACGCTCCCAAAGCGCGCGCTCTACCAAGCTGAGCTACGTCCCGAAATGCCCGGGCACAACACACCGTGTTGACTCCGACAACAGTGGCACCCTGACGGTGAAACGATCCTTCACCGCACGTGGATTACTCCGCAGGACCGTTGACTGAATAACCATCACGCAGGCCTGGAGGCCACTAGGCACCCACGATATCTTAGTCTGTTTCGCGTCCAAAACGGAAATTTGGACTGAACACTTTTTTGCACTACACTCAAATTCGCTGTGCATTGCAGTGGTGATAACTACTCTGATGTGCACTGCGGGGATGTAGCTCAATGGTAGAGCCTCTGCCTTCCAAGCAGATAGTGCGGGTTCGATTCCCGTCATCCCCTCCACAACGGCTTTGATCCGCCCAGCCCCGGTAGTTCATTGAGGTATGCACACAGAGGGCTCGCGGCCTTTTTCACCTGGGTTCCTCGCCCTCGTCCTCCGTTGAATAAGCAACGGTTGGCAACCCGGTTAGCAATGCTTGCGAGGAATTATCGCGCCCACACTTCATCGGAGCGGAAGCTGTGGTGTCCCGCGCCAAACATCAGGACACTCTCTCGCTCGTCCGTTGCGGGTCTAGGCCACCGGCAACTGGGTGCGGTCACCGGGCTGGTGTGCCGGCAAAGCCGGTTCGTCCGGGTTGTCGTCGACGGCACCGCGGGCCTTGAGACGTTGCACCACAGTGGCAGCTTCCTGACGGGTCGAGCCCTCAGCTGCTTCCTTCAGATGAGCGAACTCGGCAGGGATCTGCCGACCCAGCGCGTTCATGGCCTCAACGTAGAGCTTGCCGGAACGGTAGGAAGACCGCACCAACGGCCCTGACATGCAGGCCTTGACACCACGCTCGTAGGCGAAGTCACGCAACCGGAGGAACTCTTGGGGCTTGACCCAGCGGTCGACCGGCTGGTGTAGCGGCGAGGGTCGCATGTACTGGGTGATGGTCAAAATGTGGGTTCCGGCATCGACCAGATCGCCAATGGTTTCTTCAATTTCTTCGGTGGTCTCTCCCATGCCGAGAATCAGGTTGGATTTGGTGACCAGTCCTGCGTCGCGGGCTTTACTGAGTGCACCCAAGGATTTCTCATACCGAAAGGCGGGACGAATAATCTTCATCAACCGCGGAACAGTCTCGATGTTGTGGGCAAAGACCTGGGGCTGAGCGTCGAAGACCATCTGCAACGGGCGGTCTCCCCCGCGGAAGTCATCGACCAGCAGCTCCACCCCGGTGCCTTCGCCACGACGATGAATGGCACGGCAGGTTTCAGCATACAGCCAGGCGGCACCGTCTTCGAGGTCGTCGCGGGCCACACCGGTCACCGTCACATAGCGTAGCCCGAGTTCCGACACCGAGTCAGCCACACGTTCGGGCTCTTCTTGGTCGTACTCCCCCGGCTTACCGGTGGCGATGTCGCAGAAGCTACACCGGCGGGTGCACACCGCCCCACCGATTAAGAACGAGGCTTCCCGGTCTTCCCAGCACTCGTAAATGTTGGGGCAGTTGGCTTCCGCGCAGACAGTGTTCAGAGACTGCTTGCGGACTTGCTCACGCATGTTCCGGTATTCCGGCCCAACTGTGGCTTGGGTTTTCAACCAGTCGGGTCGATCCTCGCGAGGTACTTGAGCGTTTCGCGCCTCGATGCGCAATAGCTTGCGTCCTTCTACTTTCGGCAAGGTCGACATGTCAGGTGTTCCTCTCCTTGTGAGACGAGATCGGATCAGCTGTGGTGTGGCTGAAGACTCTGGTCCGTTTCTGCGGTGGTGGAGTAGATCGGATCAATCAGTGGGGTCAATCGTTCGGTGAGCTCCGCGACCAGCGGATCAACCAGATCAGCGACCGCAAGGTCGGTGACGCCTTCTTCTGCCATCGAGGTCACCGCAGCGTCATTGATGCCACACGGGATAATCCCAGTGAACGATGTATTGGGGTCGGTCGTGACGTTGAGCGAAATACCGTGCATGGTCGCCCCGCGCGAAATCTTCAGGCCAATGGCCGAGATCTTCCGGTCGGGGTTGCGCAACCAGACTCCGGCCCGGTCCTGGATGCGTTCTACCGGCAAGTCGTAGTGTTCACCCAGCACGGTGAGCACGGAGGCTTCCACACTGCGGATGTAGCGCAATGTGTCGATGGGCTCGGCAAGCTTGACGATCGGGTACACAATGAGCTGTCCGGGCCCGTGCCAGGTCACCGATCCGGCACGGTCCGTCTCAATCACCGGAATCTCATCGGAGATAATGTCGACAGCCTTGGTGTTCCGTCCGGCCGTGTAGGTGGATTCGGCCTGCCAGATCAGTAGCGTTGATTCTTCTCGGCCTTCAGAGACAGCCCGGTGAATTTCACGTTGGCGCTGGTCCATGGTCGCATAGCTCTGTAGACCGTTGTCGAGTTCGTTGAGAATGCGCATGCAATCCCCTCAATCCTGCGCGATGAAAGTACATCCATTAAACCAGATGACTTCGGTTGATGACGCAAATTATCTTATCCCTGACAGCGGGTGCACCAGTACAGTTTTCGTTGGTGCATCGATTCCACGACAATGTTCTGTGTGCCACAGACCCGGCATGGCTCGTTCTGTCGTTGATAGACGTAATAGGCGTGCTCGGGCCAGGCATCGTTCAGAGCGATTCCGGGACGATCTTCGGCCCGGGTGGTGATAATCTTTCCGGTCGCGACACCACGACGCATCAGTCGCACTTCATCCTCCCACAGCTGGTGCAGCTGTTCCGCGCCGAGTTGTCGCGACGGGGTGTGCGGGTTGATGCCGGTGCGAAAGAGCCCTTCGGCCCGGTAGATATTGCCGATTCCACCAATGATTTTCTGGTCCATCAGCACCTCCCCGATGGGACGTCGGGTGGCCAGCGCTCGGTCGATAAACCGTTGCGGGTCGGCATCACGTCGCAAGGGGTCAGGTCCAATACTGGCCACCACGTCGCCAGCTTCATCCACGGTGAGCACCCGGACCACAGAGGCACCGATGAGATCAGCCCACCCGTGGTCGGAGACGATCCTGACCCGAGTGGTGGGTTTGGGCTCTGGCGGATCGACCGGGTTGGTGCTCAGCTGCAAGGAGTGCTGCTCACGTTCGCCGATCTTGCGTGGAGCTCCGATCGAGGACACGGTGGCCACATGCTCGTCACCACCGAAGGTCCAGGCCCCGTACATGCCCAAATGCACGTTGAGGATCAGCTCGTGGTCAAAGACGAGGAAAAAATGTTTCCCGTAGGCTTCAGCCCGCGTAGCCCGCCGCCCGTCTAGCCGGGCGGCGCCGGCACTGAACCGTCCTTGCGGAGAGGTGATGCGTAACGGTTGGTCGGTAAAGACCTCGGAGAAATATCGGGCCAACCGGTGGATGGAGTGTCCTTCAGGCATCAGCTACGTCGTTACGCGTCCAACCCGTCGGTGCCCAGTTCGAAACCTTCGATCTCACCGCGCTGTTCGAACTCGGCAACCTGGTCAATGCGGCGCTGGTGACGTTCTTCACCGCTAAACGGTGTCTCTAAGAATGCGGTCACAATTTCCAAGGCTTCCTCGGCTGCGTGCTGGCGCCCCCCGATAGCGATGAGCTGAGCGTCATTGTGTTCACGGGCCAGGTGGGCGGTGGCTACTGACCAGGCCAGGGCAGCTCGGATACCGGGGACTTTATTAGCAGCAATTTGTTCACCATTGCCGGACCCACCCAGCACAATACCCAAGGAGTCCATTCCGGCTGCACGTTCCCGGGCGACTGCGAGCGCGGCGTTGATGCAGAATGACGGGTAATCATCGTCGGGGTCATAGGCCTGAGGCCCGTGGTCCAACACGTCGTATCCGGAATCAGTCAGGTGATCAATGAAGTAGTGGGCCAAATCCAGCCCGGCATGATCGGTGGCAATGTGCACACGCATGGCGTTGGTCTCCCCTTGGTGTTGCTGCGGTCGATGACGGTGTGAGCCTCACCTTCACCCTACCGCAAACCCTCTCACCGCGGAGCACCGGCTGACGAGCCAGCTATCCAACGGTGAGTCTGCTGTGGCAGACAAGAAACGCACAGAAAGTGACACAATGGGGAACAGACCAAGAGACGACCGGACTTCGAATCCGATCAACCCGAGACGTCCAGCGAGGTGTTTTGTAGAGGATGACCACATCACAGTTGCTCAATATCACGGCCACCGAAGCACAAGCGCGGGCCACCGCGTTCGATGTCGAGTCGTACCAGGTTGAGCTGGATCTCTCGTGGGACGGTGAAGTGTTCGGGTCTCGTACCGAGGTGCACTTTACCGCTGCGGACCGCGCCAGTATCGCCCCGGAATACAGTTTCATCGACTTTGTTGGGGACTCGTTGCGCGAGGTGAGTCTGAACGGCATCAACCTACCCACCGACGAGTATCACGGCGCTCGTATTGCCCTGCCGGTCGAGCATCTCGCCGATACCAACGTGCTGGTCGTCGATGCTGTGGCCCGCTATACCAATACCGGTGAGGGACTACACCGCTTTGTGGATCCGGTCGATAACGAGACCTACCTGTATTCGCAGTTCGAGGTGCCCGACTCGCGCCGGGTGTTCACGGTCTTTGAACAACCCGATCTGAAAGCCACCTTCCAGTTCACGGTCATCGCCCCGGACCACTGGACCGTGATCTCCAACCAACCCACCCCGGATCCGATTCCTCTGGAATTATTAGCCGGAGCCGGTGTGACCGGTCGCCGGGACGACACAGCACACCACAGCCGGGGGCATCTGGCTCGCTGGGAATTCACACCCACGCCACGACTGTCTTCATATGTGACCGCGCTGATTGCCGGCCCCTACTATTCGGTGCACTCCACAGCCACCTCCACCACCGGCCGAGAGATTCCGCTGGGACTGTACTGCCGGGCTTCGATTGCCGAGTATTTGGACGGTGACAACCTCTTTGAAATCACCCGGCAAGGTTTCGACTTCTTTGAGCACGAATTCAATACGCCCTACCCGTTTGAAAAATATGATCAGCTATTTGTCCCAGAGTTCAATGCCGGGGCGATGGAAAATGCCGGCGCCGTGACATTCTTGGAGGACTATGTCTTCCGTGGCCCGGTGGCCGAACAGCTGGTCGAACGACGGGCCATCACGATCCTGCACGAGATGGCCCACATGTGGTTCGGCGACTTGGTGACCATGCGCTGGTGGAATGATCTGTGGCTGAATGAGTCCTTCGCCGAGTTCGTCTCCCACGTCGCAGCGGTGCAGAACACCCGGTTTGATCAAGCCTGGACCACCTTTTCCGCGGTCGAGAAAACCTGGGCCTACCGCCAGGACCAGCTCAGCACCACGCATCCGATTGTGGCCGATATCAGGGACCTGAATGACGTGCTGGTGAATTTCGATGGCATCACCTATGCCAAGGGTGCCTCGGTGCTCCGGCAACTGGTGGCCTATGTAGGTCACGACGCATTTGTGGAAGGTGTGCGTCGTTATTTCCATACTCATGCCTATGGCAATACGGCGCTGAAAGATCTCCTCGGTGAACTGCAGCTGGCCTCGGGCCGTGACCTGGCCGAGTGGTCCGAGCTGTGGCTGAGGAGCTCTGGGATCAACACGCTCGAGCCACAGCTACAGCTTGCCGAGGACGGTGAGACGATCTCCTGTTTGCAGATCCTGCAGTCGTCTCAGCACAGTGAAACGCCATTGCGTCCCCACCGGGCGGTGGTGGGCTGCTACCGGAACGACCCGGCCCACCCCGAACGGCTGATTCGGGCCGAACGGATCGAGCTCGACATCACCGGTGAGACCACCGAGGTCCACGTACCGGCCGGCACGAAGGTCCCGGACATTCTGCTAGTCAATGATGAAGACCTGACCTATGCGAAGGTGGTGCTGGACCCGGATTCCGCGCGCACCACCATCGACCGGCTGTCGGATGTGGCAGATTCCGGAGCTCGTGCGGTGCTCTGGGGTGCATTGTGGCACATGACCCGTGATGGAGTGCTCTCGGCCTCGGCGTTTATTAGTACCTTGCTGAAGCATCTGGGTGCAGAGACCCACTCGAGTTTGATCTTCACTCTGATCCGTCAGCTCAATACCGCACTGAATCGATATGTTCCGGCCAGCCATCAGCCCCAGATCCGGCACACGGTCGCCGAGAAGCTCTGGGAGCTGGCCACCGCGGCACCGGCCGGCAGTGATACCCAGCTCCAGTTCTTCAAGGCGTTCATTCTCCATGCCCGCCACCACCAGCTCGAGATCCTCTCCGAGGTGCTCAGCTATGGTGCTCACGGTCAGGATCCGCGGTTGCCCGGGCTGGTGCTCTCCGACGAACTGCGCTGGGATGCGCTGACCTCGCTGGTAGCCGGTGGCTACGCCGGGGTGACGGAGATCGAGGCAGCGGCTCAGGCCGATACCACGGCCACGGGAGCGTTGTCTCGTCATAAGGCCATGGCAGCCCGGCCCGAAGCACAAGCCAAAGCTGACACCTGGAGCCGGCTGGTGGAGGCTGATATGTCCAATACCACCCAGCGCCAAACCATTATTGGTTTCAACCGGGTCCACGACCGTGCAGTGCTGGAACCGTTCATTGACCAGTACTTCGAGGTCATCGACACCGTCTGGGGCCAGCGCTCGCACGAGATGGCCGAAACGTTCGCCGAAGGCCTCTTCCCCGGCTGGGATGTCTCCGAATCCACTCTCGAGAAGGCCTCGACCGTCCTGGCATCTACCAACCATTCTGCGCTGCAACGAGTTCTGGCAGAAAACCGCGATGATCTGATCCGGTCCCTGAGGGCCCAACGAGCCTTTGAAACGACACCGTCTGGCAATCACCGCAGCACCGGTAGCACGAACGAGACGAACGACGCATGATGGAACACACCTTTCAGTTACGCGCCGAATGGTCGAGCCGTGACACCCCGCACCCGAAGCGGGGGTTCACCCGAGATATCCTCATCCAGGCCGATGGGCCCGGTGAACTGCAGGGCTCAGCGGCCAGAGCGTTTCATGGTGACACCTCCCGGTGGAATCCGGAGCAGTTATTGCTGGCGGCTCTGGCCGAGTGCCATATTCTGTCGTACTTATTCGTGGCAGGCCAAGAAAAATTGGCGGTCTCCCACATCGAGGTCGGTGGCGAGCTACTGCTCTCGCACGACCTGAAAGAGGGCGGACACGTCGCCAGTGCGGTGTTACGCCCCCAGGTGTGGCTGGATGAGGCGACTCATGACCAGGACCCCCAGGCCTACCAGCGGGCCGGAGAGTTGCACGAGACAGCTCATCAACAGTGTTTCGTCGCCCGGTCGGTGAATTTTCCGGTGGCCATCAAGCCGGTGACCACCGGAGAACCTAAGCGAAAGTCACCTCAGTTCACCACCCGCCTGGGTGCTCCGATTGCACTGCGACCGCCCCGACCGGCCAAAAAACCCGTGTCGGTCACCGGTGCCACCGGTTCCCCGGCAGTGGAACAGCGTAGCTTCTACGACCAGGTGGGCGGACACGAAACCTTCGCGAAACTGGCGCGGGTGTTCTACGAGCAGGTCGCCACGGACCCGGAGTTCCGTGCCCTGTATCCCGAGGAAGACCTGGGTCCTGCAGAAGCTCGACTGCGCATGTTTCTGGAACAGTACTGGGGTGGGCCCACCACTTATTCCCAGCAACGTGGCCACCCGCGGTTGCGGAAGCGCCACATGCCCTTCGAGATCGGGCCCCAAGAACGGGATACCTGGTTGAAATACATGAAGGTCGCGGTGAAGTCCTTAGACCTTGCTCCCCTGCAGGAAGAGACCCTGTGGGATTACCTCGAGCGCGCCGCCCACGCGATGCAGAACCGGTCTTAGCCACGCACGTCCTGTCAGTCCAGGCACACGACGCTAGACCAGGTGGCGGAGGACCCGAGCCACCGTGCGGTCCGGGGCCAGCGCACGGAGTTTCCGGAATGCCATATCGGGCAGTGAGACTCCGTAGTGGATGGTGGCCCGTTGCCATTGGTTGCGCGGATGCACCGCGGTGTAGATCTTTTCGGCGACGTCTCGCGGGGTAATCCGCACCCCCAGCGTGCGGATGGATTTGGCGCTCACCTCAGCCAGTGCCGTCTTGGCCCACAGCGGCATGACATCGATGACTCGAATATCATCGTGTTTCCATTCCAGCCCGAGTCCTTCGGTCAATCCTTTGACGTAGAATTTCGTGGCCGAATACACCAGCACATCGGGTTGACCGTAAATCGCCGATGCCGAACACATATTCACCAGGGTGGAGCCGGGTGTGGCCTTCAAATACGGGTGTGCTGCCCGGGCACCGTAGGTTGGTCCGGCGCAGTTGACCTCAATCGTGTTCAGAATTCGGGCGGGGTCTTGGCGAGCCAGAGCACCGTCAATGATCACGCCGGCGTTATTGTCGAGCACATCGAGCCGTCCCCCGGTGTGCGAGGTGAATTCAGCCAGTGCTGTATCCCACTGCTGTGGGTCGGTGACATCCAAGTGCCCGGTGATCAGGTGTGGATGTCCGTAGGGAATCTCGTTGACGTCATAGGCTCCCACGAGCCATCCAGCGGATAAGAATTTTTGTGCGGTGGCCCGGCCAATTCCTGTGGCTGCTCCAGAAATGAAAATTGCCCTCATGCGGTCACTCTAAAGGACCAGCACGCCACTGAATAGAGATCACTGGTAGCGCACCGTACTCGAGGCCGCTAGACGGTGATGGCAGGGCGGGATACGATGTGCCCGCCCCGAGATGTCAGTCGCAACCAGACTCCCGCCCGAAAGAGCTGGGAGGTGCCCCGCTGGGTTAAAAAACTCAGTCCAGACGCGGCAAAAGCCATCCCGGCCGGAAATTGCGCCACGGCCGGGTCCCCGTATGTCTCACCCCAGACTGCGGTGCGGGCCTGGTGAACCATTGCGGCCCCAGGACTAGTGGGCAACGTTTCTGCGACGTGGCGGATGCCCTGTCGAGATAATTCGCTCAGCTCAGCGTCGTCGATCACCGCTACCAGTCGCCACTGGGTTCTGGGCGGTGTCATGCCGGTCCAGGCGGTTTCTTCTTCTACCGGAGGTAGCGTGAGCCACGTGATGTCCTGGGAGGTCATCCGACTGGTACGGTCGGTAATCGCTTGTAACGGGTAGACACGGTCGAGTCCATCCAGCACACCAACTTGGTCCTCAGAGTTGTTCAACCCCACGGTCCGAACACCGAGGACGTAGGGCATCTGGTCGCCAAGGCTCAGGGGGCTGAAAATATTGACGGTGGTCACCAAAACATTGCGTTGGACTTGGAGACGCATGCTGGTGGCTTGAAGGTGCTTGGCCCGTTCCGCAAAGCGATGCAAATCGTTCACGACACGGTCATTGGCCAGCGGTATGCGGTGCCCCTGAGTCATCCCGCCATTCTCCCACGAATGGAACACGCGTGCGCTCTGTTGACGACACGAGCGGTTATGATCGATGACAGAATTATTCGCATCGCACTCATCAGAGGGGCACCATTCACATGACCGAGACCAATGGTTCCGAGACGCCGAGGCTAGATTCAACGGATCTACTCCGTCAAGTCTTGGATCTGGAGTATCAGGCAATCATTGATTCCAAGAAAATCTATACCGGCACAACGCCGCCACAATATGGTGGGCGTGTGTTTGGGGGCCAGGTCCTGGCCCAGGCATTGATTGCCGCTGGTGACACGGTCGATGACGAACGGCACCTGCATTCGATGCATGCCTATTTCGTCCGACCCGGCGATGCCCAGGTGCCCATTAACTTTGTGGTGGAAGAAGTCCGCGATGGACGGTCTTTTTCGGTTCGCCATGTGGCAGCGCAGCAACACGGTAAGACCATTCTGACCCTGACCTGTTCCTTCCAGGCCGAGGCATCCGGGATGGACTTTTTCCAGCCCATGCCGCAGGGCATGCCCGACCCACGGAGCATCCCCAGCACTGAAGAGTTGTTGGGCGGCATTGACCATCCTCAAGCCCAGGAGATGGCCTCACGTCGCCCCTTCGATATTCGGATGATTTCCGAACCGGTCTACATCGGTCCTGCGCAGGAGCGTTCCTCGCAAACAGCGTGCTGGTTGAAGACCTTTTCCGGCATCGAGCTGGGACATAATCAGCAGGCGGCTGCCCTGGCCTATGCAGCTGACTATATGCCCTTTGATCCGATTCTGCGCCAGGCCGGGCTGTTCTGGGCCACTCCCGGGATTTCGATGGCTTCGCTAGACCACGCCATGTGGTTCCACCGTCCCATCAAGGTCGATGAATGGATGCTGTATGTGCTGTCCAACCCCTCAACCCAGTCGGCGCGAGGCACCAGTATCGGGCAGTTCTATTCCACCGCTGGAGACCTCATTGCCACCGTCGCCCAAGAAGGCATGATCCGCACCCCGGATGACGACAACGCCCCGTCCTCATGATCTCGTCAGTCCTGACACGTGCCGTAACTGTCGTCTGTTAGCACAGCATCTAATCGCACTAACAGCACAGAAACCACCAACGGGGTCTCACCACACACGATGGCGAGACCCCGTTGGTGTTCAGGGCGTGGAGATCGTGACTCTAGTCGCGAGTCAGTTTCCGGTGGGTCACCCGGTGCGGACGTGCTGCCTCGGGGCCGAGACGCTCGACCTTATTTGCCTCGTAGGATTCGAAGTTCCCCTCGTACCAGTACCAGTGAGCGGGGTTTTCTTCGGTGCCTTCCCAAGCCAACATGTGGGTCGCGACACGGTCTAAGAACCACCGGTCGTGGGAAATGACTACCGCACACCCGGGGAATTCCAGCAGAGCGTTTTCCAGTGAGGTGAGTGTTTCCACGTCGAGGTCGTTGGTCGGCTCGTCAAGGAGGAGCAGGTTGCCACCTTCTTTCAACGTCAGCGCCAGGTTCAATCGGTTACGCTCACCGCCGGAGAGCACACCAGCTTTCTTCTGCTGGTCCGGGCCTTTGAATCCGAAAGCGGACACATAGGCCCGAGAAGGCATCTCCACATTGCCAACTTGAATGTAGTCCAGTCCGTCAGAGACGACCTCCCACAGGGACTTCTCGGGATCAATATTGGCACGGTTCTGATCCACGTAGGAGATCTTCACCGACTCACCGATCTTCAGCTCTCCACCGTCGAGGTCTTCCAGCCCCACGATGGTTTTGAACAGGGTGGTCTTACCCACACCGTTCGGCCCGATGATACCGACGATGCCGTTCGGCGGGAGCGAGAACGACAGGTCATCAATCAGGACGCGATCGCCAAAGCCTTTGCGAATATTGGTGGCTTCGATGACCTGCGATCCCAAGCGGGGGCCCGGCGGAATCTGAATCTCTTCGAAGTCAAGCTTGCGGGTCTTCTCCGCTTCAGCTGCCATCTCTTCGTAACGTGCCAGACGAGCCTTCTGCTTGGCTTGACGCCCCTTGGCATTGGTCCGAACCCAGTCGAGTTCGTCCTTGAGGCGTTTGGCCAGCTTGGCGTCTTTGCGCCCCTGAACGGCCAACCGTTCACGCTTCTTCTCCAAATACGTGGAGTAGTTACCTTCGTAGGGGTAAAGACGACCGCGGTCGACTTCTGCAATCCACTCGGCCACGTGATCCAAGAAATACCGGTCGTGAGTCACGGCGATAACAGCGCCGGGGTAGGTCTTTAAGTGACCTTCCAGCCACTGCACCGATTCTGCGTCCAGGTGGTTGGTGGGCTCATCAAGCAACAACAGGTCAGGCTGTTCCAGCAACAATTTACACAGCGCAACACGACGACGTTCACCACCAGAGAGATGCGTGACGTCAGCGTTACCATCTGGTAGTTGTAGGGCTTCCATGGCTTGTTCCAACTGAGAGTCGATGTCCCACGCATCAGCGGCATCAATCTCTTCCTGCAACGTGCCCATTTCTTCCATCAAGGCATCGAAATCCGCATCTGGCTCGGCCATTTCGGCAGAGATCTGGTTGTAGCGCTCAAGCTTCTGGTAGATCTCTCCAACGCCCTCACGGACGTTGTCCAGCACATTTTTCTCTTCGTTGAGCGGAGGTTCCTGCAAGAGAATTCCGACCGAGTATCCCGGGCTGAGACGTGCTTCACCATTCGAGGCCTCGTCCAGACCGGCCATGATTTTCAGAATCGTTGATTTACCCGCACCGTTGGGGCCGACCATACCGATCTTCGCTCCGGGGAAGAACGACATGGTGACGTCATCGAGGATGACTTTATCGCCAACTTTTTTGCGGGCATTGATCATGGTGTAAATAAATTCCGCCATGCCCTCTACAGTAGTCGGTGGCCGTGGCAAATGCGTACTCGCACGCCACGGCCACCGCACGCTAGCTTAGGCAGCAACCTCTGGATCGTCGCCCTCCCCCTGCGGGGTTTCGACCGGGTCGCGCACCAGCGGAGAGGCGTCCCAAGACTCGGTGGACCCCGCAAATATTTCGTACGGACGCGAGAATTCCGCAAACCCCATCGCCAGATCGTGGCCGATGGTGGTGGCATAGATTTCGACTGCTGTCCCTTGGCGCTGTCCGTCTTTGGACGTCCAGGGACGAATGGACAAATTGCCCGTCACGACCACGGGTTGACCTTTCACGACACTGCGGTAGACATTATCGGCCAGTTTCTTATAGGCGGTGACGGTAAACCAGTTGGTATTGCCGTCTTCCCACTCTCCCGTGCGCTGATTCCATTTGCGTTCCGTCGAGGCCAAGCGGAAATCCACCGCCGAATCCCCCGAGGGTAGCGTGACTTTTCGTGGTTCGGTTCCCACGGTGCCTCGTACCGTCATGTTTTGTCGCATCGTCCAGCCCCTTTCTCATCATGTCTGCCCCCTGAATACCCCGATGCGGTGGGTGGGTGGGAGCTGACGGTGATGGTTATTCATCGATGGCATTGTTCTCAGCTCCCAGACTGGCAGCACGTGTGTGCCCTGTCCGGGTTACCTCCAGCTTCGTCGAGTTGAGGACAACTCGACACCTGCAGGACCTCAACTGTGGATAGTGGTGGCGCGTGTATTGGCCCTGTGGGGAACAAAGCGGATACAATAGGGGTGCTCATTTGCCTCAGTAGCTCAGCTGGATAGAGCAACGGCCTTCTAATCCGTAGGTCGGGGGTTCGAATCCCTCCTGGGGCGCTGTTGACCAGGTGCTGGTGTGCTGATCTGGTGTGCCGGTCTTGCCTCGACCGGTGTGCCCCTGACCCCGCGGGGCATGATATATGGCGAGACCGGACCGTGAGGAGACCCAATAAGGTGTCACATGCTATGCAGCAGAACACCCAGCAGACTCAAGCTGAGGCCGAGACCGGACCGGCGATCCCGTCTCGTGCCAAAGTGTGGTGTCATCTCGGCATCCTAATGGCCGTGGCGATCGCGGTGTATATCACCCATTCGATCCTGCGGTTTAACGGCTACCACGCCAAAGGGTTCGACCTGGGAATTTTCGACCAGGCAGTACGCCAATACTCGTTGTTTAAGCCTCCAATCGTGCCGATTAAAGGCGATGGTTTCCACCTGCTCGGGGACCACTTCCACCCGATCCTGGCGCTACTATCTCCCTTCTACTGGATCTGGGACGACCCGCGCATGTTGGGGATCATCATGGCCCTGGCACTGGCCTCAACGGCGATTCCGGTCTATTTCTTCACCCGGCGCCGCAGCCACCACCACGTCTGTGCCTTAGTGGTCAGCACCGCATTGCTAGCGTTCTGGCCTTTCCAGGCCATGGTCAACTGGGACTTTCACGAAGTCACGCTCGGGGTGCCGGTCATTGCGTGGGTGATGTGGGCGCTGGATGCGCGCCGTTTCTGGCTGGCGTGCGGGCTGAGCCTGATCCTGCTCACTGTTCGGGAAGACATGGGGATCACGCTGGTCGCCATCGCCGTGGTCATGTTGTTTTATCGGGCCTGGTGGCAGGCTCTGGTCACCGCGGTGAGTGGCATGATCGGTTTCGTCGTGGTTTTACAGGTCGTGATCCCTTATTTCTCCCCCTCGGGAGAATTCTCGTATTGGGAATATACCGCCCTGGGTGAGGATCTGGGTTCCTCCTTGACCTTTATGCTCACCAACCCCTTGGAAACAATCGGCATCCTGTTTGATCATCCGCTAAAGATCGGGCTGTGGCTCCTTCACTTCGTGCCCCTGTTGCTCTTGCCGTTGTTATCGCCCATTACCCTGGCAGCAGCTCCGCTGTTACTTTCCCGGTTGTTCAATGACCGGTTAAACGTCTGGGCGCCGGTGTACCAGTACGACGCCATGCCCTCGGTGATTTTGATGCTGGCTGCCGTCGATGGGGCTTATCGACTTACTCGATGGGTCCGGACCTGGCCAGACAGCTCCCAGACACCTGGCACCAACCACCTCCCGAAGGACGCCACGGAGGCGACTACCGGTCAGCCCCGACCACGACCGGCTTCCGTGGTCGGTACGGTGGTGCTTGGCGTGAGCTTGGTCGGCACCGTGACCTTCCCGGCTGTCTTCCCGTTCCACCAGCTACTCACTGCTACGTACTGGATACCCAGCGAGAAAGCACAAGCCTTTGACCGCGCCGTATCAATGATCCCCGACGACGTCTGTGTCGAAGCGGCCGACCATGCCGCCCCGCATCTGAGCACTCGCACCGCGGTGGGTCTCCACGGGACGTTGAACGACGACCGGTCGACCTGGATGATTATTGATGACGAGGTCGAGGAGCTGGGTGGCAACCACCCGCTGACCCCATCGCAAGCATTCGACCGGGCTGAACGGCTCGGCTTTGAGGTAGTTTGGGAGGATCAAGGTGTCTGGGTCCTTCACCGCGATCAGCCGGTTGACCCTGCCTGCTCGCAGTATCTGCACCGCTAATTCCACGACCGGTTGACAAGGAGGATCCATGGATGGTTTTGAGCTCTTCCGCACCTTACTAGTGGCCGTAGCGGTGGTGGGTGGTATCGCTCTGTTGGTGTTCGGCTGGAACATGATGGCCTCCCGGCTGTTGGGAGGTCGCAGTGAAGACCACGAGCTGACAGCTACGGAAGGAAACCACGCCGGTTTAGATGCGCAACGGCGTCTGGCGGAATTGCAACAGGAGCTCTTTGCCTTGCTGGCCTTGCCCGAGGGACCTGACCCCCGACACCCTGGTTCGAGCACCGAGGTGGTTTTCGACACCCCGGGCTGGGCCGATGAGTCCAGTCGGTTCGTCCGCGCTTTCCGAGCCAGCCAGTCAGCGTGCTATCAACGCTTCACCGAGCTCGCTCCAGAACCCGGTAGCCTGCAGGTGTCCTCACAGCAACTGGACGCCCTCGTCTCGGTGCTGGGCGAACTGACCGAAAACTTCCTCGAAATTGATCGAGCCATCAAACTCAGCGATACGGTTAGCGATTCCAACAACACCCAATTCATCCTGGACCGGCGTTGGGGTGCCCCACTGCGCCGGGATACTGTGGCGGACAACCAGCCAGAGCGTTTAGCAGAAAACCTGATGGTATATGTGGCCAGAAACTGGCCGGTGCATCAACGAATCATCCGTGATGACTTCACCGCCGCTGGCCTCGGCCAGGCCGAACAGAAAACCCTGGATTCCTTACTCAACAGGCTGGTGACCCACCAGCTTTTGGCCCGTGATCATGACGGGTTCATCTGGCCGGCTTCCACCCATCAACCCGACTGGGGCGTATTCCGCCAGCTCAGCATTGAGCAGCTGGCCGATCCTGACGCTGTACCGTTGATTGAGCTCGCCAATGCCGCCTGGGCTGGACTCGGCACCTGCGAGGACCAGCGCGCCACCACCAACCACCTGGTCGTCGCTACCGCCGAACAGCTCGGACTAACCGCCGAGGACCTGCACGCATCTCCCCAAGCCGAACAACGGGTGTGGGATGCCCTCGAGACCGGACTGGCCACCGACCGGTTAGCGACAGCCGGTCCGAACCAGATCAGGAGAGGACGCACCCAGTGGCCGGTGCTCTACCGGCGTCCGGTCACACCCCGGCATTCACGTTCCTAACACTGAACCTGCTGATCCTTATCCCGTGCTACACCGCGCCAATAGCTAATCCACGAATGGTCTCGCCGGGTGAGCAGACCGTGAGAGCCTGGTGGCAATCGAGGCAGAGGGAGACTGTGGTGCGCAAAGGGTGCGGGGGCTGTTTTGGACTGATCCTGCTGATTGTGTTGATCGTTCTGGCTAGCCGGGGTCAGCAAGGTATGGACCAACAACAAGAAAACCGCCGAGGCCACTTGAGTGAAGCGCCTCAGATGGTGGGGGCGCCGCCCGAGACGAGATGATTGAGGATCTCACCGAACGCTTTGAGGCGTTGCACCCGCACCCCGATTCCGGATGGTTCGTGGAGACGCGGCCTCACGCCGCCGAGTTCTACCGTCACGACCTTCACGCCCAGGAGATGTTCTGTGAACTCACCGACTCCTCGTCACCGCAGTATCCTCCCTCCGCTGACGATCCTCGCGCGTTGGGTGAACTGGTTCAGGAGAGCGAAGATGCCTCCCGCCACGCTGAGCGAGGTGTCCAGGGCTTCGAATGGACAGGGCCACCGCCCGCACCACATGACCGGGCCGGAACCCCCCGCTACATCTCCGCAGCACAACGAGCGCTCGACCCGCGCTGGGGCCAACCCGCCCGAGCCGAGGCTCCTCCAGCGGCGTCTGCCACACGAGTGAACACCTCGGTCTTCGAGCTGGTCACCACGCAATGGCCGCTGCAATGCACCACAGTTCACGTGGTGGAAGACCAGTATGGCGCTCTGTGGCCAAGCTGGGTGGATCGGCAAGCGTGGATCTGTCACCGCACCTTTTCCAGGACCGAGCGCCCCGAACAGCTGTGCGTGTGCCAGGCATCCCCATCCGGGAAATCGCCAACGCCCACTGGGCCGTCCTCGCCCAGGCCCCTGCAACGCAGAGGCTCTCGGCTGAGCAGTTGCTGGAGGCTACGTGGCATCGATTGGTGGGCACCGACGCCGTCATCAATTCCTCGATCACCGTCAGCCCAGACCACCACGCGCAAGACCGGCTCCAGCAAGGACTTCAAAACGCTATGGAAAGCGACCGGGTCCAACGCACCGCTCACGGCAGGTTCATCGCCTCGGGTGTGTGTTGGCCGGTCACCTACCGACGTCCGTTCCGGGCACGGCCCGATGATGCCTGATGACGAGCCACATGAGCTTCAATAAGTCCCCCGACGTCTCACGTTGTCCTAGGAACCTTTTAGGCTACTTTCAGATAAGTCGCGCGGGATGCTGGACGTCAGCTATTCCATGAGTGAAAGCGAGTTGCGGTGAGCCAACAACAAGGTGGCGGGCTGGGGTGTTTGGGAGTGATTCTCCTGCTGGTCGTTCTGGGCCTGGCCATTGAATACTGGTACATAGTGGTCGGCATTATTGTGTTGCTGGTGGTTGGCTTTTTCGTGTTCTCGTCCCTAGCGGCAAGCGATCAAAGGCAACTGCAGGAAAAGCAAGATCGCATCGCCGCACGCAAAGAGCAGAACCAGCAGGAGGCCGAACGCCGTGAGCGCGCCGACAAGTTGCAAAGGATCACGGATCGTTTCACGGCCCTTGAAGCTCGATCAGCCTCCCAGATCCATCATGTGACAACCGAACCGGAGAACGCAGGCTGGCTAGTGGATTCCAACCCGCATGTGCAGGCGTTTCGGAGTCAATATCATCGCGCCCGGACCGAATTTTCTCGCCGTCTCAAGCCCTATTCGTCGATGTATCCACCTCGAGAGGACCAACTGACTCAGCTCGATGAGATGGTTACTGATCTTGAAGTGGCCTACGATCATGCCGATCGAGGGGTGCGGTTGTTCGGCTGGGGTGGTCCCGCGCCTGATTCCACCGACCTCGCCGCGGCGGCTCGCTACGCGGCCGAGGCCCAACGGGTACTGGATTCTCGGTGGGATCAACCGGCCCTGATCGACCCTCCCGGTCCGTTCTCGGTGACTCGTTATGGAAAACTCGTGCGTGAGGCAATCACACGCCACTGGCCCGTGTTGCGCGAGAGCGTACACGACATTATGGCCGTCGCCGACTCAGCAGCCGTCAGACCCCATGTTCCCAGGGACACCGACGATGCTCTTGACACCCAGCTGGCCACCGGTCTCCTGGTGGAGGACCACAATGGGGCCTTGTGGCCGGCCTGGGTGGATCCCGACGAGTGGATTTGTCACCGCACTTTTCCCAACGATCACCACCCCGATTATCTGCCCTTGGTCCAGGCGCCGATCCGAGAAATTGCCAATGCCCACTGGGCGACGCTGGCCGAAGAGACCGAGGCTGGCGGGATGCCCGTCGATCAGCTCATCGAGGCTACCCTCCGCCGACTGCGTGGCCCCGATGCCGCCCCCGACAACAGTCCGCGGCTACAGGCCAGACTGCGTCGTGGCCTCGACGATGCACTGCTCAGTGGCCGGGTGCAACGAGAATCTGATGGACGGATCACCTTGTTGCGGGTGACGTGGCCTGCGACCTATCGACGCTCCCGTTTCGACGAGCGGGGCTGAGCACCCACCGATCGGCCGCAGCGTTGAAGTCTCCCCCACCTGGATCAAGCGGTGAATTCTGGCTACCGTCACCGCGCAGTTCATCGCGTTGCGGACGCAGGATATCGCCGATGACTGACAAACAGATCCAGATCAGGGTGACCATGTGGGCGATGATGCCGGTGGCGTACCAGGCGGTGACCCACCAGTCACCGAACTCGCCACCGGAGGTGATCCGGGCCGATTCCATCCACACTCCGCCGAAGTGATACACCTCCGCGGCCTGCCAGATCCAGAATTGAGCCTGTTTGGGGCGCGCGAGCACGACCAGCGGGATCAGCCACATCACAAACTGTGGTGAGTAGACCTTTCCGAGCAGAATAAAGGCAGCCACGATCAACAGGCACAACTGAGCCATGCGGGGCCGGACCGGGGCACGCAAGCCCAGGATCAGGAACCCCACGCAACACAGGGCGAACAGCCCATTGGAGATCAGCGAAAACGTCTCCCCGGACCAGCCAGTGAAGTCCAGGGCCAACCACATCGAGGAGAAGGACACTTCACGATCGGAGGAGAAGGTGTAGAACCGCGACCATTGGTCGAAGGCTGTGAGCATAAATGGCAGGTTGACCGCCAGCCAGGTGATCGCTGCCGGGAAGATGACTTTGGCGAACACTCCGAGTTTGCCGGTACGGATCGCCAGCACCAGGATCGCGCCCAAGAAGAATAACGGGTAGAGCTTCATGGCCGTACCCAGCCCAATCAGCACCCCGGCGAGTACGTTCTGGTTCCGGGCAAAGGCCCACAGCGCCAGCGAGCCGAGCATCACCGCCCACAGATCCCAGTTAATGAACGCGGTCAGGATCATCGCAGGAGCAAGAGCTACCAACAGTGCGTCTTTGGGACGGTTGCGGGCGGTGTAGGCGGTGGCAATCACGGTGATGATCCAGCACACCGTGATCAGGGCGGCGTTGATGTCGAAGTAGGCCACGGTGCGTTCCAGCGTTGCGCCCTCACCGGGCACCATCCAGGCGGTGAGACCGGCGATGACCGCCAGCAGGGCCGGGTATTCCAGCCACTGGTCTTCGGGTAGTGGCGTGTAGAACGGGAACCAAGCTTCGGCCAGCCCGCGGGTGGGAAACAGTTGCGCGAAGTCCGAGTAACACATGTGGATGTGCGCATCCGGGGTCCCCCAGCCGTTGACACGACACCATTGTTTGGACAGCAACGCCAACACAGCCGCTACCAGGGTGACCAGCACCAGCACCACGAGCAGTCGGGGGGTGACTGCCGACCGGGGCACCGGGCGGCGTTCCGGGGTGCGTGTGGTGGAGTCAGTGGGTGCAGGCATAAGGGGTTAGTCTTTCTCCAGGTGTCGTAGCGTGGTGGCATCTCGGTCGCGTTGCGGCGGGAAGGCTTGTGAGGTGGCCGGATCCCAGAATAGCAACCCCGCCATCCCGATGACACCGATGACGCCGGTGATCACCCGCACCAGCAGGATGGGAATCCATTCGGCCACCGACACCTGATCGACCACGCCGATGACCACCAGCACCATGATGAGTAGGTACAGCATCCAGGACCAGCGCGGATGCCACAGCCGGACCACGGCGAATAGCGGCAGCACCCACAGCAGGTACCAGGGCTGGATGATCGGTGCCAGCAGAATGGAGACGATCAGCGCGATACCGGTGGAAATCACCGGGTGGGTCACCGAGCGCTTCAGCGCCAGGTAGGCCACCACCACAGCAGAGATCACGGTACCCAGCGTGTAGACCACGTCGGCGACCGGGCGGATACCGGTCTGGGCCAGCGCGTCGGTGATCCAGCCGATACCCAGGCCGAGCAACCCGAAGGGCGCATAGGGGAAGGCAGCGTCACCAGCGGTGGTCATGGCCGGGATCCAGCCAAACCACAGCCCGGAGATCCAGCCGAAGACGGTCATCACCGCACCGACCACGACCGCGCAGAGTCCCCAGGCGAGTATCCGTTGCCGATAGCTGACCTCGCGCTGGTCATGTGGGTCGGGTCGACAGAGCATCATCCCGGCGAAGGGCAGGGCCAGAATTGTCAGAGGTTTGATGCCAATCGAACAGGCGATCAGTACCAGCCCCACCACGGTGCGCAGCCACCAGCCGGTCGTGGGCCGGTAACTGCCTAACAGCAGGAACCCGGCCAACAGCAGCCCCAGCATCAACGAGTCGTTGTGGACTCCAGCCACCAAGTAGAGACTGACCAGTGGGTTGAGTACGCTGACCCACAACGCCCAGTCGGGGCGGGCGCCGAATCGGCGAGACAGCTCAATCACGGTGTACCAGCACAGAAACAGCCCGGCGATCGAGACCACGCGGAACAGCAGGACCGCGATTTCCGGGACCTGGCCGGAGACAAAGGTGATGCCTTGTGCCAGTAGCAGAAACAGGGGCCCATACGGTGAGGGGGATTCGGCCCAAATGGAGTCGGCGCCTTGACTAAACCACCCGGGTAGCGTGGATACCCCGGTCTCATAGGGGCTCCACCCGGAGTGCAACACCTGCCCTTGGGCAATATAGGAGTAAACGTCACGGGAGAAGATCGGGAAGGTGAAGATCAGCGGAAGCGTCCAGAGCACCATGGCTCGGGTCAGCACCCGATAGCGGGCGTGTTCCAGTCGGGCGGGCGCCCCAGGTTCAGGCTCGGGGTTTATCCCGCGGTAGCGGGTGTGCGGCAATCGCAAATCTTGCCCAAGGCGTAACCAACAGCGAACCAGTAACAGTGAGGCGGTGACCAGCACGATGGCGCAGGTGAGCACCCCGGCGGTTTCCACACGCAGGGGGTTGAGCACCGTGGAGTGGGCGAACCAGGAGAATTGGGAGCTGGGGAGCCACCCCACGCCCCAGGAGGAGACCATGATGGCCAGGGAAGCGATCAGCCCGGTCAGCAGGTGACGGCGTGGTTCAGGATGGGCCAAACTCAACAACCGACGGTGGAACCAGATGCCCAGAGTCATTGATCAGCACCACTCCGATCAGGTTCGCGCGAAATCGGTGGCCTGTCCGGGGTGCGGGTGATCCGCCAGAACGCCAGGTCGCTGGCGCGTAGGGTCCGCAGGCGACGCCAGGTGTTTTTCAACCCGTCACGCACGTGCCAGTCTTCTTTCATCATGCGGGAGGTCAGCGGGTCCAGTAGCAGAATCCAGATGATGCAGATCCAGGACACCGCGGTAGATAGGTGGGGCATGAATTCCCCGACGGTGAGGAATTGCCAAATGAACAGCTGGTCAGCGGCACCGAAGGCAAGGAAGAAGGCGACGATCACGATGACCAGCTTCAGTTGCCAGTTGCCTTTGATGCCCACCACCACGAACAGGGGCAACAACCACAACACGTACCAGGGCTGGACGATCGGTGAAAGCAACACGATAGTGGCAAACGCCCAGGTGGTCCGTTGCAACAGCTGGGATTGTCGGCCGGTGAACATCAGAATCAGCACGATGATGACCGAGGCAATGCGACCGATGAGTTTCAGCACGTCCAGCACCCAGTCGCTGGGGATACCCAGGGCGTTGAGGGGAGTGCGGATCATATCGTAGGTGAAACCAATCGGCGACCACGGGACCGAGCCCGTGCCGGTCTCGGCCATCACCGATACCCAGCCGAAACCGTAGCCGTTGATGAGTCCAACAGCCACCAGCACGGCGAGAGCGATCGCCAAGGTCAGGGCCCAGTAGCCGAATTTGCGCACCCACCCCGGATTGCGTCCGGCCCACCACAGGCCAATAAAGGGTAGCAACACCACCGTGATGGGCTTAATGCCGATCGAGGCGACCACCAGCAGCACCGCGATCAGTCCGCGCCCGCGCACCGCGTAGTAGATCCCAGCGACCGCGAAGCCCACCATCAACGCGTCATTATGAGCCGAGGAGACGAAAGAAATAATAAAGAGCGGATTGGCTGCTGAGATCCACTGGGCCCGAGCCGGGTCCACACCATAGTGGGCTGCCAATGTGGGCACGTAGTACATGATCAAGGCCACGCCGGCGACAGCAACCACGCGGAAGAGCAGGATTGCCAGATCGGGGCTGTCCACACCGCTGAGGGCCATGATGCCGGCGGCAATCCATAAGAAGATGGGACCATAGGGTGTGGCGTCTTCAGCCCAGGTGGTGTCAGTGCCCAGTTGGAACCAGTTCGACAGGTTGGAAATGCCCTCTTCATAGGGGTCTCCCCCGGAGAGCACCAGCCGTCCTTGATTTACATACGCGAAGATATCGCGGGAGAAGATGGGCAGACAGAGTAGCTGTGGCAGGATCCACAGGGTGGTAATGATGGTCACCGGGGCCAGGGAGCCGGCGGGAAACCGGTAGAACCCTTGCTGAGACGAGACGCGCCGACGCAGCACAATCCCTAGTCGCAACCAGGCCCAGAACATCACCCAACATCCCAGCGTAAGGAGCAACGTTCCGATCGCCACGCCGTGATTGGTCGCGCGCAACGGGGTGAGCACCTGCCACTGATTTAACGGTGAGGCCGCTGCCAGCCAGCCGACTGCATAGGACCCGAGCATCACCATCGCCGACCCCACGACACCAACCACTGCCGCGATCACCAGCGAGGGTGAGAGCGCCCGGCGGGGTTGCTCCGAGGCGGTGGATACCTCAGTGGTGGTCATGTTCGTCCTTTTGATGGCAACCGGGGTACCCGGCCGGTGGAGTGGGCAACGGCCGCACCCACAGCTGTTCATCGGGTGTCATCGTGCTAATTCGGTGCATAATCTATCATCGTTAGCGGAGAGTACGGTGGAAGACACCAACACTGCCGGACTGTTGTTCCTGGCGGTGGAAGCATGTGAAATCAATCTGTCAGGGAGACACGAATGTCCGAGAAGACCCCCGTGGAGAATGCCAACCGCAATCTGGTGTGGATCGATTGTGAAATGACCGGGTTAGACCCGGATGTGGACACACTGGTGGAAGTTGCGGTACTAGTCACGGACTCGGAACTGAATATTCTGGGCGACGGGGTCGATGTCGTGATTAAGCCCTCAGACGCAGCGGTGACTCAGATGAATGATTTTGTCACCCAGATGCACACCTCCACCGGTTTGATCAACGAGTGGGAACAGGGCATGAACCTGCAGGACGCCTCCGCTGTGGTCATGGACTACATCACCACCCACTGCCCCACCCCGCGCACCGCGCTACTGGCCGGCAATACCGTGGGCCAGGACAAATTGTTTTTGACCAAAGAAATGCCTGCGGTCACCGACCACCTGCATTACCGGATCGTCGATGTCTCCTCGATCAAAGAACTGGCCAAACGCTGGTTTGTTGATGCCTATGAGAATGCCCCGGAAAAATCGGGCAACCACCGTGCCCTGGGAGATATCGTCGACTCCATTAATGAGTTGCGCTATTACCGAGATACGATCATGGTCCCCTCCCCCGGCCCCACCGCAGCGCAAGCCCAAAAAATTGCCGGTGAGTTGGAGCTCTATCAGACCGCTGACTACGCCCGTTAACGCCCTCTTTACCGCATGTTGTTCCCGATTGGGTGTCAACGAGAAAACAGGGTATAGTTACTAGGCGTTGCCCAGCAGACTATGACACATCATGCGCTGGTGGGCAGGACCTTATGGTGGGTATAGCTCAGCTGGTAGAGCGTCTGGTTGTGGTCCAGAAGGTCGCGGGTTCGAGCCCCGTTACTCACCCGGAAATATCGTCCCGTGAACTTTTCCGTTCGAGAGTTCACGGGACTTTTTTCATCCCCGGCTACCCGGTCTTGCCGAGTCATCGGGGCGCCAAGCCCCACCATTAGACCGGTCTGGGTCAGGAGTAGACTAGACTCGAATCTCAGCACAGCCCTGATCAGTGGCGCTGTTTTCGTGACCTCAGGAGCAGTCATGGCATCGAGCACTCAACGTGTCGCCTCGTTGGTATCCCACCGTGTGATCGGTTGCGTGCTCGCGGTGATCGCTGGGCTCACCTTGAGTAGTTGTTGGTCTGACTCCACCGATGAGACCTGTTCTAAGGTGCTGGAGTTTCAGTCTGTCCAGTCCCAGACCCACGGTGATGCCATCTCCGATAACACCACCGTCAGTGACCAGATGACCGAGGAATGGAACCAAGCCACCGATAAGACCAGCGATGATCGACTCGCTGAGGCGATGCGCGTGTATGCGCCAGCATTTACCCAACAGGTCTCGACCATGGCCGGTGAATCACCCGATGCCGTCCCGGATGTCGATTTATCGAACCCAGATATTCAGCAGGCCGCGGCCACCCTCGACGAGATCTGCGGTACGAGCTGGAGTCTTGACGAGTCATCAACCTCCCCGTAGGAAATATCACGAAAGGCTGACTACCCGATGTCTATTGTTGTGATCAATGCGCTGACCGTACCTGACGAAGCTCGCGCAACTCTCGAACAGCGTTTTGCTGCTCGCAAACATGCTGTCGACCAAGCACCCGGTTTTGAAGGCTTCAAATTGTTACGCCCTACTGCCGGCGAAGACCGTTATTTTGTCTTCACCCAATGGGCTTCCCGTCAGGACTTTGAACACTGGCGCGACCACGGTGCAGCTGCCGCACATGCCCATGACGATTCCGAACAGGGCGAGCGTCCCAAACCGGCCGCCCAAAGTGCTGAGCTTCTCGAGTTTGAGATCGTCGACCTCTAGAAATCACTCTAGAGCTAAGGAGTAATTTTTCGTGGCCACTATCCGTCCTATCACCATTCACGGTGATCCTGTCCTCCACCGTCGTGCCACTGAGGTCACCGAGATCACCCCGGAGATCGTCACGCTCGTTCAGGACATGCACCTCACCCAGCGGGTTGCCAATGGCGTTGGCTTAGCCGCACCGCAAGTTGGGGTCGGGCTACGAATCTTTACCTGGGGCTACGAGGACACCGCAGGGGTAGCACCCACCCACGGCGAAGTGATCAATCCGGTGCTGACTGTGCTGGGCAAAATTTCGGAGGAAGAACCCGACCGCACCGAGGATACCGAGGGTTGCCTGTCGGTCCCCGGGCTGGGATTCCCCTTGCAGCGTTCAGATCATGTCCGCCTGCAAGGTTTTACCGTCAACGGTGATGCGCTCGATTTCGAGGCCACCGGTTGGTTTGCCCGCATTATGCAGCATGAATTCGACCACCTCAACGGCACGCTATATGTCAACCGGTTGAATAAGCGCTGGTCGAAAAGGTGGAAGAAAGAGCTGAAAAAACACGGCTGGACTACCGAAGGTCGCACCTGGTTGCCAGGAAACGATCAGGATCCTTTCGGCCACGAGGTAGACGCCGAGGCCCTGGCCGAAGCGGAGGATACACCAAACAGTCGGCAAGATTCCTAGCCACCAACGCACAGCCCCCGGCCACGTCCTTCTGTTGGGACGCATTCGGGGGCTGTGGTGTTCGCTGTCCTGATGCCTCGGTTGGGCGGTCCTAGTCGCGAGCCGGAAGCACTGGCAGGGATTCACCGGCCATCTTCTCAATGACGCGGATGACCTGAGAAGAGTATCCAAACTCGTTGTCGTACCAGACGTAGAGCACCAAGTGGGTGCCGTTATTGACGATGGTGGACAGACCATCAACTACGCCGGCACGCTCGGAGCCCACAAAGTCGGTGGAGACGACCTCTGGAGAGTTGGTGTAGTCAATCTGGCTACGCATCGCACCGGTCAGTGACTCTTGGCGCAAGCGGGAGTTGATCTCATCGACCGAGGTCGGCTTGTTGAGTTCCAGGTTCAAAATAGCCATCGAGACATCCGGAACCGGAACACGGATGGCATTACCCGATAATTTGCCCTTCAACTCGGGCAGAGCCTTGGCCACTGCTTTCGCCGCGCCGGTTTCGGTCAGCACCATATTCAGGCCTGCCGAGCGACCGCGGCGGGAGCCCTTGTGGAAGTTATCGGTGAGGTTCTGGTCGTTGGTATAGGCGTGCACGGTTTCGACGTGGCCGTGGTCAATGCCGTACTCGTCCTGGATAACCTTCAGCACCGGAGTGATGCCGTTGGTCGTGCACGATGCGGCGGAGACGATCGTGTCCTCGGGCCGAATATCAGTGTGGTTCACACCGTAGACGATGTTTTTAATATCGCCCTTACCCGGTGCGGTCAGGATCACCTTGGCGCTCCCCCGAGCAGCCAAGTGCTTGCTCAGGCCTTCTTCGTCACGCCAACGCCCGGTGTTATCGACCACGATGGCCTCGGAGATGCCGTAGGCGGTGTAGTCCACCTCGGCCGGATCGGAGGCGTAGATGACCTGGATGCGCGTGCCATTGGCGGTGATGGTGTTGGAGTCCTCATCCACCACGACCGAACCGTTGAACGGCCCGTGAATGGAGTCGCGGCGCAACAGGGAAGCGCGTTTGATCAAGTCGTCATCGGTGTTGCGACGCACCACAATGGCGCGCAGCCGCAAACCGGTTCCGCCACCGGCGTGGGAGAGTAGAATCCGGGCCAGCAGGCGACCGATCCGGCCGAAACCGTAGAGCACCACATCGGTTTCTTCCCCCACCCCGGCACCGTTGCCGTCGACAATGTCAGCTAGTGCGGTGCGCAAGAACTCTTCGGGGTCGTTCACGCCCGAAGACCGCCAGTCACGCACCAACAGGGCGAGGTCCAATTTGGCCGCACCCAGGTTCAACTGAGTAGCTGCCTGTAGCAGGGGGAAGGTTTCAGCAATGGGAAGTTCGGCTTCATCGACCTGCCGGGCAAAACGGTGGGCACGGATAACGTCGATGACCGACTTGTGAACCAGCGTGCGTCCATGAATGTTGGTGACAACATTGTGGTCGCGGTAGAGCTGGCCGATCAGCGGGATCATCCGCTCTGCCAGTTCTTCTCGCTGTCCCCACTTGTCTTCGGCCTGTTTAATCTCAGCGGTGTGATCTGCCACTGGGTGTTCATCCTCTCTGGCGAAGGCAATGCCCCGACGACATCCTTGTCGCAGGGCGGGCTGCTACGGATGGCTCCAAACGTCCTTTCATTCTAACCACGACTAGCCGGTGGGCAGGGACATCACACGGCGGAGCAATGGCTCACACCGCCGATTCGTAGGCAGGCTGGTCCGGACAGGTCTGCAGAATATTCTCCAATGCCTGTCGTTCTTCCGCGGTGACCCACAGCTCATATTTGGCTTTGACCGAGATCTGTCGGCCGGCATACTCGCAGTGGCTTTCCGGATCCGGAGGCAACCATTCAGAGGCGTCGCTATTAGATTTGGCAGTATTTACCGGACCGGAGACGGCTTCAAGGTTCAACGGGTCGTTAGCAAACCGGTGGCGCTGGTCTTCAGACAGTTCTTGGGCGCCTTTTTGCCAGGCGTCTGATAGCGCAACGACGTGATCAATTTGTACCTGCGAGGAGGTGTCCTCGCCACGCTGGAAGGTCAGGGTTTGACCGGTGTACAGGTCCTCAAGCACCCCGCTGTCTACCACGCAGTCATCGGTGCCACTGCGGTAGGTGACGTTTTGGAGATCACGGGCCAGAATTTCATTGCGGGTACTACACCCATCACCGTCGAGGTCCAGCCAGCCATCACCAAAGTATTCGCGCTGATATTCAGCGGAGAAGTCACGGTCCCCGGTCTCCAGGTGATCAAGGAGCTCTTCAGCAGTGCGGTCTTGGGCATCCACCTCGGTCAATGTGGACTGGTCGGGAAACAGCCCGAAGACCACGAGCAGCCCCATCAACACCAGGGCGGCCACCACGACGGTCCCGGTCGTGCGCCGGGAAGACTTCCGCCGGCGGCTCGCGCTACGCCCGATGCCTGGCGACCTGCGATGTCCTCTGTGGTGATGGGACCGAGAGCCGAGGCGAGACCGCGACTTTCCACGCCGAGGATAAGGTGCCTGCACAGCCGCGTCCTCCTTTAAGACCCTAACGATGTGGGAGATATTCACCGGCAGGTGGCCACCGGTGCTGACGATCAGTGGGATGGACCGGCGATAAGCCGGATCCTGTGCCGTGGGCTCGTTGCCAAGCCCACGGTAACGGTCATCCATCTAGGTCAGACTGCATTGCTGCAGGACTCTAGCAACCAACCCGGGTGCGTCTCGCGGGCCACGAGTTGGCACCCTACTTGGTTTTGCACCGGATGGGGTTTACCAAGCCGTTGCTGTCACCAGCAACGCTGGTGGTCTCTTACACCACCGTTTCACCCTTACCCAACAGGGGCGGTTTACTTTCTGTTGCACTAGCCTGCGGGTTACCCCGAGTGGGCGTTACCCACCATCCTGCCCTACGGTGTCCGGACTTTCCTCGACTCACGTCGCTGAGCCGCGACCGTTTGCCGGACCATCCCGGACAGCTAGTCTAGCGTTCCCGGCGGTCACCCTCAGGCCATAAGAACAACTGTTGTTTACATCGCCACGACTTGTCGGTCACCGGGAGTTTGGTCTCTGCCGTTTAGAGTGGGACTAATGCTAGTGCTTTTGCCCCCTTCAGAAGGAAAGAATTACCCAGAGAAAGGTCGCCCGATCTCTTGGGATTCTTTGGTGTTCCCGCAACTGAACGGAGAGCGCCACACCATGATGGGAAATCTGGCGACAGCCTCCTCGTTGCCGACGGTCTACGATGAGCTTGGGGTGTCCCGAAAACTCAGCAATGAGGTGGCCGCCAACCAGCACCTGAATATTGCACCCGCCGCACCAGCGCACCAGATTTATACCGGAGTGCTCTATGAAGCATTCGATTATGCCTCCCTGACGCCGGCGGCCAAACGGCGCGCTCGGCAGAAAGTTTTGGTTTTCTCTGGTCTGTTCGGCGTCACCGGGATTGCCGATAGAATTCCGGCCTACCGGATGTCTGTATCCGCCAAACTGCACACCGTGGGCACGACCGCTAAGTGGTGGCGCCCCAAAATGGCACCGTGGCTGGACCAACGCGCCACCCACGATGGCCCGATCGTGGATTGTCGATCCGGTGGTTATCAGAAAATGTGGGAAGCCCCGCACCCCATCACATTGACCGTCAATGTTTTCCAGATGCGTGGTGGCACCCCGAAGACTGTCTCCCACGCGGCAAAGTACACCCGTGGCCGAATTGCCCGAGCCTTAGTCGAGGCCGATGCTCGCTCCACGCGCTCCTTGGACAAGGTGCTCGACGTGGTCAAAGAAGCCGGCCGTAGCGGTGGTGAAGACCGCTGGGACGTGGAAATGGTGCGCCCCCAAGCCTCTCGGGGCGGCTCGTTGCAGGTCATTTTGCCTGAAGACTAGCTCCGACTACTCCGTCGCTACGCCTCGTCGCGAATAAGGATGACGCCGGTCTCTGGATCATAGGCCAGCTGGTCGGCGGGCGTATTGTCAATCGCTGCGAGTTCTACCGGCGACAGTGTCATGCCACTGGCCGAGGTATTGCCGTCTAACCGCATAACACCGATTCCTGCGTTACGCTGGGCAATGTCTTGGTAGTGAGCCACCAACTCCTCCGGCAGGCTCCCAACCAGTTCAGCCCGTGCTGCCGTTAGTCGTTTGCCCTCGGTAGCGATCTGGCCCATCTGGTCTTTCAGTCGCACCGCGAGCTCTTCGAGGTTTTGCTTCAAATACTGACGCTGTTGTTGGCAGGCGGAGATCTCGGCATCCACCCCGGCCACAGCCTCACGGGCAGCACCGGTGGCCGCTTCCGCCTGCGCCAGATCGGCTTCCACCGAGGATTTCTGCGCCAAGATCGCATTCAACTGGTGGGAGTTCGCCGCGTTCTCTTCTGCTTGCCCGCTCAACGTCTTCACCCGCCGGTCAAGGGATGCTTCGGTTGACTGTGCTTCAGCCAGGCGGAGACCAGCGTCCTCCCGTTGACGGTTGAGGTGTTGGAGTTGATCGGTGAACTTCTCGTACTGGTTTTTGCCTTGCTGGTAATCAGGGTCTTTCTTCAGCTGAGCCAGGCGCTGTTTCGCTGTGGCAATCTGGGTGTCGAAGGCCTGCAGGTCGAGAAGTCGTCGTTGGGTTTCGGGGTCGTAGCGTGTCACTGGCATCGCGCCATTCCTTTCGATCCGTACACTGTCCGCGTCGCTTCTGGTCTCGTGTCTTCTCGTCGGGTCTGTTGTGGTGTGATCAGTTTCGACCGGCGGTGATCACAAAGTCCCAGGGGTCGGTGTTCAGTGCTGAGACGCCAGTGTCAACCGTCCAGCCATGCTCGGCCAACCCGCGCTGTAGGGCCTGTGCGGCTGCCGGCAAGAACAGCCATTCGGAGGCGAAATGGGAGACGTCGACCAGATAGGGTCGGTCGCCTTCTAGTGCTGCCCGTTCGCGGGCTTCACTGGCTGGATGGTGGCGCAAATCAGCGGTGACATATACATCAGCGTGGTGGGCACGCACCTGGTCGAATAACGAGTCTCCGGCCCCACCGGTCACCGCCACGGTGCGGACCACGCCGTTGCGGTCACCGGCCACCCGCACTCCGGGCGCGACCGCGGGCAGAGCAGAAAACACCCGGGCGGCAAAGTCTTCCAGGCGCAATGGGTGGGGCAACGTCCCAACTCGACCCATCCCCTCACCGTTGACTGATTGTCCCTTCTCGGCCGGTGCCAGTGGCACCACATGCTGCAGGCCCAGAATCTCGGCCATCACATCGGAGACCCCGCCGACCGCAGAATCGGCGTTGGTATGAGCGGTAATCAGTGCACACCCACCCTCAATCAGAGTGTGCACGACTTTGCCCTTAAATTGGTCCGCTGCCACCGAGTGCACCGCTTTGAGCAACAGCGGGTGATGGGTAATCAACAGATCGGCTCCGGCCTCTACAGCCTCATCGACCACCGCTTGAACCGGATCAACGGCCCAATGAACTCGCCGCACGGGTTGTTCAACTCGGCCGGTCACCACTCCGGAAGCATCCCAGGGTTCGGCCAGTGATAACGGCCAGAGTTCTTCCATCACCTCGATCACCTCGCGCAAGGTGGGAGTTCGGTGGTATCGGTGCTGCTGGGTGGACGCATCGGACGCTGACGAGAGTGTGGAATCGGCCATGTCTCTATTGTCTCGCAGTCAGGGAATGAATTCACCCCCGTAGCACGCTATACCTGGCGTGATGGATCAGAACTTCGACACGAACGCGACACCGCAGACCCGTGAGCTCATCATGGCTGGGGGCTGTTTTTGGTGTCAGGACGCCATTTATCGCAAGACCCGGGGTATTACCGCAGTGGAAAGTGGCTACACCGGTGGCTACGTAGACCATCCCAGCTATCGGCAGGTCTGCAGTGGCACCACCGGGCACGCCGAGGCGGTAAAGGTCCGCTTTGACCCTCAGGTAATCGATGTGGGGGTGGTTCTCGATATCTTTTTCGCCTCGCACAATCCGACGAGTCTGAACAGACAAGGTGGGGATGTCGGCCCCCAGTATCGTTCTGCGGTCTTCCCCCGCACCGCGCAAGACCGCCAGGACTTTGCAGACGCGATCGACCGACACCAGCAGCTCTGGGATGCTCCGATTGTGACCACCATCGAACCGGCGGGGCACTGGTGGCCAGCCGAAGATGAGCACCAGGACTTTTATCACAAACACCCCGCCATGGGATATTGCCAGGTGGTCATTAACCCAAAACTGTCCCGAATCCGCAAAGATTACGCTTCGTGGCTGATCGACTGATGCCTTCCCACGTGATCTTCTACGCTTAAGTAAGGAAAGACTAACCCGTTGCCCGCGGTGAAAGAAAGGATGGCAACACCCATGGCACTACTGAATAATATTACCGAAGCTGTTGGTCACACCCCCTTGGTCAAGCTCAACCGCTTGGACCAGGACTTGCCTGGCAATGTGGCGGCCAAGGTGGAGTTCTACAACCCAGCTAATTCAGTCAAGGACCGTATTGGTGTCGCGATCATCAACGCTGCCGAGAAGTCCGGCGAGCTTCGCCCGGGTGGCATCGTTGTGGAAGGTACGTCCGGGAACACCGGTATCGCTCTGGCGATGGTTGGGGCAGCTCGTGGCTACCGTGTCATTCTCACCATGCCCGAAACCATGTCGGCTGAGCGTCGGGTGATGTTGCGCGCCTATGGTGCAGAAATCGTACTCACCCCCGGTGCCGATGGGATGCGCGGCGCCGTCGAAAAGGCCCAACAGATCGTGGCCGAGTCTGATAACGCCATCTGGGCTCGCCAGTTCGCCAACGAAGCCAACGTGCAGGCACACTATGACACCACCGGGCCGGAGCTGTGGGAAGACTCCGACGGCGCTATTGATGTGCTGGTCTCCGGTATCGGTACCGGTGGCACCTTGACCGGTGCTGGGCGCTATCTGCGCGAGCAGAAGCCGGAGCTGAAGATCGTGGCCGTCGAGCCAGCAGATTCGCCGATCCTTTCCGGCGGCAAGCCCGGCCCGCACAAGATCCAGGGTATCGGGGCGAACTTCGTCCCCGAGGTGCTCGACACCGAACTGTACAACGAGGTCTACGCCGCCACGTTGGAGGAATCCGTCAAGGCTGCCCGCGACCTCGGTACCCAGGAAGGCATTCTGGGCGGTATTTCCGCTGGTGCCATCATCTCGGCTGCGCTGGCTGAGGCCGCCAAGTCCGACAACGAGGGCAAGCTGATCGTGGCGATCATCCCCGACTTCGGTGAGCGCTACATTTCCACCGTGCTGTACGAAGACATTCGCGGCTAACTGGCTGGGGTAGGCCAGTACGCGCTCAGCAAGCCCGGAAGAGCGCTGCAGGCCCCCGCCCAGGTCACCTAGGACCGGCGGGGGTCTTTTTTGTCTCGTAACGTTTCAGAGTGGAATATGACACTAAACTCACGTGTTGTTGATAGATGCCTGACCCCGTTCGCGGTCAGCAGATGATGGAAACTCGCACCGAAAGGCTGAGCTCAGTGGGCTTTCTCTCACGTATTACCCGTCGCGTTGTCGAAGATATCCAGGCGGTCAAGGACCATGACCCCGCGGCTCGGGGCTCCGTTGAAGTCGCGTTGGCCTATTCGGGGCTCCATGCCATATGGATGCACCGTCTTGCCCATAAAGCCTGGCAACACGAGCACCTCAAACTTCCTGCTCGCCTGCTGTCCCAAATCAACCGGGCGCTGACCGGTATCGAGATTCACCCGGGGGCCACGATTGGTCGGCGGTTTTTTATCGACCACGGCATGGGCGTGGTGATTGGCGAAACCACGGAGATCGGTGACGATGTGATGCTGTATCACGGTGTGACGCTTGGTGGACAGTCCTTGGAGAAGGTCAAGCGCCACCCCACGTTGCATGACGGTGTCGTCGTCGGTGCTGGCGCTAAGATCCTCGGCCCGGTGGAGATTGGGGCGGGCACTGCGGTGGGTGCTAACGCGGTGGTCGTCAAAGATACTCCCGATAATGCCATTGCCACCGGTGTACCGGCCACCGCGCGTATTCGGAAATCACCGCAGGAAAATAAGCCGGCCGTCGACCCGGCAGAGTACGTCGACCCGGCCCTGTGGATCTAAGGACCTTGCCCTAGGCTCGGGCCCCAGCCGTCTGCGTGTCCGGGATCCACCGGGCTAACCACATCGTGAGCACTCCGGCAGCGGGAACCACCAGCAGCGCCCAGCGTAGCTCGCTGACCTCGGCGAGTGCACCGACCACCGGTGGGGTGATGAGAAAGCCAATCCGCATCAGCCAGGACACGAGGGTGACGCCGGTTCCTTCGGGTAAGCCCGGGATACGGTGGGCTTGATCGTAGGCGCCGGGGACCAGAGCCGCGGAGCCGTATCCGGCGATGCCGACTCCCAGGATGGTGCCCCAGACCGATGGGAACAGCAACGCGACACCGAGCCCGAGCCCGATCAATGCACCACCCAGGCTGAGGATGGGGCGTAGCCCGAAGCGGTTAATCAGCGGGTCGGCGACCAACCGGCCCATCAGTTGGCCGGTGATCAGCGTGGTGAACCCCATAGTTGCCACGATGGGGCTGGTGCCACGTTCCTCGGAGAGATACAGGGCCGCCCAGGAGTTCCCGACGTCTTCAACCATGGTCCCGGTGTTGCCGATCAAGACCAGCACCAGCAGGAATCCAAGGCTCGACCAGCGGATCGGCAGGCGGCAACGTTTCCCCGGTGTCGGGTGACTCTCGATGGATACCTGCCCGGGTGCAGTGCCGGTGTGTTGGCGTGGGAGCATCCACCACCAGGCCCCAACAGCCGCCAGCGTGAACATCGCCCCGGAGAGGCTCAGGTGTACCGGTAGCGGGAGGGTGAGCCCCACTGCCCCGGCTGCCATGACCCCACCCAGCACCCCACCCAGCGACCAGACCGCGTGCAAGGAATTGATGATGGACCGGTGGTATCCGGCTTGGACACGCAAGGCGTGCTCATTTTGGGAAACATCGGCCACCGCATCAGCGCCACCGGCAATCAGCAGACACAGCATGAGCACCCAGAGGCTGGGGGCCAAGCTCGCTCCGAGCAGACCAACAGCCACCAGTGCGGTAAAGACCGCGGCAATCAGCCCGGACCCGAAAGCCCGCACGAGCCGGGCGGCCAGGAGTCCGAACAGGATCGCTCCGGCGGGAAACGCGGCGACGGCAATACCGAAGACCCCGTCGCTGAGTCCTAGCGAGTCTTTGATCTCCGGGTAGCGTGGCAACAGGTTGGCGAACAGGGCCCCGTTGGTCAGAAACAACACGGCGGTGGCGGCCCGTGCGCGCCGGTAAGGTGCAGGCGGTGTGTGGCTACTGCTCAATCTCGCAACGGTCCTGGGACCACAGGGTATGGAAGGACCCGTGGCGGTCGACGCGCTGATAGGTGTGGGCGCCAAAGTAGTCGCGCAAGCCCTGAGTCAGTGCCGCTGGCAGTCGCTCGGCGCGCATCTGGTCGTACCAGGCCAGGGCCGAGGAGAACACCGGGACCGGCACACCCGCCGCCACACCGGTGGCGACCACACGACGCCAGGCCGGAAGAGTTGCGGTGATCGCTTCGGTGAACTTCGGGGCGAACAACAGGTTTGCCGGGTAGTCCCCGGCTCCGGAATTCTGCGGATCGGGGTGCCGGGTCACATCGCGTCCGCCATAGGCTTGCATGATCTCGTCGAGCAACCGGGCGCGAATGATGCAACCATTCCGCCACAGCGAGGCGATGGTGCCAATATCCAATGGCCAGTCGTAGGTGGCTGCCGCGGTGGTGAGCATGTCGATGCCTTGGGCATAAGACACCAGCTTGGAGGCATATAGTGCCTGGGCCACATCGTCGATGAAAGCCTCCCGGTCGTCAATGGTCACCGGTTCAGCCCCGGCCGAGAGAAGCTGCTGGGCTTGGGCTCGTACCTGACGCTGTGACGAGACGGTACGGGCGAAGACGGACTCAGCGATCGCGGCGACTCCGGAGCCAATGTCCAGCCCAGAGATCGCGGTCCAGCGACCGGTGCCTTTTTGTCCCGCACTGTCAACGATGACATCCACCAGGGGCTTGCCAGTGGTGGCATCGATGTGGCCCAGAACCTGGGCGGTGATATCGATCAGGTAGGACTCCAGTTGGGTGGTGTTCCACGTGGCGAAAATCTCGGCCTGTTCTGCCGGTGAGATGCCGGCGACCTGGCGCATCAAATCATAGGCCTCACCGATGACCTGCATATCGGCGTATTCGATCCCGTTGTGCACCATCTTCACGTAGTGGCCGGCCCCATTGGGGCCGATCCAGGCACAGCACGGGTCGCCCTGGAAGTCAGCGGCAATGTCTTCGAGCATCGGGCCCAGGCTCTGGTAGGAGGCCGGGGGGCCACCGGGCATGATGGCCGGGCCGTTCAGTGCGCCGTCTTCCCCACCGGAAACGCCGACTCCCACGAAGTGCAGGCCCCGCTCAGCCAGGGCCTGTTCGCGACGGATGGTGTCCGGGTAGTGGGAGTTGCCACCGTCGATCACCACATCCCCGGGCTCCAGGAGTTCAGCTAGCTCTGCGATCACGGCATCCACCGCACCGGCAGCGACCATGACCAGCACCCGACGGGGGCGCTTCAGCTCAGCGACCAGCTCGGCCAGGGTTTCGGTCCCCACAAATTCGCCCTCGTCACCGTGCTCGGCGAGCAACGACTCGGTGCGTTCGGCGGATCGGTTGTGGACAGCGACCACATAGCCGTGGCGAGCGAAGTTGCGGGCAAGGTTGGCACCCATCACTGCCAGACCGGTGACCGCAATATCGGCGCGTGGCTCTGGGGAGGACTCGGTGGCTGTCTCGGTGGGTTCCGCACTCATCGAAAGGATCCTTTCCTGGCAGGCGAAAGCGTCGGTCGGGGCGGGGACCGTCCCCGTTTAGTCTAGCGCCCGGGTGGTGTCCCGTCCTGGAAGCGGGAGCCGCAGCGAGGATTCTGGTCGACGATTAGTCTCCCACGGCATCCCGGCCACGCTGAACGATCAGCGGATCGGGTTCACCGACGACATCGTAGTCTTTGTCGTCGTAGTCAAACTGGGAAAGGTAGTAGCGCATTGCGTTCAGACGGGCGCGTTTTTTGTCATTGGATTTGACGGTAATCCACGGGGCGTGGTCGGTGTCGGTGTGCATGAACATCTTTTCTTTGGCTTCGGTGTAGTCTTCCCACCGGTCCAAAGCTTCCAAGTCCATCGGCGACAGCTTCCAGCGACGCACCGGGTCCAGCTGACGGATCGCAAACCGCGTGCGCTGTTCGGTCTGCGTGACCGAGAACCAAAACTTGGTCAGGTGGATGCCGTCTTCCACCAGCATTTTCTCGAACAGTGGCACCTGGTTCATGAAGGTCTTGTATTGCTCGTCGGTGGAGAAGCCCATCACGCGCTCCACACCGGCGCGGTTGTACCAGGAGCGGTCAAATAACACCATCTCCCCGGCGGTGGGAAAGTGGTTGATGTAGCGCTGGAAGTACCACTGGCCCGATTCAACTTCGGTGGGCTTATTCAGCGCCACCACTCGAGCAGCACGAGGGTTGAGGTGCTCAGTGAAGCGCTTGATCGTGCCACCCTTACCCGCAGCGTCGCGACCTTCAAAAACGATAATGTGGCGTTGCCCGGTGTCCTGGGTCCAGTACTGCAGTTTCAGCAATTCGATCTGGAGCCGGTACTTCTCGAGCTCGTATTCTTCACGAGTCAGGCGTTCCTCATACGGGTAGTTTTCGCGCCAGGTGTCGACGGCCTTACCCAAAGGATCAATCAGATCGGGGTCGGGGGTGTGACCGTCCGAGACCGTGTACCCGCCCTCGCGCATGGCGTCAATAAATTCACGTAGATTCTGGCGCGGGGAATCCGGTTCCAACATTTCCAGCATGGTCGTTGTCTCCTCTGGTACGGGTCAAGATTGCTGTGGTGCACTCGGCGTCGAACCCACCACCACCGTCAATATAACCGCTCGGTCAAGCTCCGACTAACGGTCACGTGAATCCGCGGTGAACAGTTCTCGGTTTTCGGTTTCCACCACACGCCACTGCAAATCGCGGAGCCGTTCTCGGTCGCGCTTGCTCAACGCACGGGTCATCCGCCGGCCGGTCTTGGTGATCCGGTCACATAGCTGCGTGGCGAATTCGTTACCTTGCTCAGTGATCACCGCAGCACGCTCTCGGTGATCGTGCTCAGCCACTTGACGCACCACGTGCTTATTTTTCACCAGCCGGGTGACAATTGCCGAGGTGGTGGATCGGTCCAACCCCACGTGGCGTGCCAACTCAGTTTGGGAAATGCCCGGATGCAAACCGGCCGTCACCAGCACGCACATTTCCTCGGGTTTGTAGTGGTTCCACTCCACGCTACGAGACCACAGGGTTGCGTGGCGGTCTAAGACCCGTCGCACCATATCTCCGGGGTAGGACCAGGACAGGTCATCCTCGGTCAGTCGTCCAATGATGCGCCACTGGTCGATCACCCACGTGGCGTCTTCGGGATTCAACGGATCCAACAGCCGGTGTTGGACCACCTGGACCGAGGTCTTCAGTTGTTCCGTGGCAATCTTGGCTGGGCCGGTCAACGAGATCGTCCGTCGTCGCCCATCGTGGGGATCGGGGTGCCGGGTGACCCAACCGGTGTCTTCCAGGCGACGAAACAGTTCCGAGGATTGGGCTCGCTCCACGCCGGTTGCCTCCAGAGCAGCGTGCTGGTCGACGGGCTGATCGTCGAGTTCGCAGAGCCGTTGCACCGATAGCAACACGGAGAACTGCACGGGCGTGAGATCGAGGTCAATCACCTCGTTCCAGATCCTGAGATACCGGCCATCCAATCGTCGCATCTGGTAGCCGAAGTACTTTTGTACAGCGTTGAGTTTTCCCATGGCCACCGGCCCCCTTGAGCACGCTCCCTGAGTACGCGGCATCTCACGTCTCGGTCTGACAACTTCCCGTTATGTCGGAACAATTCATTATATACCCGCAAGTAATTCAGATCATGGACGACGTAGAACACAAAAAAGGCGATAAAACCACCTGGACCACGTGGTTCATCGCCCGGAGTTCTCAACCACCCTCGCACCGTGGCGATCTGGACGGTTGGCTAACACATTCAGCACAGAGTGGGTCCTACCGGGATCGAACCGATGACCTACTGGGTGTAAACCAGTTGCTCTACCAGCTGAGCTAAAGACCCGAAGAATAACGCAGACTATCCTAACCCAGCGGTGGAGTTTCGCCAAATTGCTCTTGAGCCAACCGCAGGTGCTCGGTGTGTTCCCGGGGCTGGAGCGCGCTACCGGTCACGCGGGCTCGTTCGACACCAGCGCGATCCAGTAGCACACTGTGTCGCAATGGCTTACCGGTAGCGGGATCAAACGCCTGGAAGCTCTCGGCAATCGCGCCGTGTGGCCAGAAGTCAGATAGTAACGGTATGGGACCCGCCGACCCCGTGGCGGGATCATCCGCGCCCCAGAGCTGGTCGGCTAGCACCCGGAGCACGGCCACAGAATCCACCGCCACCACACGCAGTCCCACCCTGGTTTCGCTCAGCTGGGTGACCAGTGTGGGAAGGGCGGTCAACTCGCGGGAGCACACCGGCGTAAACGCGCCGGGAAGAAAATACAGCCACACCCCCGCCAACGAACACTCGGTTCTCTCGGGTGCCAGGAACGGAGAGGACCACCTCTGGCCGTACTGGTCTCGTGCCGACAGGGCACCGGGCGAGCTCACAGCGGTGAGGCGACTTCCAGCCGAGTGGCTGACCAGCTGTCAGACACTCCCGCCTGGGAGGTGCGACGTAATGCGGTCGAGCGGCAGGCCTCTTCAATATCAGACGGCGGCACATGGAGTTCTTGTGCCGGTTTGGGCACCAACAACCAAATGGCGCCGTTTTCGGCCAGATTGGTTTGGGCATCGACGAGAGCATCGGCGAGATCTTGAGCGTCGCCTTCATCGGATCGCCACCACAGCAAAACGGCCTCGACCGGTTCGCGGTCATCTTCGGCCAACAGTGGCTCGCCGAGTTCGTCTTCCAAACCGTTGCGAAACTGGAAGTCGATATCGTCATCCCATCCCAGTTCTTGAACAATATCGCCCACGGACAGGCCCAGGGCCTCAACGAGGCCGGCCGATTGGTTCACGACACGCTCCTTGTGATGTGTGAGGGTAACAGCCGGAACCGAATCGGCCCGGTTCCGGCGTTAGTCAGTATCTCTAGCATATCGACGCCGGTGACGTTAGCAACAATGCCACGCTCGGTCGCTACGGTTGGGCCCAACGTTACTGCCTCGACATGCTGTCGTTACCCGTTCGTACACCGTTTTGACCGGCTCGATGGCGACCGTGAGACAGGTAACGATCGCGTCCTGAGCGTGTCTGAACTCCGCTGCACGCGGTATTCTCGAAAGTATCAGCACCAGCTCGCACACCCACCGGTCTGCGATCTGGTCACCGTGATGACGCAACCCAATGTGGTGGCGATACCACCGATGAAGAGAGGTTCACGACGTGAGCGCAGCTGAAGAAAGTTCCCACATCCGCAATCGATTGACCGACAACGTTCCGGATAAGGATCCCCAAGAGACACAGGACTGGATCGAATCTTTTGACGGAATGCTCGAGGAACGGGGCACCGAACGCGCTGAGTACATCATGCGCAATCTTTTGCAGCGGGCTAGCTCCAAGTCGGTGTCTATTCCCATGGTGACCACCACCGACTACGTCAACACCATCCCGGCGGACCAGGAACCGGATTATCCCGGCGATGAAGAACTGGAACGCCGGTACCGTAACTATTTGCGGTGGAACGCTGCCATGATTGTCCAGCACGCTCAGCGTGAAGGCATCGAGGTCGGTGGCCACATTTCATCCTACGCTGGCCAGGCCACCCTGTACGAAGTGGGCTTGAACCACTTCTTTCGCGGACCCGATCACCCCGGTGGTGGCGACCAGGTCTTCTTCCAGGGCCACTCCTCCCCGGGAAACTACGCTCGAGCCTTTCTCGAGGGCCGGCTGACCGAAGAGGATCTAGATGGGTTCCGCCAGGAGAAATCAAAGGGCGACCACGGGCTACCCTCCTACCCTCACCCGCGGATGATGTCGGACTTCTGGCAGTTCCCCACCGTGTCGATGGGGATCGGCCCACTGAATGCAATCCAGCAGGCCCAGGTTAACCGCTACTTGCACAACCGGGGTATTAAAGACACCTCGGAGCAGCACGTGTGGGCGTTCTTGGGCGATGGCGAAATGGATGAGCCTGAATCCCGCGGTGCTTTGCATATTGCAGCCAACGACAAGCTGGACAACCTAACGTTTGTGATCAACTGCAACCTGCAACGTCTCGACGGCCCGGTCCGCGGTAACGGCAAGATCGTCCAGGAACTGGAAGCCTACTTCCACGGTGCCGGCTGGAACGTGATCAAGGTGTTGTGGGGTCGTGAATGGGATCCGCTATTAGAAGCCGACGACACCGGCGAACTGGTGCGCATCATGAATGAAACCCCCGATGGCGACTACCAGACCTATAAAGCCGAAGATGGCGCCTTTGTGCGCGAACACTTCTTTGGTCGGTCTTCGACCACCAAGGAACTGGTTGCCGATATGTCTGATGATGAGATCTGGGGCCTGAAGCGTGGCGGTCACGACTATAAGAAGGTCTACGCCGCCTATGATGCCGCGCTGAAGTTCAAGGGCAAGCCCACGGTGATTTTGGCTCACACCATCAAGGGCTATGGTCTGGGCACCCACTTCGAAGGTCGTAACGCAACCCACCAGATGAAGAAATTGACCGTGGAGGACATCAAGGTCTTCCGCGACCGTCACCGGATCCCGATCTCCGATGAGCAGATCGAGGCCGATCCGTACCACGTGCCCTACTATCACCCAGGACCGGACGCTCCGGAAATCAAATACATGATGGAGCGCCGTGAGGCACTGGGTGGTTTCTTGCCACAGCGTCGAGAGAACTACGATCAGCTGGCGATGCCCGATGAGAAGCTGTACAAGCACGCGCGGAAGGGCTCCGGCAAGCAAGAAGTGGCGACCACGATGGCTTTCGTGCGTCTGCTTCGGGATATCATGCGCGATAAGAATATCGGTCAGCGCATCGTTCCGATCATCCCCGATGAGGCCCGCACCTTCGGGATGGACTCCTTCTTCCCCACCGCCAAGATCTACAACCCGCGCGGGCAGAACTATATGGCCGTAGACCGCGACCTGTTTCTGTCCTATAAGGAATCAAGCCAGGGCCAGCTGTTGCACGTGGGTATTAACGAAGCCGGTGCCACCGGGGCGATGACCGCCTTGGGTACCTCGTATGCCACCCACGGCGAGATCATGATTCCGATCTACATCTTCTACTCGATGTTCGGATTCCAGCGCACCGGGGATCTGGTGTGGGCGGCCACCGACCAACTGGCCCGTGGTTTCATGATTGGGGCTACCGCCGGTCGGACTACCCTGACCGGTGAAGGCACTCAGCACATGGACGGCCATTCCCCGATCCTGGCTGCCACGAACCCGGCGGTCCGCCACTACGATCCGGCGTTCTCCTACGAAATCGCCCACATTGTCCGCCACGGTTTGGATGTGATGTACGGCGACCACGACGGGGATCCGCTGGACCGTGACGTGCTCTTCTATCTGACCGTCTATAACGAGCCGATCGTGCACCCCGAAGAGCCCGAAGACCTCGACGTCGAGTCGTTGCTGAAGGGTATCTACCGTTACTCGGTGTCGGAGCACGGTGGCCCGAAGGTCAACCTCTTCGGCTCGGGTGTCTCCCTGCCCTGGGTCATTGAAGCCGCCGAGTTGCTGGCTGATGACTGGGGGGTCTCCGCAGATGTGTGGTCGGTGCCGTCCTGGACGGAGCTACGTCGCGAGGCCGTGGCCACCGAGCACTACAACTTTATGCATCCCGATGAGCAGGACCAGGTGCCATATATCACCCAGGTGCTCCAGGACGTCGACGGTCCGATCGTGGCCACCACCGACTACGTCACCCTGTTGCCCGACCAGCTACGCCCCTACATCCCCAACCGGTTCGCCGTGTTGGGCGCTGATGGCTTCGGCTTTGCCGACACTCGGGCCGCGGCACGTCGGTACTTCACGATTGACGCTCATTCAACCGTGGTGCGCGCTCTGAAGGAACTCGAAGCCACTGGCGAGGTGCCCGAGGGCACGACCGCCCAGGCTTTCGCCCAGTACCGGATTGATGATGTCGCTGCCGGCACCACCGGTACCGCCGGAGGAGACGCCTAACAAGCCCCTGCCCTGCGCGAACTTCCCCGGCGTTGTGCCCCGGAACTGCCGTGGTGGCCACCGAGCTGTCGTGCGCAGACCGGGGCACGCCCGTCTGGGAAGACGCAGATCCGCCGTTGGCACCGATTTATTCGGTTCCGGCACCCGTCCCGATCAGCAACCGCACAGACATAGCACAGACACCACATCACCTAACTCAAACTCATGCGTGAGAACACCAACGAGACCGACCACCAATCGTCTGCGAGACGACCACCGACGCTGTCGGAGGAAGCCCTCAAAGAGCTCTCCAGCCAGGTCGGCGTGTTGAAAACCAGCATCTTGCGGCAGCTGGAAACCGATTTGAGCTGGTATCGCGAGTTGGAAGCCGAACAACGTGCCTCGTTGGGAGCTATCGCCCAACAAGGCTTGCAGGCCTTCATCGACTGGTTCGCCACCGACCAGCCCCGCCCGGCTAATCAGATGAACCGGGTGCTCGCATCGGTGTTCGCCAATGCACCGGTGGAACTGTCTCGTACCGTGAATTTGCGACGAGCCTCCCAGCTCTTGCGATCCATCCTGGACACGGTGGAAACTCACCTGCCCACCGCGGTCGCCGAATCCGACCGGAGCACCATCCGAGAAGCGGTCTTGCGTTACTCCCGAGAGATCGCCTTCGCCTTGGCTGACGTCTACGCCAGGGCTGCCGAGAAGCGCGGAGCCTGGGACACCCGTCTGGAAGCACTACTACTCGACTCGGTGCTGCGCGGTGAGAACCCCGAAGAAATCCAATCACGAGCTGCCGCCCTGGGCTGGCGGGCCACCAGTGGCATCCTGGTAATCGCCGGTAATACCCCGTCGGAAAACCAACCGGCGGTCCTACCGCAGCTACGCCAAACCGCCACCCGGGCCCGCGTGGAGGCCTTGGTGGGTGTTTTCTCCGAGCAAATGCTCCTCGTGCTGGGCTCGGCAGAAGGACGTCACGACCTCATCGAACGGTTCACGCCCTTCTTTGGAGACGGTCCCGTGATTTACTCCTCCCCGGTTGATTCACTCCGCGAGGTCCACCACGCCGCCCACGAAGCGATCGCCGGATTCCACGCGGCTCCGGCCTACCCGGGGGCCCAGCGCCCGATTGCGGCCTCTGAGCTGTTAGCAGAACGCGTGTTGAACCGTGACGCCAGAGCCCAACGACTGCTCGTGCGGTTCTACTACCAGCCGCTGAAAACTGCCGGCGCGGCCATGATCTCAACATTGGACAGCTATTTACGGCTGGGTCACTCCTTGGAAGCCACCGCCCGCGATATGTTCATTCACGTCAATACCGTTCGGTACCGCTTACGTCGGATCGCGAAGCTAACTGGCAAAGATCCCCTGAACCCTCGAGATGCATATGTCCTACAAATTGCGCTGGCAACCGGTAGACTCATGGAGGCGAATACATCGCGTGAATACTGATCACCGCGCACTCGGCCGACATTGATACCTCGACCGTGGTTTGTAGGTTTCCTACAATAGTGTGGTGTGAGCTTCGTGCTGTGTCTCGCCTGTGAATCGTCGTCGAGTTTGGGAGAGTTGAATCTATGCTTGCAATTGTGTGCCCCGGACAAGGTTCTCAAACCCCAGGATTCCTGACAGACTGGCTGGAACTGGGGGATACCCGCGAACGTCTGGGCACCTACTCTGAGGCAACCGGCATTGATCTGCTCGCCCACGGAACGGTCTCAGATGAACAGACCATCAAAGACACCGCCGTGGCCCAACCCCTGATTGTTGCTGCCGGACTGATTACCGCACGCGCCCTGAACCTCAGCTGTCTGGATCCCTCCGGCTGGATCACCGCCGGACACTCCGTGGGTGAAGTGACCGCCAGTGCCCTGGCCGGGGTGCTGACCGAATCCGACGCCCTGAATTTCATCAAGGTCCGCGCCGCTGGTATGGCTACAGCTGCTGCGACGACCCCGACCGGCATGGCCGCGGTGATTGGCGGTGACCCGGAGGAGGTCAGCGCCCATATCCGCGCCCACGACCTCACCCCGGCCAATGTCAACGGTGGTGGCCAGATCGTGGCCGCCGGTGCCGAAGCAAATCTCCAGGCCCTGGCCGATGACCCGCTCGATAAAACCCGGGTCATCCCGCTGAAGGTCGCCGGAGCGTTCCACACCGATTACATGAAACCAGCCGTGGCCGGATTGCATGACTTCGCCGACACCTTGTCTCCCGCCGATCCCACCGTGCGCCTGTTGTCCAACCGCGATGGCCAAGAAGTCACGGATGGCACAGAGGTACTGGACCGACTGGTGTCCCAGCTGATCCGCCCGGTGCGGTGGGATCTGTGCCAGGAGAGCTTGCGAAATGCCGGCGTCACCGGACTGATCGAGCTGTTGCCCGCCGGTACCCTCACCGGCCTCGCCAAGCGCGGGCTGAAGGGCGTCAAGACTCTGGCTATTAAGACACCCGAGGACCTCGAACCCGCCCAAGAATTTATCGCCGAGCACCTCGGTGCTGCAGTTGAAGGATGATCAGATGAGTACAGTGACCCTGAAGCAATCGGCTCTTCGAGCAGGTAGCCGGATTCTCTCAGTCGGCGCCTACCGTCCCACTTTGGTGGTCCCCAACGACGATATCGTTGAGCCTATCGACTCCTCGGACGAATGGATTCGGCAACGCACCGGGATCATCACCCGCCACCGCGCTGATGCTGAGACCTCCGTGGTTGATATGGCCACCGCCGCAGCCGAAGACGCCTTGACATCGGCCGGAATGACCGGTGACCAAATCGATGCGGTCATCATCTCCACAGTGACTTTCCCCTTCGCGACCCCCTCAGCGGCAGCCAAGGTCGCCGACAACATCGGCGCCAACCCGGCTCCGGCCTACGACATTTCAGCCGCCTGTGCTGGCTACTGCTACGGTGTGGCCCAGGCAGATGCCCTGATCCGGTCCGGAGCAGCCGACCATGTGATGGTCATTGGTGCCGAAAAACTCTCTGACATTATCGATGAGACCGACCGGTCGATCTCCTTTATTCTCGGCGACGGGGCCGGCGCTGTGATCGTGGGTCCGAGCGAGGAACCGGGCATCGGTCGGTCTGTGTGGGGTGCTGATGGTTCCCGATGGGACACCATTCACATGACCCACTCGATGCTGGATGTTCGCGACGCCCTGGAAAAGGCCCAGAAGCACGCTGATGCCTCCGAGATCGTTGATCGAGACGATAAGCTCTGGCCGACACTGCGCCAGAACGGCCCCTCGGTCTTCCGGTGGGCTGTGTGGTCGATGTCCGATGCTGCTCACGATGCCTTGACCGCAGCTGGGGTGACCGTTGATGACTTGGCGGCGTTCATCCCCCATCAAGCCAATATGCGTATCATTGACGAGTTCGCTAAACAACTAGATCTGCCCGATACCGTGGCTATCGCCCGAGACATTGCCGATGCGGGCAACACCTCGGCAGCCTCGATCCCGCTGGCCATGCACCGGTTGCTAACAGAACAGCCCGAGCTGTCCGGAGGCTTGGCCCTACAGATAGGTTTTGGCGCCGGTTTGGTCTACGGCGCCCAGGTGGTTCGACTGCCCTAAGGCTTTGAGCCGTCGGGTTGTCTTCCCATCTGACGACAGACCACCGCTGACAAACACGCCAACGTTGTGAAAAGGAGTATTGCTCATGGCTAACAAGGAAGAAGTTCTGGCTGGACTGGCTGAGATCGTCAACGAGGAGACCGGCTTGGAGACTGAAGAGATCCAGCTGGACAAGTCCTTCACCGATGACCTGGACATCGACTCCATCTCGATGATGACCATCGTGGTCAACGCTGAAGAGAAGTTCGACGTGAAGATCCCAGACGAGGAAGTCAAGAACCTCAAGACCGTCCAGGATGCCGTCGACTACATCGTTCAAGCTCAGAGCTAAGACTCACCAGGACACACTCTCGCGGTCGCTGATCGCACCCATGAGCATTCTGGAGCGGTCCTAAGACATGCCCCTGTCACGTCTGTTTCACGACATGGCACGTCTTAGGGCCGCACCCGGAGGCTGTCGCATAGGTGCCCCTTGTGGCCGCCCACACACCTACACCGACCGATTTAGTGGCCGAAGGCAGTGGTCTTCGGCCCTGCAGAAGATAAAAGGCTGAAAGCATGACTCGCAAAGCTGTGATCACCGGTCTCGGTGCCACCACGCCTATTGGTGGCGACGTTCCGACGTTCTGGGCCAACGCTCTGGCCGGAACCTCAGGCGCCCGCACCATCGAAGAAGATTGGGTCGAAGAATATAATCTCCCGGTGCACTTCGCCTGCACCCTGTCCGATGATCCCGCAGACAAGCTCTCCCGTGTCGAGCTCAAGCGCATGGATCCCACCACGCAGTACGCCATGGTTGCTACCCGCGAGGCCTGGGCTGACGCCGGGTTGACTGATGTTGAGCTAGATCCGCAACGACTGGCGGTTGCCTACGGTACCGGAATTGGCGGGGTCTGGACACTGCTGTCGAGCTGGGACGCCTTGCGGGAGCGTGGGCCACGTCGGGTGATGCCGATGACTGTGCCAATGTTGATGCCCAACGCCGCCGCGGCCATGATCTCGCTGGAGCTCAACGCAGAAGCTGGAGCTCGCACCACCGTGTCTGCGTGCGCTTCCGGCACCGAAGCGCTCGACCAGGCTCTGCACCTGATCCGTTCTGGGGCAGCCGATGTGGTGGTCTGCGGCGGTTCTGAAGCCGCGATCCACCCGTTGCCGGTGGCCGGCTTCGCTGCCATGCAGGCGCTATCCAAGCGCAATGACAACCCCCAAATTGCTTCTCGCCCTTACGACGTTGACCGTGACGGCTTTGTCCTGGGTGAGGGAGCTGGCACTCTGGTGATCGAGTCCGAAGACCACGCTACCTCTCGTGGGGCACGCGTTTATGCCGAGCTGGCCGGTACCGGTGTGACCTCCGATTCGCACCACATCACCGCACCCGAGCCCGAAGGGCTGGGAGCCTCCCGCGCTGTCTGGGAGGCTCTGGAGTCCGCTCAGGCTTCACCGAATGACGTTATCCACATCAACGCCCACGCCACCTCAACGCCTGTTGGCGACAAGCCCGAGTACTTGGCCTTAGCCTCGGTGTTCGGTGACCGCATCTCCGAGATTCCCGTCTCTGCCACCAAGTCTCAGACCGGTCACCTGTTGGGTGCTTCCGGTGCCATCGAATCGGTGTTGACCGTGAAAGCTTTGGCCGATCGTCAGGCACCGGTCACTATCAATTTGGAAAACCAGGACCCGGACATCCCGTTCCATGTGGTCACGGACGAAACGACCCTTCCTGAAGGCCAGCACTTGGCCATTTCGAACTCCTTCGGATTCGGTGGCCACAATGCTGTCGTGGCCTTCCGCAGTGTCTAAGGCCCCACGACAAAGACCGACGAATAGTTCAGCCCGGGTCCATCATGGACCCGGGCTGAACTGTATGGAGGAGGGTAGAAGGCTGACTTAGCCGACTTCGTGCAACCAGCGGACATTGGCCCCGTCGGTTGCTTGACGGAATGGCTCGAGTTCTTCGTCCCACGCCTCCCCGAGAGCCAGGCTGAGCTCGTGATAGACCGCGGATGGTTCTCCTGCCGCCTGCTCGTAGGCAAAACGAATTCGGTCTTCGGACACCATGATGTTGCCCGTCACGTCGGTGGTGGCGTGGAAAATGCCCAGTTCGGGCGTGTGAGACCACCGGGAACCGTCAGAACCTTCTGAAGCCTCTTCAGTAATTTCATAGCGCAAATGAGCCCACCCGCGCAGTGATGAGGCAAGCTTTGCGCCACTACCCTGCTCCGCGCGCCAGTTGATTTCGGTGCGGTAGGTTCCCGGCGCGGCCGGTTGTGGCACCCAATCCATTTTTTCTTGGGCACCAAGAACAGCGCCGACCGCCCACTCGATATGCGGGCAGAGCGCTGCTGGTGCGGAATGGACGTACAACACGCCATGAGCCATTGGTAAAGACATAACCACCCTCCATATTTTCTGGTACGTCTTCCCCTACGACCGGAAAATATTTTCTGAGGTTGTTATGCCACGTTAAATGACATTCCTCTTCCATTATGCACTATTGGCTGAAAGGACTCCAGCTCGGCGTTCGCCATGATTCTTTAGGCCCGAGGGTGAGCTTGACGATATCCATCGCGTAGCCGTTCGATGGAGATATGTGTGTAGAGCTGAGTCGTCTGTAATGATGAATGTCCCAGCAATTCTTGAACGGAACGAAGGTCTGCACCACCATCGAGCAGGTGTGTGGCCACGGAGTGTCGCAGGATGTGTGGCCCTGACGCCGAGGTCGATCCAAGGGCTCGTAAATGACGATCGACCATCTCTCGAACCTGGCGGACACCGATACGACCACCGCGAGCGCCCAGAAAGAGGGCATCGACCGGTGTCAAGGCTTTCACGAGGTGGGGTCGGCCCTGTTCACGCCAGCGGGCAGTCGCGTCTAGCGCAGACTCGGTCAGTGGAACGACGCGTTGTTTGCGCCCTTTCCCGGTGACCCGTACGGTGTTCTGAGCGGTGTCGAGATCGGCAATGTTCAGGTCGGCGAGTTCGGCCACGCGCATTCCGGTCGCGTACAGTAGTTCCATCATGGCGATATCTCGCAATTCAACAGCCTGTTGGGTGGGGGTGCAGGCGTGGGATGCTGCTAAGTGTTCTCCCGTTTCTTCTGTAGCGGGTGCTCCCATCTGGTCCAACAGTTGGCTGGTTTGAGTTTGGGTGAGAGCCGCAGGCAAATGTTGTTGCTTCTTGGGGGTCCGTAGACGTAACGCTGGGTCGTGCTCAATGAGGCCCTGCCGTTTGGCCCAACCGAAGAACCGGCGGACTGATGCTGTTTTGCGCGCGATACTTGCTCGAGAACGATGCTGCCGGTGCAGGTGAGCTAACCACCCTCGCAGGTCTGAGAGCTCCATATCCGGTAACACGGCGGACTGTGGCGTCGTGGTCTGTGTTGCCCGTTGGGTCGCACAATACTGCGCTAAAGCGTATAAATCACTGCGGTAAGCCGTGACGGTATTTGGCGACCGATTGAGTTCAAAGTGTAGATAGTCACAAAACTCCTCGATCCACTGTTCGTCGGTGATGTGGAGTGTGGACTGCCCGGAACCGCTCATGCCTCTACTCTGCCACGTTGGCGAGCTCACTGTGACGAGGACATGGCCACCCGTTGCGCTTGATATTGCCCGTGCCGTTCATGAACTAAGCCGGCGCGAGACAGTTTCGGAAGGTTCCGGGCAACTTCGCGGGCACTGAGCCCGCTGGCTGCACAGATTTCGTCCATTGCGGCATAGCGTCGCAGTGGTAGCGCGTCATAAAGGATGAGTTGTTCGTAAGACAGCTGCTGATCTAAAACGTCACTGTACCGGCAATGAGATTCCTGATCTGCTGGTACGACTGGTGTGACCGGCCCGATATCGTCCAGCATCTCAGTGAGCGAGTGGTGATCAAAGACGATCACGGCTGGAGTTTCGGATAATAGCCGGTGGCAACCTGCCGAGGCTGCCGAATGAATAGATCCAGGCACGACTGCCACAGCAATACCCATCTCCAGCGCATGGTGAGCGGTGTTTTGGGCTCCGGATCTCCAGCGGGATTCCGGTATCAACACCAGGGAGCTCAGCGCAGCGATCAGTCGGTTTCGATTCAAGAATCGGTACCGGTTGGGTCTGGCACCAGGAGGGAGCTCGCTGATCAGCACTCCGGTGCGCGCGATATCGGCCAGCAACTCTTGGTTTCCAGATGGATAATACTGATCTAATCCTCCGGCCATGACGGCCATGGTCGAGATGGGAGCCTTCTCGCCACTGTCTGTTGCCAAGGCTGTTCGATGCGCTAGGGCGTCCACACCGTAGGCGCCTCCGGAGATAATAGTGCGCTGTTTGTGCCGGAGCAGGCTCACGAACTCCTCGGTCACCCTCCGTCCGTACGGGGAGATTTCTCTACTGCCGACAACGGCGACCGAGTGTGAGTGAGAAGGGATCTGCCCCGGTCCTCGTGTCCACAGTGCCACCGGGGTGGTGTGATCCAGACGGTTGAGCGCGACCGGCCAGCGGTGGTCCTCCGGAATGAGGAAACCACCCCCGTTGCGCCGAAAGTCTGGCAATATGGCTGCCGGACGATAATGATCCCGTTTGTCTTTCCAGCGAGACAGGATCTCGCGAAGCTTTCTCGTGCTCTTTCCTCTCAGCCCGAGGTCGTCGAAGCCTTCCACCAGATGCGCCCATTCCTGGTGAGTCGGGGCGGACCCTTGCACGAATTCCGCTGCACGCAGGGGACCGACCACAGTGATGATCTGTGTGGCGAGTGCATCTGCTGGTTCAATGATTTGGGTCAGTCCAGCCCGAGCGAAGGCGATCTGCTCGAGCTCTTCCTCGCTGAAGGTCCCCTGGCTACCGGTCATGTTCGCTCCCCCACAGTTTAAGATGGAAGGCCATGTCGATTTCGTCGACTCCGGGATGGGTTTGTTCTGCTAGGTCGGCCAAGGTCCAGGCGACTTTGAGGATACGTGAATACCCACGTGCGGTGATCTCGCCGCGGTCCAGGCTCCTGTCGAGTATCGCCCGAGCCGAGGGGCTAACGCTCAGCGACGGGTGATGGAGTAAGCGTTGGTTCATCTCAGCATTGACGCGGACGCCCGTGCCTTTTAGTCGCTCGGCTTGGCGAGCGCGGGCTGCCAAAACTCGTTGGCGAATCGTGGCGGATGACTCCGGCTGCATCCCGCGACGGTTTAGGTCGCGGGATGTCACCGGGTGCAATCCGACGAGGATGTCAATGCGGTCCAAAAGGGGTCCCGACAGTCGTGCGTTGTACCGTCGTCTGACAGCGGATGTGCAGGAGCATTGGCGTGATCCGGCATATCCCCACCCACACGGACAGGGGTTGGCTGCCAGAAGCAACTGGAATGAGGCGGGATAGATGACGTTATGACGGAGCCGGGATAATTCGATGTGACGGTTTTCCAGTGGCTCACGCAAAGCTTCGAGGACGCGTCGGTCAAATTCAGGTGCTTCGTCGAGAAAAAGCACCCCGCCGTGAGCTAACGAGATAGCGCCTGGTTGGGCCTGCCGGGTTCCGCCCCCAATCACGGACGCTAGTGAAGCAGTGTGGTGCGGGGCCTGAAAAGGTGGTGTGGTGATGCTATCGATCACCTTGGCCTGTGAGGAGGCCAGCGAGTGAATCGCGGTCGTTTCCAGTGAGACCTTTTCGTCCAGGTGTGGCAGGATCGTCGGTAAGCGTTGGGCGAGCATGGTTTTGCCTGATCCCGGAGGTCCTTGAAACAGCAGATGGTGCCCGCCAGCAGCGGCGACTTCCAGTGCCCAGCGTGCGTGGTGTTGCCCGGCAACTTCTGCGAAGTCCAGCTCATCCTGCCGATCAGGTTCCTGCATTGTTGCGTCCGGGACCGATGCGGTGAACACATCAAAATTCTCACTTCGGACAGCCGCACCGAAATCCTCCAAGACCGCGCTGAGATGACGATACGACAACACGGTCACCCCGGACACTAGTTCGGCCTCTTTCTTCGAGGCCTCGGCCACGACAACTGTGTCAAACCCGGCCTTTTGTGCAGCGAGTACCGCTGCCAGCAGTCCTGGAACGTGCTGCAAGGTTCCATCGAGACCTAAAGCAGCCAGAAACACCGGCCCGGTTTCATCGTTGACCCGATACTCGGCGCCATAGGCTGCCATAACGATGGCCAAATCGAACAGTGGTCCGCTCTTGTGTAGTCCAGCGGGAGTGAGATTCACCGTCAGATGCCGTCGGGTGATCGGCATTCCCGAATTTCGCGCTGCTGCACGAATACGATCTTTCGCTTCGTTCAGTGACTGATCGGGTAGGCCCACCAGAGTAAATCCGGGCAGCGCTCCCCCGATATCTGCTTCAACAGTAACCAGTTCCCCGTGCAGGCCACTGAGCGCCATCGCGTAGGTTCGCCCGATGCGTGCTGGTTCGGTCACATTCAACACCATGGAGTCCAGGACCGCGTCCGCGGTAGCCGATGCAGGGTTGTTGTCATATTCGGGGTTCATAGCATCACGTCCTGGAACAACCGAGCCTCGTGCTGACGTTGCGTGCCCACAGTAATGGCAAGCAGATCAACTCGTACCGGAGTGTACTGAAGCTGAGGATGTTGGGCCCGGTAACTCAGCACAGCTCGCTGAATGCGACGAAGTTGGTACGCAGTGAGCGCCTGCTCGCCGGTACCGAAACCGACCCCACCACGGGTTTTGACTTCCACGGCCACCAGGTCGCCACCAGCCACGGCGATAATATCGATTTCGCCCTCACGTGACCGCCACTGTCTTTCCAGAATGGTGTAACCACGTTTTACCAGAAGCTGTGTTGCTAATTCTTCACCGTGTGTACCAAAGGACCGGCGATCGCGGTGACGTTTTGGGTCTAGTTGTGTCTGCGATGTTTGAGAGTTTCTCACTGATTGCACCTCCACAACCAGTGTGAAATTCCCGCAGAATCAGCTCAGTACCTGGTGAATTTCTGTGGACAATCACAACACGACCCAACACCTGTGGACAACAACCACGCCCCCAGAAGACCACCAGGAACACACCACGAGATTAGGCATACGGTTCGGGGCCCAGCCCGGCCTGCGCACTCACGTCGAGATCCTGATGTGGCAACTCTTCGATATTGACGTCTTTGAACGAGACCACGCGAGCGTTATGAATAAACCTGTTCGGACGGAACACATCCCAGACCCACCCATCCTCAATGTAGATCTCGAAGTAGGTTTGCCCCTTGTCCTCGACTGTGGTGAGCTCCACGTGATTCGTTAGATAGAACCGCCGTTCGGTTTCAACGATGTGTGTAAACAGGTGCAGAACGTCTCGGTACTCTTTGTAGAGGTTGAGCTCCTGGGTGGCATGGTATTCTTCAAGATCGTCCTCGGAGTCGTGCATATCTCCATCATAGGTAATCCTGGCTACCCCGGGGCAGGCATAGCGGTTGCGACACCGGCGAGGCTGTGATCACGCTCGACGGCCGAATACTTTCTGCGCAACTCCTCCAATACTACAGCAGTGTGTCTTGACGATGTGGTGCCGGAATCAGATGCCAGCTCCGCCGATGATATGGGGAGATGCCCCGGTCGCGCAGTGCTTGGCGATGCTGTGCCGAGCCATATCCTTTGTTATGAGACCAGCCGTAGTCGGGGTAGAACGCGTCAGCCTCGGTCATCAGTCGGTCGCGACAGACTTTGGCCACTATGGATGCGGCAGCCACACTCGCACAGTCCCGGTCGGCCTTGACCTGTAGATGTACTCGAAGCTCATCCGGGAGATGCCGCTGTTCCTCCGCGACCTCGACCGGCAGGCTTAACAGCCAGTTGAATTTTCCGTCCAGGATTAGCACGTCGGGCACTCGGTGATGTCGCCTCACCAGGTCATACCAGGCCCGGTGCCCGGCGACCGCCAGCGCGGCGTTGATTCCCCACCGGTCAATTTCTGCAGGCTCGGCGTGGCCGATGCCCACCATCCACGATGTGTGAATCGTGTCTGAGAGAGTTTCTCGACGTCGGGCAGACAGCATCTTGGAATCCCGCAGCCCCGGGATGAGGAGCGTGGTGAATGGGGAAACAGCACTGATCCCCACCGTTACTGGCCCAGCCAGCGCACCGCGTCCGACTTCGTCCATGCCGGCCACCAGGATGGTGTCTTTGGGACCGTGGTCGGGCCGGTGGGTACTTTCGTCGGCGGCGAGCTGACGTTCTGTCGCGAAGCTAGCGTCGGCAACCATTAGGGTTCAGGCACGTCGTTGAAAGGTTCGTCATTCGACCCTGCCGGGCCCCACCGGTCAATGGGCCAGGCAATGACCTCAGCACGTCCGACGACATCATCGACGTTAACGAATCCGTCGTTGGGCCCTTCCTGGTGGGCCCGGGAGTCTCCCGAGGCATTGCGGTGATCGCCCATCACCCAGAGCTTGCCTTCAGGCACGGTGACGTCGAAGTCTTGGTCGGATCCCGAGGCACCCGGATACACGTAGGGCTCGTCAATGATCTCCCCGTTGACTTGAATCTTGCGGGTCTGCACATCGACGGTGACGTGATCGCCAGGCATGCCGATGATACGTTTCACCAGGTGCTGTTCTGAGGAATTTGGGAGGAGACCAACGCCTTCGAACACAGTCTCAAAGACGTTGCTGTCGTCGTCGACCGGCGGGAGCCAGCCCTGCGTATCTTCGAACACGACGATATCACCGCGTTTCAGGTCGGCCACCCCGGGAACCATGAGGTTGACGAAGATCCGGTCATTGACTTGCAGAGTGTTCTCCATTGATCCGGAGGGAATCACGAAGGCCCGGAAGAAGAAGGTTTTGATGATAAAAGACAGGACGAGAGCAGCGACGACAATAATGAGGATTTCTCGCACATTGGCCCAGATTCGACGTCCCAGGCTCGGTGCGTCTTGGCGGTCATCACCCTGGTATGCAACATCATCGGACTGCTGGTTCAGATCAACGTCCTTGTCTAATTTGCTCATCGTGGATTTACTCTACTCTCTGGAAGTTCGAACAGGTCCTAGCACGCGTTCATTGTGCACCATGCCGCCACCGGGGGCACCCAGCAAATCCCGAGAATCGAGGGAGGATTCCCGGTTGTCCCCGAGGAGAAAGACTCTGTCTTCGGGCACCGTGACGTCAAACGCTGTGCTTGAGGCAGGCCGGTCAGGCTCAGCAAGATAGTGCTCTTCGTGGAGCTGGCGGCCGTTGATTTCGATGCGACCGTTCGCGGTGCAGCAGGTGACCCGGTCTCCGCTGATGCCAATCACTCTTTTGACCACGTTGTCACGGCTCGGGGCGATGCCGATCCATGCTCCCACGCTTTCGAGCACGTCCTGGAACGGTTGTTCCGGTTGATAGGGGGTAAATGAGCCTTGAGCATCGATGACCACCACATCTCCGCGCTCTACCGGGTGGTGCTCGTAGTAATCCGGATCGATCCAAATACGCTCTCCGACTTGTAGCCCGGGTTCCATGGACTCAGAAGGAATCACGTACGAGTCGCTAAACCACCAGCGCAAGGTGAACACGATCGCCAGCACCATCACCAGCACGAAAATCAGCCCCCACATCAGGGCTTTGGCTCTCCCCGACACAGCAACGGACCGCGAGCCATCATCAGGGCTCACGGTCCGTTGCTGGTTCTGCTGTGTCACCGTCAGGACAGGCTACTGATCAGCGCTGACTAGGAGTCAACGCGCTTCTCGGGAATACGAGCAGCCTTACCGTGACGATCGCGCATGTAGTACAGCTTGGCACGACGCACGTCACCGCGCTTCTTGACCTCGATCTTGTCGATCACGGGAGAGTGCAACGGGAACTTACGTTCAATACCGACGCCGAAGGACGTCTTGCGCACGGTGAAGGTTTCGCGCAGGCCCGAGCCCTGACGGCCCAGAACGTAGCCTTCGAAAACCTGAACACGCTGGGTCTTACCCTCGATAATGTTCACGTGCACAGCGACGGTGTCGCCGGCCTGGAAATCAGGAATGTCGTTGCGCTTCGACTTTGCATCGAGCTGATCTAAGATGTTCATGGATCTCTCCTGGTGGGACGCCGCAGGTCACCCACGTCATACAGCAAGCTCTTGACGTCTTGCGATGGAAATTTCGAGACACCCTTGTTGAGGGTTGTCCCGGTGCACACAGGCGGTACGCTATCCCCCGCGGCAGACAGCGGACCCAGCGGGCACGAGTATCTATTATGCCAGATCCTTGCGGATTTTCCATAAATCAGGTCTGCGGGTCTTGGTTCGTTCCTCAGCTTGTGCTAAACGCCACGCGTCGACTTTGCCATGATCTCCGGAAAGAAGTACCTCGGGGACCTCTCGTCCCCGCCACGTCGCGGGTTTGGTGTAGACCGGATATTCCAAGAGCCCATCTGAATGGGATTCTTCCACCAGCGACGCAGGGTTTCCTACCACTCCAGGAATCAATCGCCCGATAGCTTCGATCATGGCCAAGGTCGCAACTTCTCCCCCGTTGAGCACATAGTCGCCCAAGGACACAAGGTGCACCTCGAAGAGTTCTTCAGCCCATGCAAAGACGCGCTCATCGATGCCCTCGTAGCGTCCGCAGGCAAAAACCAGATGTTCGCAGTCCGCTAGGGTCGCGGCGGTGGGTTGAGCGAAAACCTCCCCGGACGGAGTCGGGATCACTAAATGCGGTGTGCCATAGCCCAGGTGTTTGCCGTGGGATGCCACTTCTTCCAGAGCACGTGCCCACGGCTCCGGTTTCATGACCATTCCAGCCCCACCACCGTAGGGTGTATCGTCCACGGTGCGATGCCGGTCGGTGGTCTGGTCCCTGAGATCATGGACATGAATCTCCAGCAGACCCTTGTGGCGGGCTTTACCGATCAGCGAGACGTCCAGGACCTCGAAAAACTCGGGAAAGATGCTAATAATGTCGATGCGCATCGGGGTTAGTCCTGTCCCAGTTCCAATAAGCCAGCAGGCGGGGTGAGGATCACCAGTTGTTGGTCCACGTCGATCTCCGGAACGATTTCGACCACGAAGGGTACGAGGCTTGTCGTGCCGTTGGTGCGTGTGACTTCGAGCAAGTCCTGGGCCTCCCCAGGGATCAGGTCCGAGATGGTACCGATCGTCTCACCTTCAGCAGAGTCGAGTTTGACCGTAAAGTCCGCTAAGTCTTCGGCGTACCACGCATCATCATCGTCTTCCAGGTCTTCCGGTTCAGCATAGAGCTGGCAATTACGGTACTGCTCAGCCTGGTTCCGGTCGCTGATCTCTTCAAAAGACAGCAACAAAATATGCTTATTCCAGCGGGCGTTGTTGACCGTCAGGCTACCAGCTAGTGGCGAGTCTTTTTTTCCATGGTCCACGGTGAGCACCGCGCCGGGAACAAAACGAGTTTCTGGGGTGTCTGTGAAGATCTGAACGGTGACGTCGCCTTTAATGCCGTGGGGTTTACCGATCCGTGCCACTCTCACGAGCCCGTCTAGCTTTTCCTGGGCCATGCCGATTCTTGCTCCTTAGTACCTGCTGGTGCTGGGTGGTTGTCATGTTAAAATACTGAGGGTTCCTAGAACAATGTGATCGGTGTTCTAGGAACCCTCGAGGTCATCTCTTCTTTAGTGACGACGGTCCGTGTCAACCACGTCTACTCGCACCGAGTATCCGGCCAGCCCGTCAATGACAGCGCGCAGGGCATTGGCGGTCCGACCTTTTCGGCCAATGACACGGCCGAGATCGTCGGGATTTACTCGCACTTCGAGAAGCTCGCCACGGCGGTTTTCACGGAGGTCAACCTGTACGTCCTCGGGATAATCAACGATCCCTCGGACCAGGTGTTCCAACGCTTCTTGCAACATGATTACTCAGACTTTTCTTTGCTGTCTGCGTTCTCTTCAGTCGCAGACTCATCGGTGCTCTCTTCAGCCTGGCCTTCGGCCTGGTCTTCTTCCTTGTCATCACCCTTCGGGGTAATGGCCTCAGGAATAATCACCGACCCCTTCTCCGGAGCAACAAACTCCTCTTTAGCTTCCGGCTGCTTCAAGGTGGACTCGTCGTAGGACTCGCCCTTGAACTTCTGCCAGTCGCCGGTCAGCTTCAGCAAAGCCTGGACCTGTTCGGTCGGCTGAGCGCCGACCGACAACCAGTACTGAGCACGCTCAGAATCAATCTTGATGAAAGAAGGGTTCTGCGTCGGGTGGTAGAGACCGATCTCTTCGATGGCACGACCATCACGCTTGGTGCGGGAATCCATCACCACAACACGGTAGTGCGGCGAACGAATTTTACCCAGACGCTTCAGACGAATTTTTACAGCCACTGTTGTGGTTACTCCTCTTTCTCACATTGAGTGCACGTCAACGTTTTCACTGGGGATCAAAGTTGAAACGTAGCGTGCGAACGGAAACGCAGAGGAAAGGATAGAGGGTCGTTTCCTCCGCGAATCAGTACCGAACCATTATGCCAGACAACGCACTCTTATTTCCACTCGACGCCCCGTGGTGGATAACCCCTATTTCAGGAACTTCTCGAAGCCTTTCGGCAAGTTGAGCTGACTGGGATCCATTCCCTGAGAGTTTTGAGCACCACCAAAAGAGCTGCCTTTCAAGGGATTTGGCTTGGGACGGTTAGCGGCTTTCTGCGCTTGCTCCCGCGCTGCAGCCTCCGCTTTAGCGGGGTTGCCGTAGCGCTGTTTCTTGGCGTTCTTTTTGCCACCTTTACCTTTTTTCTTGCCCCCGTGGCCACCCGCTGGCATACCGGGAATATTGGGCATGCCAGGAATACTCGGCATGCCTCCACCCGAGGCCATCTTCTTCATGACTTTCTGAAGCTGGCCAAACTGTTCGACCAAAGTATTGACGTCAGAGACTTTAACCCCAGAACCTTTTGCGATGCGAGCGCGTCGCGATCCGTTCAGGATCTTCGGCGCGTTCCGTTCATGCGGGGTCATCGACCGAATAATAGCTTCAATACGGTTAATGTGGGAATCGTCGAATTGGTCAAGTTGTTGGCGCATACTCTGGGCGCCGGGCATCCGCATCAACAGCTTCTTCATTGACCCCATGTTCTTGAGTTGCTGCATCTGCGACAAGAAGTCGTCAAAGGTAAAGTCTTCTTGCCCGGCGAACTTCTTCGCCATCTTTTCGGCTTCGGCCTTATCCCAGTTACGCTCAGCCTGCTCGATCAGGCTCATCACGTCACCCATGTCGAGGATACGTGATGCCATGCGATCGGGGTGGAAGACTTCGAAGTCCTTGATGCTCTCCCCGGTGGAGGCAAACATAATGGGTTTGCCCGTGATGTGTTTGACCGACAGCGCGGCGCCCCCGCGAGCGTCGCCGTCCATCTTCGACAGGACGACACCGGTAAAACCGACACCTTCGTTAAACGCCTGAGCAGTGGCCACCGCATCCTGACCGATCATCGCGTCGAGGACGAACAGCACTTCCTGCGGGTTAGTCGCAGCTCGGATATCAGAGGCCTGCTGCATGAGCTCTTGGTCGACACCGAGACGGCCTGCGGTGTCGATGATGACCACGTCGTGTTGACGTTTCTTCGCTTCATTAACCCCGTCCAGAGCAACCTGGACCGGGTCACCAGTGGGATCTTCAAACTCCGAGGAGACGCCTGGGTGGGGGGCAAAAACTGGAACTCCGGCCCGTTCACCGTTGATCTCCAACTGACGAACAGCGTTCGGACGTTGCAAGTCAGCTGCGATCAACATCGGGGTATGCCCGTCTTCTTTAAGATGACGGGACAGCTTGCCGGCAAGGGTTGTTTTACCAGCGCCTTGCAGACCCACCAACATGATCACCGTCGGCGGGGTTTTCGCGAACTGGATACGACGGGTCTCGCCTCCAAGGATCTCTTCCAGTTCAGCGTTGACGATTTTGACAACCTGCTGGCCTGGGTTGAGCGCCTGGGAGACTTCTTCACCCAAAGCACGTTCCTTCACGCGCTTGATGAACTCACGCACCGCGGGAACAGCAACGTCAGCATCGAGCAATGCACGGCGAATTTCCCGAGCAGTTGCATCAATATCCGCCTCGGTCAGGCGACCTTTACCCTTCAGATTCTTGAAGGTCGACGTCAGACGGTCTGTCAGAGATGTGAACACTGGAAAGAAACTTCCTTCGGAAACGGTTATTAGCTCCTACCCAGGGTAGCAAGACTTACGTCGGTCTTCAGAAATAGTCAAGTCTGCCTGAGGAATACCAGCGTGACCCCTCAGTCAGAGAGAAACTCACATCACTGTAGACCGTAGCTCCAGTAGCCTTGATGCCGAGTAGGGGTTAGGGCTTGGGAGGTTTATCGCTCAACACGCGGGAAGGAACCCAACCAGTACCCACCTTGGCAACCACCTGGGTCCATGAACCCTTCGAACCCAACACATGGACACGCTCACCAGCCGGAACCGTCCCAATCCGACGCGTCTTCGACGACGTACCAGCACGCATCGGACCAGACGAGGTCACATACTGATATGTCTTCACAGAGGATTCAAATTTGGAAACTTTGGAAGACGCATTGGACCGGATGCTGGGCAGTAGCGCATTCAGGCGGGCCCCGGGGCATGCAGTAGCGTTGGTATGGCGGTGGCCAAGAATGACGGGCGACGAAACGTGAGTACCGCTCTTATAACGCGCGGTCGAGCCCGGAGAAGCGCGCGAGACAAGTGTTGTTTTCCCTTGCGGGTTGAGATCGTACTGGTGCGCCTTCCACGCCAGAACCCGTGTCAGCGAGTTCACCATAGCTGTCGGCGGAGTAGCTGCCTCGAAGTTCCCGATGGCACTGACACCAATAGTGTCTGTGTTGAATCCTCCGGCCTGTGCTCCTATCGGCAAAGAATCCATCGACCCCTTGCGGCCTTCGTAGATCGTTCCATACCGATCGACGAGGAAGTGATATCCGATGTCTCCCCAGTCCAGCGTCCGGGCATGGTAGCTATAGATACCGCGAACTTGCGCATAAGCTTGTGACCGCGAGTAGTTGTTGGTCCCCGCTGTGTGGTGGACGTACATCGCTTTGAGCGTGCTGGATTGCTTGCTGGGAGACGCCCAGGATTCGTTGGCACCCCACTGTGACCTTCGGACGATCGTTGGTCGACCTACGCTAGGGTTCTTCTTGCTGGTGGAAACATGGCTGGCGGTGTTGGCAACCACAGCGCCATCATTATCCGAAACACCGGGGTCGATCAGCGTAATCTCCAGGCCCGACGGAACCTCACCTGATTCGGTGTTGACCCGGACCTGCACGGCGTCTGCTTCCGTGGTCGCAAGTGGCTCTGTACCGATAACATCGCCCTCGGCCATTTCGTCATCGATGATCTCCAGTGATTCCCACTGAGACCAACCATCCTGCTCCCGAACGCGGATCGAAACATTAGTGACGATTTCAGAAGTGGATCGATGCCAGGTCACACCGGCAATCACGAAATCAATGGATTCCAGGGGAACAGTCAGCGCAGACAGCTCGCCTTCGTCGCTCTCCCCATCCAGAGCAGACTTGCTCAGATGGTCTTCTTCACGATCAGTCGCCGGTTCCGACCCTTCCGCTGCATCGGTAACCGTTTGCCTGTTTTCTTGGTCTGCTACAGTCTCATCGTCCTCAACAGCGTTCTCGCTCGGGTCAGCATCGACCGGTTCGGGTTCCGCCAGTTCAGACTCGGTGGATTCCGAGTCGGTGGGTGCAGACTCACTCAGGGCAGACTCAGTTGGATCCTCCGAAACCTCGTTCGTCGCCGGGCTATCCCCCTCTTCATGGGCTTCTGCGTTCAGGGGCTCGGGCGAGGTCTCGGCTTCGATCTCTTCGCCCTCGGGAAGGGCTTCCTGAGAGACACCATCGATAGAAAATACCTGGCTATCTTCACTGCGCACCTCCGCCTCAGGAAGGTCAGCCTCTGCAGGTCCTTCGGCGGTTTCGGCAGGCTCGTCGACTGTAGCATTTTGGCTGTGAACCGCAACAGAAACGGTGTCGGCTACTGCTGGGCTGACGGTGGAGACACCGAGAGTAAGAAGAACGAATGAAACGGTGAGCTTTTTTCGCAAAGTGAAGCCAGGCATAAGGGGCCTATCCAAGGGGTGTGAGAGACATGTGAAGACAGTGAGACAGAAGTGTCTAATTAGACAACCATCATGCTACCACAGGGTAACAATCTCAAAGCCGATCGCCTTGCATTAAGAGCGATGTGACCCCCAGACAGCTGAAGCCCTCCACCGAGACAGAAGCGAGCCGGTTCACCAATCGCTCCTGGCCGGGAAGAGGCTTCAATCGTTGCCATGTCACTGAATCAGGTCACAGCACTGAGGCACGTCGATAAGACGCCACCTGCCCGGCTGGTCTGAGTCAGTGCCACGGAGGTTACTCTGCTATCAGCGCGTCAACGAAACCGTGTGTGTCGAACGGGGCCAAGTCGTCGGCACCCTCGCCCAGGCCAATCAGCTTGACGGGAACACCCAGCTGACGCTGGATTGCGACCACGATGCCTCCCTTAGCAGATCCGTCGAGCTTGGTCAGCACAATACCTGTAACGTTGACGGCTTCGGTAAAGACCTTTGCCTGGGTCAGGCCATTCTGTCCCGTTGTGGCATCGATAACAAGCAGGACCTCGCGGACCGGCGCTTGTTTCTCAGAAACACGCTTAATCTTGCCGAGCTCGTCCATGAGGTTACCCTTGTTCTGCAGACGTCCTGCGGTATCAACGATCACGGTATCGACTTCAGATTCGATGCCCTTCTGCACGGCGTCGAAAGCGACTGAGGCTGGGTCGGTTCCTTCTGCCTCGGAACGTACCGTCTCAACCCCAACGCGGGACCCCCACGTCGCCAGCTGTTCGGCGGCAGCTGCACGGAATGTATCAGCTGCACCAAAGAGCACCGAATGATCTTCAGCCACGAGAACGCGACCAATTTTACCGACAGTGGTGGTCTTGCCCACTCCGTTGACGCCCACCACCATCACAACGGAGGGAAGGCCTTCTTGACGCGATACGGCCAGACGACGATCCATCGTCGGGTCTACCAAGTTAATGAGTTCTTCGCGGAGCATCTCACGGACTTGCTCGGTGTCTTTCGTGCCCTCAACGGTGACTCGTTCACGGAGCTTATCGACAAGTTCCAGTGCGGGACCGGAACCAAGGTCTGCGGTCAACAGAGTCTCTTCGATTTCATCCCACACATCGTCATCAATGTCGTCCTGGGACAGAAGGGCTAGCAACCCTTTGGAAAAGATGTTGTTGGATTTCACGAGACGCGCACGCAGGCGCCCCAAACGGGTCTTGGCTGCTTCTGGTTTCTCCAGCTCGGGAGCAACCGGCTCCTCGATGACAGTCTCAAGCTCTTGGACTTCGGTCTCAGCCTGAGCTTCCTCCGATGGAGGCAGAACCGGTGTCTCATCTGGGACGGCAGTTTCTGCAACATCCTCCGGAGATGGAGCAACTTCCTCCGGAGTTGCGGTGGTTGTATACACCACCTTCGTTTCATCAGGTCGATCCGAGACAAACGTCGACACCAGACCGACTAAGACGGGCAGAACAACGGCGCTGATAATAAGGATTTCCACCTCTTCAGTCTTTCATATTCTCCGGGTTCTTGCCGAGCCAGTTTCAGCCCGTTGCTAAGAGCACACTGAGGACAATCCGGGCTTCGTGATTGAATCGAATATATGCCCCAAGATCGCGATGTCCCGAAAATTCCAGCAGAGCTAAAAGTCCTCATTACGGCGACCTTCCTCATCGCGATCGGTTTTGGCATCGTTGCCCCGATTCTTCCTTTGTACGCCGAGTCATTTGGTGTCGGGGCATTTGCGGTCTCAGCAGTGGTGTCCTCGTTCGGTTTAGCTCGCTTACTCTTCGCCCCCGTCTCCGGCCGAGTCACCAGTAAGTTTGGCGAACCCTATGTCTACACCACCGGTGTCACCATTGTGGCGCTGTCCATGTTCTTGGTGGCCCTTGCACAGACGTACCCACAACTTCTCGTCTTCCGTGGAATGGGTGGCATCGGTTCCACCCTCTTCACGGTTTCTGCGATGTCTTATCTTGCACGCAAATCTCCCCCAACGATCCGCGGACGCATCTCTGGCGCCTATGCGTCATCGTTCTTGTTAGGCAATATTTTTGGCCCCATCGTCGGTGGCGCGCTCGTGGGCTTGGGACCGCGTGCTCCCTTTGTCATTTATGGGTGCTCCCTATTAGTTGCCGCCGCGGTCGTCTTGTTCACGCTCACCGGCGTAGGTCGTAGCAAAACGCACCGACCGGCACCAGATGACCGACCGGCGATGAAGCTCAGGCAGGCACTGAGCAATAGTTCTTATCGGGCAACGCTGACATCATTTTTTGCCAATGGCTGGGCTGCGTTCGGGGTGCGAAACTCCGTGACTCCCCTCTTTGCGGCCTCGGCCTTCGCGGGAATGACCTTCTTCCTCGACGGTCCGCAAACCGCGGCGGTCGGGTTGTCGTTATTTGCCGTGGGCAACGTAATTGCTGTGACCTTCTCGTCGAGGCTCTCCGACCGGATTGGGCGTAAGCCTCTGATTGTCTCCGGATTATTCATCGCTGGCGTGACAACTGGCGTGCTCGGCGTGTTCGTTAACCCTTGGTTATTCTTAGCCCTCAATACCATCGCAGGCGCCGGAACGGGACTGCTCAACGCTCCACAGCAAGCTGCGATTATTGACATCGTGGGACAAGATAAGAAGGCCGGAACCGTCATGTCGACAGCACAAATGGCCTCCGATGTCGGCGGTATTGCGGGGCCATTATTGGTCGGCCTGTTGGTCGATGTCACGGGCTATGCCTTGGGCTTTGGCCTCACCGGAATCATCTTGGTCACTGCAGCCCTGGTCTGGACGATCGCTCCGGAAACCAACGTCCCCGTCACTCCTGGGGGACCGAGGACCGGGTCATTGCCGAAAATTGAGCCGGCTCAATCGGAGGCCACAACTAATTTTCGTCATGACTCAGACGCTGGCTGATCACCTGGGATACTCCATCTCCACGCATGGACACACCATAGAGCGCATCGGCGATGTTCATCGTGCGCTGTTGGTGGGTGATAATAATCAGCTGCGAGTCCCGTTGGAGTTCTTTGAAGATCGTCAGCAACCGGGAAAGATTAGCGTCATCCAGCGCAGCTTCTACCTCATCCATCACATAAAAGGGTGAAGGCCGGGCTTTAAAGATCGACACCAGTAGCGCAACGGCGGCTAGCGACCGCTCGCCTCCAGAGAGTAACGATAGCCTCGTGACTTTTTTACCGGCCGGACGGGCATGGACTTCAATGCCCGTTTCCAACATGTTCTCCGGATCGGTCAGGACGAGCGCTCCTTCACCTCCGGGAAAAAGCGTGGAGAAAACATGCTCAAACTGAGCGGAGGTATCCTCGAAGGCTTCTCGAAAGACCCTGAGCACCGTCGCATCGACATCCTCAATAATCTGCAACAGGTCCCTGCGAGAATTCTCTAGGTCCTCCAACTGTTCACTGAGGTATTGGTGTCGTTCCTGCACCGCCGAGTACTCTTCCAAAGCCAGCGGATTGACTTTGCCGAGCGCGCGCAATTCACGCTCGGCCTTCTTCAAGCGTTTCTCCTGTTCGTCTCGACGGTAAGCAGTCGACGATACAGCCTCGTCCTGATCTTGCTGGCCCTCGTTAAATTCGGGGATTGGTTGGTCGGTCCCAAAATTCGCGACCAGATAGTCGTGGGTGTACCCCAAAGTGTCCAGACTTTTTTGTTTGAGTTGCTCGAGCTTAATTTCTTGCTCCTGGCGGGCAAGCTGACGAGCGTGGGTACGTTCTTTGAGTTTCTCTAGATCAGATTGAGCCTGCTGGCGTCGGTGAACCAGAGCTTCCCGACGTTGCTGAGTTTTTTCACGAGTGGCCGCGAACTCTTGCTCATCAACCTCAGCACGACGAACCGAACTACCGATCTTTTCCAGAACTGTATTTACGGCCACGTGGACCTGTTCGAGGTGAGAGACTCGGTGTCGTTGCTGGTGTAGCGCGCGGGAATACTCTTGTTCTGCCAGGTGAGCAGCAGATAGCCTCCGCCGGGCTTGTTCCACGCGTTGTTGTGCCTGTTGTTCAGTCGACTCCTGAGTTCGCAACGCCAGCCGCGCATCCGTTTCAGCCCGTCGAGCTTCGACGGCGCGAGCCTCTGCACGCTCGGCTTCTTGTTCGCTCGGCGAATCTTCCGAGGTGTGCTGTTGCGACGCTACCCGCTCGGCAGCCACGGCTGTATCGTAAGCCTCCTGGTATCCTGTCACACGGTTCTGAGCCGCCTGAAGGTGATCGGCAAGCTCCTCCAATTGTTGCTCTGAACGCTCGCTATTCTGCAGGGTTTGGGCCAAGCTATTCTTCGTCGCTGCCTGTCGCTCCAGGTAGGTCGTCTCTCGCCGTCGAGCTTCATCTACCCTCTCGCGGATCTCGTCATGAGTTTGCTGCGAGGTGCGTACTTCCTGTCTCATACCCTCAATGTGTTGCTGTTGAGTCGAGATCTCCGTGTCAAGCCGATCTCGGGTCTTTTCGGCATCATCAAGCGACCCGCGAGCTTCGACATGGCTACTCCCGCCGGCTCCGTGAACCTGGACCCACAGATGCGTCATGAGGTGTCCATTCCGGGTAGCGATCACCACATGGGCATTATCGAGGTCGGTCTCCTCGAAGCGTTGTATAGCGCGTTCGGCTTCCTCGAGGTCTTCGCACAGCACGACGTGTCCGAACAGCTCTTGCAATGTCGCGGTCACGGCAGAATTCGCGTCTGGCTCACGCGCGAAGACGTGGTCTACCGCAGTAACAAGCCCATCAGGGAGTTGTTGCCGCTTCACGTAACTCTCCCCTTCAGAGGTGGGAGTGTAAATCCGCGTGGTCTCAACCTCGCCGTGTTGCAATAAGTCCACAGCAGCCTTGGCGGTTTGCGAGTCATCCGCCCAAAGCTGTTCAACCGCCACCGGTAGCACGGCCGCAACGGCGCGTTCCCACCCAGCTGAGACCACAAATTGAGAACTCAATTCTTCGACAGCCAGATCCATTAAAGACGCCCGAGCCGAGCCCTTGTGTGGTTCCAACGAATCCTTGAGGACCTCGATCCGTGCCTGGATAGCGCTATATTCACGATTCTGCGCGGCCAAGTGTGCCATCAGGTCATCCAGTTGGCCACGCTTCTGGGACAGTTTCCGGTCCGCCTCGTCAAGCTGGCCTTCGATCTGTGCACGTTGCCGTGCTGCCTCATCGGCCTGCGTTTGGTATGCGGAAAGTGAGTTTTGTAGCTCACGAAGACTGTCTTGACGGTACTCTGATTCTTCAGTCACGTGCCTGCGCTGGGCTTTCACTGCTTCCAGTTCAGCGATGGCCGAGGCGAGCTTTGCTTCTGCTGTGGCAATGGCGCGGTGACGTTGGGCCTCTTCTTGCAGTGAGTCCGTATATGCTCGCGAAGCGATTCTTGCTACGCGCTCGGCATCGTCCTTTTCCTGGATGGCCCGCGCCAGGGCCTTGTCGGTTTCTGCTCTGGTATCGCAGATTTGCCGATATTCTTCGGCGGCTTGATCAAGCTGGGCTTGCGCTTGCTCGGCGGTGATGGTCGTGGTTTTCGTGATCGGTGCCGACGCGGTCCGCAGCCGTTCGTCGGTCACCGACAGCAACGACCGATACCGTTCCTGCAAACCACTGAGCCCGTACCGGTGTTCACGAGCGACGGTGGCCGCCTGCGTAATGTCGTCGAGTTCTTGGTCCAGCGCGTCCATTTGTTCAGAGACCTGAGTGATGTTCTGGCGAGCCGCGACGAGCTCTTCGTCGTTGCCCCGATCTTGTTCCACCAGATCTGCCACCACCCGCAGTTGCTGCTCCACGTCGTCGGCCAGCAGTCTGGCACGGGCATCTCGGACATCGTATTGGATGCGCTGGGCTTTGCGTGCCGTGTCGGCTTGACGCGAGAGTGGTCCTAGCTGGCGACGGACTTCTTCAGTGAGGTCTCTGACTCGGTCCAGGTTCCCACGCATCGCATCGAGTTTGCGAACCGACCGTTCTTTCCGGCGACGATGCTTCAGAATTCCGGCGGCTTCTTCAATGAACCCCCGTCGCTCCTCCGGTGTGGCATGGAAAATGCGGTCGAGTTGCCCCTGACCGACGATGACATGCATTTCTCGACCGAGCCCCGAGTCACTGAGAAGCTCCTGGATATCGAGCAGTCGGGCCGGTGACCCATTGATTTGGTACTCGGATCCGCCGGCTCGAAACAGGGTGCGGGAAATGGCCACTTCGGAGTATTCAATCGGGAGGGCACCATCAGAATTATCGATGGTCAGGGTCACCTGTGCCCGCCCCAAAGCCTGGCGACCTGAGGTGCCTGCGAAGATGACGTCCTCCATCTTGCCACCGCGCAGGTTCTTCACACCCTGCTCGCCCATCACCCAGGCCAGTGCATCGACAACATTTGATTTCCCCGACCCATTGGGGCCGACGACGGCGGTGATCCCAGGTTCAAATTCGAAAGTAGTTTTGGAAGCGAAGGACTTAAACCCTCGAACCTCGAGCTTTTTCAGATACATTTACACGTCACACCGGACGGCAAATAAGCCCTTATTCACCGAGTCCGTCGTCAAATTGTGGTAAACGAGAGCCCACGCCGAGTAGCTCTGCAATCGCCGAGACAGAACGCGGTGCGGCCCGGCCGTCACCATAGGGGTTTACCGCATTGGCCATCTTGGCGTATGCCTCGTCATTTGTGAGCAACTCGGAGACTTCCTCGACAACGCGCTCTTCGGCGGTACCAATCAGTCGGACGGTTCCGGCGGTCACCGCTTCGGGACGCTCGGTGTTCTCGCGCATCACGAGCACCGGTTTGCCCAGACCTGGTGCTTCTTCCTGAACGCCACCGGAGTCGGTGAGGACGACGGTGCTGAGGTTCATCAAGTGGGTAAATTCCCCGTATGCCAACGGCTCGGTGACGATGACATTTTCTTTGCCTTCCAGGAACGGCAGAATTGCCTCACGCACTACAGGGTTCTTATGGGCTGGCAAAACAATGGTCGCGTCCGGGTGTGAGTCCGACAGTCGTGCCAATGCTCGGCCGACACCGCGCATCGCATCACCCTGATTCTCACGGCGATGAGTCGTCACCAACACAACCTTGCGACCCTGACCTACCTCATCGACGAGTCCTTGCAGGGCGGGTTCACTAAACGGCACGCGCTGGTCGACGACTTCAAGCAGAGCATCGATGACCGTGTTACCGGTGACGTAAATATCGTCAGGGTTAACTGCCTCGCGGATGAGGTTGTCGCGACTGACCGAGGTCGGTGCTAAGTGGAGAGAAGAAATCTGGGAGGTAATCTTCCGGTTCGCTTCTTCCGGGAACGGGGAGAAGATATTGAAGCTACGGAGCCCGGCTTCGGCATGAACCACTGGCACACCACGGTTGAAGGCGGCAATGGCGCCAGCTGTGGAAGTCGACGTGTCACCTTGGACCACCACGGCATCGGGTTTCTCTTCATCCATGATCGCGTCGAGACCATTGATGGTTTTCGCCATCACCATGTTCAGGGTCTGGCGGGGCTGGATGATATTGAGGTCGTGGTCGGGAGTGATTCCGAAAAGCTCATTCACCTGGTCCAACATTTCCCGGTGTTGTCCAGTGACGGTCACCACACACTCGAATTGATCCGACTCCTGAAGAGCTTTCACAATCGGGGCCATCTTAATCGCTTCGGGGCGGGTGCCGTAGACCGGCATGATTTTCATTATGTCTCTACTCCTACATCACTACGACACAACGACCTCACGCGTCAGTGAGCCGGTGATTTCATTTTAGTATGCCGAGACAACCCTACACAGCTACCACCCTAATCAGCACATTTTCGTTGGGAGGGCCGAGATAAACATATGACCTTTCTCGATATCCTTTCCTTAGTACCCGCATGACTGCACTGTGATCACTGTGATCGCCGACATTCCCCGGGCTAGATACTGATCGCGCTGGTGCTCGGTACCTTTATCACGTTTTGCGGGCTGTCCTTTCTTCTGATGAACGTGAGAACTGTATATCTCCCCGATTCCTCAACGCCAGTAAAAGCGTACCGAGGAGTGTCTTGGTACCAAACTTCGGAGATTTCTGTCCCATCGCGATACAGGTAGAAAGCCCATTCATACTCACTCGGTTCGACACTGGCGAAATCGTTAGCCACAAGTATTCGCCCATGGATACGTTGCACGGTTGTCACTGAACTAGTGGGATCAGGATAAGACAGTGCGGCCGATGATTCACGCAGATCTGTAATCAGCCGAACCTTGGTTCGTGGAGCGGTTTCGTCCGCAGAAAGTCCTGGAACCGATAGGGTCTTCAGTGAGGCGATCTCGGGTGGGGGTGGCGTCACGACATCCAAGGCCGAGGCGACTTTTCCGAGAATGGTTGATCTGTTCAGTATACCCTGCTCCATCGTCCTTAATACTGCTTCATGTTGTTGTTGCAGAGGCTCTTGAAACTGCTCTGGAGCGTGTCCAACGATCGTCGCGAACCCTTCACGGATGAAGAGATCTCCAGCTCGCTGAGCGTTGAATGTGAAGCGCTGCGCGTCTGCCTCATCGCGTCGAATCTGTACGGTTTTGCCACTATCCGCTACATCATACGATTCGCGCCATGAGTCGTCGTCCGGCACCTTTTTCAGCTCTGCAGTGGTGAGACGGCTTGTCCACTGATCACTGTCGAAAGGGTACTTCAGCAACTGGGGCGCCGAAGCCTGGAATATGTCTTTGACCAGCTTGCCTTGGGTTCTTTCGTGGAATTCAGCGAGTCGCGACGCTTGCAAAAAGTAAGGATTAGCCAGTGGAAACAAGGGGACTTCGCGCTTGTCTAAAGCCTGTCGCGTGATACCGAAATGGTACCTATTCCTAGTCCGAAAGTAGTATCCGTCGAGGCGTTGGAACAGGTCGGATCCCCTAGAGCGTTTAAAGGTTCTTTCGAAATGCTCAGCAACTAATGGTTTGAAGTGCTTATTCGCAAGCCGGGGGTAGCTGTGCGCTTGGAGAAAAAAGTTGAAGACCCGCGGGTCCGACATCGATACGCCCTTTCCAAGTTCCCGGAAAACACGGTTAGCCAGACCTTCAGCAGACCCCGGGACGCGAAGTAGCTCTCCTCCACCTCCGCGGATCGTCATCTGGGGAATGGCGTATTCTCCTGAAAAATCGGACAGAAACATCTCGTAGTTGCGATTCGAATCGCGTATTTGATGGGTGAAGACACGCTCACTGAACAATAAGGATAAACCGCACTGTTCAGTAGGGCCCCACCACTCCATGCCGTGATCAGCGCGAATCGCATTGGCGAGCTGAATATCTCGCCCGTAAACCTTACGTTTCTTACCCTCATATCTTCGTGGGTCAAACGTCAAGACCTTGAAGTCTTGATGAGCACCAGTCAGTGTCAGGAGCGCTAGAGCGAGCCGGGAGTCAACGCCTCCGGAAAGGGTGATAACTTTCCGAGCGGACAACGAATTCACTGCAGTCGTCAAGGACTCTCTGGCTAGCTCTATGCCTAACGACACGGCGTCGGTGTAGTCATTGATTGTCTCAGAGCCCCCCAGTGTAACCCGCGGACGGATGGTCGCTTGGCGACCGGTAATCTCGAGGACGCAATCTGGCTCGAGAATATGTATTTGTTCTGCCATGGTCGTCGAGTCACTCATCCCCTCGGCAGTCCGGCCACGACTAGTTAGAGCGGCAACGTATGTACTGAGATTCAGATGAACCGAAACACCGGACTCTCGAAGAGCAACCGCAACGGCGATAAAGCTATCCGACAAGACCACCCCACGCCTAGGGATAATTGCATAAAAGACTGGTCCAAATCCGAAGCGATCGGCAAAAACAAGGTGTTTCACTCCTGACAACAGGTGTCGAGAACTAGCTATGGCTAGCCATTCCCCAGGAGCATCACGCAAGTCGGCAATCGTGAGATTCTCGGGGTGAGCGAACCCAAATTCTCCCCGGCAAAGCTGTTTGCCTGTCAAAGCAAGTCCACCGAACTCCGCAACCTTCGTATTTGGCTTCCACTTACCCGGGACCGCACTTTCTTCGATGGTCCGAGCTCGGGTATCAATCAGCACAGCGCGAACGACGGATGAGGACTGAGAATTCATGGTTGCCTTCTGAACGACAGCTCGGGGGTATATCGACTGGGCACAACCATCTGTGGCCGTAGCTTCACTCAATGGCTGGTTTGACCCGGCATCCCTACAAAACTATCAGCTTCGGCGAATACCTCAGCTTATCTGCACGGGTGATCCTCGTTCTGCCATTTACCTCCCAGTTCGGACGACCCTCCTAGCATCTGGCAAGATCGTTTCGCCGTGGCGATACAATGTAGTCTCAATGTGAAGGTGCAGATTCCCTGCAACGGCACAAAGAAGACCTCTTGATGCCGTTGTATGTGGAGGAGCAGGAAAGGCTGTAGCGAGAAGTATGGCGTCTACCAACGACAAGGAAGCGGGTCATCCACAAACCGCTGAGTTCGTTTCGGCCGTAAAAGATTCGTATCCAGGTGTAGACAAGCTCACTCCCATCGGAGGGCGTCCTGGAATCGGAAAGTATATTCGTCAGCTATGGCAACGGCGTCACTTCATTTGGCGTCAGTCGCGAGGCCGCGTTGTTACGGGCAACGACGACGCCAAGCTGGGGCCACTTTGGTTGGTTCTTCGCCCAACTCTCGACGCAGCTTTCTACTGGATTATCTTCGGGCTGTTGTTGCAATTCGATCGGGGCATGGACAACTTTGTGGCCTTTGTCATTATTGGTGTCTTCATGTTCCAGATGACCAGTAGTGCCTTGGGAACCGGTAGCAAGGTGATCGCGTCGTCTCGCTCACTGATACGGGCTTTCAAGTTCCCGCGGATGGCGCTGCCTTTAGGAGAGGCTCTCTACGATTTGTTGCAAAGAGGCCCGGCCTTTTTGATGATGTTCTTGATCATCATGGCTATCCCTCCCCACGAACTTCCAGAGTGGAGTTGGCTCCTCTTCCCCATCATTCTGCTCATTCACGTCGTCCTAAATTTTGGCATCACGCTACTTGTTGCTCGGCTGGCGGTCGTTTTCCCTGACCTGAGTAAGGTGATTCCTTTTCTAACTCGCCTGCTCATGTACGGCTCTGGAGTGATCTTTCCGATCACCCGGTTTACGACTAGATATCCAACGTTGGAAGCCATAATCGAGCTGAATCCGATCTACACCGTCTTACTGATGTACCGCGAAATACTCATTGATGGCACGGTGCCAGCAGTCGAGCATTGGTTGGTTCTCTGCGGTTGGGCCGTTGTGTTGTTTGTCGCTGGGTTTCTAGTGTTTTGGCAAGGAGAGGAATCTTATGGTCGCGAACGAAACGTCTAAGCCTAAGAACTCTCCCACCCCGGAACCGGACGAGAGCGAGGACACCATTTCACCAACCACGACAGAGCTCGGAGAGCTCACGATGCTCGCCACAGACATTGAGCTCACTTACCGCGTGCGGATTTTAGATGAAGGCAAAGAGCGCGGATTAATTCAGTCACGCGGCAAGAAGACATCGTTTCAGGCGCTGAAAGGGATCTCGCTGGCAGCGCGCGAAGGTGAATTCATTGGGCTCGTAGGGCGAAACGGGTCGGGTAAAAGTACCTTGCTCAGGGTTCTCGCCGGTGTCGAGACTCCGAACTCAGGCCAGGTCGTGGCACGCTCCACACCGCAGCTACTGGGTGTTGGCGCCGCACTCTTGCCGAACCTCACCGGTATCGACAATATTCGTATCGGACTATTGGCCATGGGACTCACACCGGCACAGGTCGAAGAGAAAGTGCCCGAGGTTGTCGAACTGGCAGACATTGGTGACTTCGTACGGATGCCGATGCGTACCTACTCGTCCGGTATGGGAGCTCGGCTCCGTTTCTCGATCTCTGTGTCGGCAGACCCGGATATCTTGATGATCGATGAGGCCCTTTCCACCGGTGACGATGCCTTCCGACAACGCTCGAATCAGGCCATGAAGGACTTGATCGCCCGCTCCGGTACGGGATTCCTCGTTAACCACTCGCCCTCTGCAATTCGTGAAATGTGTACTCGAGTCATCTGGCTCGATAAGGGTGCAGTTGTCGAAGATGGCGAACCTGACGAGGTGATGAAGCACTACAGCTATTTCATGAATGCGTTGCGGCGCCACGGCGAAAATGTCGCCCAGGGTGTGAAGGAAAAGCACATGCAGACATTCCAGGATCGGATTGACGACATTGTGGAAGACGGCCAGCCATCATAACGAGGCCATACCTCATGGCGTCCTGTCATCTTTAGCCTAAACGCACTTCTGCCCCTCCCAACGATGTACTGGGAGGGGCAGAGATATGCGGGACCTTACGGGTTTTAGCTCTCAATCAACCGCAAGATTTTTCCTGAGATGACTCCTGGACGGAAATGCTTATGCATATAGTCACGAACTGCATATGACTCGTCGAGCAGAGCCTGGGGATCTGCGGCCAGCGACCGAATTCGCTGGACAGCGCTGTCGATATCGTCAACAAGCCACCGTGTTCCATATACTTGCTCTGCTCCAGCCCAAGGTAGGATCACCGGAACACAGCCCGCAGCCCCTCCTTCAGCAACCACCTGATGAGTTCCTTCATGATCACTCGTCGACAGAATGAAACCGGGGACGGTGGTATACCATTCTGCAAGGTCAGGACTGTGGCCATCAAATACTACAGCGTCTTTTAACACCGGTGAGGATTCGATCCGCTCATAAACCCTCTGGAAGTACTCCTGTTCTGCGGGTCTATCCTGCAACCAGGGATACTCCGTATATTCTTTCCCTTTGACGATCAGCTTATACTCTTGGTCCTTAGATGCGAGTTGCTCGATGATGTCCAAAGCTCGATCGAACCGTTTGGACTGCGGAACAGACCCGACAAAGCCGATATTCTTCGGGTTAATCTCGCTTCTATAGGTGAGAAATCGGCCCATATCGAACGTATTGCCGATGACGAAGCTCTTAGACGTCGGAATACCATAGCGAACCTGCGCCCTGCGCATCCCTACCGGCGAGACGAAAATAAACGCATCAACATTTTTGAGGATTGCTTGGTCTAGAAACTTCGTTCTCAGTTCCTGGGCATGCACCCTCGTGATGAGTTTTTGTCCCGGAAGCTTATTCTGGCTGTACCACACCAGATTGCCCAGCGACCACTCACAAAAGATCACGTCAGCGCCATCGAGAAGACGTCGACTTTGTTGTTCATCATGGATGCTATGGCCACCCCATCGGTCAATTCGGACACGGTGGCCCGCCTTTTGGATACCATTCATGATCTCGATAAAGAACTTAAAATCGTGTCCAGCGATAAGGACGGTTTGCGAGCTCTCATCAGGACCAGCGAGGGAAACGTTCCTAGCAGAACTAGTAGTAACTGCTGTTTTCGTTGAGTCTACTTGCTCTTTTTTGTCTCTGACAATCTGCCATGCGAAAACGTCCTCGTCGTCGAGAGTAGGAGTTTCACCCTCTAAAATTTGCGCGTAAGTGTCGCGTTCGAAGAGAACAAGCCTACTGTTGATGGCTGCCGAACACGTGGCAACGGGGACAAATAGGTTTCCCGGCGACCAAGACACAGCCTGCTTTCCGACGGCCTTCCAATCGCCGAAGGTTAGGCCGTTGAGAAGGTCTTCCACATCGTTTCGGCTCAAGGTCCCGATGGAATTGGCCGCCTTAACGACATGTCGAATGTCGTACTCGCGCAATGCGTCCATCTTCGACTGTGCCGTGGGCGCTACAACGACTTGGCCAGCGACTTCTTGACCGTCGAATTCTTCGTCAAGCAAATACATGTCAGGACGTACTGACTGCTTCTCGAACTCGGGGATATCACTCGCCGAGCACTCCACGGCAAAGGGATGCAGCTTGGGAGCTCTTACGAGGAACCCAGCGACGCGCATCATGTACACCAAACGATGGGCGCACGTGTGGGCCTCGTAAACATGTCGCAAGGCCTTCCACAAATCCTTGTGCCGGGCTTCCTCGGACGATTTCCAGCGTTTCAAGACACTATTGGCTTCGTCGGGATTTTCAACGGTGGGGACTGTACCCGCGAAAGTTTCATCGACACCACGACCAGGCGAGCTAAGAACGCTTGACCCGGATGCAGTAATCTCCACAACTCGGCGCGAAAACATCGAGGGAGAATCCACAACAGAGTTCCCGTTGAGATGGATCGGGTGTGCTTTATAGGCCTGGCACATCTCGGGGTAGCTCAAACTCTGTCGAGCGTAGCGACGGAAGCGATCTGGAAGCCGATAGGGCGAATTCGGGTCGTTATGCACCCGCTCATAGATAGCCAGCCCGTACGGAGCTGATTCGTAGAAGAGAAAGTCAAGGCCCTGCTTTCGTGTGGCATATTTGTCGCCATAATACGTGCCACCGTAGGCAATGGTGTCTTCGCGTTCACGAGTGCTCGGCAACGGATTGTGCAGTATTGGTTGAGCTGCGAAAGGCGCCGACGCGACGGCCGAAATGCGGTTATCTGGTTCAGCGTTATAGTCGACAATCGTGCGCGCATCAGTAGTAAACACGTAGTCACACCGAGCAGCCGTACGCTTAAAGCGGTTGTAATGAACTGGATCTTCCTTATTCCAGAACATCACGGGAATGCCGTGTTCTTGGGCATGATCAATCAGGTTAGCAATTGGCGCGTGACTCGTGTCGTCGTAATATCCGATGATGCCTTCCCACGCTTTGTCGTTACCCTGCCAGGCAGACTCAATGAAGACAGCATCAATGTCGTTGTGAGCGAACTGTTCCCGCCAGTCATCGGGCGTGACCCGAATCGCTGTCAGCTCGGGTAGGAACGTCTCGGAGGTAAACGTATCACCAATGAAGGCAACGGTGTAGGAATCCAACGGCCGTTCAGAAGAGCTCTTCGCTAGTTGCGATTGACTTCTCAAAAGCTCTTGGAGCGCAGACCAGTAGATCTCACCTGTCTGCTTCCACGTGCGGTTTTCTCTTACCCAGCGACGAGCGCGTACACCGAGCTGGTCTCTAAGTTCCGGGTTTCGGATGAGCCGGTGCAACTGTTCCTTCAGTTCAGGGACACTATCCTTCGCGAAGCTCAAAGCCCGTGATTTATCTTCGTCTGTACCGTAGAAAGCTCTGTGTGGCGAGACATCAGACAACACCACCGAACGCCCCACGGCCATAGCTTCCAAAGGCTTGAGCGGAGAAACAAGCTCAGTGACTGGCAACGATTTCCGGGCTAGCGGGAAAATGTCGATGCTCGACAGATAAGTCGGCATGTTGGCATTCGGTATGCCCTCGAGGTACCTGGTGCGAGGTTCTAAACCAGCCTCGGATACACGTTTCTTGAGTTCGGGCAGATAAGATCCACCACCAATGACCAAGAAGTTGAATTCATCTCCCTCTTCTTGAATAGCGGAGAGTGCGTCAACCACCAGATCAAGCCCTTCGTACTCGGTGACGCTACCGGCGAAGCCAACAACAGGCAGTTCAGGCTGGGAGAATCCGAGCTTCTTGAGCAGTTGGAGATCTTTACCTTGAGGAAAGAACTTATCGATATCCACCGAGTTTGCAGCAACGGAAATGTTGTCCCCGTTGACTCCACGTTCGACAAGATCGTCTTTCATTTCTTCTGTGATGACCACGACGTGGTCAGCCTCGCTGGCAACTTGAAACTCAAGCCGGCGGTCAAGTGCGTACTTTTCAGATCCGGCCCACGCTGGGTTCTTAGACGCCGCTGTGACTTCCCAGAAGCCTCTCATTTCGTAGACAAAGGGCACCCCGAGTCGGCGTGCAGCCATCAGGGCCGGAAGCGCAGTGAGGTAATTTGACGCTGACACAATCACCTCAGGCTTGTCGATCATGGCCTCGCGTACGTAAGCGTCTGCGCTGACTTGCAAGAAAACGCCAATGTCGCCTTCCCAGCTTTTGAGTCCGGGGTTGTGAACATAATGGACACCATTGATCTGTTGCTGATAGCGACGCTTTTCTTGAGGAACTTTAAAGCCTGTCGACGGGCGCCTATCCCACGGTTTACCAGGCAGTGGGGCGACAATGACGTCAGCGCCTTGCAACTGGAGCCCCTGTGCAATCCCCTGGGTTCTGGTCGTGTAGCCATTGCTATTGGACACGGGCGAAATGCCAACCGCATAGAGAATCCGATTCTGAACCGGCAAATAATTGCACGTATAGTGCTTCTGAGGTAGCTCGACAGGCTTGTCAAGTAACTTATGCAAGGACCGAACACGCTGAACAAATTTTTTCTCTCCATCGCCCAGCACGGCGCTTTCTGGAACACTGTCGAGGATACTGTTCGCTTCAGAGATGTTCCCTTGGACGTTCAAGACCTTATTTGCATAGGGCAATGCGTTCTTCACCGTAGGCTTTTTCTGAAACCGGTCTCTCAGGCTTTCCAGGGATTCTTTCGAGGAGAGATTGCTGGCTGCTGTCGGCAATACCCTTCCTCGGACATCACCTGCGCGCCGAACAGAGTTTCTCGTCAAGCGCACGACCTTTGCATTAAGGCGCCGGAGGAACATAACCATCACGAATGCCAAGAGCGCCAATAGCCAGAATAGAGCAACAACCAAGATTGCCAGGTCTATAAAAAATGCCAAGACAGTTGCAGCAACCGCCACCAAACCAAAGAAACCAACAACAAGCTGTTGCTTACGACTAAACCGTCTGAACAAACCAAGCATAATAACTTTTCAGCTCTCCACAATTATTTAGTACAGGTATATATCAGTCGTTACTTCGCGAGTCGCTGCGGAAAATTCCACTTGAAGGACGTCCGCTGGTTTATGAACACCATTCTTGGGAAAATACCAGCCCTGAATATCAGGGGTCTCTTCGCCTCGGCGTTGAACAATTTTGAGATCGCCTTCCGAACGTAATCTCAGGTGCCCAAGATTTTCGTTCGACGCGTTCTGGATGACCACGGTATCGCCCGATGGCCTGGCTCTGACATCGGGTCCGAAATGCCATAGCAACGTGTACTGATGGAGATCAGCAGACTCAATCGTATCGATAATCCGTACGTGGCGTTTGGCATCATTCGGCTGATCGTCTTGTGGTTGAACGGTCACTCTGCGACTATGCTTGACGCCCTCGTAGCGGTGGTTGAAGCCTTTGACGTCGAACATCCCCTGTTGCTCGACTTGCTGTAGCCCTACCTTGTCCATTTTTGTGGGGTCGATACGAGGTAGTCCTTCGCCATCCACGATAAGCGTATTGTGAGCGAAACTAGAGAAAGCATAAATAGTATACGGATCAGACATCTCGTACCCATTAGGGCCTGCTTCCCTGAGAATCTCGAGCCCTTTGTAGACGAGGTATACGCTCAGCTCATCGCTGTGTTTGTGGTAGTCGGAGTTATAAGCGGCTACGAAATGCAGATACAAAGAATCAAGATCTCGCCAGTCTTCACGAAATATTGCCACACCAGCTTCATCGGCAATGAACCGGTCGAAATCGGGCGGAGTGCCAAGTGCACCTTGGGTCAACGCATACCTATATGAGTCCGAGTTATAGACCCGACCATATCCTCTACCAAGAACCGGCCCAGGCGGGGTGTCGCTGACAGGCGCAAAGGAGCCCAAGGGGCTGATGGTTGCGATTGCGTATCTTTCAGAGGCTTTGAAGACTTCTCGTAAGGATTGTTCCGTCGTCGACGCTTGCTGGCCTTGTAATTGGTTGTATTCTTTCAGATGGCGACTCACGATGACGTGGTAGTCGGGGGACTGTTCCTTATGCACTCCTTCGGCCGTGTAACTGCTCTTGAAGTAGGCAGTCAATCGCCCGAACGCTAAATCATATAAACCTTCGTTGTCGTCAATGTAGCTACTGGCGAGCATCAAGGCGAGGTCCTGGAACATCCCGTGGTTCGTTCCGGCGCTATGGAATTCGTCTTGTACCAAAAGATCAACGCCTTCGCGAATAATGTCCTTCACGAAAGTCTGATCCGAGGCGCTGAGCAAAGGACCGTAGTCGTCCAGCAGACAGCACAACGCGATAGTTCGTTGAGCAGTGGACTCATCGTGGTACGACATTGGAATCCGGGAAGGAGGTAACCCCACTACGTCACGCCAGGTATGGAGTAGCCATATTAACTTTTCCGCAATAGCATCGTCTAAATCGATATGAAACGGGCGAAGATAATAATAAAAAAGCCAACCGTGCATTTGCCGAGCCAGACTACGGGTACGTCGGTGACGCCACACCTGACCATCCTCAAGTCGCAAGGTCTGTCGTGGTTGGATAGTCATCAGGTCACGGTCAACAAAACGCGAGCGCGCGTCGCGCATGGCGAGCATGTTGCGTTTCGGAAATAAATAGTCCAGTGTCATCTGTCACCCTTCTGTCGGTTCGGTCGCCAACGGAGGGTGCTTAACAACGGACTCAACGATGTCTTCGACCCCGTAAGATGCTTTCCAACCCAGTTCTTCGCGAATTTTATCGACGTTGGCAGTTACTGTCGCCGCGTCCCCATCGCGTGGAGGCGCGATCTGATACTCCAGGTCAACCCCTGGAACTCTCTGGAATGCATGGACGATATCCAGAACACTACTTCCGATACCTGTGCCTACGTTATATGTATAGACCCCTGTCGCATTCGGCTGGCCAAGTGCGTCAAGGGCGACAATATGTGCATCGACAAGATCTTCTATATGCACATAATCCCGAATGCAGGTGCCGTCAGGAGTGGGATAGGCATCTCCGTAGACTGAAACCACACCGTGGCTCGTCAGCATATTGCGGATAGCAGGCATGAGGTTCGTGGTGGTGGTGTCAGCAAGTTCTGAACTCGTCGCGCCAGCGACGTTGAAATAGCGTAAAGCCACGGCGGACAGCCCCCACGCCCGTTCCGCGTTGTGGAGAGATTGCTCGTTGATGAGCTTGGTCTGGCCATAGGAGTTGATGGGATGACAGGCAGTGTTTTCGAACACTTCCGACTCGCATGGTTGTCCATACACCGAAGCGGACGAAGAGAAAACGATCTTCTGAACGGCTGAGTCTCTCATAGCACTCAACAGATTGACGAGCCCACCGATATTATTTCGAAAATACATCTCGGGTTGCTCGACGGACTCGTTGACAGCCTTCTTCGCCGCAAAATGCACCACGGCGTCAATTTGATGGTCCGAAAGAATCTTGCTGAGCTGCTCAACAGCCTTATCGGCCGACAGATCGAGTTGATATAACGGCACATCCGAGGGCACGCGCCTCTGAAGCCCCGTGGAGAGGTCATCGACCACGGCAATATCGTAAGCTCCCAGCTCGAGAGCCCGGGAGACGAAATGGCCACCGATGTAGCCGGCCCCGCCCGTCACTAAAAGTCGCATTTCCCTCTCCTCGACTCCTTGTCCTCCATGCGGTCAAATATGGCTGTCTCTGCTGACGACATCTTATTCGCCAAAAACTTCGAGGAGGGCAACCGTCAACCTCTCTGGTTGCCCTCCCGCGTCCAAGGACGACATGCAGTTATTTATCGCGCCACTGCCCACGAGTATCAATCACATGCTTGCCCGACACGCGGTCACGCAGATCGGCGAAGACAGCGTGGTCAACAAGCAACAGGACAATATCGGCTGCTTCAACAGCGGCATCCACGCTTGCGAAGTCGACGTTGGGCAAACCCTGCAATTTCGCGGGAAGCTCGTTCACGTGGGGTTCTACCGCGAGGATCTTGGAGCTGGAAAGCTCGCGTGCCATTTGCTCAGTGATTCGCATGGCCGGCGACTCTCGCAGGTCATCGATATTGGGCTTAAAGGCAAGACCCAGCGCCGCAATGACAGGAGCTCGGCCAGTTTCTTTCTCAACGTCATAGGCTTCTGCCTTGACCTGCTTGATGACCCAATCTGGCTTCGCGTCATTAATTTCGCGAGCGTTGCGGATCAACTTCGCCGAATCCGGTGCAGCGGCGACAATGAACCAGGGGTCCACAGCAATGCAGTGCCCACCAACGCCAGGGCCGGGCTGAAGGATGTTAACCCGCGGGTGGTGGTTGGCCAGTTCAATGACTTCCCAGACGTTGATCCCCAGCTCGTCACAAATCACAGACAGCTCATTCGCGAAGGCAATGTTGACGTCACGGAAGGAGTTTTCGACCAGTTTGGACATCTCGGCCGTGCGCAAATCGGTCAAAAGTAGTTCTGCCTTGCAGAAGCTACGGTAAAGGTCGCGTGCGCGCTCAGCAGCGTGCGGTGTCGAGCCACCAACGATCCGGTCATTGGTCACCAGCTCGACCATGACCTTACCGGGCAGCACTCGTTCTGGGCAGTGAGCGAATTCCAGTGTGCCCTTGTCTTGAAGATCTGGACGGGCTTGGTGAATCACATCCGCCAAGTGTTCGGTGGCCCCGGGAGGTGAGGTTGATTCCAGAATCACCAGCTCATCGCCCTGTAGCTGAGGAGCTATATTGCGACCTGCTACTTCAATATAGGAAAGGTCCGGGGTTTTGTCATCGTGGAACGGGGTGGGTACGGCCACGATGTAGGCATCAGCTTGCGGAGTCTCTGCCGAAGCTGACAGCAGGCCCTGATCAACGGCTCGCTTGACGTAGTCCTCGAGGTCTGGCTCAACGAACGGTACAGTTCCCGAGTTAATCGCCTGAATCGTTCTTTCATTGACGTCAACGCCAAAGACTTTCACACCGTTCTCGGCCAGAATTGCAGCCGTTGGAAGGCCAATGTAGCCAAGCCCCACGACGGCCACGGTCGAAATATTCGACATAGAATTATCCCTCGATTTCTTTCGGCACTTGGTTCAGTACAGCACCGCGGTCCGTGCGGGGGCACTGTACACCCCGGGGAAGTATACCCCAGGATTTTCAATGAGGTGACAACGCAACACCTACGGTACGTACCCCGTGAGCTTCTGATACAGCTCAGTGTAGCGACTTTCGTTGGACTTCCAGGTTCTTTCCTGCAACGCCCACGACCGTCCGGCATGACCGATAGTTTGTCGTAGCGTGGGGTTATCCAAGAGATCCGTCAGGACGCGCGCCCACTCAATGTCATGCTCTGGCGGGACCAACATACCGGTCACCCCGTGATGGACCAGTTCCGACAGAGCCGGAAGATCCGAGGCGACAACGGGCTTGCCACTGGCGGAAGCCTCAACCGATTTCATCGGAGTGACGGTCCTGGTGACGGACGAATCAATACGGGGCACGACGAACACGTCTAAGGCCTGGTGATACAGTATCGACTCTTCTCGTTGCACCCGGCCGGGTGCAATCAGTCGATCACTTAGTCCCAGCTCTTCGGCCAGACGGAGCAAGCTGGGGCGGGCGGTACCATCTCCGACAAGGAGCATCCGTAGCCGAGGCCTGCTCGGGGCCAGGTGAGCAACGGCACGCACGACAGTATCGAGTCCTTCGTACGGAACCAATGAACTGACCGTCCCCACAAGTTCCAGGTCACGCGGCAGCCCCAAGGCCTCGCGCGCTTCCTGAGTGGACCGGGGTTCCTTGAGGAACTCGCCCCCGATTGCATTTGGTGTCAGGACGATGTCTGCACTATCGCGATCGAATTCTTCGAGTTTGGCTCGCATTTGCTTCCCGAGTGTCACCACGCCGTCAGCGGCCAGCACAGATTCCTGTTCCCGCTGTGTAAACAACCGGTAATACTCAGACCGGTAGGCTTCCGCACCACGTGTTGACGCCCACGTATCGGCAAGTAACCCTCGGACTTCATACACCCATGGAATATCCAAAGCTTCTGCAACGGCACGCACGGCGTTAGCGTTATTCCAATGTGAGGTGGTGTGCAACAAAGCCGGCTTAACCTTGAGGGCATGAGTGAGCAACATCTCAGCATACTGTTGCTCACGTTTTTCAGCATCAGTGTGCAGGCGCCTTGGAATCAGCCGGTGGTAGTCGATGCCATCAAGATGATTGACGGCCGGGGCTGTCAGCCCTCCGGTCACCACAGGCCATCCCATGCGAGTTGCGGCGCTCACGTTCCATCCCCGAGATTGCAAGGCTCGCAAGATGGAGTGTGATCGTTGTGCATATCCCGAACCGGTATATGGCAACGAATTAGTCAGCACGTGGAGAATGGCACCTTGTTCGGGGTGATAGTCCGGCACCCTTGCTAGTTGGGGACGCTCTCCTTGGAAGGTTCTCAACTGTGACCGGTACCCTTTGCGCTTCCAGCCTTCTTTCCCCGAGGTTTTCAGCCCTTCGACAGCAGCGGTCATGTTGCCTTTATTCCACTGGATCCGTGACCGTGCGAGGCGGTAGCCCTTGCCTCCGGGGCGCACTCTGGCCAACCCCCATTCGGCCGCCTCGGTGTCTCCACTGCTGGTGAGCAGGTTGACCAGCTCGAGAACTTTACGGGAGCCTGCACGTGCTTCCACGGCTCTACACAATTCTTCTCGTAAGCTTTCGGAGTTCCCACGTATGGCTGCCCCCAGAGCCCCGACAACATCAAGTGGTCCGCCGTGGATCTTGGACGCAACGCTGGCGACAGGCTCAGAAATCGACGTCGGCAACCGTCGCGCTACTTGCAAGGCAAATAACGCAGGGTCTTGTCCGATATGGTCTCTTGCGGTTTGGGCCGCAAGCTGGAAATTGCGAAGAAGCTGAGGGGTTCTGTTCCATGATGGTGACGCATTGGCCGTGTTCGTTGCTAAAGAGCCCTTTCGTGCCTGGAGCAGGTGACCTAGCAGCGCAGAGAGCCGGGAGGCCTCGACATCGAGAGAAATGTTGTCGGCAGCCCACCGGTGGGATGCAATATTCTGAGCAGTAGAATCTGGGTTCTTCGCAAGCTCCAGCCAATAGGAGGCCAATTGGTCGGCAGTAAGCTCGCCGAGTGGCTGATGTCCGGCAACGCGCAGTGTCTGCGCTGCCTCTCCTTGTACCAAACCGGTGATATGTTTTCCCGTTGCCAGTAATTCGTAGAGTTTGGAAGGAACAGTGTGTCTGAAGCTCTGCCAGTCTGGTCGAAGACTCACAACACATGTATCGGCCCATTGATAATGTTCGGTAGCGCGGTGCGACGGCACGGCGTCGTAAAGCTCCGCCGGTGACCCTAACGACCGGTTGGTTTTAATCAGAAGGTGTTTTTGAGTGCCCTGACCAACAAATCGCAACTGGATCCGGGAATTCTGGCGTTGTGCTAACGCGACTGCCTGCAACACTAGGGCAAGATTCTGCGATTCTCCATGATTTCCCAAATACAGGACGTGTAGCTCCCCTGGTTCGCGTGACCTCGACGGTAGCAGAGCCTCAGCTGAAACACTCACGCCATTTCGAATAGTGGCAACGTTTGTCATTCCGCGCTCTCGCAATGTCTGAGCAAATCCTTGAGTAACGGTGATGAGCAGGTCTGCCGATCGCTGAAGCCAGGTCACGACCTGTGACGCAGATTCGGAAACCACTTTTCCGCCAACATTCGCTTCGGTGAGAAGATCGGGCCATGCATCGCGCATCTCGACGACGAACGGTTTTTTCAGCAGTTTGGAGATAACGCGACCAGATACTAAATTCGGCAAGGCAGGTACGGTGGCAATCACGATGTCGACGTCGGAAAATCTTCGGGCCAAAGGAATAAACTCCGCGGCGTGTATCGTGCTCTCCAGCAGACGAGCCCACCGAGAGTGCTTCGTGCGGTGGGTCACCCCAGTTCGAATAATGCGTTCTCCTGCTGGTCCCAGTTCTTCACTCGGGTGATCAGCAACTCCCTGAGTCAGAACAGCTACCTCGCACCCAAAACCTCGTAAGAACTTGATGAAGTTCTGCCACCGTCGCTGTGGTGGAGTTTGCTCAGGCCAATACGAATGCGTGACGAGGAGAATTTTCACCGGCTCGGGATTGCTAGCAGTCATCAAACACATTCCATAGAGCATCGAATAGTTGCGGCGTGCGCGGGAACCAGGCGTCGAGTCACACTATCCCTGTACCCCGGATTCCACAGCAGACGGTTCTGGCGGGTTCGCTGGGGAAGTCGATTCTGGTTGGTTGCTACCGTCGGGATTTTGTTCTGCGTCGTATTCTTCTAAGAACTCATCCATGGTGCCAGAGCGTAACGCCTCTCGCATGCGATCAGTGGCGGCCTCGTCTTGTCGCACAATCGCTGCCCCGCCTGAGGTGATATCGGCGCCAGCATTCGGAATTGTGAACATCTTAATATCGGAGGAGCGAATGTTAGACATCGACAGCCCGTAGTTCAGCATAGTTTCGGCATCAAGGCCGTCGTCTACCGACAGATACGGGCTCAGGGTCGTAATGACATCGCTGAGTGTTCCTGGATTTGTCAAAACATCGCGTGCCAAGAGTTGATCCACCAGACCTTCGAGGAACAGCTGTTGGTTTTTTACACGCTGGTAATCACCATCGTTGAACGCGTGGCGTTCCCGTACAAACCGCAACGCATCGGTGCCGGAAACTTTGATTTTGCCCTCGGGGAAGAACGAGGGGTTTCGGATACCCGATGAAAATGCCTGTTCGTTGTCGACTTCCACACCGCCAAGCGCTTCGGTGACATCACGGAATCCTTCAAAGTCGATAATGGCAATGTGATCGATGTCCGAGCCGACGAGTCCTTCCACAGTGTCAACGACCAGAGGGAACCCCCCTTCTTCATATGCACCGTTGATCTTGCCCATGCCATACCCTGGGATCTCGACCCATAAGTCGCGCATGATGGACATCACATACACTTCTTCGTGACCATCCGGTATGTGCACAAACATGATCGTGTCTGTGCGCGCGCCATCTTCGCCGGCTTCTTTATCTTCCGGTCGTTGGTCACTACCCAGCAAGAGCAAATTCAGTTCGCCATCATCCATTACCGGTCGAGTGGTATCAATACCACTATCGATGGTCTGAGTTCGCTCATTGACGTTCGAAATAAGTGTACGCGCGTACACCGAAGTACTGGCGACGACGGACACCACAATCAAAACCACAGCGACGATGACGGAGAAGATAATGCCATGAGGGCGGGTGGCGACTCGACTAACGCGCCGGGGCGCATAGATCCGAGAGGACTCAGCCATACGGCGTCCTTCCTTTCATCTCTGCTGTGGTAGTGCAACAGGTAAGCGTTAACAACAAGCCAGCAACGAGCCCGTGAAGTCTACGTGGAGTCTTCGCGATACCGTACGCTGATAACGTCATAGTGGGTAACAATCTACTCCGAGTATCGTATATCAGAAATCCGAATCTACCCATTTCCAAGTTACCGTTGCGTTGTGCGTGGCTTTCGTTGACACCTCGGACAGTAATACGAGGACCGATTCATGAACTTATCACGGCGAATAAGAGTGTCGTACCCTTCGGCTAGGCAACGACGACAATACGTGCCCTCCTGATGGTAGGCGTTTAACGAGCGATCAAAATACCCAGATTCGCCGTTGACGTTGACATAAAGAGCGTCGAAACTCGTTCCGCCTTCTTTCAGGGCCTGTTCCATAACCTTCTGTACACACTGATAAAGCGTTCGCACTTGTTTGCGGCTCAACCGGTTACATGGCCGGTTATAGTGTATTTTTGCCCGCCACAGCGCTTCATCCGCATAGATATTTCCGATACCGGAAACCAGGTTCTGATCCAGAAGCGCCCGTTTAATTGCGGTCTGCTTCTTGCTCAGCACCTGATAGATGTGGTCTACGTCAAAATGGTTATCCAAAGGGTCTCGTCCGATATGAGTCACCGTCGTCGGGATCAGCTCATCGGGCTCATCCGCGGTGGGAACAAGTCGATCAAGATAGAGACCTCCGAAGATCCGTTGATCCACGAACCGTAACTCAGTCGGTGCCTGTCCGTGACCGGATGCACTGTCCAAGCGCAATCTGATGCGCAGATGGTGAGGAGCCGGTGCGCTGTGATGACTCAACAAGATCTGCCCGCTCATCCCCAGATGGACGACTAGCGCTGTCGGAGATTTCTGCTCGGTTGGGGAATGGTGTAACGGAATCCACAGATACTTGCCTCGCCGTTGAGGTTGCTCGAGCTCCGCCTGACGCAACGAGGTCACGAAGTCAATCGGACCTTGCCGGTGCCGTCGAACTGACCTTGGATCAAGCACCTCAACGTCAAGGACCTGTTGGTTCGTGATCCAGCGCGATAGCCCCCGCCGCACCACTTCAACTTCCGGAAGTTCAGGCATTCTGGGCAATGTCTTTCTGCAGGGCGTCGTATCCGTCCCACGCAGCCAGCCGTTCGGCCTCCTTTTTGCTACCGGCTTGGCCTACACCGTATTTTTTCTCGGCAACATAGAGTTCTGCGGTGAACTCTCGTGCGTGGTCGGGACCTCGCGAGCTGAGTCGATACTCGACGGGCGCCAAACTTGCCGAGTCGGCCTCCATCTGGACCAGAGTCTTCCAGTCGCGACCGATGCCCATCACGTAGTCGTCATCAAGAAGAGGAATGACATAACGGTGAACCAAACCTCGGGCAGCCTGGTGTCCTTCTTCCAGGTAAGTTGCTCCAATCAAGGCTTCCATGGTGTCCGCAAGGATGGAGTCCTTATCTGCGCCCCCGGTGCGAGTTTCACCTTCACCGAGCAAAATGTGTTGCCCAACCCCAATGCTTCGCCCAACTCGTGCTAAGGCCACCGTGGAGACAATCGATGATCTCTTTTTGGCAAGTTGTGACTCATCCTCATCAGGGAATGCACGGTAAAGATGATCGGTCACAATAATCTGCAGGACTGCGTCGCCGAGAAATTCTAGACGTTCGTTCGTCGGCAACCCACCCTTCTCAAAGGCATAAGAACGGTGGGTTAATGCAAGACGAAGCATCTCGGAGCCTAGGTGGACTCCGAGATGCTTCGTAAGATCTTCAGTCATCAAAGACTAAATATCGGCGACTTTGCGGCCCTTGTACTCGTAGAAGAGCGGGGTACCAGCAGAGTCGGTCACAACGTTAGCCTGGTGTGGCATACGGTAGGTTACTTTGCCGTTTTCAACGGTCTTAACAAGCTCAGGCGCCTGGGCCTTCCACTGCGAACGACGCATGCGGGTGTTGGCGCGAGACTTTTTTCCCTTAGGAACAGCCATGGTTATCTCTCTTCTGGTTCTTGGGTCTGGGTCTGGTTATCTATTGTAGCGTCAGCATCAGTTTGTTCCGCTGATGATAACGCCGCGAGTGCAGCCCACCGTGGGTCAAGCTGCTCATGGTGGTGATCCTCATCGACTTCGTCAAGACGTACGCCACATTGATCGCACAGGCCCTGACAGTCAGGTTTGCATACCGGTTTGAAAGGAAAAGCAGACAACACTGCGTCAATGACTGGTAGCCCAATATCAATCGCATCATTGACGATCAGACGTTGCTCTTCCGGATCAAGTTCCGGATCTGGCACGTACTGGTACAGCTCGCTAATGCTCACGTTCAGGTCCTGCGACAAAGGGTCCAGGCAACGTGAGCACTCACCACGAAGTTCCGCGTTGACGTCCCCGGAAACCAAAATTCCTTCGTGCAAGGAATCCATCCTGAGATCCAACTCGATCACAGAGCCCGGCTCTACTCGGGCTATAGGCGTTTCCATTCCCTCGGGTGCCACGACCTGTCGTTGAACCGGTTCAGAAGATCCAGCAACACCGTTGAGGTTCTTAACGTTCAAAACCCACGCAGAGTCAGAGGGCACGAAAGCACCAGCCACAGAATTCTTTTCTAGGTTCGCCATGCTTATCGGACCTCCTATCACCGTCTCATGGGTAAATCAGGACCCTCGTTACTGAGGACATCTCTTATTGGTAGCCATCTCAGAGCGATTCTTCCCCTGAAGAACAACCACCGAGCCAAACCTACAGAATACACCGTGAAATCTCGATACCAAAATTAGGCCATAAGCTTTAGAGCGGAGGAAAGCATCTGGTACGGCTTGGGTTCACGCAATAGACGGTGTCCTATGGCTTTTGCCGCTATTATGCCTTTCTTCTCTATTTTCCGTATGGCTTCCCGTCACATTGAAGGTACAATCGCTCATGCTCACCGAGTGAAACACACACCTTGAAGAAATACCGAATGAAACGGACCGCAAAATGAACTCCACGACCCAGCGCAACGCAATCTTATCTCGGGGGATGCCAGAACGCCGGTACCTCCCGGAACTACACGGCATCAGAGGTCTCGCTCTCGCTGGTGTGGTCCTCTTTCATCTCTTTGGGGCCGGCAGGATTTCCGGGGGCATTGATATCTTCCTTGCTGTTTCGGGGTTCCTCTCCACCGGAATGCTTTTGCGAGAAGCCACCGCCAAGGTGGGCGCATCAATCTCTGGAACTACTTCGGACGCTTATTCCGACGCATTTTCGTCCCTGCCGCATTGGTCGCCTTGATCACCCTTGGTGTGGGATTGTTGGTGATGCCGGCAACCGGTCATCGCCAATTGTGGGCTGAAGCTCGAGCCTCGCTACTTTATTTCGAAAATTTCGAGCTGATCAACTCCCAGCTGGCGTACGGAGCCGCCGGGCCCGAGACCTCCCCGTTTCAGCATTTCTGGTCGTTAGCCGTCCAAGGTCAGTTCTATCTCATCTGGCCTCTCATCACGGTCATCGCAGTCTTGGTAGCGCGAGCAATCAGGAGCTCGGCCCCACTCGTTCTCGCCATTATCTCGACGCTTATCTTCCTCGCATCGTTTACCTACGCCATCTACGTTGGGAGTTACAACCAAGCCGAGGCCTACCTGATGACTGAGACCAGAGCCTGGCAACTAGCCTTCGGGGCTCTCCTGGCCTTGTTCATCAGCACGTTGCGTTTGCCCCGCATGCTTCGGCCCGTTGGGAGTTGGGTGGGTGTCGCCCTGATCGTCTCCTGTGGGTTCGTCCTTGACGGTGCGCAACTGTTTCCTGGTCCGTGGGCTCTTTGGCCACTACTCGGGCTCGTTCTCGTTCTGATCTCCGCCGGACCTGACGGAGGCAACCACGACCCTTCGTACACGGCAACTCGACTATTGTCGTCCCGTCCCTTTGGCTGGGTCGCCGACCACGCCTATGCCCTCTACCTCTGGCACTGGCCACTACTGTTCTACTACCTGCAGATACGAGATCGCGAAGCTGTTGGGATACGAGGTGCCACCCTCATTCTCCTCGCGTCCTTATTCCTGGCAATGCTCACGCACCGGTTCGTGGAACGGCCCCTACAGCATCACGGCGGAAAACCACAGTCCCACGGCCTGTTGCGTAATAAGCCCACAGTGCTTACCGGTGCTGCCAGTCTCGTCACGCTGGCCGTATTGACCACCCAACTTGCACCATCCCGCGCCGACCTAGACCAAGCCTTCGGTGACCTCGACCCAGCTGTCTACCCCGGTGCCGCGGTCGAGCTTCAAGATGAGGAACCTCCCGACGCAGACGTGTTTCCACAGCCCGAAGACGCCGCGGACTACCGAGCCGCATACCATTTCAGGAATTGCACGCAAAAAATGGGAAACAACCCAGGAACAGACGAGGTCCTTGTCTGCGACGACGAGGAAGCACCTGAGTCGCCGACTGCGACCGTGGTGCTGGCCGGAGGATCACACGCCGGACACTTGGAAGACGCCTTTAAAACCTTGGCCCGCAAGTATGACTGGGAAGTTCTCATCGTCCTAAAACCAGGCTGCGTATTCAGCGGATCTGCGAATCAACCGGGAGATATGTGCACCGCATGGAACAACAACTTCATCGGCTGGCTCAACAACAACGACGTTGACCTTGTCGTCGCCCCCGGAACCCGCCACGAGGCCGAGGAAGATCGGGAAAACATCCCTGACCGAGCTGAGGAGTGGTGGGAGCGAATCACCGCAACGGATACGGAGCTTCTTTTGATTCGGGGGACACCACGTTCTGAACACGATCTTCCATCTTGTTTGGCCGAAGGCGGAAGCCCTCATGAGTGTGGGCCCTCAGCCCTAGCACTGCACCAACCGAACCCCCTGAACAGCATCGAACTACCTGACGGCGTTCAGCACATCGACCTCACCGATGCGGTGTGCCCGGCCATTCACGATGAATCGGCATCACGGTGCGACGCTGTTGTCGGGAATATTCTTGTGACTTTCGATAGCAACCACCTCACTCGCCCGTTCTCCCAATCGCTCGCACCCGTCATCGAAGAACAAATGCAAGACACCTTCCCTCACCTGCTCCGATAAAACGCTGAGCAACGACGCTGGTGAGGTTAGAATACTCGGTGGCTTTAATAAACCACCTTGCAGTACCAGTTCCGGAGCCGTATCGGCGATCTATACGAGGGCCTGCGGATCTACGAGACCCCAGCACGGCCATGTCCGATATCAATCAGCATCTCAATGGAGGGATGAGTTGAGCGAGAGCTACCAGAGTGTCAAGAACTTTATCCGAGCTCAGATTCTCGAACCGGGACTTTCTGTGAACTCGCTGGAGAAAATCAATCCGGCACCGGACCAGATTGAAAATGAATTCATCTCATTGGGCTGGCGCTTCGAAGACATTCCGGGGGAAACCTCAAAGTTTCCCAAACGTCGCATTATGTCACCCAACGACCGCCTCAGGCTTCTGATGCGCAAATCGCTGGTGTACCGTCACCCCGAGAGTGTTAACGCCATCTGTCGCAGTAAAGATCTCACCCGACAGTATCTGGAGAATAACGGCGTTCAGGTCCCTCGCGGTCAAGCCTTCGATCATGACGAAATGCCTCGGGCCTGTGAGTTAATCCAGAGCGCACCTGGTCCCTTTGTGGTCAAACCCTCGGATGCCGCCGGCTCACATGGTGTGAGCCTTGGAGTTGAGACACTGGAGCAACTCGAAAAAGCCTGGAATGAGGCTCTAACCCACGCACGTGAAGGCTCAAAGATCCTCGTCGAAGAATTCGTTGCAGGTATGGATGTGCGCGCCTACGTGACCGGAGATACTGTGGTGGCCGCCGCGGCACGGCTTCAGCCGTTCGTGGTCGGCGACGGGAAGTCCAACCTCGTCGAGCTCATAAAGGCGTCTCGACAGCGCTTGAAGAACCACGCCTATTGGAAGAGAAACCCTGCCACGGCACGGTGGAAATTCCTCGAGGCTCGTGGCTATCGCAAGACTTCCGTCCCGGCCCGAGACGAGATTGTCATCATCAATCCGTATATCGTGCTTCGGTACGGGTCGAGCATCGTTGACATTACCGACATCATCCATCCAGGGATCAAGCAGATAGCTGTCAAAGCAGCACACAGCATTCCTGAGTTAGAGGTCGCCGGCATTGATCTCCTCGTGACAGACATCAACGACCCCACCACTGCCCGAGTACTCGAGGTCAACACCGCCCCGGGGCCCAGCATGCACAAGTTTGCGACTTACGGGAAGACTCGCGATGTCGAACTAGATGTCGTGGCCTACTTTCATTCCCAATTTCTGGACACCTTGGATCCCAAGGAACGGCGTCAATTCGAGTCAAAATTGGCACGCGACAAGCGCTATGCCTTGTTGAAGAAAAAGGTTAGGGGCGTGGTCTCGCGTCTGCGTCGCGGACGTGACTCGCATTCGAAGCGCGGTCGCTAGGCAGTGGACTTATCAACTGCTTCGGTCGCGTCTTAGCGACCGAATTGTTCGGAGAGCCCCTGGGCGACAGCATGGGGAACAAATTCGGAGATGTCTCCACCCAAACTGGCGATTTCCTTCACCAGCGTGGACGAGACATGCTGGTACCGGGCATCGGCAGGCAGGAACACAGTTTCTACCCCGGAAAGGTGGCGGTTAAAGGTCGCCATCGGAGTTTCGTATTCCACGTCCGTGGGATTACGAATGCCCTTGACCAGCGCATTCGCCCCTTGCTGGCGGCAGACCTCGGCGATCAGCCCGGTCTCCATCGGCACCACCGAGACACCGCTGAGTGATGAGACGGTTTGCTCAATCATGTCCAGACGTTGCTCGAGACTGAACAGGTACTTCTTCTGCGGGTTGGTGGATACCGCAATGACAACCTCGTCGAAGATGAAGGTTGCGCGCGCAATGATCTCGATATGGCCTTTATGGACTGGGTCAAAGGAGCCGGGGCATACTGCACGTTGCATATCTCGAACTTACTATGGATCTATGGACAACGCACAAGACCCAACAGTCATCCCGCAATCCAGCGTCACCGAATTTCCTCCCGGCCCATGGCAAGCCGTAGCTACCGGTGCCGGCTTACTCACCGACGGTGTACCGGCTCCCACGATCTTTGAGGAGATGACCACGGCCGCACGTGAGTATGAGGCGGTCAATCTGGGGCAAGGGTTCCCTGATCAAGACGGACCAGAGTTTATCCGCGCCCGTGCCGGGGAGATCATCGCCGCAGGTAGCGCCACCTACCCCGGGGCTAACCAGTACGCTGCCGGTACCGGGTTTGAGTCATTACGGCAAGCGCTAGCTAACTATTACCGTCGTAGCACCGAGGTGGAGTGGGATCCTGCCTCAAATATTCTGGTGACCACCGGGGCGACGGAAGCTCTGGCCGCTAGCATTCTGGCCTTCGTGAACCCCGGAGACGAAGTCATCACCTTTGAGCCCTCATATGACTCCTACGGCGCCATCATCGGTCTGGCGGGAGCCCGCGATGTTCCGGTTCCCCTGCACGCCCCCGATTTTCAGCCCAGCCCAGAGGCATTAGAACAGGCCATCACCGATGCGACACGGATGGTCATCCTCAATACGCCGCATAACCCGTCAGGTCGCTCAGTCGATGCCGCCACGCTGGCGCAGATCGTGGAGATCTGTGCCCGGCACAATGTGTGGTTGCTCTCCGATGAGGTCTACGAAACGCTGATGTACACCGGTGAACACCGCTCGGCTGCTATCTACGCCCACGGTGCCCAGGGATACTCCAAAATCATCACCGTGTCGTCTGCAGGAAAAATGCTCTCGTTGACCGGCTGGAAGGTCGGGTGGCTGTTGGCCGATGCACCGGTGGTCTCCGCTATTCGCGCGGTCAAACAGTTTCTGACGTATTCTTCGGGTCCGGCATACCAAATGGCCGTTGCGGAGGCCCTGGATGCTCCGGACCGACTGGATCCCTTCCTCGCATCCCAACGCGCCGAATTTGGTGCCCAACGCGACCGGTTGGTGACCGCGCTCCGCTCGGCTGGACTGGATCCGGTCGTACCGGATGCCGGCTATTTTGTGGTGGTCGATCTGGCTCCGCTGGGTGTCACCGATGCAGCCACCGCGGCTCGCGAGCTGGTCAAGGATCCGGGTATTGCTGGCATCCCGGTGTCGTCATTCTGTTCCACCGACAACGCGCTCAAGCGGTTCGGGTCTTGGATGCGGCTGGCCTTCTGCAAGTCTCCAACGGTGATGGACCAGGCGCTACAGCGGCTCGAACGCCTGCCTGATGGCCGGTGACGCGGCGATAGTCTGGTGGTCGATCGCTAGTCCCGGGGTACTTTTCGCACGTAGAACACCGCCGATTCTCCGTAGGTTCTGGTGTCGATGATCTCGGTGGCGGCCGGAAAGCGCGGGGGCTGCGAGCGCGCCGACCGTTCCAAGACCAGCAGTCCGTCGACCACCAGGGCCGGAAAGATCAGAGCCAGCACCTGATCGAGCTTCTCGCCTTCGATCGGGTACGGCGGGTCGGCTAGGGCCAGGTCAAAATCTCCGTGCGCGTTCTTCTCCCCCGCCAGCCGGGTGGCTAGCAAGGGCAAGAATTTTTCCACGGTGGCCTGACGCACCGTGATGACCTTCCGGGACCCACCCAAGGCCCGGTTGACGGCTTGGGCATTGTCTCGTGCCACGGCGACAGCCTGGCGGTGGTTGTCAACCGAGATGACCTGTTGGGCTCCCCGGGAGGCAGCTTCGGCACCCAAAGCACCTGAGCCAGCAAACAGGTCCAAGACCCGGGTGTTGTCCAACCAACCTTTGGTCTCCAACCAGGAGAACACCGCTTCTTTGGTCCGGGCGGCGCTGGGGCGGGTGTGGTCACCGGCCAGGGTTTTCAGACGCAACCCGCCGGCGGCCCCGGCGATAATTCGGTTCACAGGTGGCTCCTCCCCGGTGACGGTGGCTAGTTCTTGACCAGGTACGCCGATCCCTCGGCGTGCTCATCATCCCAGACGTCTACCGCGTGTGCCAAGGCCGGGTGGTGTTCCAGAGTGGGGTCACGCTCCAGGGTGGGGGCAATCCAGTTGTTAGCGGCCACGATCAAGTCCTCGTCACGGATCACCCGCAACACGCGCAGGCGAGAGGAGTAGCCGTGTTGGCTTGCTCCAAGGACATCGCCTTCGCCACGTTGTTCGACATCGGCCCGGGCGATCTCGAAACCGTCTTGGGTTTCGGCCAGCACCGCGAGCCGATCCAGGGAGGGATGGTGATCCGGCAATCGGGTTGCCAAAAAACACCGGGCGGCAGCGCGACCACGTCCCACCCGTCCGCGGAGTTGGTGCAGGGTGGAGAGTCCGAAGGACTCGGCATCAAGGATGGCCATGACCGTGGCGTTGGGAATGTCAACCCCGACTTCAATCACGGTAGTCGAGACCAGCACGTCAATCTCCCCGGCGACCAGCTGTTGCATCACCGCTCGCTGGGTGTCGGCGTCCTGTCGGCCGTGCACCATACCGAAGCGCACCTGCTGGCGGTCAAAGACCGAGACCTGCGGAAGCTTGTGCACCATCTCGGTCACACTGGCCGCATGTGCGGGGTCGGCCAGTTCCGTACTGGCTGGTTGCTCGGCGGGGTCCGGCGGATCGATTTTGGGGCAGACGATAAAGGCTTGATGTCCGGCAGCGACCTCTTCGGCGATAATTTCCCAGACTCTGCCAATAATCTGAGGGCCGTGGGCCATCCGTGCCACATGAGTTTCAACCGGTTGCCGGCCCGAGGGTAATCCGTGGAGCAACGTGATGTTCAGATCACCGAAGACGGTCATCGCCACCGAGCGTGGGATGGGCGTGGCGGTCATGACCAGCATGTGGGCCCCGGGGTGGTCTTCACGCAACGTCTCGCGCTGGTCTACTCCGAAGCGGTGTTGCTCATCGATGACAATCAGTCCCAGCTCAGCAAAGGAGACCTGGTCAGAAAACAGTGCGTGGGTGCCAATCACGATGCCGGCTTGGCCGGAGGCGATCTTGAGCAACGCCTGTTTTGTCTGCGCGGTCGTCATCGACCCGGTCAACAGGACAACTTCGGTAGCTGGGCCGGTGTAGGAGCTCAATTGCCCGGCGGTGGCCAGCGGGCCCAGCGTCGTCGTGATGGATTGATAGTGCTGGGTGGCCAACACCTCGGTTGGGGCCACTAGCACGGCTTGGGCTCCCGAGTCCACCACCTGGGCCATGGCCCGCAGAGCCACCAGGGTTTTCCCCGAGCCGACTTCGCCTTGGAGCAGACGCGACATGGCGGTGGTGGAGTTCAGCTCGGCGGCTAGCTGGTCGCCGGCTTCGCGCTGTCCGGCAGTGAGGCTAAACGGCAGGTGCTCATCCAATGCGGTCCGGATTCCGTGCTTACGCACCGGGTAGGCGGTTGCCGTCCGGTCGGTGCCGTATGCGGTCCGACGTTGGGCCAGCAGGGTTTGGAGGATGACCGCTTCTTGGAGCGCAAACCGGCGACGGGCGCGGTGAGCCTCGTCGATGGTCTCGGGCCGATGAATCATGGTGTACGCCTCCCCCAGGTGGGGCAGGTTGCCTTGGGTCACCAGCAACTCGGCGGGAACAGGATCTTCGATGACATCCCAATTGATGGCGTCCAACACCATCTCGATGCAGGTGCGAATCGTCCAGGTCGGTAGCTTGGCCGTGGCGGGATAGACCGGCACCGGGGCTAAATCGGCGGCGGTGAGGGTCGCGTTGGCGGTGTCCACATCCTCGTAGCCGGTCGACAGGATTGAGAATTCCGGGTTATTCAGGGTCAGCTGGTGGCGGTACAGGCTGGTTTTGCCGTGGAAGATAGCGTGCGCTCCAGCGCTGAGGCGTTTCAGCGCGTCCCAGCCATTGAAAAATGCCATCGACATCATCGAATCATCGGCTTGGTCGGTGACCACCACCTCGACAATGAAGCCTTTGCGCGAGCGCATCTGGCGTTTGGTCACCGACAGGACTTTGGCCACGACGGTGACGTGTTCCCCGACCGGCAACGAGGAAATGGGGGTCAGTTCACCACGTTCGATCCAGCGGCGCGGAAAGTAATCCAGCAGGGCCCCGGTGGTGGTAATGTTCAGTTCGGTCGCGATCCGGCCGGCGGTCTGGGGGCCCAGCAGTCGATCCAGTCCCAGGTGGAGCGGGTGGTTAATGCTGGTGGTCGTCATGGGTGTGACAGTGTTCGTCGTCGATCTCGTGCAGTGCGGTGATGGTGAGGTTTTCGGGCTCTCCCACTCTCCGGATGAGGTCCAGGGCCTGTTCCGATTCTGGGACGTGGACGTGTAGCCGCCAGCGCACGGTGCCGGCTTGGTCTTCGGACATGGTCATCGGCGACATGATCACCGAGTCGCCGATCTCATCCAGACCAAAGCGCAAGGTCGCTGCATCCAGGGGGGTTAGCTCCAGCGAGCACATCACTTCGAAGCCTTCCTCGACGTCCATGTCTTGGTGCACGTGTGGGTATTGCGGGTGGAAACCATTGAGCGAGTCTAAGATATCGGGGTCGAGGCGCTGGCCTCGCACGGAGGCGCGTAACGCGTCCAGGACCAGTAGCAGTCCCATTCCTCCGGCATCTACCACGTGAGCTTTGGTGAGTTCATGGAGCTGGTGCTCGGTCTCCACGGCCGATCGCCAGGCTGCCTCAACCACGCTGTTGACCACGACTTCCAGGGTTTTGCGAGAATGCCGGCGGTCCTCTTCGGCATAGTTCAGTTCCTGCAGACCGGTCTGTGCGGCCTGGGTGGCGGCCTCGAGGACCGAGAGCATGGTGCCTTCTTGAGGGTCTGATAACGCGGCCCACGCAGCGGTGCGGGCTCGTTGGAGGCCGGCAAGGAATAACGGTGCGCTCAGTCGGCTGGCACCGTCCAGAGGTGGGGCCATCGCATTGATAATCACCGCAATCAGCGTGCCAGAATTGCCGTGGGCATGATCCAAGGCGGCCCGTCCGGCCACGCCCAGGCAGTCACCGACGGTCATGGTGGCTTGCTGGTCGTCGCTGAGGCTTTCCACATGGGCCATCAACGCTACCCGGGAGGCGGAGATGGTGGCATACATATTGGAGCCGGTATCCCCATCGGCGACGGGAAAAATATTAATGGCGTTCAGCCGATCACTGGCGTTACCCAGGGCTGATTCAGAGAGTTTGAGCCAGCGCAATACGTCACGGATGGCATGAGACGTCGTCTGCACCTGCGTGGTGAAACTCTCTGTGCTCATGCCCTGATTCCGTTCGTGGTGACAACATCGCTCAGCGCTGGTCATCGGCCCGGTCTTTCTCCGGCGATTCCATGCGTCTTTACCCTATCGATTCATGGGCCTAATTGCTATGCGAACACTCAATATTGGCTGGAATGGTCCACTCGTGGCATACGCTGGAGATTATGTTTGGTCATGATCATCACCTGCGACATCGCGTTGCGATGTGGGGCTTGCTCGCCGGTGCGCTGAGCGTTGTTGCTACCGGGTGCAGTGCCACGGTGGCCGGTATTGAGGTGGCCGAGGATGCCACCAACCCGGAATGCGCTGAAGCCATGGTGGCGCTGCCCGATGAAGTTGCCGGCCAGGAACGTCGTCGGACTGACTCCCAATCAACTGCCGCCTGGGGAGACCCCGCCACTGTGATCTTTCGGTGTGGTGTGCCGGTCCCCGGCCCCACCACCGAACATTGTGTGGAAGCCAACGGCGTCGATTGGATTACCCAAGAAGAAGACCAAGCCTGGCGTCTGACCACCTACGGGCGGGACCCGGCCATGGAGGTAGTCTTCACCGCCGATGCGGTGGCCTCCTCCTCGGTCATGGTGGACCTGGCCGATGCGGTCTCACGCGTTGAGTCCTTCGGGCAATGCACCACCTCGGATGTGGAGACCGTGGAACCAATACCCGAGACCAGCCCGCTGGAACAGCAGTAACCAGTAGCGGCCACCAGTGCCGACGGTGTTCGTCCCCTTCCTGCCTAGCCCTGCGCCGTCAGTGACCGCGGCGTCCAAGGTTCAGGCCGTGGGTGATCAGGTGCTCGATCAGGCTGGAGTAGTTCACTCCCGAGTGTTCCCACATTTGCGGATACATCGAGATGGGAGTGAAACCGGGCATGGTGTTGATCTCGTTGATCACAAAGTGCCCGTCGTGGGTGTAGAAGAAATCCACCCGGGAGAGCCCGCGGGCATCGACGGCATCAAAACCGCGCACCGCAAGCTGACGGATCTCGCGGATAGCCTCATCGCTGAGGTCGGCCGGACACTGCAGTTGCGCGGCGGATTGGTCTTGGTATTTGGCGGAGAAATCATAAAACGGCAGGTGTTCGTCATCGCCCACCACTGAGATTTCGCCGGGATAGGAGGCAATTGATCCTTTGTCTGGCCCCAGATCCAGCACCGCGCATTCGATTTCGCGACCGTCGATGCCAACCTCGACCAGTACCTTGGTGTCAAAGGTGCGAGCCTGTTGGATTGCTGGTTCCAGCTGCTCGGGTGCGTCCACGCGGGAAATCCCCAGCGAGGAACCACCGCGGGCGGGTTTGACGAATACCGGTAGCGGGAGCCGACCCACTCGTTGTAGCACCGCCTCACGCTCGGTCTGCCATTGGCGTTCGGTGATAGTGACCCAGTCACCGACGTCCAACCCGGCATGAACGAAGGCAATCTTCATGAAGTGCTTATCCATACCCACCGCCGAAGACAACACGCCGGTACCGACATAGGGCACCCCGACAGTCTCACAGTAGCCCTGCAGGCTACCGTCCTCTCCCCCGGGTCCGTGCAACAGCGGGAAGACAATATCGACGTGTTCCAGCACCTCGCCGTCGTCGTTGCGCAAGGTAACCGGATCCCCGGCCACCAGGTGCACCGGCTGATCGGGTTCGGGCACCCGAGGCAACCGGGAGCCCAGGGCCGATTGGCCGGCAGAGGTCTCATCGCTGTCGTCGTTGACTAATGTCCCCACACTCCAGGGGGCACCGTGCTGGTGGGCGGTCCCTAGTCGATTCCAGTAGCCCTGGGAGGTGATCCCGACCGGGATGGGGCGGAACTTCTGCGGATCCATAGCATTGAGCACCCCGACTGCAGAAACGATGGAGACCGGATGTTCTGGTGAAATACCACCAAAGAGCACCAGCACGTTGAGGGGTTGTTCCCCGGTGGAATACTGTGCGGTGTCGACAGGCAGTGGTGTGCTCATAACCGCGCCTCCGGTTTCAAATCTCGTCCCAGCAGTAATGTTGAAATATCGGAAATGCTGATCTGGCCGTTGACCACAGCGTTCATCGCCTCAGAAATCGGCATTTCCACCCCGGCTGAGTGGGCCAGGGCCACCACCGCAGACACGGATTTCACCGATTCGGCGGTTTGCTCCATCCGGTCGATGACTTCTTGGGTCGACAGCCCTTGCCCGTAGAGTCGTCCGGCGGTGCGGTTGCGGGACAACGGTGAGGCACAGGTGGCCACCAGGTCACCGAGCCCGGCCAGTCCGGCCAGGGTATCGGGGTTGCCCCCTACGGCAGTGGCCAGGCGGGTGGTTTCGGTCAGTCCGCGCGTAATAATGGATGCTTTGGAGTTATCTCCCAGCCCCTGGCCATCGCAGAGCCCCACCGCCAGGGCGATAATATTTTTGACCACGCCACCAATTTCGACACCGGTGACGTCAGTATTGCGATAGGGCCGGAAGTATTTGGAATTACACAACGCCACCACCCAGTCGGCGACCGATTCTTCACGACAGGCCACCACGGTGGCGGTGGGTTCTTCATGGGCGATTTCCATAGCCAGGTTCGGGCCGGAGACCACGACAAAGCGTTCGGGTCCAAGCTGTAGTTCGGACTGACACAGTTCCCACATCGACGATTGGCTATCCCGTTCCAGGCCCTTGACCAAAGAGACGATCACGGTCTCGGACCCGATGTTCTCGGTGAGGTCAGAAAGCACACCGCGCACCTGCTGCGCCGGAACAGCTAGGACCACCAGGTCGGCGGTCCTGACTGCCTCGACGGCGTCGGTGGTGGCGGTAATGGATGCAGGAAGCACAATATCGGAGAGGTATTGGCTATTGCGGTGGGAGAGGTTGATATCGTCGGCGACTTCCTGACGACGCGCCCAGAGCCGGACGGTAACCTCTTCACCCCGCTCTTCGGCAGCATCGGCGAGAACTTTCGCAAAGGTTGTCCCCCACGAGCCTGAGCCCAAAATGGCAACCGTGACTGCCTGGGTGGACCGAAGGGGGTGCAAACGTGCGGTATCAGCCGTCATCGGTTCGCCTTTCTGAGTGCTGCGGTGCCGGTCCGTTCCTGGGGCGCGGTGCTCGCGCGTGCTTGAGCGCCTGATCCGGACCTTCATAGCGTTGCCTGGAGGGGTTCCACAGCTGGTTTGTCGGCGGGTTCTTCCCGCGAAGTGGCGCGACCAGGTCGGTCACGGCCGTCATCATCCGCCAGGTGGTGTCATGCAACACAGTGCTATTCAGTGTCGTATCGCGCAGGTCGGAGAGGTCCAGGGGTTTTCCGACGTTGATCTGGTGGATGGTGCGCGGCCACATTTTCGGCTTGGTGGCCCGTTTCGGCAACATCCTGTGCAGTCCCCATTGACCCACCGGCACCACCGGAGCACCGGTCTTCAACGCCAAACGTGCCACCCCGGTTTTGCCCTGCATCGGCCAATAATCCGGGTCCGTGGTAATCGTCCCCTCGGGATAGATGATCACCACGCCCCCTTCGCCAATGACTTCGGACGCCACCCGCAGAGATTCTTGCCCGCGACCACCGCGGTCGACCGGAATCTGTTTCAACCCATTCAGCGCAGTTTTCAGCCCAGGGATCCCAAACAGTTCTTTCTTGGCCATGAAGTGCGGTAGCTTGCCGTGGTTATACAGCATGTGCCCCAGGGCCACCGGGTCAATCTGCGAGATATGGTTGGCGACGACAATACAGCCACCATCCGGAAGGTTATCGGTCCCGGTCCATTTCTTGCCGTAGGCCATATTCACCAGCGGGCGCACGATATTGGCGGCCACGGCGAACTGTAGCCGCTCTGCAAACGGTTCACTCACGCTGAGACTCGGTCTTCCGTGCTCGACAACTCAACATCGGCGCCGAGACCATCCAACTTGGTCATGAATTTCTCATAACCGCGGTTGATGATTTCTAGCCCGGTGGCCTGCGAGGTGCCCTGGGCTGCGAGGGCGGCGAGCAGGTGAGAGAATCCGCCACGGAGATCTGGAATATCGAACTTCGCACCGTGCAACTGGGTGGGGCCCGAGATCACCGCAGAGTGTAAGAAGTTGCGTTGCCCGAAACGGCAGGGCACTGAACCCAAGCACTCTCGGTGCAACTGAATCGAGGCGCCCATCCGCACCAGCGCGTCAGTGAATCCGAAACGGTTTTCGTAGACGGTCTCGTGCACAATGGACACGCCGGAGGCTTGGGTCAGGGCCACGACCAAAGGTTGTTGCCAGTCGGTCATAAACCCTGGGTGCACATCGGTTTCCAGCACCAACGGCTTGAGATCTCCGCCGTTGCGCCAAAACCGAATGCCGGTGTCGCTGACCTCAAATTCACCTCCGATTTTGCGGTAGACGTTCAAGAACGCGGTCAAATCGCGTTGCATGGCGCCTTCGACGAAAATGTCGCCGGTGGTCACCAGGGCAGCCGAGGCCCAGGAAGCGGCCTCATTGCGGTCATAGATGGCAAAGTGGTTATAACCGCCCAGTTCCGAAACCCCTTCAATCCGGATGGTGCGGTCGGTTTGGACGGTAATAATCGCGCCCATCTTCTGTAGGACGTGAATCAGATCGTGAATCTCTGGTTCCACGGCAGCGCCCTTGAGCTCGGTGATCCCTTCAGCTTTCACCGCGGTGAGCAATACCTGCTCGGTGGCTCCGACTGAGGGGTACGGCAGTTCCAGCTTGGCGCCTTTGAGGCCTTTGGGGGCCCGGATATGAATACCCGAGGGTAATTTATCCACCACGGCGCCGAAACTCCGTAGCACGGTGAGATGAAAGTCAATGGGACGATCACCGATCTGGCACCCGCCCAGATCCGGGATAAAGGCTTCACCGACCGAGTGCATCAAGGGGCCGCAGAATAGGATCGGAATCCGGGAATCACCGGCGAACGCATCGATCTCCGAATTGGCTGCGGTGGTGGTATCAGAGGGGTTGAGGTAGACTTCGCCGGACTCTTTATTCCACTCCACGACAACACCATGGAGCTTCAACAGCCCGATCACGATCTCGACGTCCTTAATTTCCGGGACGTTGCGGATAATGGATGGTTTAGACCCCAACAGTGCAGCGACCATGGCTTTGGGCACCAGGTTCTTTGCACCGCGTACCGAAACTGTTCCTGTCAGGGGCTTGCCCCCATTGATTGTTAGTAGCTTCGACATCTACGTCTAAATCCTCCAAGATCCCACCGCTGCGGCCACCTGTCATCGTGACGGCGGGACGTCACCATGGCTTGTATGGGAAAAACTGTTATGTGGTCCGAAAACTAGTCTAAGTGATCATGACCGAAACGATGAGCGCTTCGCCGGGAGCGTGGTGGGTTTAAACCCGGGGCGACGTTTTTCAAAATCGGCGATAGCCTTTTCGTGGCGCAGAGTAATGCCAATGTCGTCCAGCCCCTCCATGAGCCTCCACCGCGTGTAGTCGTCTATGTCGAAGTGTGTCGTTAGCCCCCCGCAAGAGACCACCCGGTGTGCCAAATCCACGCTGACGGCAGTGCCCGGATGATTCTCCAGCTCTTTCCAGATCAACTCAACATCACTGTGGTTCACAACACCAGCCACCAGACCTTGTTTGCCGGCGTTGGAGCGGAAAATATCGCCGAAACGCGCCGAGAGGATCACTTTAAATCCGTAGTCCCGCAGTGCCCAGACGGCGTGCTCGCGGGAGGAACCGGTCCCGAAATCCGGTCCGGCCACCAGCACACTGCCGTGGCTGTAGGCAGGCTGGTTGAGTACGAAGTCCTCGTCCTGGCGCCACCGTTCAAACAGCGCGTCGTCGAAACCGGTCTTACTGATTCGTTTCAGATACATGGCCGGCAGGATTTGATCGGTATCGACGTTGGAGGCCTTCAGCGGCACGCCGACCCCGGTGTGGGTCACAAACTTTTCCATGAGCTGTCCTCTCTGTTCCCGCTATTCAGCCGCGGTCTCGCCGGCCGGTGTGGTAGCCATCACGGGCGGGGCCAGTCCTAAATCTGCCGGTGATGACAAGGTGCCACGCACTGCGGTGGCAGCGGCCACCACCGGAGACACCAGGTGCGTGCGTCCGCCCCGACCTTGTCTCCCCTCAAAGTTGCGATTCGAGGTTGAAGCGCAACGTTCTCCGGGGGCAAGCTGGTCAGGGTTCATCCCCAAACACATCGAGCATCCAGCAAATCGCCATTCGGCTCCGAAATCTCGGAAGATCTGGTCCAATCCTTCGGCTTCGGCTTGCAGGCGGACCTGCATCGAGCCGGGTACCACCAGCATCGTGACGTTCTCGGCTTTGCGCTGTCCCTGGATGATCTGGGCCGCTGCACGCAAATCTTCAATTCGGGCATTGGTGCAGGACCCGAGGAACACGGTGTCAACGGCGATGTCCTTCATCTTCGTGCCCGGGGTGAGGTCCATGTATTCCAAGGCCCGAACCGCCGAGTCATGCTCGACCGGGTCATCAAAGGAGTCGGGATCGGGCACCTCAGCGTTCAATGGCACGCCCTGTCCCGGATTGGTCCCCCACGTCACGAAGGGCTCGAGTTCATGGGCGTCAATGAAGACCTCCCGATCGAAGACGGCCCCCTCATCGGTGTGCAATGTCTGCCAATAGGCCATCGCCTCATCCCACTGGTGCCCCTGCGGAGCGTGTGGACGACCCTTGAGATACCTGAAAGTGGTCTCATCGGGGGCGATCATCCCGGCTCGGGCTCCGGCCTCGATGGACATGTTGCAGATGGTCATCCGGGCTTCCATGGATAGCGACCGAATGGCCGATCCGCGGTATTCCAGCACATACCCGGCTCCCCCTCCGGTGCCGATCTTGGCGATGACCGCCAGAATAATGTCTTTGGAGGACACCCCGGGCCGCAAGGTGCCTTCAACATTGATGGCCATGGTTTTAAATGGTTGCATTGACAGGGTCTGGGTGGCCATGACGTGTTCGACCTCCGAGGTGCCGATACCAAAAGCCAGCGCCCCCATCGCACCGTGGGTCGAGGTGTGGGAGTCACCACACACCACCGTCATACCCGGCTGGGTCAAGCCCAGCTGGGGTCCCACCACGTGAACAATGCCTTGGTCGTCATCCCCCAGCGAGTGCAAACGGATGCCGAAATCCTGCACATTATCACGCAGGGTACTGACCTGAAGCCGGGAGGTGGGCTCCTGGATCATGGCGTTGATATCCCGGGTGGGCACATTGTGATCTTCGGTGCCAATAGTCAGATCGGGCCGGCGCACCGCGCGGTTGGCCATGCGCAACCCTTCGAAGGCCTGTGGGGAGGTGACCTCATGAATCATGTGGAGGTCGATATAAAGCAGGTCCGGGGTCTGCACATCGCCCTGCGTTTCGCCGGGCACGACCACATGGTCCTGCCAGACCTTCTCCGCTAACGTCCGAGGCGCGTTCTCGGTCATGGTTCCCTGCTCCTTGATGCTCGAGGTGAATCGCGACTGGCGATGACCACCGATAACTTGCCCTCAGACTGGCACCACCGGCGAGAAATTCCAACCTCTCCACGTTCCCATCTCATTTATTGAGATACACACCGAGGTGCCCGTAGAATCTGTCGTGATGAGCGATAAATCTGAGATCCCCCCGTCGGGAGTTGGCGTCATCGACAAAGCGATGACGATCATGGCAGCTTTGGAATCTGGCCCGGCTGACCTGACCACGCTGGTCGCTGCCACCGGTATTCCCCGCCCGACATTGCACCGCATTGCTGCCGCGCTGATCCATCATCGCCTGCTCACCAAGGACGAGCGTTCTCGCTATGTGCTGGGCCACCGGATTGGCGAGTTAGCAGCAGCAATGGGTGGCGATGATCCTCTGGCTGTGGTTGCGCCCGACACACTGCGCTGGTTGGCCGAGATGACCGGAGAATCCACGCAGGTGTACCGGCGTCAAGGAGACTTACGGTTGTGCGTGGCCACGGCCGAGCGCCCTGTCGGGTTCCGGGACACCATTCCGATCGGTTCCCGTTTCTCCATGAAGGCCGGCTCGGCAGCTCAGGTGTTTTTAGCCTGGGAAGACCACGATGAAATGGTTTCCGGTCTGGATGGCGCTGTTTTTTCAGCGAGCACCTTGGCTCAAGTGCGCCGCCAGGGGTGGGCCCAAACCGTGGCAGAACGCGAAGACGGCCTCGGTTCGGTGTCGGCTCCGATTCGGGCGGCCAATGGCAAGGTGGTGGCTGCTGTGTCAATGTCTGGACCGGTCGATCGCATCACTCGCCATCCGGGGAAATTACACGCCACCTCGGTAGTGGCCGCCGCTCACCGAATCTCTGACCTCTACCAGAATTATTCTGCCTAGCTGGTCCGGAAATGATCCCAGCCGGGACCCTGGTCCTGTTCCGCTGCCGCCCAGCTCTCGCCGTCGACGGTGGTGGCCGGGCTCAGGGTGCCGATGACTTCGAAGCCGTCGGGAATCGGGTCGTACTCACCGATCACGGCCAGCAACCCGTAGTCTTCTCCCCCACCGTGGACCCACTGCTCGGCCGTCGCGGTCTCACCGGTCAGGGCTTGTGCCAACGGCGCCAGCTCGGTGGCTCGGTGACGCACCCATGTCGGGTCAACGCGTACCCTCGCCCGGTTGGCTTTCGCCAAACGGTGCGCATCGCGACCGATCCCGTCGGAGACATCCATCATCGCTACCACCTGCCGGGCCACGGCCGGTCCCACGGCCAGCTCCGGACGGGGCCGGAGTTGGGCCCGCACTGCCCGGGCGGCATCACGAGACAGTGCCCGTGGGAGCTCGGTGGTGGACTCCAAGACCTCCAGCCCAGCAGCTGCCCAGCCGGGGTGGCCACGATGAATCAGCCGGTAGGAACTGGCTACTGTGGGGTTAGCGCGAATGGACCGTTGTGTCACGGCCTCGGTGGCCAGCACCCCAAGGGCGGTGAGCGAGGCTGAAATTTCGGCGCCTGCGGTCAAATCTCCCCCGGCGACTTTGACTCCCGGCACCCCCAAATAATGCAGGCTGGCCATCACTCCGGTGGCAAACTGCTCCACCCATTGGACCCGAAGCCATCCGGGCAGTGCCAGGGAAATAACCAGGTGGGTGGGGATTGCTCCCATGGCGTTGAGATCAGAAAGATTCTGGGCGACCAGTTTCCAACCGGTGGAGTATCCGTTGTCCTCGACCCCACGGGGCCACGATAGTCGGAAACTGCGGTCCTGGTTCATGGTGTCAGCGCAGACCACCATCCGGGCTGGGCCCGCGCCTGGTGCCGTGTGGTGACCAAGGTGAATCACGGCCGCGTCATCGCCGGGGCCGACCTCGTCCTCGGCCCAGCTGGTAAAGAATCGAGCGTGAAGAATGTCGAGAATGCCATCTTCACCGATATCTGCTATGGTCATCGTGGCCTTTCGCGCGTCAGCCGGTCATCGGTCGAGCTGCACATGGCGAGAACGAAAAAACCTCCGGTGGTGCCACCGGAGGTTCCTCGACTGTGACCCCAGCGGGATTCGAACCCGCGTTACCGCCGTGAGAGGGCGGCGTACTAGGCCGCTATACGATGGGGCCAAAACCCGTCGAGACGGGTTCAGCTGGGGTACCAGGACTCGAACCTAGAATGACGGTACCAGAAACCGTTGTGTTGCCAATTACACCATACCCCACTATTGAGTTGTGTTGCCGGCATCTCTGCCGAACACGAGTAGTCACTCTACCCGATGATTTTCCCAGATATCAAATCCAGGGTGAGCATCTGCGTCGTGATGCTCACCACCTGAATTTAGGTGACCGGGAAGGTGGCATCCTGTTCCTCAGCGAAACGCCGGATGCGAGCCAGGGTGGCGTCTTGACCGAGAATCTCCAGCGACTCAAATAGCGGCGGTGATACCTTGCGCCCTGACACCGCACTGCGCACCGGGCCGAATGCTTGACGCGGTTTCAGCCCCAGCCCATCGATCAACGCCACGCGCAGAGCTGGTTCGATGGCCTCGGTGGTGAACTGCTCGGGGTCGATGGCCTCCAGGGCACGATAGGCGGCTTCCAGAGCGGAAGCCAGGTCTTCGGGCATGCCTTTCAGCGCCTGTTGTTCGGTTTCGATCTGGTCATCGTCCAGATAGAGGAAGGCCATCATCTCGGCAGCATCGGCCAGCAACTGGGTACGTTCTTGCACCAACGGTGCTGCCTGAGTGAGAATTTCCAGCTCGCGTTCGGTGGGGTTGTCTGCGATGAGTTGCTGGGCCTGCAGGTACGGGATCATCCGATCGCGGAAGTCCTCGGGCTCCAGCATGCGGATGTGGGTGCCGTTGATGGCAATGGCTTTCTTCTCATCGAAGCGTGCCGGATTAGCCAACACGTCGTGGATATCGAAGTGTTCGACGAACTGTTCGGGTGTGAAGATATCCTCATCGGCCGATAGCGACCAGCCCAGCAGGCCCAGGTAGTTCAGCAGACCTTCGCGGATAAAACCGCGGTCCCGGTGCAGGAACACATTGGATTCTGGGTCGCGTTTGGACAGCTTTTTATTGCCGGTTCCCATCACATAGGGTAGGTGGCCGAAAACCGGCATGTGCGTGGCGACACCGATCTCGTACAGCGCCTGATACAGCGCAATCTGGCGTGGGGTGGAAGACAACAGGTCTTCCCCGCGCAATACGTGGGTGATGCCCATCAGCGCATCATCGACCGGGTTGACCAGCGTGTATAGCGGGGAGCCGTCGGCACGTACCACGACGAAGTCCGGTACCGAACCGGCTTTGAAGCTGATCTCCCCACGGACCGCATCAGTGAAGCTGATGTCTTCATCCGGCATCTTCAACCGCAACACCGGCTCACGGCCTTCATCCCGGAAAGCCTGCTTTTGTGCTGCGGTAAGGTTCCGGTCGTAGTTGTCATAGCCCAATTGCGGGTCGCGACCGGCGGCTTGGTGACGGGCTTTGATTTCCTCAGCGTTCGAGAAGGACTCATAGACGTGCCCGGATTCCACCAGCTTGTTGATCACATCCTGGTAGATCTCGCCTCGCTGGGATTGACGGTAGGGCTCGTGCGGGCCGCCAACTTCCACGCCTTCGTCCCAGTCGATCCCCAGCCAGCGCATCGCGTCCAGCAGTTGTTGGTAGGACTCTTCGGAGTCACGCTTGGCGTCGGTGTCTTCGATGCGAAAGACCAGCGTGCCACCGGTGTGGCGGGCCCACCCCCAGTTGAACAGGGCGGTGCGGATCAAACCGACGTGTGGCGTTCCGGTCGGTGAAGGACAGAACCGCACGCGCACCGGGGTCGAAGCATCAACTGCAGGAATATCGTCAAAACTGGTCATAATCTCCACCCTACGCCACTGATGGTGTGGTTGGTGCCGAGCACGTGCGGTTCTGAACGCTTTAGCGCCGGATGAGCGTGGTCAAGGTGCCGATGCCCTCAACCTCGCACTCCACGCGGTCTCCGTCCTCGATGGTGCCGACCCCGGCCGGGGTACCGGTCAGGATCACGTCCCCGGGCAATAACGTAAACGCCCGGGAGATCTCGGCAACCAGATCAGCAACACCGAAGACCATCTGGGAGGTATTGCCTTCCTGGCGCACCTCACCGTTGACCGACGAGCGAACTTCAGCGTCTTCTACATCCAGCTCGGTTTCAATCCACGGGCCCAGTGGGCAGGAGCCGTCGAAGCCTTTAGCCCGGGCCCACTGGTTTTCAGCGCGCTGGATATCCCGTGCGGTGAGGTCATTGGCGACCGTGTAGCCGAAGACCACCTCGGGGACCTTCTCCACCGGCACCTCTTTGCAGATCCGACCAATCACTACGGCCAGTTCGGCTTCGTAGGAGACCTCTTCACTCCACGACGGCAAGGTCACCGGGTCGCCGGGACCCACCACGGTGGTGTTGGGCTTGAAAAACAGCATCGGGACGGTGGGTACCTCGTTGCCCAGTTCGTGGGCGTGGTCGAGATAGTTTCGGCCCACCCCGATGATTTTCGAGCGCGGGATGATCGGGGCCACCAGCCGGATATCGGCCACCTGGTGGGTGGTCGAGGTCGGCTGGATGCCCTGATAGAAGGGGTCGCCGTGGATTTCGGTGAACGTCGCGTCGTCAACCAGCCCGAAGGTGGGCTGGTCGTCGATGACAGCTCGAGCTATCCGCATGGATGACAAGTGTCCTCTCGATCTGATTAGGCCAGGCGGTAGAGCCAGCCATAGGGGTCGTCACTGGCACCGGTTTGCAGATCCAGCAGGGTCTGACGCAACCGGTTGGTGACCGCAAAGTCCGAGTGGGAGGAATCAATCACCCGGTCGCCGTCGCGAAGTGTACCGATCGGGGTGATCACCGCGGCGGTACCGCAGGCAAAGACCTCCGTAATGGTCCCATCAGCCACGCCACGGTCCCACTCATCCAGGGTGATACGACGTTCTTCGACGGTCATACCCTGATCTTCGGCCAGCTGCAGGATGGACTTGCGGGTCACACCTTCCAGGATGGTACCGGTCAGCTGCGGGGTGATCAGGCGGTTGTCGTCGGTCACGAACATCACGTTCATGCCGCCGAGCTCTTCAACAGCGTTGTCGTGGGTGGGGTCCAAGAACAATACCTGGTTATATCCCTGAGCATCGGCCTCGAGTTGCGGGGCCAGGGAGGCAGCGTAGTTTCCACCGCACTTGGCTTCACCGGTACCGCCGGGGCCCGAGCGGGCGTACTGGCGGGAGACCATAATCGAGACTGGCTTGAGCTCGCCACCGAAATAGTTACCGGCCGGGGAAGCGATCACGTGGAAGGAGACCGCGCGGGCTGGGCGCACCCCCAGGAAGGCTTCGGTGCCGATCATGAAGGGGCGGATATAGAGTGATTGACCGTCGCCGTCCGGGACCCAGTCCTGGTCTTGTTCGACCAGCAACTGGATGGCTTTCACGAACGCTTCTTCGTCTAATTGCGGCAACGCCAAACGGCGTGCGGACCGGTTCAACCGACGCGCATTTTCGAAGGGCCGGAACGTCCAGATGGAGCCGTCTTGGTGGCGGTAGGCCTTGATGCCTTCGAAAACTTCCTGGGCGTAGTGCAACACACCGGCCGCCGGTGAAAGCGTGATGGGGCCGAAGGGCTCGATCCGGGCCGAGGACCAGGTGCCTTTCATGTCCAAGAAGTTTCCGGCAGCCGCGGCTTCCCGTTGGGCACTCACGTCGGCTTTCCACTCAATGGTGGCCATGTGGTCGGTGAAGTAGCTACCGAAGCCGGGATCTTTCAGAATCTGGGCACGTTCGTCAGCGCTGACGGGTGCCGGATGGGGGTGAAGTTCAAATTCCATGGGGAAAATCAACGACCTTTCACTTCGTTTCTGGCAGGGCGGCGATGATGTCATCGCCGATCTGCTCGGTCGTCCGGGGACGGCGATTGGCCACATCGCGGCTGACTGCCGTGCGGATTGCCCGTGCGGCCTCGGGCTGACCGTGGTGTTCGAGCAGGATGGCTGCCGAAAGGATCGCTGCGGTCGGGTCGGCACGACCCTGGCCCGCAATATCCGGGGCGGATCCATGAACCGGTTCGAACATCGACGGTGCGGTATCGGAGAGATTCCCCGATGCCGCCAAACCGATCCCGCCGGTGATTGCGGCGGCCTGATCAGTGATGATGTCACCAAACATGTTATCAGTCACAATCACATCAAACCGGGACGGATCGGTGGTCAGAAAGATGGTCGCCGCATCGACGTGCAGATAATCGTGGGTGACCTGCGGAAATTCTTCGGCCACTTGATTCACCGTGTCCTGGTAGAGCCGACCAGCGTGAACCAACACGTTGTGTTTGTGCACGAGGGTGAGGTGTTTGCGCTCACGGTGTTCGGCGGCATAGGTAAAGGCTGCGCGCACCACTCGCTCTACCGAGAACCGGGTATTGACCGAAACCTCGGTGGCCACCTCGTGGTCGGTGCCCGCCCGCAACCGACCACCCTGTCCCAGGTAGAGCCCTTCGGTGCCTTCGCGGAAGACCACGAAGTCGATATCGCCGGGGTCAGCCAACGGGGAGCGGACTCCCGGGTAGAGCTGAGCGGGGCGGAAGTTCACCCCGTGGTCCAGGCTGAACCGCAGTCTCAGGATGATCTCGCGTTCCAGGATGCCCGAAGGAATCCGGGTGTCGCCCGGGTGGGAGCCGATGGCACCGAACAAGATGGCCTGGTGGCCACGGATAGCCTCCAGTGTCTCATCGGTTAGGGTCTCACCGGTGGCCAGATAGTGCTCGGCACCCAGCAGATACTCGGTGGTGGTCACCGGGGTCTGAGAGACCGCCTTGAGCACCTTGACCGCTTCAGCGGTAACTTCCGGGCCGATCCCGTCGCCGGGTATCACCGCAAGATCCAATGCGGGGATGGTTGTCATCACCGGCCCCCTACTGCTGATCGTCGGTGTCGTCGTGCCGCGGGAACACCCCGACCGGCTTGGGAATCTCAGTTCCGGGCGTAAGCTTTTCATCCCAGGCCGCGAAGGACCGCGGGCCGTGCCCGGAGACCAGGGTTGCTCCGGCATCGCCCTCGGCAGGCACACCCAACAGGCTCAACAGCTGAGTAGCAGAGTCCGACATGACCGGTTGGATCAGCAACGCGACCTGACGCACGACTTCCAACGTCACCCACAGGACGGTCTTCATCCGCTCGGGGTCTGCTTTGCGCAACACCCAGGGTGCCTGGTCGGCGAAATAGGTGTTGGCTTCATCGAGCACACGCCAGGTTTCGGCCAGGGCACGGTTGAACTCTTGCCGGTAGTAGTGGTCCTGGTTGATCTTTAACAGCGGCTGTGCGTGGTCCAGTAGCGCCCGGTCGGCGTCCGTGAGGTCACCGCCGGGTGCTGGAATCTGGGCGTCGCAGTTTTTGAACACCATTGACAGCGATCGTTGGGCCAGGTTACCCAGGTTATTGGCCAAGTCGGCGTTCTTGCGGGCGACCACAGCCTGGTGGGTGTAGGACCCATCAGCACCGAAGCTGAATTCGCGTAGTAGGAAGTAGCGCACCGTATCCAGCCCGTAGTGCTCGACCCAGTCGGCCGGGGCAACCACGTTGCCCAAGGACTTGGACATCTTTTCGCCGTCATTGGTCAAAAATCCGTGGATGATGACTCGCTGCGGGAGCTCAATGCCTGCCGACATCAAAAACGCCGGCCAGAACACGCAGTGGAACCGGGAGATGTCTTTACCGATCACGTGTAGATCAGCCGGCCAGTAGCCAAACATCTCATCATCGTGGGGGAAACCTGCACCGGTGAGGTAGTTGGCGAGGGCATCGACCCACACATACATCACGTGTTTCTGGTCGGTGACCAGTCCAGGGTCGGCGGCCAGGGCTTTTTCGCTGGGCTCTGGGACGTCAATGCCCCAGTCGAAGCTGGTACGCGAGATGGAGAGATCTTGCAGACCAGATTCGACAAAGCGGCGGATTTCGTTGGCACGAGAGGCCGGTGCGATGAACTCAGGGTGTGCATCGTAGTGTGCCAACAAACGGTCCTGGTAGGCCGAGAGCCGGAAGAAATAGGATTCTTCTTCAGTCCAGGTCACCTCAGTACCGGTTTCGGTGGCGATGCGGGTGCCGTCGTCGGCCAGCTCGGTTTCGTCTTCGGTAAAGAACCGTTCATCACGCACCGAGTACCACCCGGAGTACTTATCCAGGTAAATATCACCGTTGTCGCTCATCCGCTGCCAGAGCTCTCGAGCAGCCACCCGGTGATCGGTGTCGGTGGTTTGGATGAACCGGTCGTAGGACACCTTCAGCACCGTGTCGTCCATGTCCTTGAACCGGGCTGAATTGCGGGAGGCGAGTTCAGCGGCGGTGATGCCCAGCTTCTGGGCGGTTTGTTGCATTTTCTGACCGTGTTCATCGGTGCCGGTCAAAAAGCGCACATCGCGCCCATCAAGGCGGGCGAACCGTGCCATGGCATCAGCGCCAATGTACTCATAGGCGTGACCGATGTGTGGGTCGCCGTTCGGGTAGGCAATCGCGGTGGTCAAGTAGTATTTCATATCAGCGTTCTTCCAAGTTGAGTTCGCAGGAACGTTCCGCACCGATGGTGTCGCTGATGGTGATCAACGTGCCCTCCGCCAGAGCGGCATCCAGGGTGACCACGGCCAAGGCGGTGTCATTGTCACCATCGGGGCTGACGTCCATGGCAGCAATGTTGACGTGCTGATCGCCCAGGGTCTGACCAATGACACCAATCACCCCGGGTCGATCCTGATACTGCAACACCAGCAGGTGGTCAGCCAAGACCACCTCAAATTCAAAGTCATCGATGCCGACCAGTTTTTGGACCTGCTTGGGGCCGGTCAGGGTACCGGTAACCGAATACTGCTCACCGTTAGCGGCCGCTCCGCGCACCGTGACGGTATTACGGTAGGACGGGGATTCCGGGGAGGTGGTCAAACGCACCTCGACACCGCGGTTTTCGGCCATCACCGGGGCATTGACGTAGGAGACCTGAGTGGAGACCACATCGGTAAACACGCCCTTCAGGGCAGCCAATTTCAGCGAGTCCACGTTCATCTCGGCCAGTTCCCCGGCAACATGGACCTCCACGGCGGTCAGCGACTGGTTGCGCATCAGCGCGGTCAGGATCCGTCCCAGCTTTTCGGTTAGCGGAATGCCCGGGCGCACGTAGGGATCAATCGCTCCCCCGGCGACGTTAACGGCATCGGGCACCAGCTCTCCGGCCATGGCCAACCGCACCGACTTCGCCACAGCGACTCCGGCCTTTTCCTGGGCCTCAATAGTCGAAGCACCCAGGTGCGGGGTGACGGTGGCCTTCGGTGATGAGAAGAAGCCCAGGTCCTTGGCGGGTTCGTTGACGTAGACGTCGATGCCGGCTCCAGCGATAGCCCCGGATTCCAAGGCGCGGGTCAGAGCGTCCTCATCCACCAGACCGCCACGTGCCACGTTGATGACGTAGGCGGTGTCCTTCATGAGCGCGAACTGCTCGTCGGAGATCATGCCCATGGTTTCGGGAGTGCGTGGCATGTGGATGGTGACAAAGTCGGAGGCTTGGAGAACTTCCTCGAGGCTGAGGAGTTTCGCGCCGATGGACTGAGCGCGTGCGGCGGTGACGTAGGGGTCGTAGGCGACGATGTTCATGCCGAAAGCCTGCATTCGCTCGGCCACCAGCGATCCGATACGTCCTAAACCGACGATGCCCAGGGTCTTTTCATACAGTTCAGTGCCCTTGAGTTTCGAGCGCTTCCACTCCCCCGCTTTCAGGGTGGCGTTACCTTCAGCCAGGTTCCGAGCCGAAGCCAGGATATGTGCACAGGTCAGCTCGGCCGCAGAGATGATGTTCGAGGTCGGGGCATTGACCACCATCACCCCGGCGTCGGTGGCCGCTTGGGTGTCAACGTTGTCCAGCCCCACACCAGCGCGGGCAATAATTTTCAGTTTGGGGGCCGCGGCGATGGCTTCGGCATCCATGGTGGTCGCGGAGCGAATCAGGACGGCGTTGGCCTCGGGCAGGGCTTGGAGGAGTTGTTCGCGGTCCGACCCGTCGGTGTGGCGAACATCGAAGTCACCTCCCAAGACGTCCATGGTGGCCGGGGAGAGCTCTTCGGCAATCAACACGACAGGTTTTGTCACGGTTCTGGACACGCTTTCATCATCTCAAGGGGTGGTTCACTTATTGGTGCATCAGTCACCGGTGTTGATGAGCGGACCATGTGGCCCGCCAACACTGACACCTCACCTAGTCTACGACGCGAGCGAGGGCTGGGAGACTGTGCGAAGCGGGAAAGATCGGAACCCCACCGCAGGCGGTGATCATCGATCACGCACCTTGCGGTGGGGTTCAGTCTCGGGTGAGCTGTGCGAGCGCTTAGCGAGCTGCAGTGCCCTCGGTGTAGTCGGCATCAGAGTCCTTGAGCCAGGAGAACATCTTGCGCAGTTCACGACCGGTGGTTTCGATCGGGTGCTGTTCTTCCTCAGCACGCAGTTTCTGGAACTCTTCGGCGCCCTGAGCCTGATCGTCCATGAAGCGCTTGGCGAAGGAGCCGTCCTGAATATCGGCCAGCACAGCCTTCATGTTCTCCTTCACCCGGGCATCGATCACGCGCGGACCGGAAATGTAGTCACCGAATTCAGCGGTGTCAGAGATGGACCAACGCTGCTTAGAGATACCACCTTCGACCATCAAATCCACGATCAGCTTCAGCTCGTGCAGTACCTCAAAATAGGCGATCTCCGGCTGGTAACCAGCTTCAGTGAGCACCTCGAAACCGGCCTGGACCAGGTGGGATGCCCCACCGCACAGCACGGCCTGCTCACCAAAGAGGTCGGTTTCGGTTTCTTCGGTGAAGGTGGTTTCAATCACGCCAGCGCGGGTGGCACCGATACCCTTGGCGTAGGACAGGGCCAGGTCCTTGGCCGAACCGGTCTCGTCCTTCTCTACAGCCACCAGGGCAGGCACACCGCGTCCGGCCTCGAACTCGCGACGAACCACGTGGCCGGGACCCTTGGGGGCCACCATGGCCACATCAACACCGGCCGGAGGCTGAATGTAATCGAAACGGATGTTGAACCCGTGGGCGAAGAACAGTGCGTTACCCTCCGACAGGTTGGGCTCCACCGATTCAGCGTAAACGGTGGCGGCCACCTGATCGGGAACCAGCATCATGATCACGTCAGCCTCAGCGGCGGCATCGGCGACGGAGGCGACTTTCAGCCCAGCAGCTTCGGCCTTCGCACGAGACTTCGAGCCCTCGGCGAGACCAATGGTGACATCCACACCGGAGTCGCGCAGGGATTCGGCATGGGCGTGGCCCTGGGAGCCGAAACCAATCACGGCCACTTTGCGGTTTTGGATGATGCTCAAATCGGCATCGTCGTCATAAAACTTGTGAACGGACATCATTCTCCTTTTTTAGACAGGGCTCTATCGGTCATGGATTTCCCGCCACGGCCAACCGCAATGGTGCCGGAACGGACTAGTTCTCGAATCCCGAAGGGCTCCAGAACTTCCAATAAGGCGTGAAGTTTTTGTAGTGAACCGGTGGCCTCCACGGTCACCGCATCAGTGGAAACATCCACCACGGTGGCGCGGAACAGTTCTACGGCTTGGACCACCGAGGCACGGGTGGAGGCATCGGAGCGGACCTTGACCAGAATGTGGTCCCGGTGCACTGCTGCATCATCGAGCTCGACGATTTTGATGACGTTGATCAGCTTATTGAGCTGTTTGGTGACCTGCTCCAGGTGATCACCATCGGCATCGACCACCACCGTGATGCGCGAGAGCCCGTCGATTTCACAGTTGCCCACCGCCAGGGACTCAATGTTGAAGGCGCGGCGAGAGAACAGCCCGGAGACCCGCGTCAGCACGCCGGGGACGTCTTGAACGAGTACGGACAATGTGTGTCGTGCCATGGTCTAGTCCTCCTCTGACCATTCCGGTGTCAGATCACGGGCAACCTGAATATCGTCATTGGACACCCCGGCGGGCACCATCGGCCAGACCATCGAGTCCCGGGAGACGACGAAGTCCACCACGACCGGGCGGTCATTGATCTGCATCGCCTGGTTAATGATGTCTTCCAAATCCTCGGCGCGTTCACACCGCAACCCGGTAGCACCGTAGGCCTCGGCGAGCTTCACGAAGTCGGGCACCCGGACGGTGTCGGCTCCGGTATTGAGATCGGTATTGGAATACCGGCCGTCGTAGAACAAGGTCTGCCACTGGCGGACCATGCCCAGCGATGAGTTATTGACTACCGCGATCTTGATCGGGATCTGGTTGATCACGCAGGTGGCAAGTTCCTGGTTGGTCATCTGGAAGCATCCGTCACCGTCAATAGCCCACACCACCCGTTCGGGTTGGGCCACCTTGGCACCCATGGCGGCTGGGACGGCAAAGCCCATGGTGCCCAGTCCGGCGGAGTTCAACCACTGGTGGGGACGTTCGTAGGCCACGAATTGGGAGGCCCACATTTGGTGCTGGCCCACCCCGGCAACGTAGACGGCTTCCGGACCGGCAATCTGGGAGAGTTTCTCGATAACGGTCTGCGGGGCCATCAGCCCATCGTCGGTGGGTGGGTAACCCAGCGGGTAGGTGCTGCGTACCTTATTGAGCACCGTCCACCATTCGCTGAGGTCCGGTGTGCCCTCGGACTCACGCAATGCGGTGACGTCCTGGTACAGATCGGGCAGGATCTCTTTGAGATCCCCCACGATCGGAACATCGGCCGCACGGTTCTTGGAGATTTCGGCCGGGTCGATATCGGCGTGAATGACCTTGGCTTTGGGGGCGAAGCTGGAGAGTTTGCCGGTCACCCGGTCATCGAATCGGGCGCCTAGCGTAATCAGCAGGTCCGACATTTGCAGGGCGGTGACCGCGGCCACGGTGCCGTGCATGCCGGGCATGCCCAGGTTTTGCTCATGCGAGTCGGGAACCATGCCCCGGGCGTTCAAGGTGGTCACCACCGGTGCGCCGGTGAGTTCCACCAACTCCAGGAGTTCTTTTTGAGCCTCGCCGCGGGCGGCACCACCGCCGACGTAGAGCACCGGACGGGACGCGGAGTTAATGAGCTTGGCGGCCTCGCGCACCTGACGGGAGTGGCCACGGGTCACCGGACGGTAGCCCGGAATATTGGGCTTCGGTGGCCAGGCGAAGTCCAGGGTGCCTTCCTGCGCATTCTTGGTGATATCGACCAACACGGGCCCGGGACGACCGGAGGTGGCGATATAGAACGCTTCCGCCAGCACCTGCGGGATGTCTTCGCTGCGGGTCACCAGCCGGGAGTGCTTAGTGATCGGCATGGTAACCCCGACAATGTCGGCTTCCTGGAAAGCGTCGGAGCCTATCAACTGGGCTCCGACCTGTCCGGTAATGAAGACCACGGCTTCCGAGTCCATGTGGGCATCGGCGATGGCGGTGACCAGGTTGGTCGCACCGGGCCCGGAGGTGGCGATAGCAACCCCGGGTTTACCGGTCGCCAAGTAGTAGCCCTGGGCGGCGTGGCCGGCGCCTTGTTCGTGGCGGACGAGAATGTGGCGAATCTTCTCAGCGTCCAAAAGCGGGTCATAGAGGGGTAGAACTGCCCCACCGGGTAGACCAAAGACATCGGTGACGCCGAGTTCTTCCAGTGACCGGACAATGGCCTCGGCGCCGGTCATCGTGGTGGGTTCGATCCGCCGGTTCTCTCCGGGGACTCGGTCATCGTATCCACCGGCGGTGGTTCTCGTGCCGCGTGTTGGTGGATGAGGGGGCATCACCGACGGGGTGATATTCGCTCCAGAACTCATGAGCTATGCCTCATTCATTTCTTCTGTCTTCGACTCGTGATTCCGCCATTTGTGGTTTGCACAAAAGGCCATAAAAAAACCCCGATACCGGCTCTGGTGTGGGCCTTACGGGGTCAGCGCATGGTGGCGGTGCTTCGCCAGCTGAGTTTCTCGACTCAGGCCATGCGCTACATAACGACTACTAGGGTCTTCGACATGTTCTTATATTTGCAGTCGAGGAACTGAAAAGTCAAATATGTCGTGAGGTGGCCCACGGTGTGCTATCTCACACCGATTTGACCATCTCACGACCCCGTGTCGTCAGCCCGCTCTGTGCTGTTGTGTGGCGCGCTGTACTGTTGCGTTACCGGGTGCTCACCGGGCGTGAGGTGACCGCACCTGCGGAGGCGGAGGAGACCATGTCGGCAAATTTTCCGAGCACGCCTTGCTGGAATTTCGGTGGCAGGGGCTCGAAGTTCTCCCGGCGACGCTCCAGTTCGGCCTCATCGACCAGCAGATCAATACGACGATCTTTAATGCTGACCTGGATCGCGTCACCGTCTTCGATCAGCCCGATGGGTCCGCCGACAGCTGCCTCGGGAGCAATGTGTCCAATACACAATCCGGTGGTCCCGCCGGAGAAGCGACCATCGGTAATCAGCAACACGTCTTGACCCAGACCGGCGCCCTTGATGGCACCGGTAATGGCTAGCATTTCGCGCATACCGGGTCCTCCCTTGGGGCCTTCGTAACGGATGACCACCACGTCTCCGGCCTGTAACTCGCCGGCTGCCAGTGCGTCCATGGCGGCCTGTTCGCGTTCAAAGACCCGCGCGGTACCGTCAAAGACCTCCGCGTCGAATCCCGCGGATTTCACCACCGCGCCTTCCGGGGCCAACGACCCGTGCAACACGGTCAGTCCTCCGGTGGGGTGCACCGGGTTGTCCAGGGTGCGCAATACCTCGCCATCAAGTCCCTGCGGGTTGAGTTCTTCGAGGTTTTCGGCGACAGTCTTGCCGGTCACCGTCAGGGCATCGCCGTGGAGCACTCCGAGATCCAGCAACGCCTTCATGACCACCGGGACGCCACCAATGCGGTCCAGGTCGGTCATCACGTACTGACCGAAGGGCTTCATATCTGACAGGTGCGGGACCTTGTCTCCGATCCGGTTGAAGTCGTGCAGGCTCAGGTTCACCTGGGCTTCATTGGCGATGGCCAGTAGGTGTAGCACCGAGTTCGAGGAGCCTCCGAAGGCCATCATCACGGCAATAGCATTCTCGAACGCTTCCTTGGTGAGGATGTCACGAGTGCGGATCCCTTGTTTCAGGAGGTTGATCACAGCCTCACCGGCCCGGCGAGCATCAGCATCGCGACGACGATCGGCCGAAGGCGGGGCGGCCGAGCCCGGAATCGACAGACCAAGGGCCTCCCCGACCGAGGCCATAGAGTTGGCAGTATACATCCCGCCACAGGCACCTTCGCCAGGACAAATCGCGCGTTCGATGGTGTCCACGTCCTCGCGCGAGATCAACCCGCGAGCGCATGCCCCTACGGCTTCGAACGCATCGATAAGGGTCACCTGCCGAGTCTTGCCATCCGACAAGGTTGCATAGCCGGGCATGATCGACCCGGCATAGACGAATACCGAGGCCAGATCCAGACGGGCGGCGGCCATCATCATCCCGGGTAGCGACTTATCACACCCGGCTAGCAACACCGAACCGTCCAAGCGCTCAGCCATCATCACCGTCTCGACCGAGTCGGCGATCACGTCGCGAGACACCAGTGAGTAATGCATACCGTCATGGCCCATAGAAATACCATCGGAGACCGAAATGGTGCCGAATTGCAGCGGGTACCCGCCGGCTGCATGGACACCCGACTTCGCGGCATCAGCCAGACGGTCCAGGGAGAGGTTGCAGGGGGTGACTTCATTCCACGACGACGCAATACCGATCAGCGGTTTGGAGAAGTCCTCATCCCCCATGCCCACGGCACGGAGCATGCCACGGGCTGGGGCCCTTTCCATCCCATCGGTCACGTCCCGTGAGCGGGGCTTGAGATCTGGCTCAGATGAATTGTCCGTAGTGCGAGGTGTCATGACGACAGTCTACGACTGCTCGCCCCTGTTATCTGCAACACGACGAACACATTGCACTGACTGAATCGTCGAGTAAATCAATCGCTGGTGATTTCATCATGACGCAGCGTCATCCCAGAGACTAGACTGGTCCATTATGATGGCACACCTCAAGCAGGGCTCTTCCTCGTCTGCGGCGCTGAAGCAGCGCCTGCGTTTGCTCTTTGAAGCCACAATTTTTAACTACGGCGATTACAACCTGATTTATGCCCACCCGGTCGCGACCGGACCGGCCTTCGTGATCGGCTATCGTCGCCAGCCTTTAGAGATGGTATTGCTGCCGATCGTCACCGAAGAGGTCGAAGCCTTTGGGGTGCACACCGAGGCCGACCGAGAAGACATCCTGACCATTGACCTGTCGAATGTAGCCATGGTGTCTGATTCGGGTGCTGGGTACGGAGTCACCACTGTGACCGGCCATCGCGCACATTTTGATGTGGTGGGAGACCCCGAGGTTCCTCTCGGTGCCGGGCACAGCGTGGCTCTCGAGCAGTTCGATGATTCGGAGGACTTTCACGAGTTCATGACCGAACTGATGGACCAGCTCGATGAGCTCTACAAGCGCAAGCAAGATCAGTAGGCTGAACAAGAGGTCGTGATCGTCACACCGCTCAGATTTAACAATCGATAAACTCCTCTGCTAGAGTAGTTCCTCGTGCGAAACGCGCATCTAGTTCTGCGCCTCTAGCTCAACTGGTAGAGCACTTGACTCTTAATCAATAGGTTGTGGGTTCGAGTCCCACGGGGCGCACTCTAAGTCGGCACCTCGTTTGGCCACACGTCAAACAGGTGCCGTTGTCATATCCGGCGGACACGGCAAATCCACCGTCTACCCACAGCTTTAAAGCCACCAGGCCCGCCTCCACGCTGGGTTGTTTGTGCCTATTGACTGCCAGCTTCCGTGTGGCTCTGAGTCTCCGTCATGGTCTGGGCGCTGGTGCCCACCGACTTACTCCTCCTGCATCACGCCCGCGACAGGACCACGATCTGATCCATCCGGTGCAATCGTTACCTCCCACCCTCTCGCTCTCTCGTCCCAGAGCAGGGTACCTCATGAGGCATCGACCACCATGTCCCGACGTGGCGCAACACCCTGGGTGGGAGCCACCTGTCGTACCGGCCCTCTCGCGACGGGCCGCCTGTTGAGCGTGGCCTGGTACGTGTAACACTGCGTCAAGGACACGAAATATATGACAGGGGAAACCGTCGCGCCAGAGATGAACGGACGAATGTGTCAGTGCTTTGACCTCGACTAGGTCCCAGCCTTCCCTATCTGAAGAATGGTTAATCGTTCCTCTATCAACCAACGTCAATGGGAAAACGGGAAGTGATCTGATGACAGTCCGGCTTAGCGCTTTCGATTTGGTACCGCTCTCTGAAGGGTATACCCCTGCCGAAGGTATTGATCATGCTCGAGCCTTTGCTCGTGGCATTGAAGAAGCCGGCTATCACCGCTTGTGGTACGGGGAGCACCACCTGAACCCAGGGATGTTGGGCTACTCCCCTGCCCTGACCATCGCCTTGTTGGCCAGTGAAACCGGAACCTTGCGGTTTGGTTCCGGAACGGTTCTGACCGGTCACCGCACTCCTTTCTCGGTGGCAGAAGAATTCAGCCTGCTTGAAGCGGCCTTTCCGGGACGAATTGACCTCGGCTTGGGACGTGCCGGGTTGAAGGGCCCTAAAAAGAAGCGCACCGAGGCCGAAGCTGCCAAACAAGAGAAGAAAGATGAGGCTAAGCAGCAGTCAGACGACTACGAGACCGACAACGGCGTGTTTATCCCCGCTTCCCCCGATTTGTCTCACCTCTTTGGCTCACCGCGTGCTACCGCTCAGCAGGCCCTATTGCATCAGCCCGGCGCGGAGCCTCGCTTCTATGATGAGTACCTCGATCAATTACTGGATTTGTTCCATGACCGCGCCGTAGTACATGGCGAACCGATCTCGAATGCCACCGCGGATGTGGGTTCTCCGGAGATTTGGATTTTGGGTACCAACGCCGGTGACTCCTCGCAACTGGCCGCAGAAAAGGGACTACGGTTTGGTGCGAATTATCACGTAGCCCCCACCCATACTCTGGAAGCTCTGGCGGACTACCGCGAGCGCTTCCAACCCAGCGAAGACCTCGATGCCCCATACACCATCGTCTCCGCTGAAGTTTTGGTGGCCGATACCACCTCCGAGGCTGACACCTTGGCAGCTGGTTACGACCAGTGGGTCTACAGCATCCGTAGCGGTCAAGGCGCTATCACATATCCTTCACCCGATACCGCTGCACAAAACCAGCTCACCGCCGAACAGCAACCCCTGGTCCGCGACCGGACGACGACCCGCTACGTGGGGGACCCGCACCAGGTGGTCGAGAAACTCAAGGCGCTACAGGCCGCTACACAAGCCGACGAATTGCTGATCTCGACCATTACCCACGACCCGGAAGCCCGCCTGCGTAGCTTCCAGCTGTTGGCTGAGGCCTGGCAATAGCTTCCCCGTTGCCCTCCGGCTACCCCTGACCACCCATCCCAGCCCATCAACTACCCAACCACCACCGAGAATTTATTGTCACGAGATCCGATTTCAAGCCCTGGCTGATCGGACAGCAACCCTCTCTCTGGAGATCGACCACAATCTCTTACACAGTGGGGTGCTCCAGGTGAAGACAAGGCCCATTCGGCAAGTGTGTTTAAGGAGAATCATGTCACGTGCCACACCCGAAACCTCCCACTTCGTCATCGGAGTTGCGCTGGATCGAGGGGGTTTCCACCCCGCAGCCATCCGGAGCCAGCAGGCTCTTGCCGATAACTTCTCCATCACAGCGTGGGAAGACCTCGTGCGTCAGGCTGAGAACCTGGGGGCCGGATTCGTGACCCTCGAGGATGCGTTCAATGACGCCACCCGCCCGGGATTCGATACGTCGTTGCTGGCCTCGTGGTTGGCGCCCCGCACCGAGAAGATCGGCCTGATCCCGACGCTGACCACCACCCATACCGAGCCCTTCCACGTCTCGAAAAATCTTGCCACGCTTGACTATGTCAGTCACGGTCGCGCTGGCTGGCAGGTTGCAGTCTCAGCCACCGAAGCCGAAACGCTGCTAGTGGGACGAGGACGCGCCTACGACGATGAGGCCTCGCTTTATGCTGAAGCCCGCGACGTCATCGAGGTCGTGCGCGGTCTGTGGGATTCGTGGGAAGACGACGCCGAGATTCGCGATGTAGCCACCGGACGATTCATCGACCGCGACAAGCTCCACTACGTGGACTTCGAAGGAGACTTCTTCTCCATCAAAGGCCCCTCTATCGTTCCCCGGCCACCGCAAGGCCAGCCACTGGTCACCATTGCAGGTACCAGCGAAGAGGTGCTGAACACTGCAGTGCGCGCTGCCGACGTGATCTTCACCGGCACCTCGGCCCCGGAGAAGTTGACCTCACTCCACGAAAGGATTACAACGCTGTCCGACCAGCACGGTCGTGACAAGAACGCGCCGCCGAAGGTCGTGGCCGATGTGTACTTTGCGGTTGATCCAGACGAGTCAGAGGCGCTCGCACGCTGGCAACGCCTCAACGAGGTCCAGACCCTTAATCCTTCTCAGGCCGATGAGGTCGTCATCGGTACTCCAGAGCACCTCAGTGAACGCCTCGACCAGGTCAAGGCCGCCGGGGTTGATGGCGTCCGGCTTTGGCCTGCCCAGAACCAGCACGACCTTGCTGTGATCGAGCAGCACCTGAAATCTGTCGTGGAGACACTCCAAGATCACCCAGCCGATAACAATGCCGCTCCATTGCGGGCCCGGTTCGGACTTGGTCGTCCCGCAAACCGGTACGCCTCAGCTTCCTCGTCCGCTTCCGCTCACTAACCTCCCCCAGGAGACACTCATGACGAATCAGCAGAATCACTCTTCCCCTCGCCAGATCATCCTTGGGGCACACTTCCCCGGGGTGAATCATCACACCGTGTGGTCCGATCCGGAGTCTGGAAGCCACATTGAGTTCGAGTCTTTTGAGAAGTTCGCCGCCGAAGCCGAGCGTGGTCGCCTGGACTTCATTTTCTTGGCCGAAGGGCTCCGACTGCGCGAAAACCGGGGTCTGATCCACGACCTGGATGTCGTTGGTCGCCCCGACACGTTGCCGATCTTGGCAGCCTTGGCCTCGGTGACCGACCACATTGGACTGGTCGGGACTATTAACGCCACCTTCAATGAGCCCTATGAGGTGGCTCGGCAATTTTCAACCTTGGACTATGTCTCCAACGGGCGAGCTGGTTGGAATATTGTCACCACCTCCGATTCCTTCCACGGCGCCAACTTCCGTCGTGGCGGTTACCTCGACCGGGCGGACCGCTATGTGCGGGCTTCTCAGGCTCTGGATGTTGCCAATCGTTTCTGGGCAAGCTGGAAAGATGTCGAGTCCGAGCGGGAACGTGTGAACGTCACCAACGATCAGTTCGATATTCACGGCGAGTTCCCGCTCCCCCGTTCCCCTCAGGGGCGTCCGTTGATCTTCCAGGCCGGAAAATCCGCTCAGGGTCAAGACTTCGCGGCCGGTAACGCCGATGCTATTTTCACTTTGCACACTGATAACGAAGACAGCCGACAGTTCTACCATGAACTCTCCGAGCGGGTGCGACAGGCCGGCCGTGATCCCGAATCTGTCAAGATCCTGCCGGGTACTTCCGTTGTTGTGGCAGATACCGATGAAGAAGCAGAAGAACTGGCTGCGACGATTCGGGCTCAGCAGGTCAGCGGTCAGACCGCCATCCTGTTGCTGGAACAGATTTGGAACCGAGAGCTTTCAGAGTTCGATCCCGAGGGCCCACTTCCTGATGTGGACCCGGTGGTCGGTGAAACCACCATCAGTAAGGGTCGCAGTGAGGTCAGGCATGACGACCGGTTCGCGGCCGTGCAGAAGCTGCGGGACATCGCTGAGGCGCGCAATCTGAACCTGCGCGAAACAGTGATTGCCACCCAGTCGCGGCAGACCTTCGTCGGAAGCCCTGAAACCGTGGCGTCCGAAATGATTGAGACTGTGGAAACCCATGTCAGCGACGGATTCATTCTGGCACCACATCTGAGCCCGACCGGACTCGTGCCTTTCATCGACCGCGTTGTTCCGTTACTCCAAGAGCGGGGTGCTCTACGCACCGAATACCCCGAGGGCGCAACGTTACGTGAATTGCTCGGTCTGCCCACAACGTGGGATCCGGCCACGACCGGCCGGGCAACTTTCCGGCAGGGGGTGAACGTCTCATGAAGCATCGTCACGCACGGTCCTCACGCCATGGCGTCCGCTCGCTAGCCCTTGTTGCAACGGCCCTATTTGCCTTCACTGGTTGCAGCAGTGGAACTGGCCTGGAATTTTCCCCCGCCGCGGAGGTGGACGAGGAGAACGTTTTACACTTTGCACTCGGAACAGATGCGGGTTGCGTTGATCCCCAACAAGTGACGCTGAACGACGCCGTCTTTTCGCTCCGTCATTTGGTGGATTCGCTCACCGACCAAGATCCTGAAACCGGTGAAATCGTCCCCTGGCTAGCTACTGACTGGGATGTTAACGACGATACGACCGAGTTCAGATTCACGCTACGGTCCGACGCGACCTTCTCTAATGGGGAACCAGTCAATGCTGAAGCCGTCAAGGCAAATTTTGAACGAATCCTCGAGTTGGGCGCACGTGGTGGACTGACAAGGAGTTACCTGGACTACTACGAGGACACCGAGATCATCAGCGACCACGAATTTGTGGTGAAGTTCTCCGAACCGAACGCCCAATTTATGCAAGCCACATCCACCCACAACCTGGGTCTAATAGCTCCAGAATCACTAGAGAAATCGGATGACGAGCGGTGCGAAGGCGTCATCGGATCTGGACCCTTTCTCTTGGATTCGTACGTACCAAACGAGGGCATAAACCTCGTGGCCCGCCAAGACTATGACTGGGGGTCCTCAATCTATGACAACCGCTCGGCTCCAAAAGTGTCCGCTGCTAGTTTCTCCATCGTTCCGGAGTCCGGGGTGAGGGCCGGTCTGCTCCAATCAGGACAGGTCGACGCTATCAGCAGTGTAGCTCCACAGGATATTCCGGCACTGGAACAGACCACTGCCACTCTCCACACGGTTGTCAATCCTGGGGTGCCGATGACCATTCGCATGAACCACGACAACCCCTTGATACAGGAACATGCTGTGCGTAAAGCGATTTCTCTGGCAATCAACCGCAAACAGTTAGCCGAAGTGGTCTATCCTGATGACGCTCCTGTTGCCACCAGTATCCTCGCTTCAACTACCCCGGGGCACGCAGACTTCTCTGAAGAATTGCGATACGACCCAGATGAAGCCATTGAGTTGCTTACTGACGCTGGATTCAGCCCTGATGAAGACGGTGTTATGGCCCGGGATGGCGAGCGTCTCGAGTTCGATTTCACCTGGGCCATGGTGTTCGCACCTAACTCAGCGGCAGTCGAATTGCTACAACAGCAACTTGCGGAAGTCGGTATTGCCACCGAGCTACATGAAGACGCAATTGCTCAGTGGAATGCGAGAGTGATCGAAGGAAATTACGATATCGACTGGTTCAATACAACCCGCGCTGATGGTGACCACCTACGGACCATATTCGACTCTAGGCTAGGCAATATTTCTAACCTGCCTGAAAACTATCACACTGATGAAGCCTTGGCGCTTCAGTCCACCACGCTAGATCCCGACGTACGCGAAGAAGCGCTTTATCAAGCGCAAAAAGCACTCGTCGAAGATTACACCGCCGTTCCAATTATTGATGTGACCAATGTGGTTGGTACCTCCGACGAAGTATCAGGAACGCGGTTCGATGCCGCAGCAAGAGTCCGTCTCAACGACATCACTCTAAATCGAGGTGAGGAATGATGGCCCGATATATCGGTATTCGAGTCCTCATGGCCCTGGCTGTGTTATGGGCCGCATATACCGTTAGTTTTATCATTCTCTATATCGTTCCCGGCGATCCTGTACTGGCCATGGCCGCCGGGGGAATGGATAGTGGTGGCGTAGATGAAGAACTTCTCCAAGAGATGCGCGAAGCTTATGGGTTCAATGACCCGTTGATCGTCCAGTACTTCAATAATCTTGGTGCAGCCATAACGGGTGATTTTGGGAACTCCATTCAGACCGGGCGTCCCGTTAGCACAGCGATCGCTGAAGTTATACCGGCCACTGCACAGTTGGCAGGCGTCGCTTTGTTGCTTGCTGTGGTATTGGGGGCAGCTATTGCCTTGCTGGCCACCTACACCAGAATCACATGGTTGAAGAACCTCTTGCTGTCGTTGCCTCCTCTGGCCATCTCACTGCCCACCTTCTTCATTGGTTTGCTACTCATCCAGGTTTTCAGCTTCCAGTTGGGTTGGCTACCTGCGTTGGGTGGCTCCGACTTCGCAGGGATTGTCCTTCCTGCGGTGACCTTGTCGCTTCCCATCGGAGCGCTGATCTGCCAGGTCTTTGCATCCAGCCTGGAAAGAAGCTCGGCAGAGTCCTACGTCAATACAGCGCGGGCAAAGGGGCTCAACCGGTTTACCGTGCACCTGCGCCATGTGGCCCGAACCTCGCTGGTCCCGGCCCTATCGATGGTGGGACTGGTCGCCGGCGGTTTACTAGCCGGGTCAGTCATCGTTGAAACGGTGTTCTCACGTCCCGGTGTCGGACAGCTGACGGTTCAAGCTGTTTCCACTCAGGATCTTCCGGTGGTTCAAGGCATTGTCGTCTTAGCAGCTGTCGTCTTTGTCACCGTGAATCTGCTGGTGGACCTGGTGTTGCCAGCGATCGATCCTCGAGTACGACTTGGCCGTCGTTTCGCCTAAGAGAACGGGAAACTCATCATGACTCAAACACTCTCTGCTCGACTGCCCCGATCGTCCGCAGAACCTACCATCGCACAACGATCTCAACACAACCGACCACCACAATTCTCGCCAAAATCCATCACGTCTCGAATCGGGCTGATCCTGGCCGGTGTGTTCTTGGCCCTCGTGGTGATCGCTGCCTTTTTCCCCGGGGTCCTGGCTCCCGGTGATCCTTACCAAGGTGATACCAATAACGTGCTACAGTCGCCCAGCCTGGCCCATTGGTTCGGTACCGATCAACTCGGCCGAGATTTGTTTACCCGCGTAGTCCACGGTACTTCACTGTCACTGCAGACCGCCCTGATGGCCGTTGTCATCGCCTTCGTGAGCGGAAGCTTCTTCGGAGTGCTCTCTGGATTCCTGGCAGGTAAAGTCGACCAGGTCATCATGCGCGTTGTGGATGTCCTTTTGGCGATTCCTTCGTTGCTCCTCTCACTCGCGTTGATTTCCGCACTCGGTTTCGGCTCGTTGAATGTTGCCATTGCTGTCGCTGTGGGGTCCGTGGCAACCTTTGCTCGCATCGCACGGTCCGAGAGCCTCAAAGTCTCGGGTGCAGACTATGTTGATGCGGCCCGTTCCGTGGGCTCCAGTCGATTCAGCATCCTGGTGCGGCACGTGTTGCCCAATGCTTCCGGACCTATCATCGCGCTGGCCGTATTGGAATTTGGCAACGCCATCCTGGCGGTCTCCGCCTTGAGCTTCCTGGGCTTCGGTGCTCCCAAGCCGGCACCTGAATGGGGAGCCCTGGTCTCTGAGGGCCGCAACTATCTCTACAGTGCTAGCTGGTTGACGCTACTACCGGGCCTGGTGGTAGCTGCTACTGTGCTCTCCGTCCACGTCATTGCCCGCCGGATTTCCGCGCGAAAGGGGGTTTGATTCCCATGACCGTTCTGCTTGAAAATGCCTCGTCGAGCGCCCCGAAGCCAACGACACCGTTGCTTCAGTTGGAAGGACTGAAAGTCGATTATCGATCCGGGTCCTCCACCACACCGGCCCTACACGGCATCGATTTTGCTGTCTACCCCGGACAGAGAATCTCCGTGGTAGGCGAGTCCGGGTCCGGCAAGTCCACCTTGGCTCTGTCCCTGCTCGGGTTGCTCCCGCCGGAAGCCTCCATTCGTGACGGCAAACTCTCCTGGGGCGATACCCCCGTCGCGCTGAGCTCTGATCGAGCCTGGCAACGACTCCGTGGTCAAAAGATCGGATTGATCCCTCAGGATCCCGGTGTCAGCCTCAACCCGGTCTACACCATTGGCCATCAACTCATTGAGGCCATTCGCGCCCACCAGAAGGTGCCGAAGGCTCTTGCCCGTCAACGCGCTCTGGAGTTGCTCGACCAGGTAGGGCTCGATGCGGTAGAGACCCGTTTTGACCAGTACCCACATCAACTCTCGGGTGGTATGCGTCAACGCGTCCTCATTGCTATTGCCTTGGCTCCCGAGCCGGATCTGCTCATCGCGGATGAGCCCACCTCCGCTCTGGATGCCACGGTGCAGCGCAAGATCTTGGACCTGCTGGATTCCATCATCAGTGAGCGAGACATCGCCTTGGTGCTCATCACCCACGATTTGGCAGTCGCTGCGCAACGCACCGAGACCACCGTGGTGATGCACCACGGAAACGTGGTGGAAATCGGAGACACCGGAACCATCCTCAATACCCCCACGCACAGCTACACCCAGCGTCTGGTGGCTGCGGCTGATTCATTACACCGCTCGACACATATCCGTCCGCCACTGGACGTCGAAACCGAAGTCCTGGTCCAGGTCCGCGGACTGAAACGCCATTTCGCCCAGCCAAAGGCCACGTCACGGCGCCGTGACGCCTCAACATTGCGCACCAACGCCGTTGACGGCATTGATTTCGTGATCCGGCGCGGTGAGACACTGGCACTCGTGGGTGAATCGGGGTCCGGTAAATCTACCACCGCACGATTGGTACTCGGTTTGGATACTCCGACCGAGGGAACCGTGACCTTCGACGGTGAGCCCGTCCATAACCTGTCGGGACGTCGTTGGCGACAGTTGCGTCGCCGGGCGCAGTTGATCTACCAGAATCCGTTTGCGTCATTGAACCCTCGCTGGAGCCTGGAGCAGATCATCACCGAGCCCCTGCGCGCTTTCAAAGTCGGCAACCGCGCCGAGCGTCGTGCCACGGCCGAGACACTGCTCGACCAAGTCGGGTTACCCGCCACGTTTGGGTCCAGATTGCCCAGGGAGCTGTCTGGCGGTCAGCGTCAACGCGTCGCGATTGCACGGGCCTTGGCCTTATCCCCCGACTTTGTGGTCTGCGATGAGCCGGTCTCAGCCCTGGATGTTTCGGTCCAGGAACAGGTGTTGGACCTGATGTTGGATCTGCAAGCCGAACACGAATTGACCTATTTGTTCATCACCCATGACCTGGCTGTCGTACGCCGACTAGCACACCGCGTCGCGGTGATGAACCAGGGCAAAATTGTCGAGACCGGCACCACCCAAGAGGTGTTTGCTAACCCGCAAGAAGAATACACCGCCTCGTTGCTCAAGGCTGTTGAACCTCTTGGGGCAGGACACTAGCAACGCCAGCGACACCCAATACCGCAATAGCTGAAAGACCTCCGGCCACCACGATGCGGATCTCAGATTCCGTTAGTCACCGGAGGTCTTCTGCTGTCGGTTCCTCGCCCTGTGTCCCGTACCCGTCAGCCCACCGCACACGAGTGCCGTCATCATCAGCGCCGTCGTTAGCACGTACCAGCGACCTGCAGGGCTCTCGGAGGCTCCTGTCTTGAGATTCTCGCCGTACACCGTGCGGGGCTGAGGAGTGCACGGACGAGTCCGCTGGTAGCCGCCGTCCGCTCCAGGTGGCCGGACTGCTTGGCCCCAAAGTCACGAAGGCCCGACTCACGACCGCTGAATCGCGTTATCGTAGGGGAACGGGAAAATCGGGAAACGGGAATCAGCAGACCGAGTCGGTCGGTTTCGGATTATCCATCCCGAACAGCGCGCGGGCTTTCAACCCGGCCCAGGTACCCGCCAACGCGGCCACGGCCCACAGCCAACCCGACACGGATCCCGAGGCAATGCCACCTAAGTAGGCGCCGATATTGCACCCTTCGGCAAGACGGGCGCCGATCCCCATCAGGATGCCGCCAAGAACAGCGATGCCTGCTTGCCTCCAGTTGATATTGCGGGCAAACGCCCAGGTCCCGGCCGCCGTAGCAGCAAGGGCTGCCCCGATCATGATGCCAAAGTTTGTCAGTGAGTTCTTGTGGGAAAGCACTGAACCCTCCAGCATGGCGGCCCAGTTTTCTTGTTGCCAGAATTCCCACGTTTCGGGCTGGAAACCAATGAACTGTAGAACCTTGGCGCCCCACAGAGCGAAGGCATTGGTAATGCCCCAAATTCCGCCAGAGACCCACATCACGGCCCCGCCGAGCACCGCGAGCACCAGTGCTCCAACCCACATCGGCCATGAGCCTCGTAGTATTCGAGCAGCACCACGTGCTGTCGGAGGGTTTCCGGTTGGAGGTGGGTTGCGACGGCCCTGGACAACGCGCGTGATCGCCACAATAACAAGTAGCACCGCAATGGTGATCGCCCAGCCTCCCACATAGCCGACATGGTCTGAGAGCAATACCGGTTCCATACCGGGAAGGTCAGAGACCAACGGGTAGAAAAATGGGGCGGTATAGATGATGGAACCAGCGATAAAGCCAATCAGCGTGGGGATCACCATCGATTGTCCGGAGCCCACGGCAAAAAGTGTTCCCGAGGCGCAACCACCGCCCAATTGCATCCCCATGCCGAAAATAAAGGCACCTAGGAGAAGCCCTACCCCGATCGTCCCGGCATAGGGCGTCGGTTCGTTGCCGAAGGCTCCCCACCCGGTGGTAAAGAGCAACATAAAGATTGTTGCAGTTGTCCCGAGTAAGAGAGCGTGATTTCGAAGTCCTTTACCATTGCCGACAGCTACCAGCTGTCGCCAGGCGGAGGTAAAACCGAACCGGGAGTGAAATAGCGCTACGCCGAGTCCGAGGCCAATGAGAAAGAGCACGCCGAAGTAGAGCCCCTGCTCTATGCCGGCGTTGAGGGAGTTGACATTGTAGATCAGGGCCAACAACCCGATGGCCAATAGAATGAAGATGCTGATCTTGTTACGTTGTACCGGACCAACCGGATCAGGCTTCGGAGGTTCTACTCGAGTCGGCGCCGGTTCGAAGACTGAGAATTCTGTTTTTGTCTTGCTAGTTGTCATTGCTCAACAGACCCTTCGGAACAGACGTCACCAGCAAACGCTGGGCAGAGACATTAGTTGGACCAGGCTAACGCCGATCACGTTGTTAACATCAGCTGTCTGTCATAAAGGGTCATCACCCGGTCACGAACATTAACACGGAACTTTCTCCCCAGAACCGCTGGCGCGCCCGTGTTTCGCGAAGTGTGCCCAGCAACGGCTCGGGCCCGTCGCAAGCTTGCGAGGGGCCCGAGCTGTTACTGGTGAGCTTGGTCTGTGCTCTGTGGGATCCAACTAGCTGCGCAGAGCGCGCTCAAGATCGATCAGCAGGTCCTCGATGTTTTCGATGCCCACGGACAGCCGCACCACATCAGCGGGCGGAGCTTGTTCGCTGCCCTTGGTGGAACCGTGTGTCATGGTGGCAGGATGAGAGATGAGCGACTCGACGCCACCGAGGCTGACCGATAACAGGAACGTTTCGGTGGATTCGGCCACCTGACGCGCTTTGGCCTCTCCCCCGTTTAATCGGAAGCTCACAATCCCCCCGGAATCACTCATTTGTCGACGAGCGATGTCGTAAGTGGGGTGGGAAGACAATCCGGGGTAGAAAACCTGGTCGACCTCGGACCGATCCTGGAGCCATTCCGCGATGATTCGTGCATTTTCACAGTGTTGTTGCATCCGCACGCCCAGAGTTTTCAACCCACGAGAGGTGAGGAAACAGTCCTGGGGGCCTGCCACAGCACCGGCAGCGAATTGCTGGAAGCCGATGACCTCGGCTAGTGGTTTGTCTTCCCAGCTCGTCTGGCCAACCACAATGGCGCCACCCAAAACGTCTGAATGGCCGCCAATGTATTTGGTGGTTGAGTGAATCACCAGATCCGCACCGAGAGTGATCGGCTGTTGTAGTGCCGGTGATGCGAAAGTGTTATCCACTACGAGCAGTCCGCCATATTGATGCGTTGCTTCTGCCCAGGCAGAGATATCAACCACGGTCAGCAACGGGTTGGAGGGCGTTTCCAACCAGACCACGTCAGGACGGTATGTTTCCACCGCCTGAGCGAGCTTGTCTTGCTCGCTGGGACTCACGAAGACGGTATTAACTCCCCACCGAGCGTAGAGCTGGGTGAGCAGTCGGTGTGTACCACCGTAGGTTTCGGCCGTGCTGACAACGGTTGCACCAGGTTTCAGCACCGCCCGCAACAGAGCATCTTCAGCAGCCATGCCCGAGGCAAAACTAAACGCTGCAGCACCGGCCTCGAGCTTGGCCAGCTGTTCTTCGAGACCGGTCCGTGTGGGATTACCGCCGCGGGAATATTCAAAGCCAGCGCGTAGTGTTTCCACACCGGGTTGCACAAACGTCGAGGTTTGATAGATCGGTGGAATCACCGCTCCGGTCAGTGGATCCGGGTCTTGACCAGCATGGATGGCTCGGGTTCGGAACCCCGGGGTGGGATTTTCGTTTTTCTTGCTCGGGATGTTGTGGTGAAGATCAAGAGTTGTCATGACAGTGCCGCCTTTGCTGATTCTTCTGCCTTAGTGGTGTTTGCATCTGCCCAGACCTGTTCGGACGCGGGCTGATTTGCTTGAACAAGCTGGTCCAGCCCTTGTTTGACGTCGTGCCACAAATCGTCGACATCTTCGCGTCCAACTGCCAGTCGCACGGTGGTCTCGTTGATCTGTCCAGCGATGCGAAGCTCCTCCGAAAGGCGACAGTGGGTCGTGGTCAGCGGGTGGGTGATCAAGGAGCGAGAGTCGCCAAGATTGACCGCCAGGGTAAACAGCTGCAGTGAATTGAAAAACCGCTCAACACCGGCAGAATCGGTATTCAATTCGAAAGAGAATACCGCTCCCGTCCCCCGCGTGAAGTCTCGTTCCGCAATGTCTTTATTCGGGTGAGATTCCAGCGAGGGGTGGCTCACCGAACGCACACCGGGGTGCTGTTCCAGTCGACGAGCGAGTTCCGTAGCGGTCTGGCTGTGGCGGGGCAACCGCAGGTCGAGCGTTTCAATACCCTCCAAAGCCTGCTGGGCGTTCAACGCCGATAGCACCGGTCCCACGTCGTTGAGCAACTGTGCTCGAAGCAGATGCAGCACAGAGCCTGCCTCCCCGTATTTCTCCACCAAGGACTGAGGACCAAAACGAGGGCGTGGTGTGGTCAGCTGTGGCCATAGCTCTGGACGTTGTGAGGGATGGAAATTGTCCGTGACAATGACCGCTCCTCCGAGAGAGGAACCGTTTCCGACCAAGTATTTGGTCACCGAGTGCACCACGAGGTCAGCACCCAGACGAGCAGGTTGGAGCAAATACGGTGTCGCCAGGGTATTGTCGACAATCAGTGCCACCCCGTGCCGGTGAGCAACTTCTGCCAAGGCCGGGATATCCGGCAGGTCTGCGTGTGGGTTGGCAATGGATTCGACCACAAAGACCCGCGTGCGTTCGGTGATCGCTTCCTCCCACTGCTGGGGATCGTGCGGATTGACCCAGGTGGTGGTGATCCCGGCTTCCGCCAGGCTGTCGTTGAGCAAGTCAGCGGTGCCACCATAGATACGGTTTGAAGCCACCACGTGGCCGGCCGGAGCCTCCGGATGGGGTTGACCGTCTGGGCTTTGCGAGGACCGTCCTGCCAGGGCCAGCACACTCAGCGTGATGGCGGCCTGGCCCGACGCGGTGGCGACCGCCCCGACTCCGTCTTCCAGGCTGGCAAGTCGCCGTTCCAGCAATCCAACCGTGGGATTTCCAGTTCTGGAATAGGTCAGTCCAGGTTGACGTTGGGCGAAGACTTCACGGGCTTGGGCGAAAGAATCGAATCCGAAGGCAGCTGAAACATAGACTGGTTCGCGTACAGGACGAATGGATTCATCCGGGATACGGCCCGCGTGAATTTGTTGGGTACTAAACCCGGATTGACATGGGCCCTCAGAGTCTTCGGCAGAAAAGTGACTGGTAGTAGACATAACGTCCCCCTTGATACTAGGGCGTGTCTGCCAGTGCTGGGCACGCCGTGCTTGCCTCCAGCGGTGTGCTGAAGACCGGATCATCATCTGAGGCACCCCGTCACAGCGGAAAGGGTTGCCGACCGGCCAGTCAGAGCTTGTTGAACCGGTTCTCGTGATCCTTTGTCAAAGTATTCTACTTGTTTTCGAGGAGTGGTTGGTCTAACGAATTTGGTCTCAACCTCCGCTACCGCCACCCACTCTGAAAGACACTTTAAAAATCGCCCTGATAGTGGTCAAAGCACCGGGTGGAGGACCCGTCATATTCTGTCGTCAAACCTTCATTACCGTGAATATCTCACATTATGACGACGCTGGCCGCGCCGGGTTCTTTCCCCACGCGGCCAGCGTCGCGGTGTGTCTTCCGTGCCGTCGTTATTCGACGATCAGGTGACGCTTAGTGCACCCGGCGGTTGCGCACCGGGACGAAAATGGTTCCTCACACAATCGAGCCCACAGCCAGGCCGGCAATGGCCAAGATGTTTCCGGTACCGGTAGTCGCCACGTCTGAGGACGAACCAGAGCCAGTTGCACCAGACTGCTCATCCAAGCGGCGCTTGTTCGGTGCAGCACCCTCCGTTGCGGTTCCGGATCCACCGCTTTTGTCCTCGTCCACGGCGTTCTCAGGCGCACGGTACGTGATGGTTCCCGTGGTCTCATCAAGCGAGATCTCCCAGTCGTCTGGGACGGTAAATGACTCGTCGATTGCAAATCGAGTCCCCTCTGGCAGTTGCGGCTCGACGGTTTGTGGGGCCGCAACCGTTCCACCCGGTGCAGCGGTGACCGCCTCATATCCCGGACCATACTGCTCGCTCGCAGACGTGACGGTAATCGTCACCGGCACGGTATACTCCCGCGGTTCGGCGTTCTGTGGGGTGGGTGCGACGGCAATGGAACCATCCTGTTGCAGTGCGGCCCACTGTGGCCACTCTCCGTCGACATCGACGGTGGTGCCGTCGGGCAACGGGTTGCCATCGTTTCCGCGTGGCACCGCAACGGTCGCTTCCTCGTTCATCGCTACGGTGATGGGCTCGTAGACAGGGACTTGAGCCACGATAACCTTAACCTGAAGTTCATCAGGGTGACCATCACCAAAGGTGCGCTGAATCGGAACGGTATAGGAGCCCGGCTCGACCGTGCTGTCTGCCGTTGCGGTCACCTCACCATTCTCCGGATTAACCGTCACAGGAAGTCCTTCGGGGCATCCGGCGTGTACTTCACGGCGCTATTCGGGGCCGGTTTATCACCGATATCATTGGTCTTTGCATCATCTCCGCCGGCTTTGACCGTCACCGGCTCCCAGTTATGCATCGGTGCTTCGCACTGATAGGGAACTTCTCCGAGGGATCCTGGGAGTAGTCGGGGGCTCACCACCCGTTCCAATCCGCAGGCGGGAATTCTGCCTCAACGTCTCCGACGAGGTCGCATCACGTTCATCAACCCAGTCATCTAAGATCGCGGTCAGAGTCTCGCCCGCGCGTGGCGCGCGGGTCATCATGTAGCCGGTATCGAGGTAGGGATTCTGGAAACGTTCCCGAACCGTGGCTGGGCTCGTGGTGTCCGTGTGTGACGTGCTGGGAACGCCAGGGGCTGAGATCCTGTGAATTCTTCGACGGGGATTCCCCGGCCAGGGTGATGCACCACGAGTCCGGATTGTGTCGCACCATCGGGTCGTGTCTGGGGCCAGTGCAACTCCTGGCTCGGTGTGGGCGCACTCGAGAATTGGTGAGCCACGTCGGCGGTGCCCACCCCATTGTGGTGTGCATCCTGCACGGGGGTGTTAGCCAGGGGCGGGATCGGGATTGCGGTCACCACGGGCACACCGGCACCCAGAAGCCCACAGGTCAACACGCTGGTACCGAGAATGATCGATGGACGCGTTTTCCGGTGCGCTGAGCAAACCCGGTGGCGCCTTTCCTGCAGGGTAGCAGGCATGTTGGTCTCGTTTCTGCGGTCACACTGATCTCAACCGCTGGAAAGATCGTCACGTGTCCGGACACCAGGTGTGATGGCAAGCAACGTCTCCACTCCAGCAATCAGGCTCTTACCATCGAGTAGAAATCTTCCGAAAAGCCCCTAGTCCAGTGAGCGTTCGGCGTGCTGCGCGGCACGCCAGCGGAAGAATACTGCTAGCAATCCGCCAGAAATATTGTGCCAAACACTGAATACGGCGGCCGGTAGCGCCGCGGTGGGGTTGAAGTGGGACGCGGCGAGCGTTGCGGCCAGTCCAGAGTTCTGCATCCCGACCTCGACCGAGGTCGTGCGGGCCACACGCGAGGGGTAGCCAAATAACCGCGCGGCGCCATAGCCCAGCAGGTAACCAATCCCGTTGTGCACGATGACCGCCAGTAGCACCAAACAGCCAGCGGTGACGATGGCATCAGCAGAACCGGACACCACAGCAATCACCACGTAGGCAATGCCGAGCACACTCACCCACGGTAAAAGTGGCAGAATCTTGTCGATCCACTGACGCAACAGCCACCGCACGAGCAGACCGGCCACAATCGGGATCAGCACCATCTGCACGATAGACCACGCCATGCTCCCGGCATCCACGGGCAAGAGTGCTCCGGCCAGCCACTGGGTCAACAGCGGGGTAATAATCGGGGCCAGCAGGGTCGAAACCGAGGTGATCGTCACCGACAGCGCCACATCCCCCTTGGCCAAATAGGTAATCACGTTCGAGGAGGTCCCGCCGGGGGCACAACCGACCAGAATCACCCCGACCGCCAACTCCGCAGGGAGCTGGAAAATCCACACCAGTCCCACCGCAAGCACCGGCATGATCACGTATTGAGCCATAGTGCCCAACAGCACCGGCAGGGGACGTTTAACCACCAGCGCAAAGTCCGGCAGGGTTAACGTCAGTCCCATGGCGAACATGATGATCCCCAAGGCAATATTGGTGAACTCTCCCAGCCCGGCGGTCTGGTCGGGGAAGAAGAACCCCACGAGAAAAGCCACAATAATAATGGCTGGGAAAACCGTCACGGCCAGCCGGGCTGACCGGTCTTCTTTGACCTGTGCGGTGTGGGTGAGTTCTTGAGTGCTGGGGTCTTGTTCAGCCACAGTACCTGCCTTCGAGTCACGAGGTGTCTCCGGTCCGACACCACGCAGCGGGCGGTGCAGATCGGTCTATCTGTCGGTTCAGTAGAATCCCTGGTCTGGTGTCGTGTCAAAACCGATGACCACCGGTGACCACATAGTGAGCACCGGTAGTGCGAGCTCAGGTTCAGATGGGGTGAGTTGTAGGCTGGAGTCACGGTGGCCAATCGTGTAGAGGAGATGAACACAGATGACGCTCAACAGCAGAAAAGCCCTGATCATCGGCGCTCTCATCGGGCTCGTGGCGTCCTCGGTCGTCGAGGGCATCCGGTGGCTGACCGGCCAACGGATCATCGAGGATCTGCTGGGTACGCTGGTGACCATCGCACTGTTTACCCTGGCCGGAGCGGTCCTGGGTTTGTGGCTGTATCAGGTCCGTCGCCGTTCCGCCGAAACTGACTCCTCAGGCACGGGCTCGTCGAGCTCCTCGAGCTCGCACCGTTCTCAGCGGTGATCTAACCGTCAGCAGAGCCACGGTGTGCCAGTCGGCGCACCAGCTTCTCGCCCTCAACAATCAACAGCACCGTCGATCCGATCGCCGTGCACATCAGCCATTCGGTGACCGACAAGGCGGTCAGACCAATCAGATCCGCGATCGGCTCCCAACTGGATGCCAACCACTGCAACCCCAGAGCAGCCAGCGCTGAAATGAGCAGGAGCGGGTTCGAGAAGGGGTTGAGCCGGAACACCGATTGACGTTCTGCCCGGGCGGAGAACACCTGGAAGAAGTTAAACATCACCATGGTGATCAATGCCAGGGTACGACAGTGGTCGAGCTCGAGACCAGCTTCGTGGGCCATCCGGTAAACCAGCAAGGTGCCCACACCCATCCAGGTACCGGTGATCACCGTGCGCAACCACATGGTGCGGTTCAGTACGCCCTCAGAACGTGGTCGGGGAGACTGGTCCAGTTCGTCTCCTTCACCTTTTTCGAAGGCCAGGGCAATGTCCTGAATACCGTTGGTCACCACGTTCATGAACAGCAACATCACCGGCAAGAAGATCAGTGGTAACTCGGTGAAGGTGTTGACGGCGACCGCGATCAACGCGGCAAGACCGTTGGAGAGCAGGAAGAAGGTGGCTTTACGAATCGAGGAGAACGTAATGCGCCCCTGGCGCACCGCCTCGACGATGGTCACGAAGTTGTCGTCGGTGAGTACGACATCGGAGGCTTCCCGGGCCACGTCGGTGCCGGACTCGCCCATCGCCACACCGATCGAGGCGGCTTTCAGCGCCGGCGCGTCATTGACGCCGTCACCGGTAATGGCCACGATTTTGTCCTGTTCTTGCAGAACTTTGACGACGCGCAGTTTGTCCTGCGGTGACATGCGGGCAGCGACGGTGATCTGTGGCAGTCGCTCCACCAGTTCAGGATCAGACAGTTCCGCCAGCTCGGTGCCGGTGATGACCGACTCCGCTTCGGAGTGGCGGGAGCTGGTGGTCTGTGTCGGGGCCAAACCCAACCGGTCGGCGATCGCCGCGGCGGTGGTGGGGTGATCACCGGTAATCATCATCACGTGCACGCCAGCCTCACGGCACTGGGCAATAGCGTCTTCCACGCCCCCACGCGGTGGGTCCATCATCGCTTGCAGACCACTGAGTTCCATTCCGGTGGGTCTCGGAGCCTGAGAGTTTTCGAACTCTTCCACCAGCTCGTCGAGTTCGTCGTCGGCAATCTGGCGGTGAGCGGTGGCAATCACGCGCAGCCCGCGGTGAGCCATCTCCGAGACGGCTTTCCGGGCTTTATGGGCGGTCTCCTCGTCCACGGTGCAGAAATCCAAAATCGTTTCAGGAGCACCCTTGGCATGCAAGACCGCGGTACCATCCGGATCAGTGCGGATGGTTTGCGAGTAGGCCAGCTCGGGCTCATAGGGCATGGAGGCCATCGGCGTTTGACCCCGCTCCTGGCTCGTGACCTGTTCCGATTCGAGCCCAGACACCGCCATGGCCACATCCACCGCGTCACCGATCAGATCAAGCAGAGAACCTTCGCTGTCGGTTCCTTCACTATCGGCATCCGCACCGTCGCGGTCGCCCTCGGCTGCCGGAACGGCGTCGTTGGTGAGCGCCCCGGTGCGCAAGCACTGCGTCTGCGCTGCGGTGTAATCTTCCAGCTCTTCACGGTTCTCCCCGCTGATGGTCACGGTTCCCGCATCTGGAGTCCACAGTTGTTCGACGGTCATACGGTTGACCGTCAGCGTCCCGGTTTTATCGGATCCGATCACGGTGGTGGATCCCAAGGTTTCGACACTGTGGAGTTGGCGAACGACCGCACGGTGTTTGGCCATACGAGACACACCGACGCCCATGGCTACTGAGAGCACAATGGGTAGCGCTTCGGGCATCGCGGAGACCACCAAGGCGACAGTGATCAGGAAGGTATCGCCGATCGTGGTGCCCATGATCAGGCTAGAAATGAAGGTCAGGATCGCCACGCCCAGAATCACGTAGGCGATGTTGCGTTCCAGCTGGTCGGTGAGAATCTGCAACGGTGTTTTGGCCGATTCTGTGCTGACCAGTTCGGCAATGTGTCCCAGCTCGGTATCGGTACCGGTGGCGACCACCACACCGCGGGCCCGGCCTGAAATGACCAGGGTGCCCGAGTAGCCCATATTGATGCGGTCGCCCAGGGAGATATCGGCCTCAAGGACCTCGTCGTGTTTGCTCACCGCCATCGCTTCTCCAGTGAGCATGGATTCATCAACTTGGAGGCCGTTAGACTCCAGAATTCTCACATCGGCGGCAATCTGGTCCCCCGATTCCAGATACAGCACATCACCGGGAACGACATCACTGGCCGGAATCTGCGACTGTTCGCCTGCTCGAATCACCGTCGCGGTCGGGGCCGATAGTTCTTGCAGGGCTTTGACATCACGTTCTGCTTTGCGGGCCTGCCAGAAACCGATACTGGCGTTGAGCAACAACACCAAAACGATCACCAGGACATCGAACCATTCCTGCAGTACAGCGGTCACCACCGCGGCGACGGCCAAAAAGAGCACCATCGGTGAGCGGAACTGTTTGGCCAAGGTGACATACCACGCGTCGCTGTCGGAGGTGGGCAACCCGTTGGGGCCACATTTCTCTAAGCGTCGTTGGTGCTCCTGGGAGCTGAGTCCCTCAGCGGTGGTTTCCACCGCCTGAAAGGTCTGGTCAACACTGAGCTCATGCCATTGCTGGGCGTTGGGAGGTGAGAATAATGACGATGTCTTCTGGACGGTCGTGGTGGCCAACGCAGTCTCCTCATCCTGGCCTGTACTGCTCAGTCTCTCCGTGTCTTATTCTAGGCAATCAACCTGCTCAGAGGGGTTGAGACGTTGCTAACGCCTCCGAACACAACGCCAGCTATTTCACGCCGGCGTCTTTGAGAATTTTGCGTACGCGGAACGCTAGCACCAAGGAAATAATCCCCGAGATGATGGCAAACAGGCCGAGTACCCACACCAGACTGATGATGGTGGCCCCAGGCTGGACGAGCAAAAGTACGCCGAGCACCAGACCAGCAATCATCATCAGCACGCCCAACAGGGTGCTCCAGCCACCGGTGTACCGAGAGGCGATGACGAAGATTCCGCGCAACAACACGGCGGCGACGATAATCCAGGACGCCACCAACAACAGCACGCTTCCGGAAATCAGCGGGAAAACGATGAACAGCAACCCCAGCAGCAACGAGATGATGCCGGTGGCCACGATCCAGCCCCAGCCAGGCTCATCGGCCTTACGCTCACGATGGGCATCAACGAATTCCGCCACACTGTAGACCACCAGTCCAACCCCGATAAAGACCGCTGCCAGTGTGCCGAGCGCGGGGGCGAGAATTGCTGGCGCCAGCACCATCAGCACACCGATGATCAACGCAAAAATCCCGCGGAAAAGTATGGTCCCGAAACTCAGTTTCCGCACGAAGCTGCGCACCTGGTCCTGTGCGACGAATTCGGGAGGGGTCTCGGAGGGTTGAGAGGCGTCGTGAGGGGTGGACATAACCGGCTCCTTAAAGTGGTTGTGATCAGCGGCGATTATGAGCAATTGCTGAAATCGGTCCTGAGGTGTGTTTAGTTCTATCCTCGCCGTCACCCTCCAGTTTTTGCTAGTCGATGTCTTCGTGTTTCACTGTTACTGAAGTTGTGCCACAGTAGGGGTATGACTGATGCACAAACCGCTCGACTCGTCCAGGGCGATGTTGCCCCCGATTTCACCTTGCCAGATGCCCGCGGCCAGCAGGTCAGCCTCAGCGATTATTCCGGTGACAAAGTAATCGTCTATTTCTATCCTCGGGCGATGACTCCTGGGTGCACCACCGAGGCGTGCGATTTCCGAGATAACCTCAACCGCTTCGCACAGGATGGCTACCAGGTGGTGGGTATTTCGCCGGACCCGGTCGACAAGCTCGAAAAATTCACGGAGAAAGAAGATTTGAATTTCCCGGTGCTCTCCGATGCCGATCACGCCGTCGCCGAAACCTACGGAGCCTGGGGCGAGAAAAAGAATTACGGAAAAGTCACCGAAGGCTTGATTCGTTCGACCATTGTTGTTGGTCCCGATGGCACCGTCGAACTGGCTCAATATAATGTTCGCGCCACAGGGCACGTGTCGAAATTGCGTCGCGACCTCGGATTGGACTAACCAAACGAGACCCACCAGACGGTCCAGACTAGCCAGGGGCCGACAAATGCGGTAAACGGAAGTCGTTTCAGCTACACTGGTCTACGGTCTTCGCCGACCGTTGCGGGCGTGGCGGAATTGGTAGACGCGCTGGATTTAGGTTCCAGTGTCTTTGACGTGGGGGTTCAAGTCCCCCCGCCCGCACTGTTGAGATTGAGTGAGCAGTTATCTACCGAGTCATCGCGTGATGGGGGCTAGCTATGGAACTCTCACGCCGCTCGTTGCTGAGTGCGGTTGCTGCCGGTGGGCTCGGTCTGGTCGGCGCCCGGCACCTTTCCCCGGCCGTGGCTTCCACCCCGAAACCACCCCGTTTGGCCCAGCCATCCTCCGGCACGCTCCGGTTAGGCATTCCCAGTCGGCCGATGTCCACCGATCCTTCGGTGGTCAGTGACCACGATTCGTTGCGGCTCACCCGACAGGTCTACGACACACTGGTGGCTATCACCCCGGACACCGGTGAACCCACCGCCCGACTGGCACTGGAATGGGACCGTTCTGCCGACCATTTGCGTTACGATTTCACGTTGCGTGACGACGTAGAGTTCCACGACGGAACACCGCTGACTGCCGAGATCGTGGCCCAAAATTTTCAGCGCTGGGCCACCCTTCCCGAGCGGTTAGACGAGGCGGGAATATCTACGCGCCCCCGACTGGCCTTCGCCATAGTCTTTGGCGGCTATACCGGTGAGACCGAGTGTCTGTATGACTCCAGTGAGGCCGTCGATGATACCCATTTCCGACTTCAGCTTCACCAACCGATCTCAGGTTTGGTCTCGGCGCTGACGGACCCGTCTTTTGCCATCACCTGCCCTGAGGACTGGCCGGCGTTCGATCAGGAACTATCCCGCCTGAATGCTGACCCCGAGGCGACCGAGATCATCTGGCCGATGGTTCCCCTATCGGGCACCGGTAGCTTTACCTGGCCCGAGAACATCGACTCGGACGCAACCAGCGTGACGTTGACCCGCACCGAGACGGCCGTTTCCAATCCAGATATTCCCACCGAAGAACAGGTCACCGAAGTCCACGCGGTGGTGGTCACCAGTGTGCACCAGCGACTCTACGGCCTCGAGTCCGACCAGCTCGATGCATTCGATGGGGTAGCCCCGGCGGTCTTACGCCCGTTGGTGCAAAACGGTTTCCAAGTCATTCAGCGCGACCCGATGTCCACCGTGTATGTGGGCTTCAACCAGCAGCACCCGGTGGTGTCCTCGTTGCAAGTGCGCCAGGCGGTCGCCCACGCGATTGACAGCCAAGACCTGGTCAACGAAACCATGCTGTCCGGGTCGATGGTGGCCGATCATTTCCTCCCGCCAGCGATCATGCAGGCCCCAGAAGACATCCAGTCCTATCCTTTCGACGTAGCCAGAGCCCAAGAGTTGCTGGACTCATCGGCCTATCAAGGCCAGGAACTGGAGTTCTGGTATCCGATCGAGGTCGGTCGTCCATATCTACCCAATCCCGAGGCGGTCTACGCCAAAATCTCGGAGGATCTGGCAACCATTGGCCTGGTGCTCAAACCGGTGCCCGTCCCCTGGGAGGACTACTACCTGCAACAGGTCCTGTCCGCCAATTCCAACCGGGCCTTCCACCTACTCGGTGCCCACGCGGTCACCCGCGACCCGTTACGCATGCTGGCTCGACTGTTCGGACCCCCGAACCCCGAATTCGGGTGGGAAAACCCGATGGTAGCCCAGACACTGCGCACCGCCCGCAGCGAATTGGATTCTTCCGCCCGTGACCGACAGCTCGCCCGTATTTCTCGCGCCGCCGCTCTGGATCTGCCGGCTTTTCCGCTGGCCTTTCCGATTTCCTCGCTGGCTTCGGGGTCTCGGGTGCAGTACTACCCGATTTCGCCGGTGCTCGATGAACATTTTGACCACCTGCGGCTCAGCCAGTAACCCATCTCTGTGACGCGGTGAGACTGAGCTGATCCGGCTGATCGGTAGTAGAGTGAACCTGTTAGATGATCCGCGGCCGCGCGCCGGTCAGATAGTCGATCCGAAAATCAGGAGATAGACGTGCCGCACGAAAGCGACTCCCCCGTTTATGATGTTGTTCTGATCGGGGGCGGGATTATGTCCGCCACGCTCGGAACTTTCCTCAAGGTTCTCGAGCCGAACTGGTCAGTTGCCCTGTACGAAAACCTCAATCAGGCCGGTCAGGAGTCTTCTGACCCCTGGAACAACGCCGGTACCGGTCATGCCGCACTGTGCGAACTGAACTACTCGCCACAGCAAGCTGACGGATCCGTAGACATCACCAAGGCCGTCAACATCAACGAGCAGTACCACGTCTCCGAACAGTTCTGGTCCTACCTGGTGCGTAACGGCACCCTGACCGACCCGCAGAGCTTTATTCACCGTCTGCCACACATGAGCTTCGTGTGGGGTGATGATCATGCGAACTATCTGAAGACCCGCTACGAGGCGATGAAGGCTCACCCACTGTTTTCCAACATCGAATACAGCGAGGATCCCGAGACCATCGGCTCCTGGGCTCCGTTGCTCACCGAGGGACGCATTGGTTCCCAACGACTGGCTGCCTCCCGCGTGGAGACCGGTACCGATGTGGACTTCGGGGCGCTCTCTCGCCAGCTGGTTTCTCAGCTCGACGATTACGTTGATATCCGCTTCGGCCACCAGGTCAAGTCTCTAACACGTGGCTCGGATGGTCGCTGGGAGGTATCGGTCAAGGACAAGATCGGCGACCGGGAATTCACTGCCCGGTCACGCTTCGTCTTCATTGGTGCCGGCGGTGGCGCCCTGCCGTTGCTACAGTCCTCCGGTATCCCTGAGGCCAAAGGCTTCGGCGGTTTCCCGATTTCCGGGAAGTTCCTGCGGTGCCATAACCAGCAGGTCATCTCCCAGCACAACGCCAAAGTCTACGGTCAGGCCCAGGTCGGTGCTCCTCCGATGTCGGTCCCGCACCTCGATACCCGTTTTGTCGACGGGCGCCGTTCGCTGATGTTTGGCCCCTACGCTGGGTTCTCCACCAACTTCCTGAAGACCGGCTCCTTATTGGATCTTCCGCTGTCGGTGCGTGGACACAATATTCTGCCGATGCTCAACGTGGCCAAGGACAACCTGGATCTGGTCAAGTATTTGGTCTCGGAGTTGACCACCTCCACGTCCAAGAAATTCGCATCCCTGGAGGACTTCTATCCGGCCGGTGACCAGCAGGACTGGGAGATGATCACCGCCGGTCAGCGTGTCCAGGTGATGAAAAAGGACGCCAAGAAAGGCGGCGTGCTGCAGTTCGGTACCGAACTGGTCACCTCCGAGGATGGCACCATTTCGGCCCTGCTGGGTGCTTCCCCGGGTGCTTCCACCGCGGCACCGATCATGCTCAACCTGCTGAATAAGTGCTTCCCGGCCCGGGCTGAGCAATGGCGTCCGACCTTGGAAGAAATCATCCCGTCCTTCGGCCAGAAGCTGGCCGATAATCCGGACCTGTACGAAGAAATTGTCGCCGAGAATGCTAAGACACTGAAACTGGCCTAAGCCAGGCCCCCAGTCATGGGGTTTACACCCCGGTGGTGTTTTGAACCAACTCGAGGTTGGAAACGCCCTGGGGTGTTTTTGTGACCCGGATACGGGTCGGAATTTGGTGTTTCATCGATTCCACGTGAGATACCAACCCGATGGTGCGACCATCATCGCCCAATCCGTTGAGGACCTCCATGACTTGCTCTAAGGTTTCGGAGTCCAGAGATCCAAACCCTTCATCAATGAACAACGTGTCCATCGTGATCCCGCCGGCCTCGGCTTGAACTGTGTCGGCCAACCCCAGCGCGAGAGCCAAGGAGGCCATGAAGCTTTCGCCACCGGACAGTGTCGCTGGGGCGCGGTAGGTGTCATTGAGGTGGTCGCGGACCTGAAGATCGAGCCCGGATTTCCCGCGGGATTGGCCAGCATCATCGTGTTCCAGGCTGTAGCGGCCCTGTGTCATCCGCTCCAAGCGTTCTGAAGCTGCCGCAGCGACTTTCTCCAAGCGCCCGGTCAGCACATAACTACCCAGTGACATCTTGTAGGAGTTCTCCCCCTGACCCCGCACCACCTTGAGCAGATCGTCAAGTTGCTGGTGCTTCTCTGCGACCTCGGCGGTTTGACTGGAGCGTTGGTGTAGCTCGGTGGTTTCAGCGGTGACCTGTTGGTGGGCGTGTTCGACGGTCCCGCGACGCGAATCGGCGGCCTGCCGGTTGCGAATGGTCTCCTCCAGTTGCTGCCGGTGGGCGCTCAACACTTGTTGACTCGGTAGCGGGTGTTCCTCCGGGTCGTTGTGGTGCTGGGCGAGTAAGTCCAGGCCATGGACGACGTGCTCATGCTCTGCCAACTCGGCTAATCGTGCCGACTCAGCGTCCCAGTCGGTCACTTGTTGTTCGGCTTCGGTCACCGAGCGATCCTCCATCACCGCTGCCGTGATGGCCTCCACGGAGCTGGCATCGATGGTCAGTCGGTGAGTCTTCACGTGTTCTTGAGCTTGTTTCAGCGCAAGGTCTCGGCTGGTGATGGCCTGATCTCGTCGTGCCACCGCGACACCAAGTTGGTCGAGGCGCTGGCTGATGGCGGCGACGAGTCGATGCGCTTGCTCGGTGTGGTCCTGTAGCTCACTCACCGAGGCATAGGAACCCAGCGCCTTGTGCAGTTGCTCCTGGAGCTTCTCCTGTCGTTCTCGTTGCGCTTCGAGGGTTGTCGCGGTTGCGGTTCGTTGTGCTTCCAGATCGGGAAGCATGGTGGTGATCTTCTCGATGGCCTGTTCGGCACGCTGTTGGTCCTGAACCAGCTGACGATAGCGTTGTACGTCCTTTCGGAGCTGCACCACGTGTTCCTTCGCCTCATCTCTGGTTTGGCTGGCTTCCTCGGGGGTCACACCTGAACTTGCTGCCAGCAACCTTTCGTGCTCGTCGCGAGCCGCCTGAAGCACCTTGTCCTGTTGCACGCGGGCTGTGTGCAGCTCGTCAGCACGCTGACGGGCTTGTTCCACGCGGTGTTGCGAAATCTCTTCGAGCCCCTGCCCCTGGGCGGGGGCCGGGTGCTCGATGGAACCGCAGACCGCACAGGGCTGTCCCTGAACCAGTTCTTCGGCCAACAGCTCGGCTGCAGCATCCAGGCGTGCCTGCACCAGCCGCTGATAGGTATCCACCGCCCGCTGTGCTTGATCTACCGCATCGTGATGCTTATGTTGCTCTTCGCTAAGTGTTTTCTTCGCGGTCTGCCTCGCTCGAGCGGCTGTTAGTGCTGTTTCGGTCTGCTGGTGGCGTTGTTCTGCGGCTTCCAATCGTTCCTCAGTGCCGTGTAATTCCTCCAGGTTTCCGGCCAGTTCCCTCAGTTGACCCGCCATCTCTTCGCGCTTGTTTTTGCGAACCTGAAGGGTCTCGTCGAGCTCCTCGAGCTCGCGCTCACCTCCGGTAATGCTGTCTGCCAGTTCCCTGATCTCACGTGCTTGCTGGTGTCGGTCCGAGAGCCGGTCTACCGCCCGGTCGGCTTGTCGCTGCACGTCATTCCATCCCTGCCTCAATGCCTGCAGGCCGGCATCCGACTCGCCGAGGTCATCCAGATGGTCTGCAAACTGTGCCACACCGAGCTCTGCCGCGCGCGCCCAGGTCTGGATCAGCGGATGATCTTGCCCAGCGGTGAAGGTCTCAGCGAGCGCCTTCGCTTGATCCTGAACCACCTGAGCGGTTCTGCAGACCGCTTGGACGGCACGCCACACCGGTTCGGCCACGCGATGAGCAGCCAGTTGCTGTGTGACAAGACTGATCTGCTCCCGCTGGTGCTCGTGTTGGTTGCGTCGCTGGTGATACGAGGTGGCTTGGTCCAAGCAGGTGAGATCACGGGTGATCGTCTCGACTCGCTGTCGAAGGGTGTTTTCTGTTGTAGAGAGTTCTTGTTGCCGGTGGTGGGCTGAGGCCACTAAACCCGCCATCGTCTCGGTCGCCCGTGTCGCCAGCGTCTCATCGTCCAATTCTTCAGCGCTTTCCGGAGCCTGGTTCTCAGCCCACCAAGCCTCCTGCGTCAAAGCCGAGATGGTAGTGATCACATCGTGACGCAACGATGTGATCCGATCGGTTTCAGACCCGAGGTGGTGCTCGAGTGCGTCGCGTTCGTCTTTGAGAGCGTCTTCCACTTGCTCGAACCGGGCAGTGTCGAACAGTTTGCGTAAGAGCGCCTGGCGTTCGCTCGAACTGGCGTGCAAAAACGCCGCAAATTCTCCCTGTGGGAGCAGGATCACGCGCATGAACTGCTCGGCGGTGAGCCCCAGCACCGCATTCATCAGCTGACCGGCTTCATCGGCTCGGGTGGTCACCTCACGCCAGGCGCCGTGCAACAGTTCTGACACACTGACAGTGGAGTTTTCTTTCACCACACCGTTCTTGGCCCGTTTCGAAGGGCGCTGATAACTCGGCGAGCGCGTGATAAGAAACCGCCGCTCAGCCACCGAGACGTCTAAGACCACTTCCGGCCGGGTGGAGGATCCGGCCAGGGTCGAGTGCAGTGAGTCGGTTTTCCGTTCGCCGGGTACGGTACCGTACAGCGCGAAGGTTAAGGTGGCTAGGATGGTGGATTTTCCCGACCCGGTGGGGCCATCCAGCAAAAACAATCCGGCCTGGTTGAGCCGGTCGAATTCGATCACCTCGCGCTGGGCAAAGGGACCGATGGCTTGAATTTCGAGGCGGTGGATTCTCATCGGAGATTAGCGTCCCTTCCCTCACGGCCTACCTGTTCCAAGGCTTGGCTGATCCAGTGTTTTTCTGCCTGGGAGGCTGGGCGACCCCGGACATGGTCGATAAAGTCGGTCACCACGTCCAGGTCGGTGGTGGCCGATGCCAACCGTTTGGCGTAGGTCAATTGCCGGGTCGGCGGGTTCCCGGAGGGGGCTAGTATGAAGTTCAACAGGTCCGGGAACCGTTGTTTCAGTCGCTGATAGGCCCGTGGCGGTCGTTGCTCATCGGTAACGGTGATTTGGCACCAGGCGTCTTCGGCCCAGGTGTGCTCGGGGTTGTCCAGCAGGTCGTCAATTTCACCGGTGAGCCGGGCCAGCTTCTTCCCGGCGCTGAGGTCAACGGGTTGAATATCGGTGACGCGGTTCTGCCCAGTGGTGATCACCCACGCTCCTTTGGTGTGATCCGCCTCGGAAAAGGAGTAGGCCACCGGGGAACCGCTATAGCGCACCGCGGGGGAGATCGTCTGTCGCCCGTGGAGGTGCCCGAGCGCAGCGTAGTCGAAGCCGTCGAAGATACTGGCCGGAACCTGGCCGAGGGTGCCCACAGTGGTTTCGTCATGATGGGCACCGATGTCGCGCTCAGAATCAGATCCGGTACCACCGGCGGCAAACAGGTGCGCCATCACCACGTGGGCGGCCTGATCGCGCCCGAGGTGCTGTTGGCTTTCTTGGGCCTGGCGGATGTCGTTGACGGCGGCCTGGATGACGGCGGTGTGCTGGGGTTCGACGCCCCAGTGCCCGGCGGAGGTCCCGGGGTCCAGATAGGGAATCCCCCAGATCGCCACGGTGCCACCGTCGGGATCCTCGAGCACCACCGGGTGGGTGATATCAGCAATTTGGGTGCGAAAGTGAACCCCGGAGGCCCGCATGAGCTCGCGGCCAAAGCCTAACCGAATGGAGGAATCGTGGTTGCCGGAGGTCAACACCAGTTCCGCTCCGGTCTCCCGTAGTGTGGCGAGGCCGGCATCCAGCGTGCGGACCGCATCGGCGGCCGGCAGGGCACGGTCATAGATATCACCTGAGACGACCACCGCCGCAATTCCGTGCTGAACCACAATCTCGGCCAGTTGCTCCAGAGCACGCTGTTGGACCGGTAACATGCCGGTGCCGTGAAAACTCCGACCAATGTGCCAGTCCGAGGTATGAAGAATTCGCATGAGCCCAGCCTATGGTGCATGTCTGGACAAGATAAACTTTCCGATGTGTGTGCTTTATCCTCCACTGACCCCGGCCCCGATCCACACATGCCTGATCACGGTGCGGTGACCGCAGCGGACAGGATCCGGGCGACGTTGCATTCCGGAGCTGTCGGGGATGCATTGGGGTACCGATGTAGCTGGGAACAGGGCACCAAGAGCTCATCGTCTCCGCTGGCGATCTCCGATGACACACAGATGAGCCTGTACGTCATGGACGGGCTATTGGAGGTCATGGAGTGGGCCGCTGAGGGATCGGCCGCCGACCCGCCCGCCACCGTCTGGCTGGCCATGTTGCGCTGGTACCGAAGCCAGCGCGGAGATTTTCCCGAAGACACTCCCCGACCACTGTTGCGCTGGATTGATGCAGACGATCAGCCATTGGGCCACGAACGGCACCCAGACCCGGTATGTTTATCCGGACTGGAACATACCCAGATGCGGTTGATCAACCGTGTGGCGAATCCGGACGCGGTGACCGCCACCGCGGTGTCCCGGGCCAGCGGGTATGCGATGTTGCCAGATATTGATCACCGTCTGCGGATCTCCTTGGTTCGCCAAAGCGTAGTACTCACCCACGGGTCCACGACAGCCTGGGTATCGGCTGCGGTCTTCGCCCTGATACTGACCGAGCTACTGGCGGGATCCGATCTTGACCGTGCGGTGCACCAAGCACTGAAGTACCTGCGACAAGAGAACTCCGTGGAGGAACAACTGAGCGCGGTGTTAGCACAGATCGGTCGCTACACCGAACAGCCCACGTTGAACCCAGGTCGCGATGCTGACCATCCCCAGCGTGTTCCCGCCGATCGTGTGCTCGCCTGCGCACTCGGGATGGTGGCAACCAATCCGTCGGGTTCGCTCGGCGTGCTGGCTGATCAGCTCTTCGACTGTCTCGGACAGGCGCCGCACGAGGATCTGTCCACCCTGGGGAGCATCGCCGGGCAACTACTCGGCGCCCGTGACGGGCACTTACCCCACCACCGCCGCAGCGATCTGGAATCGGCGCTCGCGGCCGATCAGGTTGCAGTCCTCGACGAGATGGCGACCCGCTGGTTGAAATTCACCGAACCACTCCCGGAAACGACAGGTTAGTGTCAAGCCCCTCTCGGGCCGGTCATCGCTCGAGGCGGGCACGACCGCTAGCTGGTGTGGGCCGGCCAGACGTAGTCCAGCATCTGGAGAAATTCGGGCTCGGTGACAATAGTGATCGACTGACCGGTCTCATTGCGGTGTAGCACCTCACGCATTTTCTTATGGGTACGAGCCGGGTGCCGGGAACGCGCCTGCAGGTCATGGGAGCGGAAGCCGTCGCCGACCACCAGCATGGTGGTCGACCCGTTGACGCGGCTAGCAGTGTGGGCCCCGTAGGTGGCCGCTCGGTTCTTGGCCTCCTGACGCGAGATCCCCAGATTCCCGGTGAAGACCACGTGTTGGTCGAAAAGCGGGTGATGCGGATCGGCGGCTGTATTGGGTTCGGGATTATCGCCCTCATCGGGCCAGTGCAACAGGTCCGGCATCTCATCAGCAGCGGTGATGACCCGGGAATCAAAGACCGACCCCATCCGCTGGGCGTGCCGGGTGGCCCGAGACAGCGGCTCGCCGGGCTGTTTAGCCGTCAGCTGGCGCAGTCCGACCCCGGCGCGTTCCATCAGGTCCGCGACGCTGTCGGCCTGTAGCCGACGGGCACAATCGATCACGATCGCAGCGCAGGCTTCGGCATCATCCAAGGCGTGGTGGTGGACGGTGAGATCGAAACCGGCTTCGGCCGAGGCCGAGGGTAAGGCATGGGAGGCCAGCTGGTAAACCTTCCGCGACAGCATCAGCGTGCATCCGTAGGTGATGGCCGGCACCGGTCTCAAGGAGACTTCCATGCCGGACTCGATGACTCCCAGATCAAATCCGGCGTTGTGGGCGAACACCGTATCGGTGCCGATGAACTCCATCAGCCCCTCCATGGCATCACCGAACCGCGGGGCATGGGCCACATCCTGGGTGGTGAGCTGGTGAATGCGGGTGTTGCGCGGATCGAACCGGTCATAGCCTTCCGGTGGCCGCAATAGTTGGTAGTTGCGGGCCACCACCTTCCCGTGGCGAACCCGCACCATCCCGATGGAGCAGGCTGAGCCCCGAAAACCGTTGGCCGTTTCGAAGTCGATGGCGGTGAAGTCGATCATGATTGGCTCAGCACCCGCAGGATATGGGGTAGCAAGGCCTCGAAAGCCCGGCCTCGGTGAGAGATCGCGTTTTTCTCCTCAGGGGAGAGTTCCGCGGCGGTGCACTGATAACCGTCCGGGATAAAAATTGGGTCGTAGCCGAATCCGCCGCGCCCCGTAGCATTGGTGGCCAGCTGGCCCTGCATGACGCCGTGTGCAACGTGGGTTTGTCCGGCCGGGGTGGCCAGTGAGGCCACGCACCGAAAGTGCGCGCCACGGTGCTCGGCCGGAATATCGCAGAGCTGAGCCAGCAAGAGATTCAGGTTGGCGGTGTCATCCCCGTGGGTTCCTGACCAACGGGCCGAAAAAATGCCGGGAGCACCGTTGAGCACGTCCACGCATAACCCGGAGTCATCAGCGATAGCAACCAGTCCGGTGGCCTGGGCGATCTCACGAGCCTTTTTCAGCGAGTTCTCGGCGAAGGTGACCCCATCTTCCACCACGTCTGGGGCGCCGGCGGTGGTAGCATCAATAATCTGGGTTTCGACATCGAGGTCCAGCTCTGGGTGCGTGCTCAGCCCAGTGGCGATCAGCTGACGCAGTTCAGTGAGCTTCCCGAGATTATGAGAGGCCAACACGAGCACCGGATCACGGTTCGATCGCGCAGCTGTGGATGCGGAGGTGGCGCTCACTGGACTCCGGCCTCCTGCAGTGCCTGGCGCTGGATTTCTGCCAGCTCGGTGGTTCCGGCTACCGCCAGGTCCAGTAGCGTGTTCAGCTCGTCCCGGTTGAACGGCTGGTTTTCGGCGGTCCCTTGGATTTCCACGAAGTCACCGGATCCGGTGACCACCACGTTCATGTCGGTATCGGCCCGGGAGTCTTCCGGGTAGGGCAAATCCAACATGGCGACCCCGTCGACCACGCCAACCGAGATGGCGGAGATGGAATCTGTCAGCGGATTGTGTGCTGCGGGGATTAGTCCCTGGGATTTGCCCCAGGACACCGCTTGGGCCAGGGCCACATAGGCGCCGGTAATCGAGGCGGTACGGGTGCCACCATCGGCCTGCAACACATCACAGTCCAGTACGATGGTGTTCTCGCCCAGCACCTTCCGGTCGATGATGGCCCGCAGGCTCCGACCAATAAGTCGCGAGATTTCGTGGGTTCGGCCCCCTATCTTGCCTTTGACCGATTCGCGAGTGGAGCGCTGACTGGTGGCGCGCGGTAACATCGCGTACTCGGCGGTGACCCAGCCGGTGCCCTGGCCTTTCAGCCACGTCGGGACACCTTCGGTCAGCGAGGCGTTACACAACACGACGGTTTCACCGCACCGAATCAGCGCCGAGCCTTCGGCTTGGGTGGACCATCCGGTCTCAATGGTGATCGGGCGCAGTTGATCAACGCGACGACCATCGGCTCGCTGCTGAGTGCTCACAGCAACATCACGTCCTTTTCTTGCCTTATTTGGCCTTATTCGGGCCCCGCGCAGGGGGCTGTCTGTGTTCACGTCGGTCTCAGACGGTGTAGGTCACTCCCGAGACCGCCACCGCTAAGGGCCCGGCAAAGCTACGACGGGCTTCTTCGGCGACAGTCAGCGGATCGTTCCACACCGGCAGGTGGGTGAGCAATAGCCGGGACACGTCAGCGCGATGGGCCATCTCGCCCGCGCGCTGACCGGTCAGGTGCACCCCCTCAATCCCGTCATCACGACCTTCTTGAAAGGCTGCCTCGCACAGGAAAATATCGGCGTGATCGGCTGCTTCCACCAGCTCATCACAGGTGTCGGTATCGCCGGAATAGGTCAGCGCCGACCGCACGGTGTCGCCGCCAATGTGCTCTTCGGCCTCAATGCGAATGGCGTAGGCCTCATCAATCGGGTGACGCACCGGATAGGGGGTGATCGTCATCGGTCCCAGCTTCACCGGGACCCGACTCTGCCAGTGCTGAAAATCAAATTCTTCGTGCATCCCCGGGTCCAGGTCGAGCCCGTAGGCGATAGCCATCCGATCAGCAGTGGCAGCCGGCCCCCAGACGGGAACCCGTCCGGCCCGCCAGCCGGAGGGATCCCACCGGATCGCCACATGCATGCCACATAAGTCCATGCAGTGGTCCGGATGCAGATGCGAGAGACAAATCGCGTCCACCTCGTCCAACGAGATGTAGCGTTGCAAGGCACCTAAGGCGCCGTTGCCCAGATCCAGCAGGATGCGATATTTCTTCGGGTTGCCCTGTTCGTCGACACCTTGGGCCGAGACCAGGTAGCACGATGCTGGAGACCCGGGTCCCGGAAACGAACCGGACGACCCGATAATGGTCAACTTCATGAATAGTGCTCCTGCGCGGTCGTGGTGCTCGCCGAGGCAACCTGCTGGCGATTGTCTTCCTGACTACCATAACCCCGGACCCCGGTCGACACAGAGTCGGTGCCATCACGACCGAGAGATCTACCCCACGTTCACTACCGGGTCTGGCCAGTTCCGAACCCGAACAGTCGGGCGCCTGCTAGGCCCGTTCAGGCCCGCAGGTGCTCCGCCACCGCCTGGTCGATCACCCGCAACGTTCCGGTGGGATACTCTTCGGCCACGGTTCTGATTTCCTGCACCGAGGAGACCTCAGGACCTAAGAATCTCCTGGCCAGACGCTGAAACTGCTCCGGGTTGCCGGTGGCCATAAATCGGTATTTCTCTCGCTGACTACCAGGAACCCCGTCGGGACGAAGGGTCGGCGCTGAGTCAGTGGCACCGGCTGGATTTTCCAGCTGATATTCCACCAGCGCACGGTAGACGCTTTGGGCCGTGGCCTCCGAGGACGTAACCAAACTCACATCAGCTCCCATCACGTAGGAGATCACACCGGTGAGCAACGGGTAGTGGGTGCACCCCAGCACCAGCGTGTCAACACCTGCGGTCTTCAGCGGCGCTAAGTATCGCTCGGCCACCGAAATGAGCCGTTCCCCGGTGGTGATACCGGCCTCCACAAAGTGAACAAATTCCGGGGCGGCCACGGAGGTGATCTCCAATTGCGGAGCAGCGGCGAACATATCGTGATAGGCCCCGGAACTGATCGTGGCCTCAGTACCGATGACCCCAACGCGCCCGTTACGGGTGGTAGCCACCGCCCGGCGCACGGCCGGTTGAATCACTTCCACCACCGGGATGCCGTACCCGGCGGTGTATCGCTCGCGGGCATCACGTAGCACCGCCGAGGAGGCCGAATTGCAGGCGATCACCAGCAGTTTCACCCCGGCATCTACCAGCTCGTCCATGATCGCCAAGGCCAGCTGACGCACCTGGGCAATCGGGCGTGGACCATAGGGTGAGTGAGCGGTATCGCCGACGTAGACAATGTTCTCATCGGGCAACTGATCGATGACGGAGCGGGCCACGGTCAGCCCGCCGACCCCGGAGTCGAAGATTCCAATCGGAGCCTGGGGTTGGGGTTCAGGGTGGGTACTCATCCGCGTTCTCCGTGCATTAGGGCCACCATCAGCGTGTCAAGCAGCCACGAACTAAAGTTGTACAGCAAAGCCATGTAGGACTCCACCGATTCGGCCCGATCCAATGAATTCACCCCAGCAATCTTACGAGCATCGTCTTCGGTGGTGATTTCTAAGCGCTTCGCTAGCACTAAGCGGACCTGATTCAACGCACGAGCAAAGGCCTGCGCGGTGGGCGTATCCAGCACGAGGTGCCGGGGCTGTAGCGCGGCCCAGGCGAGCTGTAAGTCCTGAATCTTGTCGGCCCGAATGGCGTCCTCGGCCAAATCGCGGAACTCTTGAGAACCCGATTGCGCATCGTCGCCACTACGTCCCGGCGGGAGCAGGGCCGCCACGGCCGGGTCGGATCGATCCGGAAGCGGCTCCAGCCCGGAGGATTGCCCGACCAAATCCCAAAACGTGGCGTCAATGTCCTGGCTTAACTCGCCGGTAGATGCAGTGTCGGCGGGGCCCTGCTGTGTGGATTCGTCGGGTTGCTCGGATTGTTCGGGTTGCTCGGAGTCTTCCGGCCGGTTCAGCACCGAGTCCCGGGTTTCCGCACCCTCGGGCAGGGCTCCACCCAAGAGTTGAATGACATCGGCAAACAGCGAGCGCAATAAGCGGCGTTCTTCAGCTTCTAGGTGCGCGGTATATCCGCGAATCCCCGATTTAAAGGCACGTGCCATACGTGGCAGACATCTCCTGTGGTCTCGTGATGTGGCCCAGCTGTGTGGCCTACTGATGTGGCTCGTAGGTCGCCCACAGCCCAAAACCGTGCATGGCCTGAACGTGCCGTTCTGCTTCTTCTTTTGTCCCGTTGGCTACCACGGCTTTGCCTTCTTGGTGGACCTGGAGCATCAGTGAGTGTGCTTGAGCCTGGGAGTACCCGAAATAGGTCCGAAACACGTAGGCGACATAGCTCATCAAATTCACCGGGTCATTCCAGACAATCACTTTCCAGGGGCTGGCAGGTTGCTGAGAGCTCTCGGTGAGTATATCGCTGCGGGTGTCCTCATCGGGTACCGCCGTGGCATGCACCACTGGAGAAGAGAACGACAACTGTAGTCTGGCCATGAGTTCAGTCTAAAACACAACGAGAGTTGGTTCAGATCGTGCCACCGTGGAGGCTTGTCTGAGCTACCCCGATGCCGTGCGTGCAGTGGCGCGCTGCAGCGACGCTGATGTTCTCACCGCTGGGGTCTTGGCATCCCGGTCAGACAGAGTAGTGTTGTTTAAGTGAGTATTCTCGATCACTCAGAGACCAATCGCGGGTTTTGGCCGTCCTCGTTATTCACCGACCACTACGAGCTGACCATGCTCGATACGGCGATGGCCTCCGGTGCCGCACATCGACCCAGCATTTTCGAGCTCTTTGCACGACGTTTGCCCGAGGGACGACGTTACGGTGTGGTGGCCGGAACCGGCCGATTCTTAGAAGGCCTGAAGCACTTTCGTTTCACGGACGCCGAGCTTGGTTTTCTCTCCGACCACCGGGTCGTTACCGATCAAACCCTAGCGTGGCTGGCCGATTTCACGTTTTCGGGCACCATTTACGGTTATCCCGAAGGCGAAGTGTATTTCCCGCACTCCCCCATCTTGCAGGTTGAGGCCACCTTCGCCGAGGCTTGCCTGCTGGAAACCTACGCCCTGTCTATTTTGAACTACGATTCCGCCGTGGCCTCGGCGGCCTCGCGAATGGTGCGGGCTGCCGGGGGGCGCCCCTGTATTGAAATGGGGTCCCGGCGTACCCACGAGGAATCTGCTGTGGCCGCCGCTCGGGCTGCCTATGTGGCTGGATTCGGTTCCACCTCGAACCTGGAAGCCGGTGCCCGCTACGGTATTCCGACCGGAGGCACCGCGGCACACTCGTTGACCTTGCTACACGACACCGAGCGCGAGGCCTTCCAGGCTCAGGTCGACACGCTCGGTCCGGACACCACCTTGTTGGTGGATACCTACGATATTGCGCAAGGAGTCCGCACCGCCGTGGAGGTGGCCGGTCCCGGATTAGGCAAGGTCCGGATTGACTCCGGTGATCTGATTGAGCAGGCCCACTCGGTGCGCGAATTGCTCGATGAGCTGGGCAATACCGACACCGGAATCATGGTCACCTCGGATCTGGACGAATACGCCATTGCCGGATTGCGCTCGGCTCCGGTGAGTGCTTATGGGGTGGGCACCAAACTGGTCACCGGCTCCGGGGCACCCACCGCCTCCATGGTTTATAAGCTCACTGCCCGGGCTGCCGACGATGGATCGTGGCATAATGTGGCTAAAGCCTCCCAGGGGAAGAAATCGGTGGGTGGCCGGAAATATGCGGCCCGCCAGCTAACTCCTAGCGGAGTGGCCACCGCTGAGTTGCTCAGCGTGGATGAACCTATCACATCCGATCAGACCCATCGAGATCTGGTCGTCAAGCTCGTTGATCACGGCGAGATTGACGAACGCTATATCGGTCAAGCCGGTGTGCAGCGGGCTGTCGCCCGGCACCGTAAGTCCCTGGCTGAACTCCCCCGGACGGCCTTCCGTTTACAAGCCGGAGACCCAGTCATTCCGTCACTATTCCAGGAGATTGACTTCCCCCGGGACAGATAGGATATGCTAGCTCAGCATCGTCACAACGCACCTCTCGATCCAAAGGAACATAAGACCATGCGTGCATTGGTGATCGTGGACGTCCAGAAAGACTTCTGCGAGGGCGGTACATTAGCCGTCGAAGGTGGTAATGCCACCGCAACCAAGATTTCAGAATTCCTGGAGAAAGCTCATTCACAATACGATGCCGTCGTCGCCACCCGCGACTGGCACGTGGAACCGGGCCCACATTTCGCCCAGAACAACGACGAGGAACCCAACTTCAGTGACACCTGGCCGGTTCACTGTGTGGCCGGAACCGAAGGTGCTGAACTCAGCGACTACCTCGACACCGACCATATCCAGGCCGAGTTCCTCAAGGGCCGTTACGACGACGGCTACTCCGCGTTTGAGGGGCTGTTGGGCCAGCCCGATGAAGTTCGGTCGGACGCTCCCACCGGTAACGCCGGCCCCTATGGCGCCACCGCCGCAGCAGCCAGCGCCGTGGAAGATGGTGCACCGGATCTCAATGCGTGGCTGGCCGAACGCGATATTGAAACCGTGCACATCGTCGGCATTGCCACCGACCACTGCGTGCTAGCCACGGCCCTGGACGCCGTCGATGCCGGCTACGATGTCAAGGTTTTGGCAGATTTGTGCGCCGGTGTTGATCCGGCGGAGTCCGAAGACGCTCTCTCGGAAATGGAAGATGCCGGATGCCACGTCGGTCGGTGCCGGGCCATTCTGGCTCACTAAAGCCGGTACCGAGGCCAGCCTGAATGCTGGCACCAGCTTGCGATAAACCTCTCGTCAGCCACCGAGCCCACTGATCCCGGGACGGTGGATGCCGGGAGGTTTATTTCTTGCCCACAAACCATTTTTGCAAGGTATTAATGCGGGTTTGTAATTGTTCTCGGGAGGCCTGGGCCACCGCAGGGCCTCCGGAGATCTCTCGCAACCGGTTATGGATCACCCCGTGTGGAGTACCACTGCGGGCAGCCCAGGCAGACACCATCGAGGAGAGCTTTTTCCGGAGTTCTTTCATCTGTCGGTGGTCAACCACCGCTGGATCCTGGGAGGATGTCGTGGACTTGGCGGGCCGGTTTTTCAGGTGATTGGCCTGGTGCTGTTTGAGCAGGATTGAGACTTGTTCGGCATCGAGCAGACCTGGGATGCCGAGGAAATCGAGTTCTTCGGCAGATCCCACGGCTGCTCCCGCACCAAATTCGCCTCCATCGAACAGGACCTTGTCAAAAGCAGCGTCGGATTCCAAGGCACGGAAGGTGCCTTCGGTCAGACGTGACGAGGCCGACTCCTGTCGGTTCGCTTCCTTCAGTTCTCGTTCTTCGGCGGCCTCCTCAAGATTCTCCACTTCCACGGCGCCGGTGACTTGAAGGGCGTGGTCACGTTCTGTTTCCAGCTCATTGGCCAATGCCATCAGCTTCGGCACCGAAGGCAAAAACACCGAGGCGGTCTCACCGCGCTTACGTGAGCGCACGAAACGTCCCACCGCCTGAGCGAAAAACATCGGCGTGGACGTGGAGGTGGCATACACCCCCACACACAGTCGCGGCACATCCACCCCCTCGGACACCATGCGCACAGCCACCATCCAGCGCTGATCGGAGGTCGCGAAGCTCTCGATCTTCTCCGAGGCCGTCGGGTCATCGGAGAGAACCGTGGTCACCGGTTCGCCACACACCGCCTGAAGTTGGGCTGCATAGGCCCGGGCGTCCTCATGGTCGGTGGCAATAACCAGTCCTCCGGCGTCGGGCACGTTGCGACGAACTTCGCTGAGACGACGATCGGCGGCTTTGAGCACCGAGGGGATCCACTGTCCCTCGGGGTTCAGTGCGGTGCGCCATGCCGATTGAGTCATGTCCTTCGTGGCAGCTTCACCCAGCTGGGCTTCCATCACTTCGCCGGTTGATGTTTGCCAGCGCATCTGCCCGGAATAGGCCATGAAAATCACGGGACGCACCACATGGTCTTTCAGCGCTGGCCCGTACCCGTAGGTGTAATCAGCCTGCGACCGCAGCACTCCATCCCCCTGATCGGCGTAGCGCACGAAGGGAATCTGGGCGTCATCGGAACGGAAAGGAGTACCGGTCAGTGACAGTCTGCGCGTGGCGGGTTCGAACGCCTCTTTGATGCTGTCGCCCCAACTGAGTGCGTCACCGCCGTGGTGGACCTCATCGAGAATGACCAGCGTGCGGGCTGCTTCGGTGCGGTTACGGTGCAAAACCGGTTTTTGGGCCACCTGAGCGTAGGTCAGGGCCACACCCATATATTCTCTTCCGTGATGCCCATCGGAATTCTTGAAGTTCGGGTCAATGGCCAACCCGATACGAGCCGCAGAATCGGCCCACTGCTTCTTCAAGTGTTCGGTCGGTGCCACCACCGTCATCCGGGAGATCACCCCGGATTCTTTCAACATTTTGGCCACGCGCAACGCGAAAGTGGTTTTGCCCGCACCCGGAGTAGCCACGGTGAGAAAGTCTTTGTGCGGGGCCGAGAAATACTGTTCTAGCGCCTCTTGCTGCCACTGGCGCAGTTTCGAGGCGGTGCCCCATGCAGCGCGTTTCGGCAGAGCAGGGGGGAGATCTTCTCCAATCTGGAATAACGCATCAGGTTGCTCACTCACTGATTGGCTCCTCCCCGGCCTGTATGTCCCCTACGGTTGTGTCTGCTGTGTTCGTGCTGTGTCATCTCACCGGTGGCTAGACCAGCAACCCGGCCGGCACCACGACAAAAGCTACCCGAAGACACAGCGTGCTCGGGTAGCTTTGACGGTCCGGTTCTGTCGGAGTTTATTTCTTGCCGCGCCCGAATCCGAAGAATCCGCGGCCACCGCGGCCCTGACCGGACTCAGCATCCCCGGACTCCATACCTTCCCAGATTTCCAGGCAAGACGGGCACATCGGGAACCGCTCTGGATCCCGTGAGGGGACCCAGACCTTGCCGCACAATGCGACCACCGGGGTGCCGTTGATCATGGCATCGGCAAGCTTATCTTTCGGCACGAAGTGTTTAAAACGTTCGTGGTCCCCGGGTTCGGTCGCTTGGCGCTGTTCTTCGCGTTCCAACACACCCGTTGACCCACCGCTAAGATCCTGCTCGGGATCCACGGAAGAGTTCAGCACGGATATCGTCTCAAAAGTCATGCCTCTATTCTAACCCTCATCACGCCCACGGGTCGCGTTCCGAGGATCCGCTCATGGCCTCGACCGGTATCTAGCCAGCTCGGTCTAGAACAAGGCCATTGCCAATTTCTTCCGAGATTCTCCCACGCGCGGGTCGTGATCGCCGACGATCTGATACAACTCGACCAGGTGTGCCCGGGCCGTCTCCCGGTCGTCACCAAAGTGGGAGGCAATAAATTTCACCAGACGGGTGAAGGCGTCCTCGACGTGACCTCCCAGCAGATCCAGATCGGCCACATCGATCTGGGCCTGGACGGCATCGGGATTCTCGGCTGCTGCGGTGCGGACCTGTTGGGCATCCATTGACTCGGTGCGTTGCAACAATTCGACGCGGGCCACCCCGGCTTTGGCGTGCTCGTCCCGGGGGTTTTGTTCCAAGACCCGCTGATAGGCCGCGATTGCACCGTGATAATCGCCGGCGGCAACAGCATCTTCGGCCTCTTGCAAATGCGGTGGCAGGTGTCCTTCAGCGTCGGCTTCGGCTGCCACCAGTGGAGGAACTGAGCCCGACAGACCGTTTTGGACTGCTACCGCGTTCAATTCATCCAACAGAGCCTTCATCTGCTCAGCAGGGGCCGGAGCATTGAGTAGCGGCATCGCTTGCCCACCCAGAATGGCCAATACCATCGGAGCTTGGGCACCACCGAAGGCCTGCAAAATTTCGGGGTGCGTGTCGACGTTGACACGACCGGCGGCAATGCGTCCGGCGCGCGCATCGATTTCTGGAACCAGAGCCTGGTCAATCTGTGCCGAAACCTCATCGGTGGCCGAACGAGCCAGGTGAATGATGACCGGAACCTGATTGGTATGCTCCAACAATTGTTGCAGACCCTGCTGATCCATATCGGTCAGCACCCAGCTGGCCTCCGATCCACCATCCGCTCCCCCAGCGGGCGAACCGGGGCTCTGTTGCTGTAGTTGCGTCAGATCAACGGCTCCGCGCGATTGGGCGGGGGTGGCACCGGTGGATTCGGTCATCTGCAGGAACTCCTGTCGTCGGGGATTATTGCCCGTGGACACCCTGGGGCCACGAGACTCGATCACGTTCTGGGCTCAGTCTACTCACTGCTGGTTTCTGACAGCGATGAGGAATACCCCACGAGCTGAATTTCACCCTCAGCCGGAATCAGCAGTGCCAGCTGTTCGCGGTACTTGAGTCGTACCTCGGTACTGTAGGTCCCCGCAGCGTCTTCCTCCGCTGTGGCTTCCTCGCCCTCGTCGGTGGCTGCTTCCTCGTCAGCGTTGTCAGAGTCGTCCAGCCCGGCAGCTACCTTGCCCACATTCACGGTGCCACCCTCTTCGGGAGTAAATGTCGTGGTCGACGAGCCCGCCCCCATCACCAACACCGAACCATCACTGAGTTTCAGTGCGGTCATCGACTCGTTATACAGGCTCCGCGTGTGAGAGACCTCAGTATTATTCTCCGACTGGGCGTCAACCTCTTGGCTTTGCAACTCATGAATTGCTTCGGTGTAGGCGTTATCGGCGACCCTGTCGGCTGCATCAGCCTCAGGGTCATCGAGATAGGCCACCACATCGGTCAAGGCATCCTTGGGTGAGGCCACCGCACCGGCGTCCTCATCCTCGGCTAATTCGGTCACGTCGGTATCGGTCAGGTCACCGGCCGGAATCTCCACACCGTCCAAGACCGGGGTATTCGCCACCAGCTGGTATTGTTCTCGGGCCGAGGGTTGAGTCAACGTCAATAATTGCGGGTATTGCGAGTCCTCATCGCTTTGCCCAGGCTCTGCGCCGGTGAGCACCATCATGGTGCGCGGGAACTGCTCCTCGGGTTCCATCCAGGCCCGTTGTATTGAGTCCTCCGAAATCGGAACAGGCGAGGAAACCTCTTCATCAATACCTCGGTTGCGATAAATTTCAGAGCGCATGGTGCGAGCTTGGGCCTGCACTCGGTGACCGAGATCCTCGACGTTTTCGGAGGCGTCACCTTTTTCGACCGCAGAATTGATCCGTCCCAGGATGGTCTCGAGCTGATCCGGGAAGACCACCGGAACCACGGCGTCCTCGGGCACCGCGGAGGCATCCTCATCAATCTGTGACTCCACCGGAGCATTATCGGGTTCCTCGGTGTTTTCTGCCTGTGCGGTGAGCACCGAGGTGGTTGCCAGGATCATGCTGGTGATCACCAGCACAGCACTCACTCGGCCCAGGGTCGAGATCGATCCGGACCCTGATTCACCCGCAGCTGGCACCTGCGCCTGCTCACGAGCCGGGGCACGGCCAGCAGCACGGCGTCCCGAAGGCTTTTTCTTCGCCTTGGACCGGAAACTCACCAGCGCCCAAATCAACAAGATCAGCCCGATCAGCACCAGTACTACGCCGATCACCATCAGCGGAGTGACCCACGGCGATTCGGTCTCATCCGTCGCCCAGGTGACCGATAGCTCGGTGGGAGCAGGGGTGGTGCCATCGGTAGCAACTAACAGGGCCCAATCGCCTTCTTCCGGGGCGGCCCAGCGCTGAGTGACTTCACCCTCCACGGTCTGGGTAGCCATCCACAGATCAGAATTGACCGGATTGGGAACCTCAGATTCCCCCTCCACGGTTTCAACAGTCACCACCGGGTCGTCGCCGGAGTCGTCGATACCGGTGATCTCGGTGTGAGCAGCATCGCCAACCCAGGCGTCAATATCCCGGCGCTGCCCCAGCATTAAGGTGAACTCGCCCTCACCGGTGAGCGTATATTCCGCCGTCTGATCGTCCTCCACCTCAATACCGGGGGTAATGATTGTCAGCGGCGCTTCCGAGTCGGAGGCCTCGACGCTGGCGGTTCTTTCCTCTGGGGGGGACCAGACGGTCTGCAACCCAACGGATACCACCATCGAGGCGATTCCGAGCACCAGAGACAAAATACCGAAAAAAACTTTCACCTTGATCTCTTCCAGATCTCTGAACGGTCACGACAGTTCCACTTAGTTTAGCGTGGATCCATCCCTAGCGAACGCACCTGCTTACCCAACACGTCGGCATCGGACACCGGTAAGGTACTGTGCACAGCCGTTGCCGTAGCGTACCGTATGAACCGTGAATCCCGAAGAGTCCGCCTCATCCTCCCAGCGCCCCGGGCTGCTCGGCCGCCTGAAATCCGGCGTTCGATCCGTGCGCGATCGATTGCCGTCACGGCCACCCCGACCACGATTTACGGTGGATGATCCTCCCGCTACATCGCAACCGGAGTCAGGCTCTACTCCCACCGAGACCGAGACCGAGACCGAGGCCTTACCCACCTATAGCGCCCGTCCCATCCAGACCGGTTTCATGGTGACCATCGGGGTCGGCATCGCCTTAGCGCTGTACTGGGTCCTGTCCAATAACTGGCAACTGGTGGTGTGGATTCTGGCCGCATTGTTCATCACCCTGGGCCTGGACCCGGTGGTGCGCAAGATCGTCCACTGGGGCGCACCCCGCTCGGTGGGTGTGTTGATCGCGGTGGTGTTACTTTTGGCGGTCTTTGCCCTGCTGATGTGGATTCTGATCCCCACCGTGGTCACCCAAACTGCTGATTTCATCCAGCAGATCCCTCAGCTGGTCACCGACTTCTTAGAATCGGACATCTTCCAACGATTGGATGACCAATTTGATCTGAGGAGTACCGCGTTCACCGAACTGAATCGTTTTGTCAGTAACACCGATAATGTCACTCGACTCGCCGGTGGCCTCTTCGGGGTCGGTACCGCGATCATCAACACGGGTTTCTCGGTGCTGATTGTGATCGTTCTCACGCTGTATTTTTTGGTTTCCCTGCCCTCGATTAAGTTCTGGGCCCACCGCTTGGTCCCCTACAGCCGGCGTCGTCGTACCGAGGAACTATCGGAAAAAATCACCCGGTCCGTCGGCAATTACGTGATCGGTCAAACGGTTGTGGCCACCTTGAACGGTATTGTCGCCTTCACCGCGGTGAGCATTGCCGGGCTTCCCTTTTCGGCCTTGTTGGCCACCTTCGCCGGGTTCATGGCGTTCATCCCTCTGGTCGGGGCGGTGATCGGTGGCACCGTGATTACTCTGCTGGCGTTGCTGACCGGCTGGCAATCAGCTTTGATCTTCGCCATCATCTACTTCATCTATCTACAGGTCGAGGCCTACCTGGTCTCACCGAGAGTGATGCGACGGGCGGTTTCCATCCCGTCCTCGGTTGCGGTGATTGCCGTGATCGCCGGAGGCTCATTGCTGGGCGTGCTGGGCGCGCTGATGGCCATTCCGATTGCCGCAGCGATCATGACGCTGATCAAAGAGGTGCTCATCCCTCGGCAAGATGCGCACTAAAGTCCGAGATCCTGGCGACGATTTGTCCAACACGCTCGGTGCCAGTGCCGACGGTATTCCCCGGCCTGTTCATCGCCCATAATCCAATCCGCCCGCCAGGCCACCACGTGGGCTTGACCGGTCGGAATCCGGCGGAGACATCCCGGGCAGGTATAAGTCTTCACGGCCCGCCACGACGGAATCTCGCGCACATGCCAGTCCCCGCTGGCACTGTGTTCCAGCCGATAATTGGGGTCCAGCCCTTTCATTCCCCACTCTGGGCGATGCCCGTGTTGCTTGGTACGCTTGACACCCCGGCCAGACTTGTGGCGCTGAGACTGGCGCGGGCGGTTTCTGCGGGGCACGATGCCCATTGTGTCATATTCACCCGTGCGCGCCCAGCGCCGCCCGCTCTGCCGACTCGTGCAGGTGGTGGCCCCGCGGTACACTGGCCTGCGTGCGCTTAGTAATTGCCGAATGCTCCGTGATCTACCAGGGTCGGCTCCGTGCCTATCTGCCCCGGGCTAAACGTGTGCTGATGCTCAAAGCCGACGGTTCCGTCCTCGTCCATTCTGACGGGGGAAGCTATAAACCGCTCAATTGGATGTCTCCCCCAGCAACACTCCGCCCGACCCCGGTCAACAACACGCAACGAGAAGAAGGCATCCAACAGATCTGGACGGTGCAGTCAACTAAGTCCGACGACCGGCTCCTGATCCACCTCTACGAGGTCCTCGATGAGCACACCTACGAATTAGGCCACGACCCGGGCTTGGAAAAAGACGGGGTCGAGGCCGATTTGCAACGCCTGCTGGCCGAACAGATCGACACCTTAGGCCCGGGACACACACTGGTCCGGCGCGAGTATATGACAGCCATTGGACCGATCGATATTGTCGCGAAATCCCCCCACGGAACCACCGTGGCCGTGGAGCTGAAACGCCGGGGAGATATAGACGGTGTGGAACAACTTACCCGGTATGTGGAGCTACTCAACCGTGACCCACTCTTGGCCCCGGTCGAAGGCGTCTTTGCTGCCCAACTGATCAAACCGCAGGCTCGGGTGCTGGCCGAAGACCGTGGCTTCCGCTGTGTCACTCTCGACTACGACGCAATGCGAGGCGTCGACGATGCCGAATCCCGCCTTTTCTAACGCCACCTCTCAGCACGAATCAGCTCGGCACGGAGTGGCTGACGGCCATATTCACGGCTTTGCGGGCGTGGATTTTGCGACCTCTCCGCTCGAGCGCGTTCTGGACTGCATCCAACACCTGAACGACCGCGGAACCCGGCATATCATCGCAACATTACCCACCATGGCCCCGCAGGCACTGCTCCGCCGGGTAGTCCAGCTCTCCCCCCTGGTTGACCGTCAACAGCTAGCCGGTCTTCATCTCGAAGGACCTTTTCTCAGCCCTGCAGCAGCCGGAGCGCATCCGTCGGCGTTGCTATTGACCGGTGACCAGCCCGAGGCCCGCGAACTGCTGAATCAGCTCGAGGTGATTCAGCAGCGTGCTCACCGGCCGGTGACCGTCATGACAATTGCTCCCGAGCTTCCCGGCGCCCAAGAAGTGATCGACCGTCTGCTGGCCATGGGAATTTCGCCGAGTCTTGGGCACACGGCCTGTTCGGAGCGGGAGTTTGTGACCGCTTGTGAGCGGATCACAGACAAGCTGCACGCACCGGTGCGTATCACGCACCTGTTCAACGCGATGCCGAGGTTCCACCATCGCGACCCCGGTCTTCTGCCGGCTATCTATCGGCTCGCGACCGGCGGGGAGGCCATCGTGGAACTCATCGCCGATACCCATCACGTTCATCCGCGCGCCGTGCAATGGTGCTTTGAACTGTTTGCTGATGCCATCACATTGGTTTCAGATGCCTCAGCGGCAACCTTTCCCGCTGGTGGTCACACCCTCGCGGAAACAACGGGCTATCATATGGGGCCGATTATGCTTTCCCGCGATCCCCACCGCAATCTTGCGACCGTCGCCGGGCGCAACACGTTGGCCTCGGGAGCCTGCGATGTTCCCGAACAGCTTCAACGCCTCAGACGGGCCGGAGGGATTCCGGACGCAGAGCTGACCGCTGCCGCGTGTCGGCTCTAAAGCGTGCCCAACGCCGGCCACAGGCTCGGGACGGACAAGGTATGTTTAGAAATACCTGCGACGCTGGACGCGCTCGGGGGCCTCACGCCAGTGACCGATTCCAACAGCTGGCCCGGATTCGTGCCAGGTCGTCAGCTCAGCGCAGTGATCAGCCGAGAGCGCCAGCGTTATCCGGGCTCCAGAGTCTAGGTCCAGTAGTTCCAGGCGAACATCTGAACCGGTGCGGTGGTCACTGGTGTCACGGTGTAGTTCCAAGACGTGGCGAGCCACCGAAAAATAAAATACGGTAGGGGCGAGATGGACCACACCGCCAGTACTTCCACGCTGGACTCATGGTACGAGACCACCACGCCTCGGGCCGTCGCCAGCTTCTCGCCCCCAACGGCAGTGAGCGCCTTGGCCGGGAAGGTACCGGGTGTTTTCAGCAGGGTTCGTCGCCGCCAGGCGATGATCCCTAATAACACCAGGCTGATTGCTATCACCAGGGCGAAAACCCAGGCCAGCACCAGCCCGATCGTCCCTACGCTATCGGCCAAGGCACCTCACTGAGCTGAATGTTCTTCTGCGTTGTGGAGTTAGGCACTCGGTTGTGACTCGTGCAGGCGCGCCTGCGTGGCAGCCAAGGTGACGCGATTTTCGTGAACAGAGAAGAACCCCCCGGATGCCTCTGCCACCACTGCAGACCCGTCGGCGGTCTCCACAACGACTTCACCATCACCCAGCACCGCCAGCATCGGGGTGTGGCCGGGAAGGATCCCGACCTCACCGTCAATGGTGCGAGCCGAGACAGACCGTGCCTGCCCCGACCACACCTGGTGGTCCTCAGCGACGATTTCGACGTTGAGAATATTCTCGTCAGCCATGGATTAGTTTTCCTTCTGAATCTTGGCCCACTCACGTTCCACATCGTCCAAGCCACCGACGTTATAGAAGGCCTGTTCAGCGATGTGGTCCAGGTCGCCATCGCAGATCGCCTTGAAGCCTTCGATGGTGTCCTTGATGGCCACGGTGGAACCGTCAACACCGGTGAACTGCTTCGCCGTGTAGGTGTTCTGCGACAGGAACTGCTCGATCTTCCGCGCACGCATCACGGTGACGCGATCTTCTTCAGACAACTCGTCGATACCTAGAATCGCGATGATGTCCTGCAGTTCCTTGTTCTTCTGCAGAATCTGCTTCACGCGGTTGGCAACCTCGTAGTGATCCTGACCGACATACTGCGGGTCCAGAATACGTGAGGTCGAGGCCAGCGGGTCCACCGCCGGGTACAGACCACGGGAGGCCAGATCACGAGTCAAGTTGGTGGTCGCATCCAGGTGGGCGAACACGTTAGCGGGAGCCGGGTCGGTGTAGTCGTCTGCGGGAACGTAGACCGCCTGCATCGAGGTAATGGAGTGACCGCGGGTGGAGGTAATCCGCTCCTGCAGCACACCCATTTCATCTGCCAGGTTCGGCTGGTAACCCACCGCAGAGGGCATACGACCCAGCAACGTGGAGACCTCGGAACCAGCCTGGGAGAAACGGAAGATGTTGTCGATGAACAACAGCACGTCCTGCTTCTGCACATCGCGGAAGTACTCTGCCATCGTCAGACCGGTCAAGGCCACGCGCAGACGGGTTCCCGGTGGCTCATCCATCTGGCCGAAGACCAGAGCGGTATCTTTGAGCACGTCGGCCTCGTCCATTTCAACCCAGAGATCGTTACCCTCACGTGTACGCTCACCCACACCGGCGAACACCGAGGTACCACCGAAGTTGCGCGCCACACGGGTAATCATTTCCTGGATCAGCACGGTCTTACCCACACCGGCACCGCCGAACAGGCCAATCTTTCCACCCTTGATATAGGGGGTCAGCAGGTCAATGACCTTAATGCCGGTTTCCAGCATTTCGGTCGAACCCTCAAGGTCTGCAATCGGCGGAGCTTGGCGGTGGATCGGCCAGCGCTCGGTTACCTGAAGTTCGGAGGCCGGCACATCCAGCGACTCGCCGAGCACGTTGAAGATATGTCCTTTGACGACGTCGCCAACCGGAACCGAGATCGCAGCTCCGGTGTCCTTCACCTCGGCGCCACGAACCAGACCGTCCGTGGACTGCATCGAAATAGCGCGCACCAGGTTCTCACCTAGGTGCTGGGCAACTTCGAAGGTCACAGTTTGGGTCTTGCCGTCAATCGTAATCTCGGCGGTGAGGGCGTTGTAGATCTCCGGCATAGCGTCAGCTGGGAATTCAGCATCGATCACCGGACCGGTTACTCGAGCAACGCGCCCCACCGCGCCGGCCTGCTGGCCTGTTGCAGTGTCATTAATGGTGGCAGTCATTTCTCTCACTTCACTGGTGGATGGAGTTTAGGTTTTTCGGGTTCGAACTTAGCCCAGAGCGTCTGCACCGGCGATCAGCTCGGTGAGTTCCTGAGTAATGGAAGCCTGGCGTGCATTGTTCATTTCCAACGTGTACTCGCGGATCAAATCCGTGGCGTTGTCACCAGCCGACTTCATAGCCCGCTGACGCGACGCCAGCTCGGAAGCCGAAGCCTGGAGCATGGCCGAAAAAATGCGAGACTCGATGTACTTGGGCAACAACGCGTCCAACACCTGCTCAGGATCGGGCTCGTACTCGTACAGTGGCAACAGCTCAGTTTCTTCGGTGACCTCTTCTTCCACAACTTCCAGCGGCAACAACCGCACGACCGTCGGGACCTGGGAGACCAGCGACCTGAACTCGGTGAACACGACGTGGATCTCGTCAACACCACCTTGATCGGTATCGGTCAGGAAGGCATCAACGAGAGTTTCGCCCACCTCTTTGGCGGTGGAAAATTCTGGGTTGTCGGTGTTACCGGTCCAGAGCTTTTTGTATTCGCGACGACGGAAATCGAAGTAGGCCTGAGCCTTTCGGCCGATCAGGTAAAGATCGGCTTCTTTGTTCTCGGACTTCAACCGCTCTAGCAGTTCCTCGGCGTGCCGTAGTACGTTGGCCGAATAAGCACCGGCCATACCGCGGTCAGCGGCCATGATCAGTACTGCCGACCGGGTGGGATTTTCCACCTCGGAGGTCAGCACGTGATCGATGTCCTGCTGAGAGCTCACCGCAGATACCGCACGAGTAATGGCATTAGCGTACGGAGTCGAAGCAGCCACGCGCTCACGCGCTTTACCAATACGCGAGGTAGCGATCAGCTCCATCGCGTTGAAGATTTTGCGCATGGAACCTGTCGAGGCGATCTTTTGGCGATACACCCGAATGTCAGATGCTGACATGCTTGTCCTTTCTGGCTAACTAGCAGGAGGGTCTGGATCAGACCAGGTGACTAGCTAGCTGTTCAGCGCTTCTGCTTGACGATCTTTTCCTGCGAGATGCTCTCATCGGCCATGGCCTCGTGTTCCTCGTGACCCGGCTGCACCTGGGAGTCGTTGCCCTGAGCGAGGAAGTTCTTTTTGAAGCTCTCCACCTCGGTCTTCAGCGTATCGACAATCTCGTCGGACAGCTTGCCGGTTTCGGCGATCTGTGCGGGAACTGAGGTCTGGCGACGCATGTGATCGATGAACTCACGCTCAAAGCGCGACACGTCCTCGACCGGCACCTCGTCCAAGTGGCCCTGCGAGCCGGCCCAGATCGAAACAACCTGGTCCTCCACCGGGTAGGGAGTGTACTGCGGCTGCTTGAGCAACTCCATCAGGCGGGCGCCACGGGCCAGCTGGCGACGGGTTGCCGGGTCCAGGTCGGAAGCGAACATCGAAAAAGCTTCCATGTCGCGATACTGAGCCAAGTCCAGTTTCAAGGTGCCCGAGACCTTCTTCAGTGCCTTGGTCTGAGCGGAACCACCCACGCGCGACACCGAGATGCCCACATCAACAGCTGGACGCTGGTTAGCGTTGAACAGATCAGACTGCAAGAAGATCTGGCCGTCGGTAATGGAGATGACGTTGGTCGGAATGAACGCGGAAACGTCGTTCGCTTTAGTTTCCACAATCGGCAGGCCGGTCATGGACCCGCCACCAAGTTCATCGGAGACCTTGGCACAACGTTCCAGCAACCGGGAGTGCAAGTAGAACACGTCACCGGGGTACGCTTCACGTCCCGGAGGACGACGCAACAGCAACGAGACCGCACGGTAAGCATCGGCCTGCTTGGTGAGGTCATCAAAGATAATCAGCACGTGCTTGCCGTTGTACATCCAGTGCTGACCAATAGCGGAACCGGCGTATGGGGCCAGGTACTTAATACCTGCCGGGTCGGATGCCGGGGAGGCCACGATCGTGGTGTATTCCAGTGCGCCGTGCTCTTCAAGGGTCTGGCGAACCGAGGCAATGGTGGAGGCCTTCTGGCCCACGGCTACGTAGATGCAACGGACCTGTTTGGTGGGGTCACCAGACTCCCAGTTGGCCTTCTGGTTCAGGATGGTGTCCACGGCAATCGCGGTCTTACCGGTCTGACGGTCGCCAATGATCAGCTGACGCTGGCCACGGCCAATCGGGATCATCGCGTCAATAGCTTTCATACCGGTCTGAAGGGGCTCTTCCACCGATTTACGCTCGGTCACACCGGGAGCCTGAGCTTCCAGCGGACGAGTGGTCTCCGCGGTGATCTCACCGAGGTTATCGATCGCGTTACCCAGCGGGTCCACCACACGACCGAGGAAGTTGTCGCCGACGGGAACCGAGAGCACCTCGCCGGTCCGACGTACTTCCATACCTTCTTCAATGCCCTGGAATTCACCCAGCACCACCGCACCGATTTCGCGGGGGTCCAGGTTCTGGGCCAGGCCCATCACACCGTTTTCAAAACGTAGTAGCTCGTTGGCCATCGCGGAGGGCAAGCCCTCCACGCGGGCAATTCCGTCAGCAGCTGAAATGACGTAGCCGACTTCAACACGCTCGGTGTCGGAAGGTTCATACGACTCAGCGAACTCGCTGAGGGCATTGCGGACGTCATCAGCGTTGATGGTCAAGTCGGCCATCTGCAGTCCCTGCTCTCTTCATCTCTGGTTGCTCTGCTAGCGGCAACCTCAGGTTGTCAATCTTGTCGAGTGCCGGTCTCAGCCGGCCATTTTTGTCTTGAGATCGTTCAGTCGCGCCGAGATCGAGGAGTCCACGACCTCGTCGCCAACCTGAACACGAATACCACCGACCAGCTGTGGATCAACCTCAACGTTGAGAGTCAGCTCGCGGCCAAAGGCTGCGGACAGACCCCGCGCGAGACGATCCTGCTGAGACTGCTGTAGTGGTTTTGCCACCGTGACATCGGCGATCCATCGACGTTGCCGGGTTGCCACTACGTTAGCGAAGTGACGAACCACCGCAGCTGGCTTGGCACCGCGAGGAGCTTCTACCGCTTGGCGGACCAAGGCTTTGGTCTCTTCCCGGGCGTTGACACCCACCAGTTTCACGGCAAGATCGCCACGTGCACTGGCTGGTGCCTGCTGATCCGACAAAGCCCACTGCACCTCGTGGGATTCTTGAATCAGCTGGTCGAAACCCAACAGCTGTTCGGTGAGCTGTTGCAGTCCGGCAAGGCCCTCGCCTTCGGCGGAGGTAGCCGAGGCTTGTGCCGCTGCGGTCTCGATTGCATCGCCGAGTTCGCGTTCTTTCGACCAGCGCTGTCCGACCAGCAATCGCAGCACACCTAACGCGTTCGCGCCGACGTGATCGCTGAAGATACGCTCCACGAGGCCCTGTCGTTTGGTGGATTCTGCGGTAGGGTCAGCCAGGCTACGCCGCAGCGCTCCCTGCTGATCAATCACCCGAAGCGCGGCAAACAGCTCGCGGGCGGTGTCCAGTCCGTTGCTGGTGAGAAAACTCTCTAGCTCGGGACTGATATTGGCCAATGAATCACTCGATGCTAGAGACATCACTCAGTTGCACCTGCACTCGTGGTCGATCCTTGGGCAGCTTCGTTGTTCTCCAGGTCCTCCAGGAACCTGTCGACAACCCGCTGCGAGCGTGCATCATCGTCCAGGGCCTCGCCGACAATCTTGGAGGCCAGGCTGGTTGCCAGAGTACCGACCTCGGCGCGCAACGACGTCACAGCCTGTTGACGCTCGGCAGCAATCTGTACTGATGCTTGTTCGTTAATCCGTGCTGCCTCTTCGCTGGCACGGGTGCGGGATTCCGAAACAATCTGTGCTGCTTCTTCACGGGCGTCTTCCCGGATCTGATGTGCTTCGGCCCGAGCATCCTGGAGCTGCTGCTGATAGTCAGCCATCATGGCGTTGGCTTCAGCTTGAGCTTTCTCGGCCCGTTCCAGACCGCCTTCAATTTCATCAACTCGCTTAGTGTAGGAGGACTCCAGCGCCGGAGCGATGAACTTGACGACGACGAACATCAGCACCAAGAAGCCGGCTGAGGTGACGATGACTTCCCACCAGTTGGGAATTAGCGGGTTTGCACCTTCAGCCGCCGCGATGATCACATTCATACCGTTCATGTGAAAACCATCCTTTGGTGTACGTTCTTGACATTAGTGACCGGTTGACTCGCGACCGGTCGGGATGGTTTGACGGCTACGCGCCGATCACGAAGGCGAAGACCAGTGCCAGAATCGCAAGGGCTTCAGCCAGAGCGAAGCCCAGCAGCGCGATCGGCTGCAGGATACGCTGAGATTCGGGCTGGCGGGCAACGCCGTTGATGTAAGCGGCGAAGATCAGACCCACACCAATGGCGGAGCCGATAGCGGCCAGACCGTAGCCAATCATGTTCAATGAACCATGCAGTTCCATTGTGTTCCTTTCAAGATGCCTTTGTCGGCAGGTTGTGAGGGTTCCCGGCAGGCTCCGATGATTGACCGGTACCAGGAAGTTTTTGAAAGGTGTTTCTCTCACCTGATCGCCCGGATGGACGATAAACCTATGGGGTTATTTTCCTTTCGGCACGCCGTACACTGTGCATACGGTATACCGCAAGCTAGTGTTCGTTCGCGTCGATGGCACCTTGGACGTAAATCGCGGTCAGCAAGGTAAAGACGAATGCCTGCAAGACCATCATCAGCAATTCTAGGAAGTACAGAGCCACCGAACCGACGATGACCAGCACGCCGGTAGCCTGCAGGGCGAGGTTTCCAGTTTCGGTGATGAGATATTCAGCACCGGAACCGGCCAGCATCACAATCATGTGACCCGACAGCATCACGGCCATCAGACGTAGCGAGTGAGTCAGCGGACGGACAATGAAGTTGGAGATGATCTCCAGCGGGACCAGGGCCGGAAGAATCCAGCCGGGAACTCCGGCCGGGACGACAGCCAGCTTGAAGTATGGGAGGCCGTGGCGACGCACACCGGTCGCAATCCAGGTGACGTAGACGATCAACGCCAAGGCATAGGCAGCACCCGCGTGAGAGAAGCTGGGTAACTGCAGGAAGGGGATCGCTCCAAAGAGGTTATTGAAGAGAACAAAGAAGAAGATCGCAAAAAGGAACGGCACCCAGGACTTAAAGTGCTTCTCGCCAATAATGTCGCGCGCGATACCGTTGCGAACGAAGGAATAACCGGATTCGGCCAGGAACTGTGCCTTGCCCGGAACAATGGTGGGCTTGCGCATGGCCAGACCGAAGAAGGCCCAGATCAGCACAATCGAGAGGAGAATCATCAGCATCTGCTTGCCGAAGCCGGTCCCGTATTCGGCCATCCACGGAATAATTTCCGGGAGGTGCGTATCCTCAATCGTGGGAGGCACAAATTCACTTCCGACAGTGGAAGTAGCAAGCACGAGTGGAAGCACGCGAATCCTCTCCTCATAGATCACCACAAGCCAAGGTGTGATGAAGACGGTGTGGTGACGCTGACACAGTCATCGCAACGGCTACCCCGTTGCAGTCCGTAGAACAGCCTATCAAATGAGAGTGGGGTTACGGACACCTGGTCGGGGAATCAACCCAGATTTTTCCCGACTTAGCAACCCCCGCTCAACGGTTCGGCCTTGGTCATCACTTCCGGGACCACGGTCGAGTGTTCTACTTCTCCCCCATGGTCTCGCCCAAAAGGACTGGAGGCACCTCGGCGCCGGGCGGTGCTGACGTGGCATCACTCATGCGATGGCCCTCACCCACTGCATGTGGTTCATCTCATACCTGATGGTGCGCGGCAGGCAGGCCACCGAGCGCCATGATGTCAGCAGAAACCGGTGGGCCAGACCCAGTGAGCCGAGCTCGTCAAAGCTGGCGCGTCAGTCGTGGTAGATCTGCTCTCGGGTGCGCGTAAAGACCAGCACTTCGGTAATTTGCCAGACCAGGATGGCGCCCAGGGCCGTCAAGGCCGCGGGCGTGGCCACCAACCAATCGGGAGTCGGCACCACGCTGAGCAGGATCGCGCAGACAATGATCTTGACGACGAAGGCACCCATGGCCAGAGGAATGGCCAGATCGCGATGATTTTGCCACACCACCGCAATCACCACGACGCTCACGGCAGACAGCACCCAGACAATCAGCCCGGCCAGGATGGCCGACCACCACCCGTAGATGCCATCCAGACCGCCAAACAGCACCCCGGCTCCGAGGACAGCGAGCAACGTGACCCAGCTGGCATGAAAGAAGATTCCCCACCAACCGTGGCGATTGACCAAGCGGTTACGTCGACGGACGGTGGTCTGTTGCATCGTGGTGTTGCTCCCGTTGGTGTTGGGCTCGGTGGGCTTGTCGTATTTGATTCAACCGACGATAGTAGGCGCGGCGCAAGATCCAGGGCCGAAATGTCAACCACATCGTGACCGCCAGGGCCAGGCTAGTAATCAGCATAACGATCCAGGGCTCGAAAAAGGTCAGAGACACCGTGCCGTAGGCGACCACGAAGGTCCACAAATACAGCAACAGCACGGCTTGGCGATGGGTGTAACCACCATCGACCAGCTTGTGGTGGATATGGCCGCGGTCTGCGGAGAAAGGACTACTGCGTCGGGCGGTGCGACGTACCACGGCCATGAGCAGATCGAGCAACGGTAGCACCAGTACGGCCAGTGGCAACATGATAGGCATGTAGGCAGGTACGTTGCGGAACCGAAAGCCTTCCAGCGCTCCCACATCGGCGGTGACGGCCACCGCGGCGGCAGCCATCAGCAATCCGATGAGTTGGGCGCCGACCTCTCCCATGAAGATGCGGGCGGGATTGAAATTAAAGGGAAGGAACCCAACACAGGCACCTAACAAGACGGCCATCAACAAGGTGGCGAGGTTGGAATAGTCATAGGCGTTGATCGTGCGAGTCAGTACGTAGCTATAGATGAAAAAAACGGAGCCACCAATCAGCGCGACCCCGGCCGCCAAGCCGTCGAGACCATCGACGAAGTTGAAGGCGTTAACGGTCAGGACCACCGCGAAGACAGTGAGGGCGATTTGCAGGCCTTCGCTCTCGACGTGAATCCAGCCCACCGGCATGGCCTCAACTTTGATGCTGTTCAGTCCCAGGGACAGCCCGGCCAGGATTTGACCGAGCAGTTTCAGCGACCAGTGCAGGTCCCACAGGTCGTCAGCGACACCAAACATCACAATCACAAGAATCGCCAGTAACACACCGCGCACGGGGGCCGGATCGGCGAAGATGGCATCGAGGAAAGGGATAGTTCCAGCTACACCTAGCGTAATGATCACCGCCACAGCCATGGCGACACCGCCGAGTTTCGGAATGGGATCGCGGTGCATATCACGTTTCCGCGCGGGAGTGTACGCCCGGACTTTAATGCCGATCAGCCGGACGAGTGGGGTCAACACGAAGCTGAGCGCCGCCGTGACGAGAAGTAGCAGTAAATAGACCTTCATGGATTCTCAGCGCATTAGCCTTGCGTTGTATCGTCAGGGGCATCAGGTGCGCTCTCACCCACATCGAGGAGGTCCTCCACCACCTCACGCAACGTGTCAATGCTAATGGCGCCAGCCCGGATCAGGCGCAGGGGGCTCATGGTGCAGTCCACAATGGTCGAGGGCGCTTGGGTTTGGCGATCTCCCCCATCGAGGTAGACCGCAACGGATTCCCCGAGCGCTTCTTGGGCCATAATCGCTGAGGTGGCGGCGGGCTGGCCATGGCGATTAGCTGATGACACGGCCATCGGGCCGGTTTGTTCTAAAATATCGCGAGCTAGCTCGTCGTCCGGAACGCGCAGTCCCACGGTACCGTGGGTTTCGCCCAGATCCCAGGTTAGCGAGGGTTGAGCGTTCAGTATCAGGGTGAGTGCTCCGGGCCAGAAAGCATCGGCCAGCGCACGAGCCTGGTTCGGAATGTCATCAGCCAATGCATCCAATACGCGGGGATGTGCCATGAGCACCGGGGGCGGGGTGGCCCGCGATCGTCCCTTGGCAGCGAGCAGGACCGCGACCGCTTGAGCCGAGAATGCGTCAGCTCCAATGCCGTAGACGGTATCGGTCGGTAGCACGATGCATTGGCGGTCTCTGATGGCCTCCACCGCATCGGCAATGCCTGCTGAGCGTTGTGCCGGATCTTGGGCGTCGTATCGAGTACTCACGTTGCTATTCTCGCATTATTTCTGTCGCCCCCGGTCGCTGCACGGGTGAGTCTTGGAATCGACCCGGTGGGCTTTGAGGAATCGGGGGCGGTCGTTGTAGTCGGACAGGGTTGTTACCGTCTGCCACATCCCTTGCTCGGAGGCCAACTGCCGGAGGCGGTCTGCGTGTGATGCGTCGTGTTCCATCACCAACCAACCGCCGGGGGCCAGAAACTGAGCTGCTGTTGTGGCCACGGCCAGCGGAATGGCAGTGCCATCGGCGTTGCCCCCGTAGAGGGCGATCGGTGGATCGGCTGCGGCTTCGGGCTGGACGACCGCGTGGGCTTCGGGCACATATGGCGGGTTAGCTACCACCAGATCGACGTGGCCGATCCATTCGCGAAGCCCGGGGTGCGCGATGAGCAGGGCGTTGACATCCGTGGCATCAGCGCACACGGTGGTGATGTTCGTGGCGTGGGTGTTGGTCTGCAAATACCGAACAGCCACCGGGTCCTTTTCCACGGCGATCACCTGCAGCTTGTGCGTCGAATGCTCCCTGTGCTGCGGAGTCTGTTGGTTCCAGTGATGTTCCAGGGCCACCGCGATCGCGCCCGATCCGCTACACAAATCCAGCACGGTTAAATCCCCGTCGCGTGTGGTCAGCAGTTGCTGGGCCAGCTCCACCAGCGCCTCGGTTTCCGGACGCGGGATAAATACACCCGGCCCCACCCGCAGGCTGACTCCGTAAAAGCTCTGAGCCCCGGTGAGGTGTTGCAGGGGCACACGCTGGATCCTGCGATCGACCAAGCTCGTGAGTCGTTGGTACTGCTCGCCGGTGATCCGATCTCCCAGCAAGCTGGCCTTGGCTACGTCTGAGAGTTCAAGCCCTAAGACGTGCGCGAGCAACAAGCGTGCTTCGGCTACCGCTTGGTCGATACCAGCTTGAGCTAAGCACGCCTGTGTGTGGTGCAGGGTCTCACGCAACGTAAAGCCGTCATGCTGCTGGTCCGACATGTACCAGGATCCTAGCCTTCGTGCTCGCCCAGCGCTTCAAGTCGCTCGGCCTCATCCATATCGATGCAGGACTGCACGACGGGCCCCAGATCACCTTCGAGGACCTTGTCGAGGTTATTGGCTTTATAACCGGTCCGGTGATCGGCGATGCGGTTCTCGGGGAAGTTGTAGGTCCGAATCCGCTCCGAGCGGTCCATAGTTCGCACCTGGGAAGCCCGGGTCTCGGCTTCTGCCGCAGCCAGTTCTTCTTGCTGGTAGGCCAGCAGCCGGGAGCGCAACACGCGCATGGCAGCTTCACGGTTTTGGATTTGAGACTTCTCGTTTTGCATCGAGACCACGATGCCGGTGGGCAGGTGGGTGATACGTACGGCCGAATCTGTGGTATTCACAGACTGACCACCCGGACCGGAGGAACGATACACATCGATCTTCAGATCGTTCTGGTTGATCTCAATCTCTTCGGGCTCATCAACCTCGGGGAACACCAGCACACCGGCAGCGGAGGTGTGAATCCGGCCCTGGGATTCGGTGACCGGCACACGTTGCACACGGTGGACTCCGCCTTCAAACTTCAGGTGTGCAAAGACGCCTTCGGCTGGATCGTTGGAGTTACCGCGTACCCCCAGGTGAACGTCTTTATACCCGCCGAGATCCGATTCGGTCGCGGAGATGATCTCGGTTTTCCACCCCTTATGTTCGGCGTACTTGATGTACATACGGGTCAGGTCAGCCGCAAACAGTGCGGCTTCTTCACCGCCTTCACCGCCTTTAATCTCCAAAATCACGTCACGGGCGTCATCGGGGTCACGCGGGATCAGCAGTCGGCGCAGACGTTCGGCCGCGGTATCGACCTGCTCTTGTAAGATCGGGACCTCAGCGGCAAAGTCTTCGTCCTCCGCTGCCAGTTCTTGAGCATCGCAGAGATCGTCTTGCAACGTCGACCAGGTGCGATAAGCGCCCACAATTCCGTTAAGTTCGGCATATCGCCGGCCCAGCTTCCGGGATTTCCCAGGGTCGGAGTGCACATCCGGGTCTGCCAGGGCCTCGGTGACCTCTTGGTGTTCTTCCAGCAGGTGCTGCACGGATTCAAACATGATGAACTTTCTGTTGAACAGATGACTGTGGACGGGCAGGGACACACTCAAGCCACCGCCGACAGCACACAACCGAAAAGGTCAGTCGGTTCACTGCGCTGTGCGGGCGGTGGCTTGAAAAAATCGCTAAGAGTCGGACTTGCCGCCCAGAGTAGTCTTAGAGACCAACATGAGGAACTCTGCGTTGGACCCTGTTTCTTTGATCTTATTGGTGAGCAACTCGAGCGCCTGCTGGGTTTCCAAACCAGACAGCACGCGGCGTAGCTTCCACATAATCTTGATCTCTTCCGGCGAGAGGAGGTTCTCTTCGCGGCGAGTACCCGAAGCACTGACATCCACAGCCGGGAAGATCCGGCGCTCAGACAGCTCGCGCGAGAGACGCAGTTCCATATTGCCGGTGCCCTTGAATTCTTCGAAGATCACTTCGTCCATCCGCGAGCCGGTTTCTACCAGGGCAGTGGCCAAAATGGTCAGCGAACCACCGTTTTCAATATTGCGGGCAGCCCCGAAGAACTTCTTCGGCGGGTAAAGCGCAGCTGAGTCCACACCACCGGACAGGATGCGTCCGGATGCCGGGGTGGCCAGGTTGTAGGCGCGACCCAGACGAGTCATCGAGTCCAACAGCACCACCACGTCTTTGCCCAGCTCCACCATGCGCTTGGCCCGTTCGATCGCTAATTCAGCGACGGTGGTGTGGTCGTCGGCAGGACGATCGAAGGTCGAGGCGATGACTTCGCCATCAATCGAGCGTTCCATGTCGGTAACTTCTTCGGGACGTTCATCCACCAGCACCATCATCAGCTTCACATCGGGATTGTTTTCCTTAATGGCGTTGGCAATCGATTGCAGCATCACAGTCTTGCCGGCCTTGGGCGGAGACACAATCAAACCGCGCTGGCCCTTACCGATCGGAGCTACCAGGTCTACGATACGCGGGCCGATCTTCTTCGGATCGGTCTCCAGCCGCAACCGCTCGTTCGGGTACAGCGGAACGAGCTTGTTGAACTCAACGCGCTCCGGGTTCTCCACGGCGGGCTGACCATTCACGTAGTCGATCCTGACCAGTGCATTGAACTTCTGACGGTTCTTGTGCTTACCCCGTCCGCCACGACCACCGCCGTGGTGCTGCTGGTCGTTATCCTGGCCGGGCTGGCGAATCGCACCGCGTACAGCGTCACCTTTGCGCAAGCCGTATTTCTTCACAAACGACAGCGAGACATAGATGTCCTTCGGGCCCGGCAAATATCCCGAGGTCCTGACGAAGGCGTAGTTGTCGAGAACGTCCAAGATACCGGCAATGGGAAGCAAGACCTCATCGTCACGCACGTCTTGCTGCTCATCGCGGTTTTGCTGGCGACGATCATTGTTGTTCTTGCGCTTATTGCGGTTATTGCGGTCCCGGTTCCGAGAACGACGTTGGCGATTGTTCTGAGAATCATCACCGTTGTTGTCATCCTGGTCCGAGCTCTGGTCCCGGTCCTCACGCTGGTGACGCTGGCCCTTCTTCCGGTCCCGGTCTTCGCCGTCGTCCTCGGAGGAATCGCGGTCGTCGCCGTCTTTGCGGTCCTGACGCTTCTCGTCGTCATCGCGATTGTTCCCGCGACGGTGTGTGCGCTCGCGCCGGCCTGACTGGTCAGACTCGTCGGACTGCTCCGACGCATCGGACTGATCTGTCGAGGGCTCCTCGGAAGAGGTGTCACCGTGGGTAGGGTCACCCGCTGTTGCGTTAGCGCGCCGGGACCGTGAGCGTCTCGGCCGGCGTTGTGAGTCTTTGTTCTCCGCGTGCTCCGAGTCCTCATGCTGTGCGGGCCCCTCGGCGCCCTCGGACGAGCCCTTCTCCGGTGATTCCTGCGTCTGGTCGCCGGACTGTTCGGTCTGGTCGTCCTTGGAACGTGGCTGAGTGCTCGGAGCAGCCACTCCCCCACGTTGGTGCTCAGAGATCGCTTCGACCAGAGCGGCCTTGCGCATCCGGGAGCCGCCCGTGATGCCTAATTGGGAAGCGAGAGCCTGGAGTTGGGCCAATTTCAGAGAAGCTAAACCGTTAGCGTTCCCAGCAGTGTTGGAGTCTTGCTGGGATTGGGTATCGATGGTTTCGGTCACGAAGGTAATCCTTCTCCCTCGTCAGGCGGGAACTGTGTGTTCGTCCGCATCTTTTTTGCGTTGGTCTATGAGCCTTTAGCGCCTCAATATGCTCGGTGCCCAGACATCTTCAATTCTGGATTACACCGACAGCCAGGACTCTTGTCTAGCGACCGCGTCGTAGCCATTCTGTGCACGTGCTCCGCACGCAGGACAGTCGCCACGGCGAATGCCATCGCAGTGGTATTGCACAGTGACCATGACATGACTCGTTCGGCCGTTTTCATGCACTGAACAAAGAGCCCTCGGTTGAGGAGAAATCCGCGAACCGTATTGTGTCATGGGCTACGCAATCCGTCGACACAGACTGTCGTGTCACGGCAACCCATCACGGGCGGACTATCTCCAGTTTAGCACCTTCGAGATTTACTGCCAGAATGTGGAGATCCCAGTGTCGACGCTGGGGCGCTACCGTCTCTTCCAGCGCCGCGTAAGCTCGTCGGGCTTCCTCCGGGCAGGCAGTCAACACCATCACGGTCGGACCGGCACCAGATACGACCGCAGCGAAGCCGTGGGCGCGCATCACACGGACCACGTTAAGGGTATGTGGCATTGCCGCGAATCGATATTCCTGGTGCAGGTAATCGCGTGTGGCGACATAGAGCAGACTGGGGTCGGTCGTGATCGCTGGAGCTAACAGCGCGGCGCTGGCAGCATTTGCAGCCGCTTCAGCGTGAGGCACGGCCTCAGGAAGAAGTTCGCGAGCCGTGGCAGTGGCCACCGGTTTGTCCGGAATGGCCACCACGGGAGTCAATTCTGGGGCCGGTTCGAACCGAGCAGTATGGAACTGGGCATGGGTTGACCAGGACAGGGTCAGCCCACCAAACAGGGCCGGAGCCACGTTGTCAGGGTGGCCTTCTAGCTCCGCGGCCCACTGCAACAGCTCGTCGTGGGTACGCTGGGCGTGTCGGGGCAGAAGCCCCTGCGCCCCGAGAACAGCCGCCACGTGAGCGGCTGCTGACGAGCCGAGCCCACGAGAATGCGGGATGCGATTGATCGCCCGGACCTTCAACCCGGGTACTGTCCAGCCGATCGAGGCCAGCAACTCACGGATGGTAGAGATTATCAAGTGCCGGGAATCGGTGGGCAAGTAGTCCTGGCCATAGCCGGTGATCTCCACGCAGTACCCGGCCTCAGTCGAGATGATCTCAACTTCGTCGAACAGTTGTACCGCCAGACCGGCGGCATCGAAACCGGGGCCGAGATTCGCCGAGGTGGCAGGGACCGAAACCCTAACGGTGATACCGGCCGGTACCCGGTCCGGGGGGCGTTGCGTAGCAGGAGTTGCGCTACCCATGGGACTAGTCACCTTCCACCCGCATCGTGGCCAAGACAGCGTCAACAACGTCGAGTTCTTCAACGGCACTGACCGTCTGCGACAGATCGGATTCCCGGGCCTGGTGAGTGATGAACCGCAGTAAGGCACGCTGTTTGCCCACGGCGGCAGCCTCCTCATCTGGGGACTGGTTCATGGATTTAATGGACAACCCACGCTCGGCAAAGACGCCAGCGACTTGAGACAGCACACCGGGAACATCCGCGGTCCGCAGTACCACCATGTAGCGGGTGATGGAATCGCCCACGCCGAGTGCTTTCAGACGCCCCGTGGTGGTGTGTGGTCGGCCGGGTCCACCGCGCAGAATGCGACGGGCAATAGAGACCGTATCGCCCATCACGGCCGAGGCAGTGGGGGCTCCCCCGGCACCGGGTCCGTAGAACATCAGCTCGCCAGCGTTCTCTGCTTCCACGAATACTGCGTTGTAGGCCCCGCGCACCGTGGCCAGCGGGTGCACACGTGGCAGCAAGGTGGGGTGAACCCGCAAGACCACACCGGGTTCTTGGTCATCGGCGGTCTGCACCAGTTCGATAATCGCCAACATCTTGATCACATAACCGGCTTCCGCGGCCATCTGGTGATCGCGGTCAGTAATGTTGGTCATTCCCTGGCAGTAGACCTGTTCCAGGGTGAACGGGGTACTAAAAGCCAGGTGAGCCAGGACCGCGGCTTTAGCTGCGGCGTCGGCGCCACCCACGTCTGCGGTGGGGTCTGCTTCGGCATAACCGAGCCGTTGCGCCTCGGCCAAGGCGTCGTAGAAGTTCGCACCGGTACTATCCATCTGGTCCATGATGTAGTTCGTGGTGCCGTTGACGATTCCCATGATGCGGGTGATACGGTCGCCAGATAACGAGTCACGCACCGGACGCAAAATGGGGATGGCCCCAGCCACTGAGGCTTCAAAAGACAGCTGTACTCCGGCATCGGCGGCTGCTTGATAGAGCTCGTGCCCGTGGGTAGCCAATAATGCTTTGTTACCGGTGACTACCGAGGCACCGGAGTCGAATGCCGTGAGGATAAGGTCGCGAGCCGGGGCGATGCCACCCATGAGTTCAATGACGATGTCGGCATCACGTACCAGGGACTTGGCATCGGTGGTGTAGCACTCGGCTGGTAGCTGGTAGTCGCGTTCGGCTTCGGGGTTGCGCACCGCCACGCCGGTCAACCGTAGCGACACACCTACCCGTTCGGTCATCAGCTCAGAGTCTTCTACCAAAATGCGGGCTACCTGTGACCCGACGGTGCCGCCACCTAACAAAGCGACTTTGAGTTCTTGTACAGCGGGCTTGCCGGTCATATTCCTCCGAGCTCGTTCGTAGTTGTCGACAATTTGTGTTGTCTTGGGCTGGGACCCAAGACAACGTCATGGGGCTTAGACTTCGCGGGCGAAGAGGTCCTGGTCAGTTTCTCGACGAATAATCAGACGGGCCGATCCTCCGGAGATGGCCACCACCGCAGGGCGCAGTAATGCGTTGTAGTTGGAACTCATCACGTGACAGTACGCGCCGGTAGCCGGCACGAGTACCAGGTCCTGATCGTCGAGGTCCTCAGGCTGGTAGGTGTCTCGCACTACAATATCGCCCGATTCGCAGTGTTTGCCAACTATTCGGGTCAGTACCGGATCGGCCTGGGAGACCCGGGAGGCCAGGGTGGCCGAGTAGTCGGCGTCATACAGCACCGGACGCGGGTTATCGGACATGCCGCCGTCAACAGCGACGTAACGACGTGGCACGGGCTGGTCGGCCCCGGTGGGGTCATCAACCCACACGGTTTTGGTGGTACCCACCCGGTAGAGGGTGGAGCCGGCCGGGCCGGAGATCGCACGACCGGGTTCGATCGAGATCCGAGGACAGTCAATGGTGAGTGACTGGAGCGTAGCGCGGATCCCTTCAGCCAGTGAGTCGGCGATATCTTCAGGGGCTCGGGGACGATCAGCTTCGGTGTAGGCAATGCCGTAGCCACCTCCGAGGTCCAGCTCGGCGGTGGTGATCCCGTGCTGGGTTTGCAGGGCTGCAATAAAGTTCAGCATCCTGTCGGCAGCGGCGGTAAAACCATCGGCTTCAAAAATTTGTGATCCGATGTGTGAGTGCAACCCCAAGTACCTCAAGTGGGGATGTTCCGCCACGGCCAGCACCGCTTGTTCGGCCACGGAGCGTTTTTCTCCCGGAGCCGGAATCATACTCAGACCAAATTTTTGGTCCTCGTGAGCGGTGGCGATATAGCTGTGGGTTGAGGCATGAACCCCGGTGGTCAAACGCAACATGACCGGTGCGCTCACACCGGCTGATTCGGCGAGCGCGGCCAAGCGGCGTATCTCGGATAAGGAATCCACCACGATCCGCCCCACCCCGGTTTGCAAGGCCCGGGTGAGTTCCTGATCGGATTTGTTATTGCCGTGCAGGCCGATCTTGGCCGGATCAAACCCGGCCCGTAGCGCGATCGCAAGCTCACCGCCAGAGGCCACATCCATGTTTAAACCTTCCTCGGCCACCCAGCGGGCGACCTGGACGGTGAGCAAAGACTTGGAGGCGTAGTAGACAGCTACCCCGCCACACAAGGAGTCGAAGGCGTGATTAAATCCTTCAACGAAACCTCGGGCCCTAGCGCGAAAATCATCCTCATCAACCACCAACAACGGAGTACCGTACGTGGCGGCCAGCTCGGAGACCGGCACGGTGCCGATGGTGACCTCCCCGGAAACCTGACGGGTGGTACCGTTCGAATACATCACGGGATTGAGATACGACGTGTCGCTGGGGTAACTCAACCAAGACGGTGCCAACGGTGATTCAGTCATCGGGGTTCTCTTTCGCGCGGTGATCGGTGGTTACATTTTCTCTGGAGCCGACACGCCCAGCAGGTCCAGGCCGTTGGCCAAGACCTGACTGGTGGCATCATTGAGCCACAACCGGGCAATATTGACCAGTTGTGCTGCCGGGACGGACCCGTCTTCATCTGGGGCCGGCACGATCCGGCACGCCCCATACCAGGAGTGATAGGCACCGGCAAGATTCTCCAGGTACCGTGCCACCCGGTGAGGCTGGCGTAACGCCGCGGCGTGTCCAACGACCGCGGGGAACTCACCGAGCTGAGCCAACAGTGCGGTTTCGGTCGGGTCGGTCAGGGTACCGGCATCAAAGGGTAGCGCATCACGAGTGATGCCGTGAGCTTCAGCGGTCCGGGCCGCCGAACGAGACCGGGCGTGTGCGTATTGGACGTAGAAGACCGGGTTGTCGTTGGTGCGCGAACGCAACAGGTCTGGATCAATAGTGATCGGCGAATCGGCTGGATACCGTGCCAGGTCGTAGCGCAATGCATCACGTCCCAGCCACTCCACCAGGTCCTTGAGTTCGATGATGTTGCCGGCGCGTTTGGACAGCTTCGCCCCGTTGACCGAGATCAGCTGGCCAATCAAGATTTCAATATGGTGCCGTGGGTTGTCTCCAGCGCAAGCGGCAATGGCCTTCAGTCGCGAGACATAACCGTGGTGGTCGGCCCCGAGCAAATAGATTTTCTGTTCGAATCCGCGCTCTTTCTTCGACAGATAATAGGCGGCATCGGCTGCAAAGTAGGTGGGCTCTCCATTGGCGCGAATCAGCACGCGGTCTTTATCGTCGCCGAAGTCGGTGGTGCGTAACCAGACCGCGCCCTGGTGGTCATCAACTTCGTTCTGATCCCGCAGGTGCTGGACTGCCGAGTCGATGGCGCCAGCATCGTGCAGGGACTGTTCGGAGAACCAGACGTCGAAGTGGACCCCGAAGGACTCTAGGGTGTCTTGAATGTCCTGTAACTGCAACCGATAGGCCCGGCGACGTAGCTCCGGTAACACCTCGTCGTGGTCTTGTTCTGCCAACTCGGGTGCCTCGGCCACAATGTGGCGGGCAATGTCGGTGACATATGCACCGGGGTAACCACCGTCAGGCACCGGCTGGTCGTGGATCCGGGCATAGACCGAGTCCGCGAACGTATTCATCTGGTTACCGGCGTCGTTGATGTAATACTCGTTGGTCACCTCAGCGCCGCTGGCCCGCAACAGTCGCGAGATGGCATCCCCTAACGCCGCCCAGCGGGTGTGACCGATATGCAACGGACCGGTGGGGTTAGCCGAGACAAACTCGAGGTTAATGACCTGGCCTGCCAAGGAGTCGTTACGACCAAACTCAGCACCGGCTTGGACAATACTGTGCGCCAGCTGTCCGGCCGCGGCTGCCTCCACCACAATGTTCAGAAACCCAGGACCGGCGACCTCTACAGCGGAAATTCCCGACTCCTCCTGCAAGCGTGTGCGCAGGATTTCGGCCAGCTCCCGGGGAGCCATCCCGGCCTTTTTTCCTAATTGCATCGCCAGGTTCGATGCCCAGTCTCCGTGTTCACGGTGACGGGGGCGCTCAACTTTCACCGGCTGCGGAATCAGCTGCGGATCAAGATCGATCTCACCGGCCGCAATGGCTTGGTGCAATACGGACGAAAGGGTTGCTGAGAGTTCTTCTGGGGTCACCCCTCATAGTGTAGTGGTTTCGAGATCTGAGTCAGAATAGGGTACAGTATTCACGTCCGATGATCACTGGCGATGGCCCCTATCATCTGGCCCCGCCTCCGTAGCTCAGGGGATAGAGCGTCTGCCTCCGGAGCAGAAGGTCGTAGGTTCGAATCCTATCGGGGGTACCACCGCCTACATCCCGATATCTGGAATCGGGGATGTAGGCATTTTTTTATGCCCGCCTTTCTGCCCACCCGCGATCGTCGAAAGTGAGATCACCAACTACGATGACGCCGTTCACTTCTTCGTCCTCCACGGGCTATGTCCTGTTGCCTCCAGCGCGCATCACCTATCCGGAACATCTTCCGGTGAGCTCCCAGCGACAACAGATCATGAACGCGGTGGCCGGTCACCAGGTGGTGATCGTCGCCGGCGAAACCGGGTCCGGTAAGACCACCCAGCTGCCAAAGATGTGCCTGGAGCTGGGGCTGGACCAGCACGGGATGATTGGGCACACCCAGCCACGTCGTATTGCCGCCCGGTCAGTGGCCGAACGCATCGCCGAGGAGCTGAATGAAACCGTTGGTGAACACGTGGGCTACCAGGTGCGATTCACCTCTGAGGTGTCAGCTGAGACATCAGTCAAGGTCATGACCGACGGCATTTTGCTGGCCGAAATTCAGCATGATCCGCTCTTGCGCCGCTACTCAATGCTGATCATCGACGAAGCTCACGAACGATCGCTCAATATTGATTTCTTACTGGGCTACCTCAAGAAGATCCTGCCTCAACGCCAGGATCTCAAGGTGATCATCACCTCAGCGACCATCGATGTGGAGTCCTTTGCCGAACATTTCTCCACGCCCACCGGTGCAGCGGCCCCCATTATTGAAGTCTCGGGCAGAACCTATCCGGTAGAGATCCGCTACCGGCCACTGACCGATCCACGCATCGCCGATGATCCCGACGATGACGCCGATGATGCCGAGGACGCCCGGGACCCGTTGGACGCGGTGGCCGATGCGGTGCTCGAGCTGGGTACCGACCACGGTGGGGATACCCTGGTGTTCTTTCCCGGAGAACGTGAGATCCGTGACGCCAAGGAAGTGATCCAGGCTGCCATTTCCTCGCATCCAAGGCTCAAACACGCGGACATTCTTCCCCTCTACGGGCGGTTGTCCTTAGCTGAACAGCAACGCGTCTTCCGGCGCAGTTCCACCTCGGCTCCGCGGATTGTCTTGGCGACCAACGTGGCCGAAACCTCGCTGACGGTCCCGGGCATCACGGCCGTCATCGATACCGGTACTGCCCGCATCTCACGGTACTCCCAGCGCACGAAGGTGCAACGGCTGCCGGTCGAGCGCATTTCCCAGGCGTCCGCGAACCAGCGGGCCGGACGTGCCGGGCGCACCAGCCCCGGGGTGGCCATCCGCTTGTACTCCGAGGAAGATTTCAACCAGCGCCCTGAATTTACCGACCCGGAGATTCTGCGAACCTCGCTGGCCTCGGTGATCCTGGACATGTTAGCCGCCGGCGTAGCCACAACCCCCACCGATCTGGAAGAGTTCCCCTTCCTGCAACCGCCCGAGCACCGCCAAATTACCGACGGTATTCAGCAATTGCTGGAGCTCGGTGCCCTGAACTCCGGGGCACCGGTGGAGGTCACCGACCGCTCCGGCACGAAGCGCACCCGCACCTTTACCCGTGGCACCATCACGCCCCTAGGCCGTCGCCTAGCGCAATTACCCATTGACCCGCGTCTGGGGCGGATGATTCTGGCAGCCGACCAGCATAAGGTAGCCCGCGAAGTCATGGTGCTGGCTGCCGGGATGACCATCCAAGACCCCCGCGAGCGCCCAGCCGATCAACGAGATGCCGCCGATCAGGCCCACGCGCGCTTCACCGATGAGAATTCCGATTTTTCGGCGATGCTAAATCTGTGGGTGTATTTACGCTCCCAACAAAAACAGCTCTCGGGCAATCAGTTCCGGAAGATGTGTCGCCGAGAATTCATCAACTACCTACGCGTACGTGAATGGCAGGATCTGGTTCAGCAGTTGCGGCAAATGGCGCACCGGGTGGGCTTGAAAGTCTCGGCCGGACCGGTCGATCCGGTCGGCACCCATGAGGCAGTCCACCAGGCGGTGCTGACCGGGTTACTCAGTCAGATCGGCACCTATCAGCAACGCACGAAAGAATATCTTGGTGCTCGTAACACCAAATTTCGGATCTTCCCCGGGTCCGGACTGTTCACAAAGCGCCACGACTATGTCATGGCTGCCGAACTGGTGGAAACCTCCCGGCTCTGGGCACGCCAGGTGGCCAAAGTCGAGCCCGAGTGGATCGAAGAGATTGCTGGACCGTTGGCAAAATCCAGCGTCTCGGACCCCTATTGGTCCACCCGTCAGGGCTCGGCGATGGCCCGGGAAAGGGTCACCGTCTATGGTGTGCCGGTGGCCGTCGATCGTCCGATCAAGTACTACCGGGTCAACCGTGAACTGGCTCGTGAGATGTTTATCCGCCACGCGCTGGTGGACGGTGACTGGCACACCCGGCACCGGTTCTTTGCGCGCAACCGGGAGCGGATGGCCGAGGTCGACCAGTTGCAGACCCGACATCGTCGCCACGATCTGAAAGTCTCCGATGAGGACCTCTTCGCCTTCTACGACGCCCGAATCCCAGCCTCGGTGGTCTCCGTCCGGCACTTTGACCGCTGGTGGAAAAAAGCACGTCGCACAGATGAATACCAGCTCGATATCGCGGTCGAGGACCTGATCCGCGTCGAGCCCGAGCAACTGGACCCCGCACAATACCCCTCGGTATTGATTCACCCCACCGAGCACGGTGAACTCGAGCTCCCACTGGACTACACTTTTGCCCCGATGACGCTGGCGCAGACCCGTCGCGAGAACAACTCCGCCGGCACGCCACCGCCAACTGACGGCGTGACGGTGACCATAGCGGTCGAAATCTTGCACCGGATGAACCCCGACCGTTTCGCTTGGCTGATTCCAGGGCTACGCGAAGAGCTGATTACGGCACTGATCAAAAACGTGCCGAAGGCCTTACGCAAGCAGTTGGTTCCCGCCCCAGATACCGCACGTCGGGCGCTGGCCATACTCAACCGCGACTACGACCCGCTCACCGATGACTTCTACGATGCCCTCTCGGCGGTCTTACTGGATGTCAAGCACGTCAAGGTGCCCCGGGACCAGTGGCGCCCCGAGGCCCTGCCCGAACATTTGCGGATGACGTTCTCCGTGGTGGATCACCGTGGCGCGGTCATGGGGGTCGGTGAAGACCTCGGGCAGTTGCAACGAGACCTGGCCGGCGAAAACCGCACCGCCCTGGCCGAATCACTGACCCGCGCGGCTCAGGCTCAAGGCGTGGACCTCGCTCAGACCACTCAGCACCCCACCCCTGGCCCCGGGAAGGACACCACCCGACGGCAGCCAGCATCCAACAGCGGCAAGCAACCACCTCGACGGGACCAGGACCGGACCGTGACCGAGTCCTTCACGCCACGGCAAGGGTTGACCCGCTGGGATATCCCCGAGCTCCCCGAACAGGTGCAAACCCCGGTGGCCACCGGGTCCGGTCACCAGCTGGTGACCGGTTACCCGGCGCTATCGCCCGCTACCACTGGGGTGGGGGCTGATTTGGTGATCATGCGAACGCTGGGCGAGGCACAATCCGTGCACCGTCACGGCGTCGTAGCGTTGCTCCGGGCTGGGCTACCCGATACCCAACGCTATATTGCCGACCACCTCAGCAACGAGGAGAAGCTAACCTTCACCAGTGCCCCGCATTCGGATCTGCAAGAGATTGTCTCCGACAGTCTCACCGCGTCCATCGATGCGCTGGTTCCAGCCTCGCACAGCCAACTCCCCCGCTCAGCCCAGCAGTTTGAGCAATTGCACGAGCAGGTTCGCGCCGAGGTGATAGACCAAAACTTTCGGGTCACCGCGGTAGTCTCCGAGGCGCTGCACGCAGCTCGCCACGTACGCCGTGACGCCAAGACACTTAAGTCCTTGACCATGGCGCCGGTGCTGACCGATATCCGCGCGCAACTAGATGAGTTACTGGGCGAGCATTTCGTGGCGAAAACCGGGTGGCGCCAGCTACGGCACCTACCCCGCTATATCCAGGCCATCACTGTCCGGATTGAGAAATTGCAGAATTCAGCCCACGGTCTCCAGGCCGACGCAGCGTCGATGCAAGTCATTCACGATCTCGAGCAGGCCTACCAGCGCCGGGTGGATGACTATGCACAGGCCGGGTTCATTCCCGCTGAGCTCAGTCAGGTGTTTTGGCTCCTCCAAGAGCTACGGGTGAGCTTTTTTGCCCAGCAATTGGGCACGGCCGTGTCGGTGTCGGAAAAGAAGGTCCGTGCTGCACTACAGGCCGTGCCCTCACCTTGAGGTCTGTGCCACACCCGGCATGGTGCCGGCTGTGGTCGACCCCGCTTATGCTTCGGGGACGAATTCCTGGTGGCCGGCCCCCACGAGGGCGGCACGTAGTTTCTCGGCGGCCTGGTCCATCTCGGCGGGCTCAGGGTTGTTGTCAACCTTATCGAGGTCGAAGTCCTCCAACGAGCTGGAGGGCCAGACGTGCAGGTGCAGGTGCGGGATCTCATAGCCGGCAATCATCAATCCGGCCCGTACCGCATTGAAGGTCTTGGGCATCACGGCGCCGATATTTTGGGCCACGGTGATCAAGTGCTGGAGCAGATCCGGATCAGCGTCGGTCCAGACATCCACTTCTTCTCGTGGCACCACGAGGGTGTGCCCGGGTGCCATAGGGCCGATGGATAAAAAGCCCACACAGCGTTCGTCTTTCCACACGAACCTGCCGGGGATTTCACCATTGATGACGCGGGTAAAAACGGTGGACATTGTCCTGACTCCTGTCTCGTGCTATCTCAACTGGGCACTGGGTCCTCAGCGCCAGACGGGCTCGAACTCTCTCACGTCCAGTCTCGTCGTTTCGGCCACGGTGTTCAAGATCACCCAGCCAGGATCAGTACGGATGCTCACCGGTGGCAACCGGGCGATCCCCGGCGTTAATCCAGGCCGAAAACGACCCGGGGTAGAGGGCAACGTCCATGCCGGCAATATATAGAGCCAGCACTTCCGCGCTCGCAGTGACACCCGAGCCACAATAAACACCCACTGCATGTTCCGGTGCGACGCCGCGGGAGGCGAAATGCTCACGGAGTTTCTGGGCAGGCAAAAAGCGCCCGGTCTCATCGGTCAGCTCAGATACGGGGGCTGAGACGGCTCCGGGGATGTGGCCGGCCACCGGATCGATGGGCTCTTCTTCACCGGTGTACCGACGGTAATCGCGGGCATCGAGCAACACCCCGTTGTCATCAGCTGCTAGTGCTTCGACTTCCTCGGTGCCAACAACCGGCATTTTGCCCCAGCTGATGTGGGCCTTACCGATCGCTGGTAGCGCTTCTCCGGCCTGCAGCGGCAGACCGGCCTCACGCCAAGCATGGAGGCCTCCATCGAGCACATAAACACGTTCCATACCCGCATAGCGGAGCAACCACCAGGCGCGGGGAGCAGAGGTCGAGGCCACATCGTCGTAGACCACCACAGTGTCGCCGTCATTGATGCCCAGCATACGCACTGCGTCCGTGAAGCGGGAAGCATCCGGTAGCGGGTGACGTCCCTCTGAGGGGGCGCCGTGCCCGGAGAGTTGCCCGGACATCGAGACGAACACAGCGCCGGGAATGTGCCCTTGTCGGTAGCGTTCATGGCCTTCACCGGGTTCGGTTGCCGACCAGCGCACATCGAGAATCACCAGGTGCCCGGCCTGCGGGGCTTGGTCGGTAGCAACAAATCCTTCCGGTTGTGTTCCGGGGTCCTCTTGAACGTGTTGCTCGTCGTCGTGGCGTAACCAGTACGACAGCACCTGATCTGCGATCAGCGCGGCGGGGCGCTGTTCGGTGGCAGTATGGCCTAAAGATGTCATCGAGTCCACGCGTGTTCGCCTTCGGCTAGGAGATTCAGCTCAATGCCGTAGCGTTCAGCAAAGGCCTGAACCTGTTTGTCGTAAATGGTGTGGCCGTTGTCTGACAACAGTCCGTCATGGATCGGCACCGCTTGGCGGGGCCGAACGCTAATCATGAAGTCTAAGGTATCTTCCAACGACGCCCAGGGCGCGTTAATCGGTAGGCACAGCGTATCGATCTCGACCCCGGCGGGAACAATGAAGCTATCACCGGGGTGATATACCGACCCGTTGAGCACGTAGCCGATGTTGTCGATTTGGGGGATCTGGGGGTGAATGATCTCGTGCTGGCCACCCACGGCTTGCACGTGAAAGCCAGGTAAATCTAGCTCGTCTCCGGCAGCGATCACTTTAAGTCGGTGTTCGGAAATATCGCGCTTTTCGGTTGCAACGCGGTGTGAGAGTCGTTCTATCACCGTTTCGGGCGCGTAGAGCCGGACCGAATAATGCCCGGCCAGCAACTGTACGACGAGCTCATCATCAACATGATCGGGATGTTCGTGGGTGATGAAAATGGTCTCCGCTCCAGCAGCTGCGGTGATCACATCGGTGAAACCACCGGGGTCAATCACGGTGCGGTGATCGGTGCTATCCAGGCGAACACACGAGTGCCCAAACTTTGTGAGTTTCATGTCGGACTGGCGACTTTGAGCTGAAATGTCCACGCTCCTACACTAACTGTTACAGCCGTGTTTGTGCAGATGCCTGTCGAGGCACGACCCGCTGTCATTTCCCGGAATCATTCCTACTCACGGCCAATATTCACCGCCACCCTAAACCCGAGGTTGCATCGCCATGACAAATCAGCCGAAAACGCGTAATACCTGGCAGAAACAAGCCATCCAGGAGTTCCTCTCAGCAACCGACGATTTTGTTTCGGCTCAAGACATTCACCAGGGTTTATTGCGTCAAGATCAAAAAGTCTCGCTGGCGACCGTCTACCGAGTCCTCCAGGCCCAGGTTGAAGCCGGAACCGTCGATCTGCTCACCAGTGATGACGGAGAGTCCTTCTACCGTCACTGCACTAGCCCTCAACACCACCATCACGTCGTGTGCACCCGGTGCAAAGCCACCGAAGAGTTTGAGGCTCCCGAATTGGAACAAGTTGCCGACGAGACCGCACGTCGGTTCGGATATCTCCCCCAGGATCACACCTTGGAAATATTCGGGTTGTGCCCGAACTGTCAGCGCGATCAGCTCGCGGGCCGAGAAAACCTCACTAACGAATCAGTACCCGAAACTTAGCGTTAGGAGTGGTCATTCTCGTCTGCTCTTTCTTGCCCGTGGCTGTCATTATCGGTATGAGGCAACGCCACGATCCCCTGGGAACTCAGCTCTTCGGTGAGATTGGCTGTATCATGCAGGGCACCCAATCCGTAGGCCGTTTCCAGGTTCTCGCGCGTGAGTACCTCGCTGGGAATGCCACAAGCCAGCACCTTTCCTTTGAGTAGCACCACATAATCGGCCACAGCGGCCTCATCGAGATCGTGCGTCGTCATCACCACGGAATGACCGTGTTTGGTCTCTTCGTGAATCACCTGGTCGATGACTTTCATCGAGCGGACGTCCAGTCCGGTCATCGGCTCATCGAGCACGAGAATCTCATGACCTTGGGCAATCCCCTGGGCCACATACACGCGCTGACGCTGACCGCCGGACAGTTCTTCCAGATGCTTTTTCTTCAGGTGAGTGATCTCCATGACCTCCATGGCCCGGTCCACGGCAACCCGGTCCTTCGCGGTGCTCAGACCAAACCAGCCGGTCTGGGGGTAGCGCCCCATGGACACCACGTCCTTGACCGTAATTGGGGTACCGGTCGGAAAGACCACCGACTGCATCACAAAGGAGACGTGTGGTCGCATTTTCTCAGGTGAGCGGCCCAGCACCGTTAGTTCACCGGCAGCCACCGGCAAAACACCGGCGATCGCCTGCAACAAGGTGGATTTACCAGACCCGTTTGGTCCTATCACCGCGGTAATGGCTCCGGCGGGTATGTGAAAACTCGACCGGTCCACGGCGACATACTGACCATAGGCCAGTTTGATGTCCCGGGCCTGGACAAGGAGTCGTTGGTCCGGCGCGGTCGAAGCGTGCGTTGTCGATGGTGAAATCATGCGTTCGGACCTTTGACGTGGGCCATGGTCGGTTGGGTGCTCGTCTGATTGGCCACCGGGTGTTGAGCTGCCAACAAAGCCGGCTCCGCCTCGGGAGCATCGGGGTCCTCGGGGCCGTACTCCGAACGCAACGCCCGGGAGCGGATCCGGCGAACGATATCTCGAATTGCTAGGACCACAAAGAACAATACGATGGGAACCATTGCCATCGTGGCAGAGGCAGCGGTGTCCGCGTGGTAGCTAATAATGAGTCCGGTAGCCACCGAGGTAACCCCAATGAGCACCGAGACCAGCATCATTTGGGGCACGCTACGGGTCAGCAACGCCGCAGTGGCTGCCGGTCCGACGAGGAGACCGAATACCAGCACCGTTCCCACCGCTTGGAAACTGCCGATCACAGCTCCGGCAATCATGATCAACAACAACCAGTGCGTCAGCTGTGGTCGCATTCCCAAGGACTTGGCTTTCAGCGGAGAGAAGCTCAACGCTAACAAGGGTCGATAAAGCATGAGGGACATCAGCACGACGACCACCAAGAATACTGACTGAGCGATAATGTCTTGGCGACTGACGCCCAAGGCATCACCAAACAGAATGGTGGTCAACGAGCCGGCGAAAGACTCGAGCGTAGAAATCATCACCACACCGAGGCCCAACATGCCGACAAATAACAACCCGATGGAGGTGTCCTCTTTCAAGCTGGTGGTGCGGTGGACCAGCTCCATGCCGGTGACCATCACCACCGCGGCAATCCCGGCCCCCAGGTAAGGTGAAAAACCGAAAATCACCGAGGCGGCAATGCCGGGAACGACGGCGTGGACGAACGCGTCGCCGAAGAAACTCATCCCGCGCAAGACCAGCCACACGCCAACCACGGCACTCATCACCGCAGCCAGCATGCCACCGATGAGAGCGCGTTGCTGGAATCCGAGCGCAAACGGGTCTAACAACCATTCCACGCCGTCGATCACCTCTCTTGAGTTACCACCTGAACACCGGCACGCAGTTGCGCGAGGAAGGCTACTGCTCGCCGTTCAATCCATCACGCAACTGTTCTGCGTTGTAGATCATGGCGTCCTGATAGGTAGATGCTTCCGAATCGGGCTCACCCAATCCACCTTCGTACAGGTGGATCAGCGGAACCTCGCCGTGGTCTTCAGCCAGTCCTTCCAACGTCGGATTGGGGCTAAGCTTATCGGTCACAGCGGCGTCGGCGTCTTCGTCTTCTAGCACCTGAGCAAGTTCACTCAATGCAGCGCTGGAAGGCTCCGCGTCGGTGGAACCACCAGGAATCACGATACCGCGAATCTCGAAACCATACGCATCAGCAAAGTACTGGTAGGCTGCGTGGTCGGTGACCAAGGAGGGCTCGTCAGTCTCGATCTCGTCGAGGATATCGCGAACCTCTTGATCGGTTTCCTCAAGGTCAGCCTTAACATCGCTGGCGCAACTGGTGTACTGCTCGGCCAGCTCCTGATCGTCAGTGTGCTCAGCCAGCTGATCACCGATCAGCTCGGCTGCGGTAGCCATCCGAGATACGTCCATCCACACGTGCGGATCTTCATCACCATGGTCATGGTCGTGATCATGGCCATGCTCTTCATCACCATGATCATGGTCGTGATCATGGCCATGCTCTTCATCACCATGATCATGGTCGTGATCATGGTCGTGCTCTTCATCACCATGGCCATGTTCGTGATCATGGTCATGGTCTTCATCACCATGATCATGATCGTGGCCGTCATTGTGCACATGATCATCGCCGATCGGTAGTGGCTCGAGCTCTTCACCCACCTCGTAGATGTCAGCACCATCGGATTCCGCGTTGTCCAGAGAATCCTGCATAGCGGCTTCGAGGCCCAAGCCGACGGAAACCACCAGGTCTGCATCGACAACATCGGTGACCTGCTTGGAAGATAGCGAGAACTGGTGCGGGTCATCACCGGGGCCCATCAGGACCTGGGTTTCACCACCGGCGCAATCAGTAATTTGTGAGGTAATGGAACCAACCTGGGTCGTGGTAGCAACGACCGACAGTCCCTCTTTCTGTTCTCCTTGCCCGGCGTTGGCCTCAGAATCGGCGTTGTCGTTGGAGCAGGCACTCAACCCGAGAGCAGCAATAATACCCAGTGAGCCGAGGGCCATAGCAGCCCGGCGATGAGGCGAGCGCAGGTTAATGTGATCGCGACGCATATGCTGTGTCCTCCTGAAATCACGTCAATCTGACAAATAAAACAGTCCCCGCACCATCTTCATGGAGGGGTTCGTATCCAGTCGTGAACACACTATCATATTGAAAACAGTTCTCATTATCAGAAAACAACCCTCGTCAAGCCCTCAAGAGGACTGTGACGTGTCAGTGGCGGACGTGGGCTGAGTAGCGTCGTGAATTTCACCCACCAGCACTTCCAGGACGTCCTCAAGGAACAGCACACCGATGGTTTCTCCTTGCGGCGAAATCACGCGCGCGACGTGCGAACCGGTGCGCTGCATCACTTCCAGAGCATCTTCGATCTCTTCGCTGGCTGCCACATTCGACATCGATCGGATCTTTGATAGAGGTAGCGGGTCCTCGTAGCGGAATTCTGGGACGGTCATCACGTCTTTCAGGTGCAAGTAGCCGAGATAGGCTCCGTCGTTGGTGTCTTCAATCAGGAACCGAGAGAACCCGGTGTGGCGCACCGCGTCGTCGAAATCCTCCGCCGAGGAACCCAGGGGCAGGGTGATGACATCGTCCAAAGGAAGCATGACTTGTTCCGCGGTGTAGTCAGAGAATTCCAGGGCGCCCGAGAGTAAACCGGTGTTGTCGTCTAAGAGCCCGGAACGCGTGGATTCTTCAACGATGGATTGGACCTCTTCCAAGGTATAGGTCGAGTTGACCTCGTCTTGGGGTTCGACTTTGAACAATTTCAGCACGACATTGGCCGCAAAGTTCAAAAACAACACCAGCGGACGTAATACTTTGTCCAGGGCCACCAGCGGTACAGCAAGCACCAGAATCGCCCGATCGGCCAGGGTCACAGCCGCATTTTTGGGCACCATCTCACCAAAAGTCACGTGCAAGAAGGTCACGATCAACAACGCCAAGATAAAGGCGGTGGTATCGGCGACCGGATCAGGGAGTCCAGTAGCCTGCAGCGGAATACTAAACAGATGGTGGATAGCCGGTTCGGAGACATTGAGGATCAGCAGCGAACAAACCGTAATGCCCAGCTGACAGACCGCCAGAATGTGGGTGACGTGTTCCATCGCATACAGGGCGGTATTGGCCAGCTTTGACCCGTTTTCGGCCTTAGGTTCAATCTGCGAGCGCCGGGCACCCATGACCGCAAACTCACCGGACACAAAGAAAGCGTTGCCCAGCAAGAGAACAACGAGCCAGATGATACCTGAGACGTGCTCATCCATCGTTAGCTCTCACCCGCCTCTACGGAAGGAGCGCCTGACATTGAGGTACCCGTCTTCGTTTTAGAGGTATCCGGAACCGCCGGGATATATTTCAAACGGTCGACTCGGCGACCGTCCATTTTGATGACTTCTACAGTGCCGTCATCGAGGGTCACCTGATCCCCGATATCGGGCACACGCCCCAGGGCGGCCATGATGAACCCGCCAACGGTTTCATAGGCGCCGTTTTCGGGAACTTTTAATTCTGGAATCTGAGCCATCAATTCGTCGGGACGCAACAGTGCAGGGAAGAACCAGTGCCCCGATGCTGTCTGCAACACTCCCGGACGAATTTTGTCGTGTTCGTCCGAAACCTCTCCAACGATTTCTTCCACGAGGTCTTCTAGTGTCACGATACCGGCGGTGCCACCGTATTCATCAACGACGACAACCATCTGCAGACTCACCGCGCGCAATTCAGTCAACAGCGAATCGAGGTGCATGGTTTCTGGAACCCGAGCCAAATCGGTCATGATATCGGCAGCCACCATGTCACCGCGTTGGTCTTTGGGAACGGCGATTGCTTTCTTCACGTGCAACACGCCACGAATCGTGTCGGCAGAATCCTCAATCACCGGGAACCGAGAGACGCCGGTTCGCCGGGCAGCATCGATGACTTCCAACAGCGATTGGTCGACCTCCACAGTTTCAACTCTCATGCGCGGTGTCATCACATCGGCGGCGGTGCGGTCAGCGAAACGCAATGTGCGGTCCACAAAGAGCGCGGTGTCCCCGTCGAGTGTGCCCATCTCCGCGGAGCGACGAACCAAGGAGGAAAGTTCCTCGGGGGTCCGGGCCCCGGAAATCTCCTCTTCAGCTTCCAGCCCCAGGGTTTTGAGCACGCGGTTCGCAAAGCCGTTGAGTAGCAGAATCACCGGCTTGAAAATCGCGGTGAAAATCAGCTGTGCCCGAGCCACCGTGAGCCCGACATCCAGAGCCTTCGCGATCGACAGGTTCTTGGGGACCAGCTCTCCCATCAGCATCGACAGGATTGTCGCGATCACCATAGAGATCAGCAGCGAGACCGAGGAAGAGATCGCATCGGGTAGTCCCAAGGCCTGCATCGGGGTTTCCAAAATGGTGCCCAGCGCCGGTTCCATAACGTAACCGGTCAATAGCGTGGTCAACGTGATCCCCAGCTGACAACTCGACAACTGGGTGGAGAGTGACTTCAGGCATTTCAGCAGGGGAATGGCTTTGCGGTTGCCGTTATCGACCATGCGTTGCACGGTCGGAACATCCAAGGAAATCATGGAGAACTCCACGGACACAAAAAAGCCGTTACCACCGATCAGCAGTAAGCCAAGTCCGAAAAGTAACCATTCCATCAAAAATCACCGCCAGCCTTGTAGGACGGTGGTCACCGACAGGATCAAAGCATGAGGCACGCACGGCCAACTAGAAGGCTCCGATCCTCGGGCGGACTGCTGCGTTGCCCGGTGAGAGTTTTTACGCGGGGATCTATGCATGATAAGTACAGTATAAGCATTGATTCTGGTTGCGGTGGCCCTGCCCGCAACCAACAGGGCCACCAGCCGGGACTACCAAGATTGAGCCACTGCCCGTCCTTCTTCGTACCCGGAGGCCGACTGCACTCCAAAGACCGCGCGCTCGTGGAATTCTTCCAGTGTTGAGGCGCCGGCATAGGTCATCGAAGATCGCACACCCGAGGTGATCCTATCCAGCAGGTCCTCCACCGAAGGGTGGTCGGGATCAATGTACATTTTCGACCCGGAAATACCCTCTTCAAACAACGCTTTACGAGCGCGCTCGTAGGCGGAATCTTCCCGGGTGCGTGCCGAGACGGCCCGGGACGAGGCCATCCCGAAGTTTTCCTTATATTTACGCCCCGAGGAGTCCACTACGATGTCGCCCGGAGATTCGTAGGTACCTGAAAACCAGGAGCCGATCATGACCTGCGAGGCGCCAGCCGCCAAAGCAAGAGCCACATCACGGGGATGCTTTACTCCTCCATCGGCCCAGACCGAGGCCCCGCGAGCCCGCGCGGCTGCTGCACATTCCAGTACCGCCGAGAGCTGAGGACGCCCCACTGCGGTCATCATCCGGGTGGTGCACATCGCCCCGGGACCCACACCGACCTTAATAATGTCGGCCCCAGCATCGATCAGGTCATTGGTGCCATCTGCGGTGACAACGTTTCCGGCGACCAGGGGCACCTTCAGGTGCGAAACCTGGCTCAAGGCATCAAGCATTTTCTGTTGGTGACCATGTGCGGTGTCCACCACGAGACAATCAACACCGGATTCCACCAATGCTTCGGCCTTGCCTTTAACATCACCATTGACGCCGATGGCGGCAGCGACGTGAAGGCGTTGCTGATCGTCAACGCCCGGAGCGTAGAGGCTGGAGCGAAGTACACCGGACAGTGTCATCACCCCGACAAGCCGGTCCCCATCCAGGACCGGGGCGTAGTCGACCTGGGCTTGGTGCATCCGCTGATATAGCTCACTGAGAACGTCAGCGCGTTCCGCCATGGGAGTGCTAATGGCAGGAAGCTCGTCAGCGCCTAAGGTCATCACCGGTGCACGCATCAGTTCAGATACTGAGGTGAAGTGGTCAACACCTTCGACGTCGGTCACCAGCACCACACCACGGAAGGTCCGGCTCTCGGGGTCATCAATGACAGCAACGGCCGGATGATTGCGTTTGGCCGACAAATGCAGCACGTCCAACACCCGATCCTGCGGGGTGACCCACAATGGGGTCTCGAAGATCGGGTGGCGAGATTTGATCCAGGACGTCACTGAGGCAACCTCATCCAGGGGCAGATCCTGTGGGAGCACGCCGAGCCCGCCGCGCCGGGCAATCGTCTCCGCCATCCGCCGACCAGTGACCGCGTTCATATTCGCTGCCACCACCGGTATCTGCGAGCCCGTGCCGTCCTGGGCCGAGATATCAACAGCGGTCCGAGACGTAATCTCAGACCGGGAGGGAACAAGGAAAACATCTGAATAAGTCAGATCAGTCCGAGGTTGGGTTAAAAACTGCATACCTCTATCATGATCTACCGCACATCATCTCTCCACCTCACCACACCGATAATCCCTGGGGCGAGCACCACGTTTTTCAGCTGCCCCGGTTTATCCCGCTATTCGGGCCCGTGAAACCGCCATTGTCTAGAACTTGCGCTGTTGGCAAACAGCCTGACTTCTTCGTCGGACAGTACCTCCTGGCTGTGGCTTACGTGACGCGATCACAGCTATGATGAAAGAACGTGCTTTCGGCACGGTGTCGCGGACGATGACATGTCCGCAGGCACCTGCGCAGAGAGCTGAACAATACACGTGGCGGACTGTTTCTCAGCCACCCGTTGAGAGCGTCTCGCCCCAACACAAACTGACTACGGAAGAGGCTTTCACCGTGCCAGAACTGACATCGGCCCAGCTGTCAGAAGAATTCCCCGGCAATGAGTGGCTAGTGGCGGATATATACGAAAAGTACAAGGCCGATCGTTCATCTGTGGACCCCAAGTGGGCCGAGATCTTCGCTCGCCTTGAAGGAACTGCAGCAACACAGCAGAAACGGCATGGTGGTGACAGCGATAAGGGCACCTCACGCTCTGCTCAACCACAGCAGAAAAACGCGTCGACGAAGTCGAGCGCAACGTCAACGACCAAGAAGGAATCGAACTCTCAATCCTCCGCATCGTCGTCCTCTTCTTCGTCTTCGCCTTCCTCCTCAAAGTCTTCCGGCCCGAAGGTTCGTCGGGCTGAGGGCTCCAGCGAAAAGGCCATCCCGTCTGAGCCCCCGAAGTCCAAGCAGAAAAAGGACGAGGAGTCCCACCAGGGTGAGGACACGTGGACCCAGCTCAAAGGTGCCACCAAGGCCATTGCTTCCAACATGAACGCCTCGCTGTCGATGCCGACAGCGACCACCGTGCGCGATGTGCCGGTCAAGGCGCTCATTGATAACCGCGTGGTGATCAACAACAGCCTGAAGCGTGCACGCGGTGGCAAGGTCTCGTTCACCCACCTGATCGGGTATGCCGTCATCAAGGCCCTGGTCAAAAACCCGGGCATGAACACGCTGTACCGCGAAGAAGGCAATAAGAAGTACGCAGTCCAGCCCGCACACATCAATTTCGGCCTGGCCATCGACCTGCCCCAGAACGACGGGTCGCGCGTGCTGGTTCAGCCCAGCATCAAAAAGGTCGAGTCGATGAACTTCCGCGAGTTCTGGGAAGCTTATGAAGAGCTCGTCTCCAAGGCTCGCAACAACAAGCTCACGCTGGACGACCACTCCGGGACCACCGTCTCGCTAACCAACCCCGGTGGTATCGGAACCGTACACTCGGTGCCCCGCCTGTCGGAGGGTCAGGCCGCCATCATTGGTGTTGGCGCTCTGAACTACCCGGCGGCCTTCCAGGGCACCTCGCAGGAAGTGTTGTCGAGGTGGGCGGTGTCTAAGACCTTGACTTTGACCTCGACCTACGATCACCGTGTCATCCAGGGCGCTGCCTCTGGAGCCTTCCTCAACGACGTGCACCAGTACTTGCTGGGCGCTGATGGCTTCTACGACGAGATCTTCAAGACCTTGCGTATTCCGTACGAGCCAGTGCGTTGGAAGCCCGACGTGCAGGTCAACCCCGGTGACGAAATCGGCAAGGTCGCCCGCATCCAGCAGCTGATCGCCGCTTACCGGACCCGCGGTCACTTGATGGCCGATGTGGACCCGCTCGAGTACCGGATGCGCACCCACCCGGACTTGGACATTATCCAGCACGGACTGACGCTGTGGGATCTGGATCGTTCTTGGGCAACCGGAAATTTCGGTGGCAAAAGCTCGATGCTGTTACGCGATATTCTGGGCGTTTTGCGCGATGCTTATTGTCGCAATACCGGTGTGGAGTACATGCACATTGACTCCCCCGAAGAGCGTGAGTGGTTCCAGGACAAGCTGGAGCACCCCTACTCCAAGCCCAGTCGGGAAGAGCAGCTACACATTCTCAGCCGTCTTAACGCCGCCGAAGCGTTTGAAACCTTCTTGCAGACCAAATTCGTCGGCCAGAAGCGGTTCTCCTTGGAGGGCAGTGAGTCACTGATCGCTCTGTTGGACGCTGCCATCGGTGATGCCGCCGATGATGGTCTCGACGAGGTCACTATTGCTATGGCGCACCGGGGCCGGTTGAACGTGCTAACCAATATCGCCGGTAAGACCTACACCCAGGTCTTCCGCGAGTTCACCGGCAATATCGATCCGGAAACCGTGCAGGGCTCTGGTGACGTGAAGTATCACCTCGGTACCGGAGGAACCTTCACCTCCTATAACGGCAACACCACCAAGGTGTCGCTGGCTGCTAACCCCTCCCACTTGGAGGCTGCTGACCCGGTACTGGAAGGTATCGTGCGCGCCAAGCAGGATCGTCTGGACCGCGGTTCTGACTCACCGACTTCCTACTCGGTGATGCCGATTTTGGTCCACGGTGACGCCGCAATGGCCGGCCAGGGCGTGGTGTACGAAACCTTCGCCCTCTCGCAATTGCGGGGATACCGTACGGGGGGTACCATCCACGTGGTCGTCAACAACCAGGTTGGTTTCACCACTCCTCCCTCCCAAGGACGTTCCTCCACCTACGCCACCGATGTGGCCAAGTCGGTCAACGCTCCGGTCTTCCACGTCAACGGTGACGATCCCGAATCCGTGGTGCACGTGGCCAAGCTGGCCTACGACTACCGCGAGCGGTTCCACAAGGACATTGTGATCGACCTGGTCAGCTACCGCCGTCGTGGTCACAACGAGGGTGACGACCCCTCGATGACTCAGCCGCGGATGTACAACCTGATCGAAAATAAGCGCTCGGTCCGTAAGCTCTACGTCGAGACGCTGGTCGGTCGTGGCGATATCACTCAGGAAGAAGCCGACTCGGCCATGCAGGACTATAAGGATCGTCTGGAGCGGGCCTTCGCCGAAATTGGCGAAGCCGAAACCTCCCCGATCCCGATCTTGGGTTCAGCGCACGGTTCTCACGAAACCAGCGAAGAATACGTTCCGGAAAAGACCGCTATTTCCGAAGAAGTGTTGCGCCGGATCGGAGAAGCCCACACGGAGTACCCCGAAGGATTCACCGTTCACAAGAAACTCAAGTCGATGCTGGAAAAGCGCGCGAAGATGTCGGTCGACGGCGACATCGACTGGGGCTTTGCCGAACTGCTGGCCTTCGGTTCTCTCCTCATGGAAGGTACACCGGTGCGCGTGACCGGTCAGGACACCCGACGCGGTACATTCGTACAGCGCCATGCCGTGTTCTACGACCGCGAAACCAACGACGAATGGACCCCGCTGGCCAACCTGTCTGAGGACCAGGCGAAGTTCTGGATCTACAACTCGCCACTGAGCGAGTTTGCCTGCGTTGGTTTTGAATATGGCTACTCCGTGGAGCGTCCCGACGCGCTGGTGGCGTGGGAAGCCCAGTTCGGTGACTTCGCCAACGGTGCTCAAACCGTTGTGGATGAGTTCATCTCCTCGTCCGAACAGAAGTGGAGTCAGCACTCCTCCTTGGTGATGTTGCTACCACACGGCTACGAAGGACAGGGTCCTGACCACTCCTCGGCGCGTATCGAGCGCTACCTACAGCTGTGCGCACAGCACAACATGCGTGTGGTCCAGCCTTCCTTTGGTGCCAACCACTTCCACCTGTTACGTGAGCAGGCTTACTCCACGCCACGGCGTCCGCTGATCGTGTTCACCCCGAAGCAGCTACTACGTCGCCGTGAAGCCAGCTCGGAGATCGCCGACTTCACTCAGCACGGTTTCCGTCCGGTCATGGGAGACGACAAGATTGGCTCCAACGCCCAACGCGTTCTGCTGGTCTCGGGTCGTCTCTACTACGATCTGCTGGATCGTCGCACCAAGAACGAGGATTATTCCACCGCGATCGTCCGCGTCGAGCAGCTGTACCCGTTGCCGACCCAGGAGATCCAGGAAGAACTGAAGAAATATCCCGAGGCAAATCTCACCTGGGTTCAGGATGAGCCGGAGAACCAGGGGCCGTGGCCGTTCATGGCCGTCAACCTGGCCCCCGAACTGGATCGCGAGATTAACGTCATCTCCCGTCCAGCCTCAGCCTCCCCGGCAGCCGGCAGCAAGCCGCGGCACGATCAGGCGCTGGAAGAACTGCTCGACGAGGTCTTCGGAAAGTAAGTTCTCCTGCTGACCAGCTACGGCACGTGTCTCACCTTCCCATCACCGGGTTGATTGGGCCACGTGCCGTAGCTGTATCCCTTGCCGTGACCGTGGCCTGATTCGTAGCATCGAAGATATGCCCTCCATACCATCGTTGCCCGAGCTGACCCTGACACGACCGCTCGTTGTTGCCCCCATGGCTGGAGGCCCCAGCACTGCCCAGCTTGCCATCGCCGTGGCGGCAACAGGTGGGTTTCCGTTCCTGGCCGGTGGCTATCTCAGTGCCGAGGCGCTCAAAGCGCAAGTGGACGCCTACACCGAGGCCACCGATGCACCCGCTGGTGTGAACCTGTTCGTCCCCGACCCCGCGGCCCAAGAGATCGACGAAGACGTGTACCTCAAGTACCGCCACCAGATCATCTCGAAACTGAAGCTAGACCCACAACTCCTGCCAGAAGCGCCGATCTACTCCGATGACGCTTTCAATGACAAGCTCAACGTGACGCTGAGCTCCTCGATCCCGGTCATCTCCTTTACCTTTGGTTACCCGACAGCTCAGGTCATCGATCGTGTCCACCAGGCCAGGCGCTGGGTGGCGCTCAATGCCACCAGCTGTGCTGGTATTGATGCAGCTGTGCGCCACGGGGCCGACCTGCTCATCGTCCAAGGTCCTGATGCCGGTGGGCATCGGGCCAGTGTCCCCGATGCCGATCACTTCGACGCCTCACCCAGCACCGGCGAACTACTCGCTTATGCGGCCCGACACCACCGGGTGCCCGTTATCGCCGCAGGTGGGATCGCCGGCCCCCACGATGTGGCCGAATTATTGGCCGAAGGCGCAACAGCGGTTCAGGTTGGCACCTTATTCTTGGACGCAGTAGAAGCTGGCACCAAGCAGACCCACCGTCTCGGACTGCGCAACCTGATCGATCGCGATACCGTGATCACCCGGGCATTCACCGGCCGTCCAGCCCGGGCCATCCGCAACCAATTCACGGATGCTTTGTCTGATCAGGCCCCCGACCTATACCCGCAGTTGCACTATCTCACCTCAGGGATTCGCAAGCAGGCTGATCAGCAGCACAATCCCGAACACCTAAATCTCTGGGCAGGAACTGGTTTCCGCAACATTCAGCATCTGCCCGCTGCCGAAATTGTGGAACATTTGCTGAGCGCGTCCACGCTCGCTGACCATCCACAGCGGCTGGCCGGTTTGCGCTCATCAGGCTGATCACGCGGCACATAGCAGTGCTCATCGATTCTGCGCGAATCCGCGGTAGCGTTGAGACAATAACGGATTGAGACAGAAAGATACCAACAGCATGGAATTTCGGCAGATACGACTGGCCTCAGTGGGTGGAGAACACCTCGCCGGGCTGGGCGATCCACGTGCCATGGGGTGGTTGGGCAGAGTTCTCGCCAAGAGTCATCACCCCGACGTTTTGGTAGAAAGCTACGTCCTGGCCGCCCCCCAAGAGCCCATCGAGGCGATGTCCTATCGTTGGGAAGAAGAAGCACTACCCCGGTTCAGCAACGACACTGAAAACCGGTTGCTCATCGCGTTGAATAGTTCCGACACGAAGTATGTGCCTACCTCGGCACGAGCTCGGCTGAACTTGGCCAACATCATCGATAAAGCGACTCAACAAGGCCTCGAGGTATTTGTTGTTGGTCCCTTGCCCGGTCTGGATCAGGATGCCAACCAGAAGTTACGCGAACTTAACGCTGCCTACCGGAATGTGGCCCAGCGCCGCAACGTATTCTATGTTGATGTCTTTGAAGCATTGGTCGACCATAACCAGTACCAGCAGGATCTCGCATCAAACCAGGGTCTGCCCGGCCAGTCTGCCTACGGGCTGGTGGCGTGGCTGGTGCTACACCGGGGGTGGTATCGCTGGATGAATCTACCCGAGAACCTCGGATCGCAATCCTAATCGCGTCAAAGCGCAACAGGCACGGGTGCTAAAATTTACCAAGAATTCATTCACCACCGTCTTGAGGCGCTAGAAAGGAGTTGCGCCATGGGTAAGCGTGGTCGTAAGCGCAAGGATCGTCGCAAGAATAAGGCCAATGGCGGAAAACGCCCTAATGCTGGCTAACGTGGCGTGAGGCCACACAAGATTTTCCCGAAGGTGGACGAATTTTTTCGTCCACCTTCGTTGTATTTCGAAGGGTTAGTGTGAACTTTCTGCCCGAATCTCACTGATACGCACCATGATTTTCGACTTCAGCGAATCCGGGGCCTTTTCAGTACAGGACCGACGGACCACCGAGCGAATAATGCATTCCAAGTCATATTCTGCACTACACTCTTCGCACTCATTCAGGTGCCCCTGTACATCTTCAATATCACTGTGGGAGAGCACCCCATCAAGATACTCATAAATTCGTTGGATACGGGAATCGGAAGGATTACCACTCTCCCGGCAGCCTGTCACATTGCAGTGTGCATCGTCTGGTGTCTGCCCCATGAGCGAACCTTCCTCCTTACTTTTTCGTCTTCTGTTTCGTTTGGTCTTCCACTGCTGCTCGGATCCCCCGGTCCGCGGCATAGTCCGTAAGCCGTTCCCGCAACATTTTCCGACCCCGGTGCAGTCGCGACATCACCGTTCCAATGGGAACATCGAGGATCTCAGAAATTTCCTTATAGGCAAATCCCTCAACATCGGCGAAATACACCGCCAGCCGGAACTCTTCCGGAATCTCTTGCAGAGCTTTTTTCACATCAGCATCCGGCAACCGATCCAGGGCCTCTGTCTCCGCCGACCGCAACCCTGTTGAGGAGTGCTCGGCGGCTTGGACCATATGCCAGTCCTCGACGTCCTCGGTGCCCGATTCCTGAGGCGAACGCTGACGCTTGCGGTACAAGTTGATGTAGGTATTGGTCAGAATCCGGTACAACCAGGCCCGCAAATTCGTGCCCGGCTTGTACTGGTGGAACGAGGAAAATGCCTTGGTAAAGGCTTCCTGGACGAGATCTTCAGCATCGGCGGGATTCCGTGTCATGCGCAAGGCGCCAGCATAAAGCTGGTCCACGTACTGCATGGCGTCCCGCTCGAAGCGTTCTTTGCGCTGTTCGAGAGACTCGGTTTTCGGATCGATGCGGTCGGTGTCTGGCGAGGAGTCTGCGGACGGGGCAGGATCTGTCGTACTCATTACAGCCCAGTCTAAGCGCTGTTGAGTCCGTCCCGTGCCATGTGGCCGTGCCGGTGTCTTCGCTACTGCCGTTGGCATCGAGCTCCTCCTCCACATTCTCTGTCCGTCAGGTCCGATACGCCCAGCGAGCGGTGACCGACACTGTTCTACTAACCCGTATAGCTCTCCGGCGGTCTCAGATATTCCTCAGCATTCGGTTCGCTATGCCACAGTCGCTAGGCTAGAACCTAGTTCATCAGACGTCACCGGCTGAAACGAGATATCGTTCGTGTCCTCACCTTCCCTTGCTGATCATCCCGCCGACAAGCTCTGGCAGGCCCCCCACGCCAGGGGCCCCGTACGGGCCACCGTAGAGATCCCCGGCTCCAAATCACTAAGCAATCGCTATCTGGTGCTAGCGGCTCTGGCTAAGGCCCCGAGCGAATTGACCGGGGTACTCGACTCCCGCGATACCGCGCTGATGAGGGACGCCTTGGAAGCCCTGGGTGCAACCATCACCCCCGGCGATGCACCGGGAAGCTATCGCATCACCCCACTGAAACCCGGCACCCACTTCGCGGAACCGCTCACCATTGAGGTGGGCCTGGCCGGGACGGTGATGCGCTTTATTCCCCCTGTTGCCGCCCTGATGCAGGCTGAGGTCCACTGCGTGGGTGACCCCGAAGCCAGTGCCCGCCCGATGGGCCCCTTGCTGGAGGGGCTGCGTCAGGCCGGAGTGCGCATCACCGCAGAGACTACCCCGGTGGCTCATCTGCCTTTCACGGTCTACGGCACCGGCTCCGTGCCCGGCGGCACTGTTTGTATCGACGCGAGCGGTTCCTCCCAGTTTGTATCCGGTCTTTTGCTCTGCGCGGCCCACTACGAGCGCGGACTGTCGATCCGTCACACCGGGTCCAGGGTTCCCAGCCCAGAACACGTTGGCATGACTCTCAAGGTCCTCGCCGAGGTCGGCGTCGAGACCGCGTCCCCGGAGCCCGGGCACTGGATCGTCTCCCCTGGCCCCATCCGAGCCCGCAACACCGCGGTCGAGCCCGACCTGTCTAACGCTGGCGTGTACTTGGCCGCCGCGGTGATCACCGGTGGAAGGGTCTCCATCCCCCACTGGCCCCGGGAGACCACCCAGATTGGTGACCGGTGGCAGCAGATCCTGCCACGGTTCGGCGCCGATGTGCAGTGGGCTCCAAACCCCGAGGATGACGCCTCTGGCACCCTGACAGTCACCGGTCAAACAGATTCGACTGGGAAACCGATCATCCTCGGTGCCGGGGAAATTGCCGGCGCCGCCGAGTTGGTGCCGACCATTGCGGCCCTAGCCCTTGTCGCAGATTCCGAGACCGCACTGACCGGGATCGGTCATTTGCGCGGCCACGAAACCGACCGATTGCACGCCATCGTCACCGAGGCCACGAAACTCGGCGCCCGGGTTCATGCCACCGACACCGCCCTGTACTTCAGCCCGTCGGAGCAGTTGCGCCCGGCGACCTTGGATTCCTGGGCCGACCACCGGATGGCAACCTTCGGCGCGCTGGCCGGTTTGCACATCCCCGGGGTCAGCGTCCGTGATATCACCACCACCTCCAAAACCATGCCACGGTTCCCGCTGGCTTGGTCGGAGCTCTTCGGCCTCGAGGCCACGGCAGAGAGGACGATGGTACAAGGATGAGCCGGTTCACCATTGATTACTCCGATTTTGACGAGTCGTCGGCCCGCACTCGCCCATCCAAGCGGGGCTCCCGGCCGCGCACTAAGCAACGCCCTGAGCACCACGACGCCGCGTTGGGACGAGTCATCGCCGTAGATCGCGGTCGCTATACGGTCTACCTGCCCGCACAACAACCCGGAGGACGTTCCTCCACCCTGCATCAGCCACGTACTGTGGTCGCGATGCGCGCCAAAGAGATGCGCCGAACCGCGATCGTGGTCGGTGACCGGGTGGCTGTGGTCGGCGATCTCTCCGGGGCCGACGGAACCCTGGCCCGCATCGTGCGCCTAGCAGACCGCCAGAGCGTACTGCGCCGCTCGGCCGATGACTCCGACACCTATGAGCGCATCGTGGTCGCCAACGTGGATCTGCTCGTGATCGTCGTCGCCGCCGCTGATCCGGAACCGCGCACCGGTTTTATCGATCGCGCCCTGGTTGCAGCCTTTGATGCCGGCATTACACCCCTGTTGTGTGTAACCAAAACCGATGTGGCTTCTGCCCAACCCCTCGTCGACCACTACGCCGATGTTGATCTGGAGATCATTACCACCTCAGGGGATCCACACACTGCCGATCACACTGAGCTGAATGCCGAGGACGTCCACCGGCTCGCTGAGCGTCTCACCGGACACCGTAGCGCACTTGTGGGGCCCTCCGGCGTCGGCAAGTCCACCTTGCTCAACGCGCTGACCGGCGCTGACCGCGCCACCGGTCACATCAATCCCACCACCGGACGCGGCCGACACACCTCCTCCTCGGCGGTAGCGGTCCCATTGCGTGGCGAGCACACCGATGACACCGAACCGTCCTGGCTCATCGATACCCCCGGAATCCGTTCCTTTGGGCTCGGACTGGTCGATCCTGATGACGTGGTGGCCGGATTCCAGGAACTTCTGCCTGCTATTGCCGATTGCCCACGCGGGTGCACCCACCGTGAGCAAGCCCGCGAGTGTGCCCTGGATGACTGGGTGGACTCCGGTCACGCTGGAAGTTCTGGGCCGGCCCGGTTGGCCTCGTTGCGCCGATTACTCGCCAACCGTGTTTCCAGCCCCGGCGACGAGGTAGCAAGAGGGTAATCTAATGAGCATGGCACTCGACAACAGCTGGCAAGGCTACCGTGATGACCTGAATCTCGCGCTGACCATTGCCGATAGCGTAGACGCCGTCACGACCGCTCGCTTTCACGCTCAAGACCTTCAGGTCTCCACCAAGCCAGACCTCACCCCGGTCACCGATGCCGATCGAGCCGCCGAGCAGCACATTCGCAACCAGCTAGCCCGTGCCCGCCCCCGCGATGCGATCTTGGGTGAAGAATTCGGTACCGAGGGCAATTCCTCCCGACGCTGGATCATCGATCCGATCGACGGAACCAAGAACTTTGTGCGAGGGGTGCCCGTGTGGGCCACGCTCATCGCCCTGGTCGAAGACGGGATCCCTGTCGTTGGCGTCGTTTCGGCCCCGGCACTACACCGGCGCTGGTGGGCCGCTCAAGGAAGTGGTGCCTTCACCGGTCGGTCGCTGGCTCGAGCAACCCAGCTTCATGCCTCCAACGTGAGCGTGATTGATGACGCGTCGCTGTCTTTCTCCTCGCTGGAGGGCTGGCGCCACCGCGGTAATATTCGCGAATTTTTGGAATTGACCTCAACAGTCTGGCGGGTGCGGGCCTACGGGGATTTTTGGTCCTACATGCTCGTGGCCGAAGGCGCAGTCGACATCGCCTGCGAGCCAGAACTCGAACTCTACGACATGGCCGCGCTCGTGCCGATCGTGACCGAAGCCGGTGGTCGGTTCACCTCACTGGACGGAGAACCCGGACCCTACGGCGGACATGCACTGGCCACCAATGACCTGCTGCACGATGAGGTCCTGGAGCGTCTCAACCCCAGCCTGCGCGGACAACAACGAGCCCAATGACGAAAACTATCGGCACCAGGGTCCGAGCTCGACTACACCCCGCCGTCCTCTTGGCCGTGGGGCTAGCCGGTGTGACCGGAGCCGTGGTGCGCTGGCTGGTCACCGTGGTCTTCCCCAACCCCAGTCTCACCCCCGGTGGCCTGACCACAGTCCCCCATGGACTCGGGTTTTCCTCGACCATCTGGGAACTGATCGTCATTAACCTCATCGGATCTTTTCTCCTCGGCATCGTCAGCGGCAGGCTGGCGACCTCACCCCGAGTGCAACGCCAACACCTGCCCAGCTGGCTACCACCAGCACTCACCACCGGTTTTCTCGGGTCCTTCACCACTGTCTCCGCCATGATGGTCTCCTACACCACCGGAGTCTGGGTATTAGGCTCAGTCGTCGGGCCCTCACCTGCCACCACTGTTGTCATCGCGATGCTCAGTGGCGCGCTACTGCTAGCCGGTGTGCTCGTGGCCGGCACCGCAGTCGCGCTGTGGGGCTACCGGCTGGGTTCCCGCCACTGTGCTTCAAGGCCAAGTCACCCGGCGCCCAGCACAGAGGAGTCGGCGTGATCGCCATCGCGTTCGTGGTAGCCGCTTTTTTCGGAGCCGTTACCCGCTACGTGGCGGATGTTTTGCTTCCGCGCTACGGTATTTTGCTCGCTAACATCGCTGGGTCGGCCATCGCCGGTGTGGTCGGTGGTTTGATGCTCGGTTATGCGGATCTGGCCGAACAGGCCAGGCTGATTTGGATTACGGCGTTAGCAGGTTCGCTCACCACATTCTCCACGGTCTCCATGTCCACCGCCCACCACGTCATGGCTGGAAACCTTGGGCGAGCGGTTGGCACCTGGACTCTTCACATCGTCGCCAGTCTGGCCGTGGCCACTCTGGGATTCACCCTGGCTATCACGTCGTTTAGCTGATTTCGCACCCCCAAAGATTCGCAACGTTGCCAAGCGCTACTGATCCAATAAATTCGAACGGATCAAGAACCGTTTGCCTTCCGGGGCTTCCACCGAGAAGCCTGCGCCACGGCCGTCGACAACATCTAAACACAGCCGAGTATGTTTCCAGACCTGAAACTGTTCAGCGGATATCCAGAACGGTAGCGTCTGACCTTCGCGGTCAGGTCGGTGGCCTTCACCTGGCGGGCCGGACATCTCGAACGTGCCCAGTAAAACGTCTGAGGCGCCCGTCTTAAAATCTCCGATCGGGAAACACATCGGCGAGGAGCCATCACAACATCCGCCTGACTGGTGAAACAGCAGGGGACCATGAAAAGCCCAAAGCTTTTGCAACAGCTCAAAGGCAGATCGAGTCATCGATACCCGGGAAAAATCTTCTCCGCTTATTTCTGGGCGGGCGACCAAAAATATCTCTGGGTCCGCGTTCTTCTCGGCAGTGTCGCTATGTGACGACATGGTGCCCTCCTTTCAGGGTATGCTTCACAGAAGCGTTGACCGGGCCCAGAACGCCACAGCATCCGCAGGCCCGGTCTTGTTCACTCAGTTGCTTTCGCTCGCGTTTAGAAGAAACCTAAAGCGGAATCGGAATAGGACACCAATAGGTTCTTCGTTTGTTGGTAATGCTCCAACATCATCAGGTGCGTTTCGCGTCCAATACCGGAGGACTTATACCCGCCAAAGGCCGAGTGGGCCGGATAACTGTGATAATTATTCACCCACACACGGCCCGCTTGAATATCTCGACCAGCCCGATAGGCTCTCGTACCATTCCGCGACCACACGCCAGCGCCCAAACCGTAGAGCGTGTTATTTGCAATCGAGATTGCCTCGTCGTAATCCGCGAAGGTCGTGACAGCGACGACAGGACCGAAGATCTCTTCCTGGAAGACACGCATATCATTCTTCCCTTTAAAGATAGTGGGTTGGACATAGAACCCCTCCGCGAGGTCTCCCTCCAGTTCAGCACGGCCACCGCCTGTCAGGACTTCCGCGCCTTCCTTAACTCCAATGTCCAGGTAAGACAGGATCTTCTCGAGCTGATCATTGGAAGCCTGTGCACCAATGACCGTGTCCGAATTGAGCGGGTCACCGTGACTAATGCGCTGAGTGCGAGCTACCGCCTGCTCCAAGAAGTCATCGGCGATCGATTCCTGCACGAGCGCTCGAGACGGGCAGGTGCAGACTTCGCCCTGATTGAGTGCAAAGAGCACAAACCCTTCTTGTGCTTTGTCGAAGAACGCATCATCGGCAGCCATCACGTCCTCGAAGAAAATATTTGGGGACTTACCACCTAGCTCCAGGGTTACGGGGATAATGTTTTCTGACGCATACTGCATGATGAGTCGACCTGTGGTGGTCTCGCCGGTAAAAGCAATCTTTCGAATCCGCGGATTCGAAGCCAATGGCTTACCGGCTTCCAGCCCAAATCCATTGACCACGTTGACGACCCCCGCAGGCAGCAGGTCCCCAATTAACTCCAACAGCACCAGAATCGAAGCCGGAGTTTGCTCAGCTGGCTTGAGCACGACAGCGTTTCCTGCTGCCAGCGCTGGAGCCAGTTTCCACACCGCCATCAACAGCGGGAAGTTCCAGGGAATGATTTGCCCGACAACGCCCAGCGGTTCGTGAAAATGATACGCGGTGGTGTCATCGTCAATTTGGGACAGCCGACCCTCTTGAGCGCGTATCGCCCCTGCGTAATAGCGGAAGTGGTCAATCGCCAAGGGAAGATCTGCGTTTAGGGGTTCTCGGATGGCTTTACCATTATCCCAGGTCTCAGCCACCGCAAGCTCTTCAAGATGTTGCTCCATCCGGTCCGCGATCTTCAACAGAACTCCGGCCCGTTCGGCCGCCGAGGCTTTGCCCCACGCTGATGCTGCAGCTTGTGCCGCATCGATCGCGACGTCAATGTCCTCCGCGGTTCCGCGAGCGACCTCGGTGAAGACTTTGCCGGTCACTGGAGTAATATTCTCGAAGTACTGACCTTTGACTGGTGCAACCCACTCGCCACCGATGTAATGGTCGTATCGTGATTTAAATTCCACCAGCGCGCCAGGCTGGCCGGGGTGTGCATATTGTGTCATCCTGACCTCCTAAAAACGGGAGTCCGTTGTTACGGTTACTCTTCAGAGACTCCTTGAATATGATCCTAATCACATGCCGGTTGCAGGCGGGTTGCAACGCATCCCGTCGATTTCACCAGTGCGCTCGAGGTTCAAGACAATTTCCGTTCGGCGCGGATGCTGCTCGGGCAGAATTTTGAGTGCAAGCATCATGACTTGCTCGTCTTCCTCGTCGTGACACGTATCGAGATACTTCAGCACTTGCTCGGCATTGGCTCTCTCCAGAACGAGCTCTCGTAACCACGTCGCCACTCGATGGCGCACCTCAAATACCCCCGGCGCGCCACTCTCTGGCAAGAACGATTGACTGCCGAAACCCAACGCCTGGTCAAGATCACCAGAGCGCAAGGCGTTCCATAGTTCCACGACATCAAGCTCCAGCGACGCCACAAGCCGATAGGGTCGAGACTCGACTTCAACAGCAAGCGCCGGTCGCGCAGCTAGGAATTTTCGCAAGCGGGTCATTTCAGCGCGCACCGTGACCACGTGCTCACCAGAGCCGAAAAGTTGCTCACTCAGCTCTTCCGCGCTCATGCCTCGACCGCGCTGATGTGCCTCCCAGCACAACAAGAAAAGAATTTCCGCATGACGTTGGCTCAGCTCTACGGCATTTCCCGCACCATCGACCAGCAAGGGCTTGGCTCGGCCGACCGCACTCAGTGTCGTGGGCCCAAGCCCCGCCTGCACCCCACCGTGATAGAGACACGTTGGCATGCGGTCCGCGTAGAGCTCTCGCAGGTATCCTTCGCAAGCTAATCCGGTGGCTTTCATCAACGCCAGCGCATGCCCGGCAACGGCACGATCACCGCCCGTAATGTCCAGGGCCCCTAAGATCTTTCCGGTAATCGGGTCGCGAACAGGGACTGCGGTGCACGAGAAGCATTGGATATGGAGGGCAAAATGTTGTGTTCGTGCCACTTGAACCGGACGTCCGGTGACTAAAGCAACCGCAGGGGCGGACGTGCCCATGCTTTGCTCCGCCCAATTGGCGCCAGGACCGAAGGATAGATCCTCCGCAAGAGTCCGCGTGTGGTGGTCGCCCTCCACCCAGAGTAAGGTGCCGGCGTAATCGACGACGGCCACAATTAACCCTGACTCAGCCACGGAGTCCGTCAACACACTCCGCACCATTGGTAACAAAGCAGCAAGGGGGTGGTTTCTTCGATAGTCATCCAACTTCAGCCCGTCGTAGAACAACGGGGCGTCAGTCGACTCGGCGTCAAGAGAATGAGCGCGAGAGCGACGCCACGAGGCTTCCAACTCCGGAGGTAGCCCGCGGTAACTCGGACCACCGCTTGCGACCAGTCCTTCTCTCATCTGAGACCCACCTCAAAGAAGAGCGCTTGAATGTGATCATCATCACATACTCTAGGTGAGCCAAATACCCCTTGACAAGACCAACTCCCAGATCGAGACAGGTGAAGCTAGTTGGCTGTACTGACCGGACACGTTATTCGATGGACACGTAGACCGACTCCTCCACTGACCCTCTAACCAATTCGAGACGTCGGGAAATCTAGCTACCAATATCAGTAGCGTGAGCCACCAGACATTATCCTAAGGTGAGTCACTGCACCTCAGACGCTCAAGGATGGCCCCATCTATGGCTTCACCGACCACATTGTCGTCGAAGAAAACCGTCACAACAGTCTTCGCCGTTGGTTTGATGTTGTTCTCGATGTTTTTTGGGGCCGGGAACCTGATTTTCCCGCCCATGCTCGGTATCGAGTCCGGCGATCGGTTTGCGCCTGCAATCACCGGCTTCCTGGTGGCCGGCGTGGTCCTACCGGTCATCACGATCATTGCTGTCGCAGTGTCTGGTTCCGGCGTCAGGGATATGGCCTCTCGAGCTGGCGTCATTTTCGGTGTCATCTTCTCAGTGGTTGTCTATCTCTCCATCGGTTCGTTTTACGCCATGCCACGCGTGGCAGCGATCGGTTACGAACTCGGCATTGAATCCACCTTTGGACTATCCGGTACAGGCTGGCGCGTGTTCTTTACCGGGCTCTTCTTTGCCGTCGCGTTCGTCATTGTGCTATTCCCAGGCAAGGTGGCCGACTCCTTGGGTAAAGTCCTCACCCCCGCCCTGCTCATTCTGTTGACCGTGATGACCATCGCCGTTATTGCGTCCATGAATAATCCCCCGGTAGCTCCCACCGAGGAATACGCTTCCAGCCCGCTGATCGCCGGAATTCTTCAGGGCTACTTCACCATGGATTCCATTGCCGCTCTGGCATTCGCCATCGTGGTGGTCTCCAGCTTCGGCGCTGCTGGCATAACCAACCACAAGAGAGTGGTAAAGCTCAGCGCAATCTCGGCCTGTATCGCCGGCTTCTTCCTCATGCTGGTTTACCTCGGTCTGGGCTTTATGGGCACGCGCATGCCGAATAAAGAAAGTTATTCCGATGGCGCAGAAATTCTGTCCAGCGCGTCGAAGCTGACTTTGGGATTGACCGGAGACATCATCTTCTCCGCTGTGGTTCTGCTGGCATGCCTGACCACCGCGGTTGGTCTGATTGCTGCCTCAGCGTCGTTCTTTGAAGAACTACTCCCCCAGCTGTCCTACCGTAGCTGGGCAATGATCTTCACCGTGATCGCATTCACTCTTGCTAATCTCGGCCTGGAACGCATCCTGACGTTCTCGACACCCATCATCGGACTGATCTACCCACCCGCAATAGCCTTAATCGTCACCAGCTTGGTCCACCTGCTGGTCCCGCGTCGCCAGTTACCACTGACCTACCGCACCGGTGTCTATGTCGCGCTGATCTTCTCGGCCCTTGATCTGATCGTGTCCAACAATCTGTTCGGTGCTGAGGTCCTGGCCGAGCCACTGGCGATCATCCCGTTGTTCTCAGCGGGACTGGGATGGATGGTCCCCACCGTCGTGGCAGCAACCATTGCCTTCATCTTCGATATGCAGCGCGGCCTGACCCGAGATGATGACCTCGTCTCAGGAGAAATCCGCGACCCTCTCCAAAGAGATGAGACGCCATCGTCCGACACGAGCCAGGCACTGAATCGCTCCTAGAGGCTCGCCTTTGACGCAAAGACCCTGTTCACAAATCGATGACATGAGCGGGGCTCGGTCGTCTTATTCCCAGTTAGCCCCCATCCTGCCGAGTTCTTCCCTGCAATCCGTGACATGTCGAACGTGGACCCTTTGTTTGAGGATGAGCGTGATTCCGCTACTTCCCTTTATGTGCAACGAAAAAGCCCGCCAACTCAACGAGTTAGCGGGCCTAGGGTGGAGACGCCGGGAATCGAACCCGGGTCCGATGTGAACTTCAGTAGGCTTCTCCGTGCGCAGTCTGTTCTGAAGTTTTATCGACCTCGATCGTCCCACAGACAGGCGATCGTTCAGGTCTAGTCGGCTTCAGGTCTTCGTTGATTCCCCCGACAGGGTCAACGAACAGTGGCTATCTAATCGACGCCAGACACCGGGCCGATAGCATTCCCGGGCTGACGGACTCGATCACTGATTAGGCAGCGAGAGCGAAGTCAGTGCGCTTAGATTCGGCACTTAATTGATTGCAAAGGGCGTTTACGAGATGACTTTGCGTCCTCGGCACGCTTCCCTTACCTCAACTCACATCGTCGAAACCGATCGTCCCCTCTTCGATTATGTTCCACGAAATCGTGGATACACCAGAATAACCCGTCGAAAGTCCGCCCGCAAGTCACGCGAGCTCCCTGATTGCCCGGGAGCTGTGTTCTTCTGCAAAGAGCTAAAACTCCAACGCGGAGACCCCGCGCCGGTTGGCTTGCCGCATCGCTCGTTGTGCCTCACGCGCATCTTGCTGCTCACGAAGTGCTTGGCGCTTGTCAAAGTCACGCTTACCCTCGGCAACGGCGATCTCTACCTTGGCGATACCATTCTTAAAATAGAGCTTAAGTGGCACAATGGTAACGCCTTTGTCCTGGACAGCGCGCTCAAGCCGATTCAATTCTGCACGGTGTAGTAGCAATTTTCTCCGGCGTCGCGATGCATGGTTCGTCCAAGAACCGTTGAGGTATTCAGGAATGTAGACCTGTTCGAGGTAGAGCTCACCATTGGTAAACTGGGCGAACCCATCACCAATCGAGGCTTGTCCCTCGCGTAGTGATTTAACCTCAGTTCCCATCAGAGACAGCCCGGCTTCATAGGTATCTTTGATCGTGTAGTTGTGACGAGCTTTCCGGTTCGAGGCAACAACCTGGCTATTGGGGTCAGGTGTTTTTTTCCCGTTCGATTTCTTCGCCATCGTCAGCCTCACCTCTTCCCCAAGATCTCGTTGAACATACCGGGCACATCTTGTCGATCAACCCAAAAATTATACACGTCGGCCCTCTCCGAAGTCATCTAACGGGTCAGAGAGGGTCGCGACGTGGAAATAGTTAGAGCAAGCCCTCGGGGTCAACCGCGGTCCCGTCTAACAGCGTTTCAAAGTGCAAATGGCACCCGGTGGAGTTACCGGTTGTGCCGGTATAACCGATGACGTCACCCTGGTTGACCTTCTGACCTGGACTGACGACGTAACGGGTCATGTGATGGTACTTTGTGGCCAATAGCCGACCGTTAACCTGCCCGTGCGAAATGACGACGCGACGACCCGAGGTCCACACGGCCCAGTCAGCGTTCATGACCGTGCCGGACGCGGCGGCCTTGATCGGTAGACCACAGCCACCGCCATAGTCGATTCCGGTGTGAACGTATCCGCCAGCTCCTCCATAGTCAAAAGTTCCGGCTGGGGTGGGACGCCACCCAAATCCAGAAGTCTGGTAGGTATTGAGGGGAGGAACCAGACCCCACGCCGAGGAACTGCTGGAAGGTTTCGAGGATCCCGAGGAGCCCGATGATTTGGACGACTCGTTGGCCGCAGCCTCTTCTGTGACTTTTTGGTCTGCGTCACGCGAGGCCTTAGAGGCTTCTTCGGCCTTTTTCCGTGCTTCTTCAGCCTCCTTGCGCTGACGTTCCGACGCCTTAGCGGCCGCTGCTCGTTCCTCTGCTTCACGAGCCTTACGTTCCGCTTCTTCTGCTTCCTTGCGTTTGCGTTCAGCCTCTTCGACTGCCTCTTGGTATTGGCCTTCTAAGTCCGAGGTTGCTGATTCTTGATCGAGCAACTCCCGCTGACGCTGAGCGATGTCTTCGTTCACCGAAGATTGCTCGGCGCGGTTCTCGTCGATCTGCTTCTGAATCTTCGGACGTTCGGCCTTCAGTTCTTCCGTGAGCCGCTCGGTGTCGGACACCATCGTGTCCAACTCCTTCTTTGCGGCTCGAGCCTCGTCACGGGCTTTTTCTTCAGCTTCGAGAGCTTCCTCGGCCTGTGCCTGTAGCTCTTCGATTTCTTGTTCCACACCGGCGAGACGTGCGTCCGTATTACGGTCGGTGGCTGCCTGCTGGGAGGCCTGGGAAGACCGTGAGGATTGGATGCGTAGCGCCTGCTGAGTCAGTCCCATAGTCTCGGGCAGGGAGGAATCAGAAACACCGAGCATAAACGACAGATCTTGCGAGACCCCGCCACGCCGGTAGGCCTGGTGGGCAATCTGGCCAACTTCCTCGCGCGCTTGTGCAACCTGTTGTTCCGAGTCATCGATCTCGGCCTGAATTTCCTGACGACGTTGCTGGGCTGAGGTCAATCGACTCTTGAGCGACTGCACTTCATCCACGGCAGCTTGCACTCGAGACTCTGCGTCTTCAACAGCCTGTTGCGCACCGGGCAACTGCTCTTGCAACTCGTTGAGCTCCGTGACCTTTTTCCGGATGTCCTCATCGAGCCCTTCCAGGTTGGCATTCAAGTCGCCCCGGTCAGACTCCAGTTTTTGCTTTTGGCTTTCCAAATCCGACAAGGAATCAGACAAGTCTGATTCCTGCTGACGCGATTCGTCCAGCTGCTGTTGCAACTCATCGACCTTGTCCTGCGCATGGGCTGGCGCGATACTGCTGACTGTCAGCACCGCCATCAAGCCAGTCGCAATAACACACAGAGGTAGCCGGTTACGGCTCATGAAAAGTACTCCTTCACGGAACGGGGGAAGACGAAGGACTCAAGCAGGCCACTGCCGAGCTAGACCTTGAGGTATCGCCGCAATGTCAACCAGGACGAGACCGCAGCCAGAACCACGGCAATCACTATCAACAATGGTATGAGAACGAGGGCATCTTGCCCGGATATAAAGCCAGTGTCTGGATATTGGGTGGCCAACCAGTTACCAACAAAGAACTCTGCCAGTGCCCACGTCGTCACCGATGCCAGCACCGCGCCAAGGACCGCCGCCAACACACCTTCTGCCAGAAACGGGAGTTGGATCATGGATTTGGAGGCGCCGACCAAGCGCATAATCCCGGTCTCGCGTCGGCGGGAGAAGGCGGAGAGCCGGATGGTGGTCGCGATCAAAAGCGTTGCTGTCACCAACATCACCACGGCCAGTCCGACCGCAACGACTGAGGCGATGTTCATGATTGCAAATAACGACTCCAGCAATTCTCGCTGATCTGAGACCTCCTCAACGCCCGGCATATTGGCGAACATCTCGTTGATCACTTCGTATTGTTCGGGGTCTACCAATTTCACCCGGAATGATTCCGGGAGCTGGTCAGCCGTGACTACCTCAGCCATTTCGGAGTTGGCAAACTGCTCTTGGAAAATCTCCAACGCCATCTCTTGAGACTCGTACTCGTAGCTGTCGACATACTCTGCTGCTTGCGGCGATTCGAGCTGGTCTTCAATGGCCTGGCGTTGTTCATCGGTCACCGCGCCCGCCGAACAGGCCGCCGACAGGGAATTTTCGGTACACAAGAAGATCGCCACTTCAACCCGGTCGTACCAATAGCCCTTCATCTGGTTAATTTGTTGCTGAAGGAGACCGGCGGCTCCGACGAAGGTCAGGGACACAAAAGTCACCAGAATGACCGAGATGACCATCGAGAGGTTTCGGCGAATACCAGAGAAAGTCTCGCCGAAAATAAACCTAACTCTCACTGCTGACCCTCCTGGACGATCTGTTCCTGAACTGCCTCACCGCGCCGTGTGGCACGACGTGGCATCGGCTGGTCATCTCCATAGGCCTGCAGCTGGCGCTCGTGTTCAGGACTAATGGAGGGAGAGTAACCGCCTTCGGCTTCATCACGCACAATACGACCATCCACAAGTTCCACCACACGCTTTTTCATCGAGTTAACGATGTCGTGATCGTGGGTCGCCATCACCACGGTAGTGCCGTTCTGGTTGATCTTGTCCAGAACTTCCATAATTCCCCAGGACGTTTCGGGGTCGAGGTTACCGGTGGGCTCATCGGCCAACAGAATCGCCGGGCGGTTCACAACCGCACGAGCAATCGCCACGCGCTGTTGCTCACCACCGGATAGCTCGTGTGGCATCCGCTTCTCTTTCCCCGCCAACCCCACGGTCTCGAGCACATCGGGCACGTTTTGGCTGATCAAGGCATTACGTTTGCCTAACACTTGCATTGCAAAGGCCACGTTGGCAAACACGGTTTTGTTCGGCAACAACCGAAAGTCCTGAAAGACCACGCCCAAACCGCGTCGCAGGTGAGGAACCCGCCAGCTCGGCAGTTTGGCGACGTTTTTTCCTGAGACGTAGACGGAACCGGAGCTTGCACGTTCTTCTCGCTGGACCAGTCGGATAAAAGTTGATTTACCGGATCCGGAGGCACCAACTAAGAAGACGAACTCACCGCGTTCTATTTCAACGGTCACGTCTTCGAGTGCTGGTCGCGAGGTACGGTGATAAACCTTCGTGACATCTTCGAATCGAATCATGTTCTACTCCGACCGGGCAGAATACCCGCCGGCGGTGTGGCCTAATCGGGGAAGTCTTCCAGCGCCGGCCCTTCAAGAATAGTCACGAATTGGTAACCGTTGTGGGAGGCTGAGCCATGAGAGATGCTGTGTCGCCGAAGTCGATTAGTTCTCGTCCTCGCCGTCATGCCGGTCACCGGCACGCCACCGGATGCCAGCATCGATAAAGTCATCAATTTCGCCGTTGAAGACCTTGTCGGGGTTACCTTCCTCGTGCCCGGTCCGCAGATCTTTCACCATCTGATAGGGATTGAGCACATAAGAGCGCATTTGATCACCCCAGCTGGCTTTTACGTCACCGGCGAGTTCTTTCTTCTTGGCATCTTCTTCCTGCTGGCGTAGCAACAGCAACCGCGACTGCAAGACCCGCAGGGCAGCAGCGCGGTTTTGAATCTGAGACTTCTCGTTCTGCATCGACACCACGATCCCGGTGGGAATATGGGTCATACGCACCGCAGAGTCGGTGGTGTTGACCGACTGACCACCAGGGCCTGAGGAACGGAACACATCGATCTTCAGCTCTGTCTCGGGAATCTCCAGCGAGTCATCGGATTCAATCACCGGCACGACTTCAACCGCGGCGAAGGAGGTCTGTCGACGTCCCTGGTTGTCGAAAGGAGAAATACGGACCAAACGGTGCGTTCCGGCTTCAACCGATAACGTTCCATATGCGTATTCAGCATTGACCTCAAAAGTTGCCGACTTCATCCCGGCTTCTTCTGCATAGGAGGTGTCCATCACCTTGGTCGGGTACCCGTGGCGTTCGGCCCAGCGCAAATACATTCGCATCAGCATTTCGGCGAAGTCGGCAGCATCCACACCACCGGCACCAGAGCGAATAGTCACCACCGCCTCGCGCTCATCATATTCACCGTTGAGTAGCGTGACAGTTTCTAGCTGGCTAAGTGCATCGCGGATGCTGGAGAGCTCACTGGCCGCGTCATCCAAAATGGCCGGTTCTGACTCTTCCCTGGCCAATTCCACCATGACTTCGAGATCGTCAATGCGTGATTCCATGGTGGTCAACCGTTCCAGTTCGTGCTGACGCCTCGAGAGCTTGGAGGTGATTTTTTGAGCCTCATCAGGGTTGTCCCATAGATCAGGTGCCGCAGCCTGACCGGATAGCTCCTCGACGTCAGCGCGAATCTGCGGCAAGTCGGAGACTTCCGCAATCGAGGCATAGGTAGAACGTAGACCCGCGATCTCAGCGGGGAAATCAATTTCAGCCATGACCCTCCAAGCCTACGTCATCTGAGCCGGAGGGCAGAAAACGACTCAGCGTTGCAGACTGGTGCGAGCGCTGGACTCTGCGTGAACCTCTACCCCATCGGGAAGAAACCAACTCACCACCGGGACCTCCGCCTGTGCAGTCAACTCCACCACCACTGTATCCCCGCCAAGGACTCGGACATCGACGACGTCAAGGTCGCCGAACCGCTGGTAGGCCCCCGAAGAATTGAGATAGTCTTCAACCCGCCCCCGGGCCGACCGGGCATTGAGTCTTGGCGTTTGGGTTACCACGCTGTTGCTATTGGGTTCTGAGATGGCAGGTGCATCAAGACGAAAGTCGGCGGCCGCCACGGATGCCACAGTGTCGGCGGTCGATAGGAGCTTGCGCGACTGGAGATTGACCTGTGTGATTGCCAAGATCGTGACCGCACAGGACAACAAGACGGCGCATATCCCCACCAGCAAAATGCTGGTCTGTCCTGAATCTTCGCACATTCGGACACGCCATCGAGCTAGTACCTTACTCAAATTCACCCACTTGATAGTCAGCGACTGAGTTCAACGTGGCCACGCTGGTCGGGTTACCTAAGATACTGGGAACCAGCGGAAGACCCACACTAGTGGATATTTCGATCTGCGCTAGTGAGCCCGGAGCGGTGCAACTGTCTGGTGAGCAGTGAATGGCGACGGTAATTTGGTCTGGATCAACGCCGTAATCCTCCACGGTTCGCTCAATGCTGGCTCTGGCTCGTTGCTCGCCCTGTTCATCGTCCGAAGCCTGCGCAAGCATTCTCACGCCCTGATCAGCCGCTGCAACGGTGGCGTAGCCGGCGGATTGGATCTGGGCGATGAGTACTAAGAAATAGATCACCGGCACCAGTAGTACGGCAGCAAGTACCGTGAATTCCACGGTCGAAGACCCCTCATCGGCGCGATGGTCGCATCTATTGGGTGAAGCTATACGCATGGCCACTCACCTCCCACGTGACAGGAGCGGCGACGAACCCAACCATGGGAATGCCGTGCTCGACGGTGATGGTAATCAACTCCGCTCCATCACCACCGGGTACTGCGGAAACCTGAGCACTCACCTGAGCCTGCGAAGCCCCCGGTATCGACTCGGTCAGTAGCGTCTCGGCCCGCTCCACGCCGTCGCTGACGGACTTATCAGCTAGCCCCGCATAACGGGCGCCTGCTGAGGCCGCGTCAATCATCGTATTGCGCGTGTGAATAATGACCGCTAGTTGCATGATCGAAACCATCAGCACCGCAATGACGGCGATGATCATGGTTGATTCCGCCACGGCGGAGCCACGCTCACGTCGCAACGAGCCGATGGATTCCCACATCTTAGTTTGTTGAAACTTGATCGATCGCCTGGTTGAAGAGGTCTGCCAGAGCCGGGCCGGCAAGTGCCAGCAGGCCAGCCACCAGCACAGCCGACATCAGGGTAATCATCACCCAGCCTGGAACATCTCCTCGTTCATCTCGTCCCAGGCGCTGGAGTGAATTGGACATCCAGATCATCAACGTGATCAGGCTCTTCATAGTGTGTCTCCTTCTTGTCGTGACTTACTCGTCGTGGATTTCTGGTCATTTGTTTTTTGGGGGGTGATCTAGTCTGTATTGCTCGAGACTCTCAAACACCGAGGTTCAATAGCGAGAGGCCCGGGTAGACGGCAAAGAGGACTGTCAGGGGCAGGATGCCGAAGATCAATGGGGCCATCATGCCGATCTCTTTCTTGCCCGCGACTTCCATCAAGTTTCGTTTCGACATCTCACGGACATCATGGGCTTGTGCCCTTAAGACCTGCGACAGCGGAGTACCGCGTTCCAAGGCCACCAAGAGCCCAGAGATGAATCGTTCGACGGCCGGTATCTGGACCCGGTGGTCACAGGACCGCAGGGCAGTAGCGAAGCTGGAACCGGCATGGAGATCTCGCATCACGCGATCAAATTCGGTAGCCAGCTCTCCCTCAGCGGAGTTGGCCACCCGTTCGATGGCACCCTGTGCAGTGTCTCCGGCCGATACTGACAAAGCAACTAGTTCGGTCACGGTGGGAAACTCCGCCAAGATACGGGCTTTGCGACGAGATACCTGGGAGCTGAGAACATTATCCCGCAAGAAGAAACCCAGGACGCCAAGACCAAGAACCACGATGACGCCTAGCAGGGGCGTGAGTGAGTAGTTCACGGCAAGCCCGATACTGACCACCATTCCGGCGGATGCTCCAAGTAGGGCATACATGAGTTGCTCTGTGCGATACTGTGCCACGGTCATCTCGAGGCCAGCGCTCCACAGTTTTCTCTGTAATTGGTCAGAACCGAGGTTCATCATATCCAGCAGTCTGGCCACTCGACCCAGCAACGGGGCGGCCAATTTGTAGATCGTACCGAGGACCCCACTGGGCCGAGCCGTCACCGGTGCCGTCGCAGGAGCAAATCCCCGGAGCTGAGGTTGGACGCGCTGGACTAGCGAGGGCGACCCACCTGTCCACACGACCAACATGATCAATACAAGACCGGTACCTAAAAGTGCCCCGCACCCTAAGGCCAACCAACTTGGCACGCTCATAAAACTCTCCTCTCAGCCGGAAGAGCCCCAATCCTGCGCATTAGCCAATAGCACAAGGCACTAACCACCACGCCGAACAGCAACACGAGCATGCCTGCCATCGTTTGATAAGCAGCCAACGCCTGCGGTTGTGTTGCCAAAAGTAGTAGCACGACCCACGGCGCGACCACAGCCAGACGCGCCCCGTTGATAGTCCAAGACTGTCGCGCTTCCAGTTCAGCTCGAGTTTGTGCCTCTTCACGCAAAAAGTCCGCCAAGGTCTCCAGTACTGCACCAATATCTGCGCTACCGACATCCCGGGTCATCATCAACGATGCCGCCAGCCGATCGGCTACTGGATCGGCCAGACGCTCCTTAAGGCGTGTTAGGGCACCAGAGAATCGCATTCCGGCCCGATAATCTGCGGTGAAATCTTCCAACGCGGGTCTGAGTTCTTCGGGACCGTGAATCGCCAATTGTGACAACGCCTCGGGCAACGTCAATCCGGCACGAATCGCGGACCGTAAATGGTCTACCGCCTCGGGCCATACCTCGCGCATCGTCGCTTGCCGTTTTCTGGCTGACGATTTCAAGATGCCAAATGGAAGCAGAGCTGCGAAGAGTCCAAAGCAGATCCCCAACGGAACCGCTCTCGTCAGGGCAATCATGACCAGCCCCACCACCAAAGCCAAAATGGCCGAACTAGCCACGACAGTGGGGACGGTAATGCGTTCGATCCCAGAACGAATAACCAGGTGCTGAAGTCCTGACACGCGAGAGGGCTTGCGACTCTCCTGGGCAGGCTGGGCCCACCATGACAGCCAAATCAGGAGTAGCCCGACCCCTAGGATGAGCCCGAGCAACACGCTCATGCGTTCGCGCCCATCAAAGCGCGGACGTCCATACCGTGGTCACGAAACTTTTTGCTATCCACCAAGCCGCTGGGGTTAAAAACTAGTTCGTGCTCTGGTCGATGAAAGACTGGAGCCGATTCGATCACACCGGCTTCGACACGTTGCCCGACCGCACGGATCTCAGCTATCCGTCGCTGTCCTCGGCGGTCTTTTTCACAGTGCACCACCAGGTCAAAACAACTGGTCACCGTCGGGACCACGAATTGTGAGGTGATATTGTCCCCTGCCAATAAAGGTAGCGTGCAGATTTTGGTGAGTGCATCCTGGGCACTGTTGGCGTGCACCGAGCACATTCCCGACAGTCCGGCGTTCATCGCAATGAGCATGTCCAAGCTTTCGGCCTCGCGGACCTCTCCGACAATAATCCGGTCCGGACGCATCCGCAGGGCTTCTTTTACCAGGCGACGCAACGAAATCTCACCATAACCTTCCAGATTGGCCTGCCGACACTGCATGCTCACCACGTCACGAACCGGTATCTGCAGTTCAAAGATCTCCTCAACGGTAATCACTCGCTCTCTGGCCCCGATGGCAGCGGATAGACAATTCAACAGAGTGGTTTTCCCGGCTTGAGTGGCACCGGACACCAGAATGTTCAGCCCGGCAGTCACGGCAGCCTCTAAAAACATGGCGGCTTGAGCGGTTAGCGAGCGGGTACGGACCAAATCCTGAAGGTTGTGCGCTCGAACAACGAATTTTCGAATGTTAACGGCCCAGTGTTGTGCCGTAATCTCCGGAATAACCACGTGGAGCCGTGATCCGTCGGGTAAGGCAGCGTCAACGAACGGTGAGGACAGGTCGAGTCGACGCCCCGAACTTTTCAGCATCTTCTCGACCAAGTCTCGAACCTGTTGCGCACTCAACGAGACATTGGTCAACTCTGTGGTGCCACCGCGAGCGCAGAAAACTTGGTCGGGAGAGTTGATCCAGATTTCTTCGACAGAATCATCGTCCAGCAGCCGTTGCAGCGGTCCGAAACCAGCGACAGCGTCTAGCACGGCTTTTTGAGCAACCTCACGATCGGCCAAAACCGGCACGCTGCCTGTCAGTGAACGCGCATCATAGTTCTGTGTGACGTGGTAGACGAGGTCTCGAACTGCAGTGAGATCTTTAGAAGGGTCAATATTGGATCGGCGTATCTCTTCGCGAACTTCTGTTTCCAGTATGCGCAAAGCGTCCATCGAATCATTGCTCCCCTTCAGCAACCAAAACTGTCGTCTGACATCACAAAACTGTGACCCCACTCACTGTAAACAATAAATTGAGCTGAGAAAACAGTGGTTCCTGAAATTTCTGGATAATTTATATTATCCACAGGTCTTACAAATACTCTCGACGCATTCGTACCCGGCGACGAAGATAGAACCGACCAGAAACCCATGACACACCGGATTGACGATGCTTCTTGAGCTCTTCGGACTAGCAACTCCGCAACCGCCCCGATGGGTGCTTGAAAACCTTCCCGCGGGTGGCGGTGCTGAATTGGAACAGCTGATCAGACAGCACGCAGAAGCCCAGCTACGGGACTACCAGTTGTGGTTCGAGCAACGTCGCTTGGCGGACCTCGATCACACTCAGCTCACCCAATGTTGCGAGCATGTGCCCTCGGCCGGTCATGTCCTGCGGCTGATTGCCCGGCCTGACCACGCAATACCAAAGGAACGGATAGATCATCCTGGGTTGAATCTCGTGACTACTACCGGACCTGACGCCGGGCGTCTTGTGCCGGTCACACGAGAACCATTGTCCGTGGGCCGACAGCACGCGCACTATCAAATCAACGATCCGTATCTGCTCGATCGTGATTTCAGCGTGCATCTGACGCAGCACACCACCCAGTTGACAACCTACAGCCCGCTAACACAACCTGCCGAAACGTCGCACGAGAGATCGGTTTCATCGCAGTGGCCGGCACAAGAGACTCTGTCCAGAGGGCAGACAAGTTTTCGTCTCGTCTCCCCGCACTATCCCCGGCTGCCAGAGTTAAGGGCCCCAGCCGTACTGGAGATTGATCCGGGCCCGGAGCCTCAGCCGCCGAATGTTGTGCTTCAACTGGTAATGGCAGCCAGTCCGATGATCATCGGACTGGTGATGATGGTTGTCACAGGAATGTGGTATTTCCTGCTCTTCAGCGCGATTTCGGTGATCGTCGCCGTGGTCATGATCAGTCAATATCGCGCGAAACGCCGGAAGTTTATCGCAACGATCACCCGACTATCTACCGAACAGGGACAACACCGACTGAATGAAACATACACTCCAGACCAACTGCGTTTCGCTCTGCGATCTATCGCCCCAGATCCGCTCGGGCTGCTCCGACCGCATTTAGCAACTCCAACCATCCGCTGGGGAGACGGGATCCTCGCGGTCAAGCTTGTGCGGAGTGACGCCGACGAGAAATGGGCGCAGCATACCCAAGTTCATACCGCTATCGCCCAACATCTGGCTCCAGGCTCAACCACCGTGGTCCGCGGGCTACCCGAACAGCTTGCCTCGGTCACACACTGGCTGCTGGCACAGTGCCACCATCACGCAGCGGCCACCCAACAACGTGTCTGGGTCCATACGAATTCCGAACGGGACAAGGAACTGATCGATTCCGTCCTACCATCAACAATCATTGATACGACCGGTACGCTCACTCGGGACGACCTGGACCAAAAATTCGCCCGTACTCCCCTGGTACGGATTGAACAGGTAGACGAGAACTGTCCCAGACCTCCGGCCAGCCAAGAGGTGGTGTTTGATGTTAGCGATGGCTCAGTATCAGGTCTGGGCCAAGATATCTCGCAGATCAACTTCTTTGGGATAAGTGTCACCACTTTAGATTTGGTTACTTCACGCCTACTCAGCCAATTACCGGCAACCAGGAGTCATAGCCCGCTGTTGAGCCTTCCGTCTACATTTTTTACCGCTCATAGCGCGGGAGATCTGCGGGTGGAGATCGATGCCAGAGATAGCGCCGACGCTTTAGATCTGGTCGCAGACGGACCACATGTGTTGATTACCGGCACGACCGGATCGGGAAAATCTGAGCTCTTACTGACTGTTCTAGCCCAACTAGCGATGAACTACCCTGCGGACCAGCTATCGATGGTACTCCTCGATTTTAAAGGTGGTTCCTCCTTCGCGGTCCTCGAGGACCTGCCACATGTGATGGCGGTGGAAACCAACCTCAGCGCCGGACTATCTTTGCGATCTTTGGGAGCTATCGAAGCCGAATTACACCGCAGAGAGAAGCTCTTTGCTGAGTATCGGGTCCCCGATTACTCATCGTTCCGACAGAACGTGCCCCATGTCGTCTTGCCACGGCTTGTGGTGGCCATCGATGAACTGAAAATGCTAATCGAAGACCACCGTCAAGCCCAAGATGTTCTGATCCGCCTCGCCTCCACGGGACGCTCACTGGGATTCCATTTGGTGTTGGCAACACAGCGGGCTCAGGGGACCGTGACCTCTGACGTGCGGGCGAATCTGGGCTCGGTACTCTGTCTTCGCACAGCAACAGAACAAGATTCCTGGGACCTGATCGGTGATGCCTCGGCCTATCGCATCAGCGCTTCTCAGCCAGGACGTGGGATTCTGCGTCGCGGACCGGCCGATTCCGAGATCTTTCAGACTCCTATTATGCGACTACCTTCTGAACCGGTCACGCTCACCCCAGTCTCCGCCGATCGCCCGGTGTCGACAAAGACTGTCGCCACCACGAAGTGGCCACGGGTGGTATCCATGATTACCCAAGCCCATGAACAGGCCGGTCTGTTATGTCCTGACCCCATTGTCTTGCCTTCGCTACCCGAGCACTGGAATCCTAGCACTCAGAGCACAGACCCGTTAACACCGACATCAGGCATGATCCTAGGGCTCGTCGACCACCCAACCGAACGGATGCAAGCTCCGATATGGTGGAACCCCAAGACAACTTCTTCCGAGGCAACGCCTCAGAGCGGACGAAAACCCTGGATCCTAACCGGTTCTTTAGCCGTCATCGGCGCCAGCGGATCTGGTGCCGAAAAACTGCTAGATCGGGCAGTCCCGGCGTTCTTCACCCAGCACCACCAAGGGGACCCTTCGCCAAGGATTGCCAACAAGGTGGCCCTCTTTGATGGTCGCCCCCATCGAGAAGAATCCTCAGTGGAACGAGCAATCCACATAACGGAGAGTTCTCAGAACAGATGGTCGTTCCATGCTGAGTGCACCGGTGAAGAACTCGAAGAGGCTCTAGCGACCTTGAGAGAAATCCTTCAAGCTGGCCAACAGCTCACCATCATTATTCGACATTTTTCGGCGTGGGCCTCAAGAATCCCTGGTCGAGGCTTCGAGAGTTTTGAAGACCGTTTAATGACGCTGATCCGCGACTTCCCCAACACACTGAAAATCCTGATACATGGTGGCCGAGAATTGGCCGCGGGGCGCACCGTGGGGCTGATTACCGACCGGATATATCTGGGGTTCGGCTCAACCGAGGAACACCGTATGGTCTGGCCACGGATACGTCAAGCCCCACATATTCCATATCGTGGTGTCCTCGTGGGACGAGGATGGCCTGTACAAGGCCTGGAAATTCAGCTTGCTGAATGATATTGCATGGCCGAGGCATACATGCACACGGTGGCGGCGGTAGCAACATTTAGAGACTCAGCCTGGCCATACATCGGCACCGCGATCGACTGGACGGCCAGGTGTCGCTCATCATCGCTAAGCCCTTGTGCCTCATTACCAAACATCCAGGCCGTCGGGTCGGCCAATTGTGCCTCGCTCAGCATGTCTAGTGTGGTCTGTCCGTACCCGTCAGCCGCCAATAATTTCATTCCGGTCGCGGACAGTTCGGGTGCCAGTTCTCCGATATCAAGGCGAGACAAGACGGGGAGATGAAATAAAGAACCAGCCGTGGAGCGGACGACCTTCGGACTGAAGGGGTCCACGCTACCGCTAGTCAGAAACACCCCATCAGCACCCACCGCATCGGCCACACGGATAATCGTGCCGACATTTCCAGGATCCTGTACTCGGCACAGCACCGCGACCAAATGCAACCCGGCTAAGTCAAGCTGCTCTGGCTGTTCAGGTATTGCGCAAACAGCCAAGATCGATTGCGGTGACTGAGTATCGGACATGGCTTCTAAGACGTCCTGAGAAATCTCTGCAGCATAGACATTACGTCGCCGGACGACGTCCTGGACAAGACCAAATAATGCCGGATCAGAGGATTCGAGCTCCGAGGTCCAGTAAAGTTGATCAATCACACATCCCGGTCTCCAGCTCGCACGACGCTGTGATGCCGACGGTGTCTTTGCCTGAAGTTGCCCGGTTTCTGCTTTGAGCGCTTCCCGGACGGTTTGCGGTCCTTCAGCCAGAAACAGCCCTTGGCGACGACGCACAGCAGAACGCCCCCCCAAACCTGCGACGTGTTTAACTCGATCGGATCGAGCGTTGTCCAGGAACGGGACGGGGCATTCAGTGCTCATCGGTATGCAGGTCGTTACGGTAGACGCAGAATACCAACGGACTAGCTGGCAGCCGGGGCGTTGACGTCCTCAGGCAGAGCGTTCTTAGCCTGCTCGACGATTTTGGCGAAAGTAGCTGCATCAGAAACAGCAATCTCAGCCAGCATACGACGGTCCAGCTCAAGGCCCGCCAAGCGTACGCCCTGGATGAAACGGTTGTAGGTCATTCCGTTCGCTCGAGCAGCAGCATTAATACGGGTAATCCATAGACGGCGGAAGTCACCCTTACGCTTGTGCCGGTGTTGGTAGTTGTATACATACGAGTGCAACAGCTGTTCTTTGGCCTTGCGGTACAGGCGAGAGCGCTGTCCGCGGTAGCCGGAAGCCCGCTCCAAGACGGTCCGGCGTTTCTTCTGGGCGTTAACCGCCCGCTTCACACGTGCCACGCGTATCTCCTTCAGTAGTCGATGATCGGCGGGGTCTTAGCTACACGGCCCCACCACAAAGTTGTGTGTAAAAAGAATGCTTAGATACCCAGCATTTTCCGGATACGACGAGTGTCACCCTTGGTCACCGCGACATCGCCCTTCAAACGACGAGTCAGTCGCGACGACTTGTGTTCCAGGTAGTGGCGACGGTTGGCACGCTGACGCATCAGCTTTCCGGTACCGGACACGCGGAAGCGCTTTGCGGCACCCTTGTGAGTTTTCATCTTCGGCATAGTTGCCGTTCTCCTTCGTGGTTGTGCTGACTCCCCCAGGAAGTCAGACTGAGCTCGGTGCCCTCCACCAAACTCTGTTGCCCTTCATCGCGTGATCGATGCGGGTACGGGTTCATCGTGACCGCTGAGCTAGCTCTTCCGAGGTGCCCGCGGCTTGGGCCCCGGCTTCGGAGCCTGGGAGGAAGACGTTGCTGAGGAACCCATCTTCTTCAGTTCCTCGGGCATGGCGTCTCCCACCAAATTCTTGACCTCGCGGTCCTTGGCCTGTTGCTCTCTGGCGGCCTTCGCTGCAGCAGCAGCCCGGTCGCGACGAGAGCCACCGCCAGAGCGTTGCGGTGACGACGGCTTCTTCGCGTCTTTCTTATCTCTGCGGTTACGCAACGGACCCACAACCATCACCATGTTGCGACCGTCCTGTCGCGGAGCAGATTCAACTTCGCCATACTCAGCTACGTCTTCAGCAAACTTCTCCAAGAGCTGGATCCCCAACTCTGGGCGCTGTTGTTCACGGCCACGGAACTGAATCATCGCCTTGACCTTGTCCCCAGATTTCAGGAACTTTTTGGCCCGGCCAGTCTTGGTCTCATAGTCGTGAGTATCAATCTTCAGACGGAACCGCACCTCTTTGAGTGTTGTTGAGGCTTGCTTCTTCTTCGATTGACGGGCCTTGACCGCAGCTTCGTATTTCCATTTGCCAAAGTCCATGAGTTTAGCCACAGGGGGTTTGGCTTTAGGAGCAACCTCAACAAGATCCAGATCCGCTTCGACCGCCAGACGCAAGGCGTCTTCAACACGCACGATTCCGACTTGTTCACCCTGCGGGCCGACAAGGCGGACCTCTGGCACGCGAATGCGTTCATTGATTCTAGGCTCGTTAATGCTGTTCTCCTCAAATAGTCTGTCGCAACGGCACAGGGCCACCGCGTTACCTCGCGGAATCGTGACACAAAAAATGCCTCCCTGTCAGACAGTGGAGGCTAAAACGTCACTCTGAGATGTTGAAAGCGTGACGTCTCTTCAAGGGACTGCTCAGCAATACCCTTGGCATAACCCGGAAACTCGGTATCGTCGCGATACTTCCTGCTAGCGCGGGTGGGAGCAAACCTCCACTTGTCTACCGACCTATGGTAGCAGGTCTCGCCTCGATATCCAACGCAGTCCCGGCGACCCGCGGGGTAAACCTTGAGCAATATCCATAGAGCTATGCCAAGCTTAGACCTATGACAGAACCACACTCCCACGACCACCTGTCCGACGAGCAACTCGACGACCTCCAGCACGGGGTCGAGGATCAGGTTCGCGAAATTCAGGACGTTCCTGCCGTGGAACTCATTAATACCACCGCAATCCACCTGATGACCGCAGCAGCGGTGAAATGCGGACTGGCGGACCTGCCCGATGCCGCAGAACAAACTGACCTCGATGAGGCCCGCAAGCTCATCACGGCCTTGGCCGGTCTGGTCACGGCAGCTGCCCCGGAAATCGGTGGGGCACACGCGGCTCCCCTACGTGATGGACTGCGCACCCTGCAACTCGCTTTCCGCGAGGCCTCAACCGTCCCAGATGAACACGGCAAAGGCCCTGGCGAGAAGTTTACCGGCCCCGTCTACGGTTGACTCACGCTACGAATCTATTCTCATCCCCGCTACCTACCCGGTATATACCAGGCCGGTAGTGGGCTTGAGCTAGCGTCAACTTGGCTACCGTTCAGGTTCTCGTCGGGTGATGTGGGCATTCACTGCCGGGCTAAACAATATGACTAACGCTACGGCCGCAGGGACAAGGAACGCGATGCCATACCACCAGTCAGCCGTGGAGAAGTAGTTAAAAGACAGGACAATGGCGAACAGCTCAATCACCATGACCGCTGCCCTGGTCCAGGCTTTACCTTTTACGACGCCATAGGCTGCTACGATCAACCAGATCGCTCCGATGGCTAAGAGAAAGGCGAGGAATAGCTCTGCCCCCAGGCCTAAGGTGCCATCTCCGATGTTCAGTACGGCCAGCACAGCCGAGACCGTAAGGACAAGCCCTTGGCAACCCACAATGAGGCTGAGCAACCACACCAGTGGTGCACGACTATCCACGCGATTGTCTTCGATGATGACCACCCCTGATTGTGCCCCTTTCCGGATCATTGTCTCATACCATCACGGGCCCACCGGCCTACTCTCCACCCCACGTAGGCAAACTTCAGGTGAACTAACAGGCTAAAAGGCGCACTGTCAAGAGCGCTCACTAAAAAGACGGAATGTTATGCCCCATGCCACAGTGGACGCAAATTGAGAGTGCTGTTGTGACAAATATCTCTTCAAATTTGACATTTCGGTGACTTTAGTCTCTTGCACGGAGCAAAACCACATGAAAACATTATTAACAACAGTCGACGAGCCGGTACAGGCCGGGCTCACAGCGTCGCACCCTCTCCGTTTTCTCGCGAGTTCTTCTCATTGTCTCCTCTGACAAGCTGAACTGTTTCTTACGGACAGCGGTCGCGAGCCATACCAGCAGCGAAAAGGAGCAATTCATTATGGATTGGCGTAGTAAGGCAGCGTGCCTGGATAAGGATCCAGAGCTCTTCTTCCCGGTGGGCAACACCGGTCCCGCGTTGTTGCAGATCGAAGAAGCTAAGGCAATCTGCAACCAGTGCCCTGTCATGGAACAGTGTTTGCAGTGGGCCATCAGCACCGGTCAGGATTACGGTGTCTGGGGCGGTATGAGCGAGGACGAGCGTCGCGCACTGAAGCGCCGTAAGGCTCGTGCCCGCCGGGCTTCCTAAGCCGAAGAGCCAGCACCCTTGAGAAAAGGCCCAGACCACACTTTTGAATCAGTGCCACCGAGACTGATCTTTGACCGGTCGTTTCACCGCCCTGAGCAATCTGCCAGAGCCTGAAACGACCGGTGTTTGTCTGCAGTACACGAAGGCCACGTAGGACAGGGCTCCGGAGCCCTGTTGGCCCACTTCGGTCTTTCTCACTCCTACTCAACCGGGATACTAACCCGAGCCAAGGTGCCACGACCGCCGGGGGTTGCCAGTTGCCATGAGATTGTTCCGTGCAGGTCCGAGGCCACCAACGTGCGGATAATTTGTGTGCCCAGCCCTCCGGCACTCGTCGCTGAGGTATGCTCCGGACGATCTGGACCGCGCGTGCCCTGGTAGCCGGGCCGGCCAGGACGACCCGAGTCTTCAATCTCGACGATCAGGTGCTCAACGGGTCGTGATGTGAGCTCGGTTCCGGGCAAATTTTCCGGGATTTGGGTGCTGTAGTAGGCCCGGAACCATACCGTTCCCCCCAGTTCGGAGTCGAGGCCGTGTTCCACCGCATTGGTGGCAAGCTCGTTGACGATCAATGCCAGCGGGGTGGCCAGTTCACTCGAGAGTTGCCCGAAGGCCGTGGAGATTTCGGTGTGGATGTCCCGCCCGGTGTTAGCGATGTCTACCGCCATCGTGAATTGTTGGGAGAGCAACTCGTCCATGTCGATGCGACGATCCACCGATTGTGACAGGGTTTCGTGAACCCGGGCAATGGTATCAACCCGCCCCATGGCTAGTAGCAACTCATGTTTGGCTTCCGGGGAGGTCATGCGACGTGATTGCATGCGTAACAGCGACCCGACGGTCTGCAGATTATTCTTCACCCGGTGGTGGATTTCCTTAATGGTCGCGTCCTTACCGATCAGCTGTCGATCACGATGGCGCAGTTCGGTGACGTCTCGAATGAGTAATACGGCGGCATAACGCTCTCGGTGTCGATCTCGTAGCGGGATCGACCGTATCGACAGAGACACTTTTCGAGTTTCGATCTCTGTGGTCTCCGTGCTGACACCATAAAGAACGCTAGGTAGCAGGTGGTCGGTGTGGCCTCGCGGGGGCAGGTAGTCGGTCACGACGCGGGAAAGTTGTCGGCCTTCCAGCGGTTGCCGGATTCCGAGTTTCCGGAGCCCGGACACTGCGTTCGGCGAGATGAAGTTAACGAGGCCTTGGGCGTCTAATCGAATCATCCCGTCACCGACCCTGAGATCTGACAACGATGGCCCATGGCGTTGATCGGGTTCTGGCCACAGTCCCCTGGAGATCATCATTAATAAATCTTGGGCCGACCGGTGGTAGGCCTGTTCCAGCCGGGAAGAATGACGTTGTCGCGCGAGGTTCTTGTGCACCGACAGCACGGCCAGTACCTCGTCGCCGTCGACCACCGGCCAGACCGTGACGCCAAGAGCTGCCGAGCCTTGCAGTTGTTCGGATCCGTTGACGGGGATGCCGGTGCGCAGCACCTGCATCAGCAACGGCTGAAGTCCGGTGCGTGGGGCGGAGCCGATCAGATCGCGGATCAGCGTGGTTTGGGCGGTGAAGGGGCGGGCTTGGGCTGCTGCCACAAAGTCTGCTTGGTCGGGTTTTCCCGTCGCATCCCGGGTGTTAATACTCGGGAGCCAGAGGACCAGGTCAGAGAAGGCGAGATCGGAGAGGATCTGCCAGTCCCGAGGTAGCCGGCTGACCGCGGGTGGCAGTCGCAGAGCCGCCGTATCCGGGCCAGCCGAGGCCGGTGGCTGGGCACGATCAGATCGGTCGGGGTACCGTTCGTGGTGCATGATGCCAGCCTAGCGGGACGCGACGACGCCCCGGGAACCAAGACCGAAACGCACACTGGTCAGCCCCACCGACGGGCGGGGCTGACCAGTGGTGGCGTGTCACACCGAACCGGGGCGGACTCGGGGAGTACTCCTAGACGATCAGGGTCCGCAAACGGTGCAGAACCACCGTGAGCATCGCCAGGTCGGTGTGCTCGCCTTCTTCGGGTTGCAACTGCGCTCTGATTTCGTCGAAGAAGCCCTTGACACGGTGCACACGCCGCTTGTGGTGGGCCCGCCAGTCTTCCACGGCAGCTGAGACCTCTTCGTGGGTGTCGTAGGTGAACGCCTCGGCGGTCTGTTCCACGATGACCGAGGCCAAATCTGACAGCCACCCGTAGAGGTCTTCACGGATGGAGACGCGGGCTAGGGCATCCCAGCGGGTCCGGCGGGACAGATCGGTGATCAACTCCAGTAGCTTCTCAGCGTCGAAGTAATCCTGACCGTGGAAGTAGACCCGTGCGATACCGGCAGGATCCTGATCGAACCGGTCGGCAATGCCGGCGATATCCAACAAACTGTAGGATTCGAACAGGGTTGCCACGGTCTCTGCCAATTCGTCGCCGACGCCAGCCTCGCGGAGTTTCGTAGCACGGCTGGTGGCCGCCTGATGCATATCGCCGGTGAGCAACTGCCCGATCTTTGGTTGGACGGCTGCCACGGTGTCCTGGAACCGTTCAATACGGGAGTGCATCGGCTCGGTGGTGAGCTGGTGGTGGATCAGCCAACGCATCAGCCGGTCGGTGAGCCGGCGGACATCTTGCAACATCTGCATCCGCACCCGGTGGTCCAGCGTGGCGGGAAGATCATTGATCTGTTGTTGCAGGGCCGGTAGCTGGTAGATTTCTTCGGCGACGATGAAGGCGCGTACCAGGGTCGACAGGTCCGCGGCGGTTTCTTCCTCGGCCCGGAAGATGACGGTGATGCCGCCGGAATCGATGACGTGGTTGGCTAGGCGGGTGGCGATGATCTGGGCACCCAGCGGGTGTTGCAGGATCGCATTCTCACCGGTTTCTTGTAGCCGTTCGGGGAAATAGCGCACCAGCCACCGGCTGAACCAGGGATCGGTGACGATATCGGTTTCCTGTAGCTGCCGTGCCAGGGTGTTCTTGGCGTACGCCAGCAGGATGGACAGTTCTGGAGTGTAGACCGGTTTGCCGTCCTTCAACCGCTGGTTCAGTGTGGCATGGGAGGGGATTGATTCCAGCTCGCGGTTGAGCCCACCGTGCTCTTCCAACCAGCTCACATACCGGATCAGTGCTGGCATCCAGTTCAGGCTGAGCGATTCTTCCACGCGAAGCAACCGGTTCTGGCTGGCGTTGGTGTCTAGCACCAGGTGCCCGACCTCATCAGTCATCGAGGCCAGCAACTCCTCGCGATCCTCAGCTGTCAAATCCCCGGAGGCGATCATGTTCTCCAGCAGGATCTTGATGTTCACCTCGTGATCGGAGGCATCCACACCCGCGGAGTTGTCTACCGCGTCAGTGTTGACGCGCACGCCGTGGGCGGCAGCTTCCACGCGGCCGGCCTGGGTTGCACCCAGGTTTCCGCCTTCACCGATGATGCGTGCCCGAACCTGGGAACCGTTGATACGGATCACGTCATTGGCACGGTCCCCGACGTCCTCACTGGTTTCGGACTCGGCCTTGATGTAGGTTCCGATACCGCCGTTGTAGAGCAGGTCAACCGGTGCCTGGAGGATATAGTGAATCAACTCCTCTCCGGACGCCGAGGTCACCGATTCCTCCAGGCCCAGGGCTTCACGCATCTGCTCGGTAATCTCAATGGACTTCGACCCGCGGTCGAAGACGCCACCACCGGCGGAAATCAGGTCGCGATCGTAATCAGCCCACGTCGAACGAGGGGTGTCATACAGCCGGCGACGCTCAGTGTAGGACGCCTCGGGGTCCGGGTTGGGGTCAATAAAGATGTGCAGGTGGTTGAACGCTGCGATGAGCTTCAGATGCTGCGATCGTAGCAGTCCGTTACCGAACACGTCACCGGACATATCACCGATTCCGACCACGGTGATCGGGTCGTGATCGGCATCTAGCTCCAGAGCAGCAGCATGGGAGCGTACGGACTCCCAGGCACCACGGGCGGTAATACCCATTTGCTTGTGGTCGTAGCCGACCGACCCGCCGGAGGCAAAGGCATCGGCCAGCCAGAATCCGTATTCCGCCGAAATGGCGTTCGCTGTATCGGAGAAGGATGCGGTGCCCTTATCGGCAGCCACCACCAGGTATGGGTCGGTGCCGTCGTGGCGGATCACCCGCTCTGGGGTGATCACCGTGGTCTCTTCGGCGCCTAACTGCTGGTTATCGGTAAGATCCAGCAGACCGCGGATGAAGGTCTGATAGGCATCACGACCGGCTTCGAACCAGGCATTACGGTTTTGGGACGGATCCGGCAGACCGTGGGCAAAGAACCCGCCCTTGGCGCCAGCCGGGACGATCACGCCGTTTTTGACCTGCTGAGTTTGCACCAGGCCGAGGACTTCGGTGCGGAAATCTTCAGCGCGGTCCGACCAGCGCAGACCACCGCGGGCAATCTTGTCGTAGCGCAGGTGGGTACCAGAAACCTGGGGGCTGTGGACCCAGATCTCGAAGGCCGGGCGCGGTTGTGGAGCGAAGTTGATCCGTTGCGGCAGGATCTTAAAGCTCAAGCGAGGGCCACCACGAGCCGCCGAGGAGTTGTGGGGATCCAAGTAGGCATTGGTCCGAACGGTAGCGTCGATCACGGTGATGAAGGCCCGCAAAATACGGTCGGCGTCCAGACTGGCGACATCGTCCAGGGATGCTAAGACCTTGTCCCGGGCCTGCTCGGTGGCCTCCACCCGGGCCTGACTGGCCTCCCCGTCGCTTTCTTCGCCTTCAGCTTCGGTTGCTTGCGGGTCGAACTTGGTGGCGAATAGTTCCACCAGACCGCTGGTTGCCACCGGGTTGTTCAGCAGGGTGGTGGCCACCAACTCGAGCGAGGAGGGGAATGACAGCTGACGCAGGTAGTGGGCGTAGGCGCGCAGGATGGCGACTTGGCCCAGTGGCAGTCCGAGTTCAATACCCAGTCGGTTGAACCCATCGGAAGAGTTGGTGCCGATCAGCGTGGCCGCTGCGGTTTCTTCCAGCAGGCTGGCCACCACGGTCAGGTCGAGTTCGTGTTCGGCCTGGACCCCCAAGTCGTAGAGGAAGAACTCGCGTTGATCACTCGGGCTGATCATGAACGGGTATTCGTCAATGACGCGTAGCCCCATATCGCGGAAGACCGGGAGCACATCCGAGAGGTCTTTAGACTCTTTGGAGTAGATCTTCACCCGCGCCTGCGAGCTATCGGAAGCATCCGGGATGGCATAGACCGTGGGTTCGTTATCGTTCAGGGCGGTGAACCGGGAGATGTCCTCCAGTGCGTCTTCGACCTCGTAGCGGACTCGGTATCCGGGAGGGAAGGCCTCGTCCCAGATCTGAGCTGCATCAACGCCGCTCTCTTCGCCGAAGACGGCCACGGCTTCTATATCAATGCCTTCTTTCCACGACCGGATGGCCTGAGCCAAGTCGTGGCGCAATTGGCTCATGTCCAGCGATTCCACGACGCCAGTGTCCTGGTACTGGCTGGCAATTTTGATTCGGAAGGTGACCCGAGCCAATACTGCCTCGCCGAGGAGCACCTGGTATTCAAGGGATTCACCGTGCAGGACATCCATCAAGATGTTCTGGATGCGCTTGCGCACTGAGGTGTTGTAGCGGTCTTTGGGCAAATACACCATAGCCCGGGCGTAGCGTCCGAAAGGATCCTGATGGACATAAACGGCACTACGACGTCGCTGGCCGATATGCAGAACAGATTCCAAAGTTGCCCAAACCTGTTCTGACCCGGACTGCAAGAGCTCTTCGCGAGGGTAGGTCTCCAGATGGTCCAGCAATTGCTGTTCCGAGTGGGAGTGGGGACCGAATCCTGAAAGCCGCACCACTGCCCGCGCTGTTTCACGAGCGACAGGTAGCTCCTGAACCGGGGTGGTACGAATTTTCGCGGTGAACAAACCAATAAACCGGTTCTCTCCGGTCACCTTACCGTTCTCGTCGTAGGTCTTGATGGCCACGTAGTCCATCGGAACCTGGTTCTGCACCCGCGAGACGGCGTTCGTTTTCGTCACGATCAGCGGATTGGGTACCTGGATCTGTTGCTGACCGGACTGGGTCAGCGGCCGCCTTCCCGTTCCTTGACGTCGCGACAGGACACCGAGGCTGTTGGCACTCTCCCCGGCCAGCACCACGTCGCCATCGGCGGTGTGTTCCAGATCGTAGCGACGGTATCCCTGGAAAATGAATCCGCCCTTGACCATCCATTCCAGCAGTGCTGCCGTCTCATCGACACCACTTGTTGAAGTCGGTGCCTGCTGACGGAGTTGGTCAGCAACCTGTAGCGCCTGGGTCCGCATTTTTTCCTGGTCCCGAGCGACCAGCGAGACGTCTTCCAGACTGTCCGACAACTGTTGCTCCAGCTCTGCAACTTCCTGTTCGTCAACCTTTTCGTAAAGCCGGATGCTCATCCAGGACTCGATACTGACCGTGGTTCCTTTCGGACCCAGCAATGCGTCGGATGCGATGTTTTCGGCTGTTTCACCGCTGAGGCGGGGACCGGTGCTAGGAACCGGGAACACGGACTGCAACTCAGCTGTCTCAGCGTCACGGTGCACGATGAACATTGGGTGGTTGATCAGCTCAATCCCGTGGCCGGAGCCACTGAGCACCGCGGTCACCGAATCCACCAGGAACTGCATATCCTGTTGGACCACGTACACTGTGGTGACGTGTCCCGCATTGTGAATGTCAACGCTGGCCTCGTGCGCGGGACGAGCCATAGCGAGCTCGAGGTGGTGGTCCAGAATCGAGCGGGCATCAGCATCGCCCAGTTTCTCTCGGTCCTCTGCTGAGAGATCATGAAAATAGGCTTGTGCGAGTTCTTCCGTTCCGGTGGACTCCTTTGTCCACAGCGGTTGTGTCCGAGTCATTCAGTCCTCTATCAATAGAACGGGTCTGGTCTTTCACCGGCTCTGACCGGTCGAGAAAGATGGTCACGCCTTTGCAACCATCTTCCACCCTAGAGAGTTCTCTCAGCCGATGAAAGACTCCATGGAAGGCATATCCCGGATGAGAAAGATTTCTCAGCTAACGGCGATGACGGGCCCGCCGGAGTTGCCGACGGGTCCGGGGTTGGTCTATATGGTCCTGGTTCTCCTGGTGTCTGCACTGCCCCGCTTCGGGAGCGTGGGAGTCCGAGGCAAACAGTACATGGTGTCTCCCCGCTTCCGGCGAGAACTGCTGTTGCCGATGCTGAGCTTGATGGTGAGTGTGTTGTCGCGAGCGCGAGTCAGGCGGTTGTGGCGACAGCCGACGCGCGAGTTCGTTTACCGCGCGTCGCAACGGCGACTTCGGAGCGACTTCGATCAGTGCCTGCCCCCGCAATAAGGCGGTACGACACTGCTGGGGTTGATCCGGCAAGAAAACCTCCAGCTTCAGCTGCGGCCCAAAACGTTGCCACACCTCGGTGATGCCTCGTTTCGGGTTGAATCCAGAACTGGCCGAACTGACCTGGTTGAGCACTGGAATCACCTCCCCGGAAATCTGCTTTTCGCCGATCTGCTCAATCCCGCCGATCAAGCGCGGTAGCCCAATTGGGTCGGCGGTCCCGACCGCGACGACGGTGTCGGCGGCGTGGATGGCACTCAGCGTGGCTGCATGACGTTGTGGGGCCGGAATGTCGAAGCTGAGCTCCTCATCTTCTTCCAGCCCGAATCCGGCATCGATCACTACCAGGTCCCAGCCGCTTCGGGCCTGGGCAAAGATTGTCTGCAAGGAGCTGGGGCGCAACTCTGCCCACCGGTCCGGTCGTGTCAGGCCGGTTAACACGTCGAGATACTGACCGCCCACACCGACCCTGTGGCAATGCGATCTGAGTTCCTCGACGCTCAGCCGGTGATGCTCAGCCGCTCGCGAGGCCTGAGCAATTCCGGCCGAGTCGTCTAATAACCCCAGCATGGTGGCCACACTGGCGCCGTGGGTGTCGGCATCGATCAGCAGCACGTGTTTGCCCCATGTCGTCAGTTCTACGGCCAAGTTGACCGCAACCGTGCTACGTCCCACGCCACCGTGTGGCCCCCACACGGCGATGACGTTCCCGGCCTGACACCTCGCCCCGTAACCCAGGTCCTCTGGGTGCTCCTGCTGGCCTGGATCCGTCTGGTGCGTTACACCACTGGTGGGATCCGTTTGCAATAAGGCTCGCAATGCGTGGTCGGTGGCATCGCGGGATTCATGAGGTCTCAAGGGTTCGGTATCGCGTGCCCGTGGCAAGGTGGGCTGGAGGTTCTGAATCCATTCGATCAGTTCTTCACCGGTGGTTTCGGCCCTGATGACCTGAATGTCTAAGGCTTGGAGCCGGTGACGCTCGGCGGGCATATCGCAAACCACTCCCCAGCGCAGATGTTCCATCCCCGACTCGGCGAAAGCGTCGGTGGTTTCCAGACCCACCTCGTGATAATCCTCGGCGATCAGTGCCACATCGATCATCCCACTACGGGCCAGGGCAATCAGTTCGGCCACCGATCGGCACCGGTGAGAGACCATCACCTCAGATTGCATTGACTCAATCGCGGCGATGTGATCGAAACGGGCTGAAAAAGTCGTGGCAACACGCACAGCAGTCATCGTGTTCCTACCGTTCGTTACCTGGGCTAGCCGGGACGATGCTGATCTTGGCTGAAGCTGCCTGGGCATCAATGATGGCTGGTAATTGCTCAGGAGTGAGCAAGACATAGACCGTCAGCGTGGAAGAGGCACCTAACCCACTGCGTTGGTCCTCGACAGCGACAACCTCGGCGGACTCAGCGGTGAGCTCGGCGTTGGTATACCCTTGGCGTTGGTCGTCTGGCTGGGACACCCATAAGTCGACTCGGGAGCCAGGTTGCACGGCATCGGGGACATCTTCCGCAGTCCGAATAGCGAACTGCTGGCGATCTTCCGGGTCGTGTTCCGAGACCGTAGCACGGGGTAAGAACTCGCCCTGACGAATCGTGGAGGTTACTGCAAAAGTCTCCGGTAACGGCTCATCGGCCGACCAGTAGTGTCCATCTGCTTCCGACAAATGCGCCTGCACCACGGTAAAATTCTCAGCGGTGATCGGTTCACCGGGTGCTGCGTCAGCCGAGGCGGCCCAGTACCCCTGCCGAGAGTCTGTCGCCTGCACCACAAACACCATGGCGACCACTGATAAGACCACCAAGAGGATGCCAATCACCAGTTTGGGGTCTTTGAATCCGGGACGTCGGATCCGCGCTGCGATGGGGCGAGGGTCTGTGGCCATGGGGGTCTTTCTGTGTCTCGTCTCTTTCGATGCTGAGTCATGAGTTGGTGGGAGCAAAGAACCATTGGCATCTACGAGTACGAAAAACGATCATGCCGGTGCCGGCCCCCTGTCCACCGTAGGGATTTATGTGACCGAATGCACTCAATGAGGGAAAAATGTGGACAATTCGCCTCGTCTATGACGCAACGTGTCACAATAGGAGCAACAGAGAGCGATCCTGTTTAGGGTCTTAAACCTCTAAAACGACTTCGCTGGAAAGGACGTGACATGCCACGCTTTCTGACCCTCCCAGATGTCGCTGAAGAGTTGCAGATTTCTGTCGGTGCCGCTCGCAACCTCGTCCAGAGTGGGGAACTCGAGGCATTTCAAATTGGGGGCCGCGGACAATGGCGGGTGGATTCAGAACGTTTTGAAGCGTTCATCCAGCGGTTACACGACGAACAGCACGCCAAGATCGAAGAACAAAAGTCAGCTCACCAGAACTAACTGTCTGAGGCAGTACGTAATTGTCCTCGGCCACTATCGGTCGTCGAGAGCCACAGCAGACGTGGCGATCATTTGTATCTGGTCCACGGGAATCAGCCGTAGTCCCCGCACTGCAGGTCGCCTGCGGAATTCGTCTCGGGCATGTATGGCTACCTCGCAGTAGTCCTGTCCCACCCGATCGACCGTTCCTTCCACATAAATTCTTCCCCACCCGGCCGTGATAGACACCGGCTCTCGTCGACGCGCTAGTTGACGCAACACGCTCGTGAGTCGCGGTCCGCTTCGTAAGGTCGATTCCGGCGGTCGAGCTGTTCGCGTTTCTGCTTCCAGGCCCGCTATGGCGCGTTGCGGTATAACGACTGCACCGGACTGCGTCCGACCACCAATCCAGTCTGGACCAACTGAAGAGACCAACAGCCGCTGATGTTCTCCATCGGCAAATGTCATCTGCACTGTCTCTCCCCGGTGTCCTCTCAACCGGTCCGCAAAAGAGGTTTCCGCCCAGTGACCGCGCGTAAAATCAGCGGCCTCAGCATCACGAACCTGCCGCAGTTCCACGCTCATTTGGTGTTCGAGATCAGCAAAAAATTCGTCCCAGCGCATGGTGCCTCATTATTCCTGCTTACCTCTTTCGTGGCAATCATCACCATTTTCCTTTCAGCACCATTGACCGCGTTTGATGATGTTTGATAATTTTTTGGGTACTTAGACAGTTTTCAAGCCCTAAGGAGAGCCCATGGCAGTGGTGAAAAGCTCATCGTCCTCCGGTCAATCGGGTCTTCGCGCCTCCGATGTTTGCTTGGTGCTGATGAGCGTGATCTCCGGCCCGCTGTTGTGGTGGTTCAGTACTGCGATCAGCCCCACCTCGGCGCAGACCGCATTGTCCACCCTGGAATACCTCATCGCCACAGCATGCTCGGTGATTGGGATCGGCATCTGTGCGCTCTGCGTCATCTATGCTGTGGTGAGTCTTCTTGGAGTCACCCTCTACCGTTGCGGTCACCGCATTCAAGGTGTCGCGACCTTGCAGGTCGTGCCCGTGGCTGGTCGGCGACTCATCGCGACGTTATGTGGGATCAATCTCCTCATCGCCTCGCCGGCCATCGCCGGCGAGACTACCCACGACGGTTTAGCCTTGTCTGATACAAGAGCAATTGAATCTTCTCAACGAGAGCACATTGCCGGCTGGGACGTGAGCGCCCGTGTCTCTCCCGACCGTGAACACACCGGACTGCACACTCCGACTGACGTTGTTCCTGGCTGGATTCCCAATCTCAACTACGACACGTCGGGAGACGACGCTAGCTCCGATGCAGTCCCTGATGTCCCCGGCAAAACCGTCATCGTCGGTACCGGTGAGTGTTTGTGGGATATCGCCCATGAAGAGCTCGGGGCAGATGCGACCATACATGAAATTGATCTCCGTTGGCGCCAGTGGTGGTCCCACAACCAAGATGTGCTCGGATCCGACCCCCACACTGTTAGTCCAGGAACGGTTTTGTCCTCCCCACCTTTTCACTCCTAAACCCGTTTTGTCCGCCCACGATCTGTTCTTCCCACCGCCTATCCTTATGAGGAGATAACCCCATCATGACGCTCCCCTCCGTCTCTGCGACTGCTGGCCCTCAGTCCGTCCAACAGCGCGCACTCCCCCGACAGTCCAATTCTCCGGTCAGTAAACCAGCTTCAGTCTCCGTCAGTCCCGTCCCGTCAGCGCTGACGGGATTTCACGACGAGAAACTAGCGGCGTGGACCAACACCCGCTCTCCGCTCATTCACTTCAAACCCGGTACGGTGTCCACCCCGGCCATTAGCACACCAGACCAAACTCCTGCAGACACGGAGCCTGTTTCGCACCGGACTCCCGCTCAGTTGCCCGACGCCACTCCCCAGGACGATCCGGTCGCCAACCGCCAACGGCAGATAGCCCAACGGGCCCTGGCAGAACAGCGTCGAGCCACCGAACGCCACCTGCAAACCATGACCCGAGTGCTCGGCCAAGCTTGTGTGGAGATTGAATATGGGTTGCGAAGCTACCACCAACTTCAAGGGTGGATGTCGCTGGAGATGATCGAGAAGATGAGGTTTCGGGCCCAACTCGCCCAGCAGGGTCGACCCCAGGAATCGGACGGTCAAAAACCGATGAATGTTCGGGTACACCGAATGCGACTACAGCGAACCCCTTCGCAGTGCTACGAATCCAGTGCCACCATTATTGTTGGCAACCGATTGCGGGCGATGGCACTTCGTTTTGAGAAGCACCGCGACAGGTGGAAAGTGTGTGATTTCGAGTTGGGGTAACCCTCACCTGGGTAACAGACACCGTTGCCCAAACCTAGCTACTCATCCCAAATGCGCCAGTGCCGAAACTTCTCACATGCTGAGGCCCGCAACCCTACCGGATCGCGGGCCTCAGCCAAGCCGTCAGAGGCGACACATGTTATTTTTTCTGGGCGCGGGCTTTCTTCGCGGCCTTCTTTTTCTCTCGTTCGGCAGCTTTGCGCTCCGCTCGAGATTGCGTCCTCTCACTACCGTCGTCTGTGCGACGAACCTCGGTTTTCGCAGTCCCGGTTCCTTCTGAGGACGGGGCCGTGTACTGCAACTTGCCGGGCTGTGTGTCAGTGTCCAGACCTTTAATTTTCAGCTGTGGCGCCATGGTCACCTCACGAGAATCGGTGACGCCTGGAAGGCTAGCCTTCTGTGGCTGGGTTTTGACGTCGAGAGTGAACAGATTGTGGACCGATTCCTGGCGAATTGCCTGCATCATGGCTTCAAACATCGTGTAGCCCTCACGCTGGTATTCGACCAGAGGATCACGTTGGGCCATGGCGCGCAACCCAATACCTTCTTTAAGGTAGTCCATCTCGTAGAGGTGCTCTTGCCATTTTCGCCCGATGGAATTGAGCACCACCTTGCGCTCTAGTTCACGCATATTATCGGAGCCGATCTCTTCTTCGCGGTCCTGATACAGCACTTTTGCATCGGAGACAAACTCACGCTTCAAATCCGCAGGCTTCGCCCGGTGCAATTCACCGAGCTGTTCCTCGAGTTCTTCGGGGGTCAACTCGACCGGATAGATCAAGCGCAGATCTTCCCACAACGTCTCTGGGGACCATTCGGAACTTCGTTCCCCGGCCGTGGCTTCATCAACGGCATCGCTAATGGAGTCCTCGATGAAGTGCTCGACCTTTTCGGCCAGATCTTGGCCTTCCAAAATCTGACGACGGTCAGCGTAGATGGCCTCACGCTGACGGTTCATCACGTCGTCGTATTTAAGGACATTCTTGCGCTGTTCGGTGTTGCGCGATTCCACGTTGGACTGCGCATTCTGAATCGCCTTCGTCACCAGACCGGATTCCAGGGCAAACTGGTCGTCATCACCGGTGCGTTGCAGAATCTTCCGCGCCATACCCGGGTTGAACAGTCGCATCAGATCATCGGTCAGGGACAAGTAGAACCGAGACTCGCCGGGGTCCCCTTGACGTCCGGAACGACCTCGTAGCTGGTTATCAATCCGTCGGGATTCGTGGCGTTCAGTTCCCAGCACATATAAGCCACCGGCCTCCACAACTTCTTCGCGCTCCGCCTGGGTCTTCACCTTTTGCTCAGCAAAGACTTCGTCCCAGATTTGCTCGTATTCTTCAGCATTTTCTTCGGGGTCGAGCCCGCGTGCCTGCATCTCCGCGACCGCATTAAATTCGGCGTTACCACCGAGCATGATGTCGGTACCACGTCCGGCCATGTTCGTTGCCACCGTCACCGCACCTTTACGACCGGCTTGAGCAACAATGGCAGCTTCTCGCGCATTGTTTTTCGCGTTAAGCACTTCGTGACGTACGCCTTTTTTGGCCAACAGCTTCGACAAATATTCAGATTTTTCAACCGAGGTGGTCCCGACCAAAACCGGCTGACCAGATTTATGACGGGCCTCGATATCATCCACGACAGCATTAAACTTCGCCTTCTCGCTGGCGTAGACAATGTCTTTTTTATCGATGCGCTGAACATCTTTATTTGTCGGAATCGGGACAACGCCGAGTTTATAGGTGCTCATAAACTCTGCAGCTTCAGTCTCAGCCGTACCGGTCATCCCCGACAGCTTGTCGTAGAGGCGGAAATAGTTCTGCAACGTCACCGTGGCCAAAGTCTGGTTCTCAGCCTTGATCTTCACACCTTCTTTGGCCTCAATCGCCTGGTGAACTCCCTCGGAGTAACGGCGTCCTGCCAACACGCGTCCGGTATGCTCATCGACGATTTGAACCTCGCCTTTGAGAACCACATAGTCCTTATCGCGGGTAAAGAGTTCCTTGGCTTTCAGCGCGTTATTCAGGTACTGAATCAGCGGGGTGTTGGCCGATTCGTACAGGTTGTCGATTCCGAGCCAGTCTTCGACCTTATCGATACCTTCTTCGGAGATCGAAACGGTCCTCTTTTTCTCGTCCACTTCGTAGTCAGTATTGCGCTTCAGCCGCGGAGCCAATTTGGCGAATTGTAAATACCACTTCGAGGCGTCGCCCTGAGCCGGTCCGGAGATAATCAACGGAGTACGTGCCTCGTCGATGAGGATTGAGTCGACTTCGTCGACGATGGCGAAGTTGTGTCCGCGTTGCACCAAATCGTCGAGCGACCAGGCCATATTGTCGCGCAGATAGTCGAACCCAAATTCGTTGTTAGTCCCGTAGGTGATGTCAGCTGCATACTGTTTTGCCCGTTGCGCAGGACGCTGGTTGGACAGAATGACGCCGGTTTCCATCCCAAGGAACCGGAAAACCCGTCCCATCAAGTCTGATTGGTACTCGGCCAGGTAGTCGTTAACCGTCACCACGTGGACGCCTTGACCACTCAACGCGTTCAGGTAGCTGGGAGCTGTGGCGACTAGAGTTTTACCTTCACCGGTTTTCATCTCAGCGATGTTTCCCAGGTGCAAGGCAGCAGCACCCATGAGTTGCACGTCAAAGTGGCGAAGTCCCAAGGTACGGGACGATGCTTCACGCACCGTGGCAAATGCTTCGGGTAAAAGTGCATCCAGCGATGTACCGTCTTCGATTTCAGCACGGAAGCGATCGGTTTCTGCCCGAAGTTCGGCATCAGACATGTCCCGATAGTCATCTTCGAGCTGGTTGACAGCATCGGTATAGGCCCTCAACCGTTTGAGAACTTTCTTCTCACCGGTCTTGAGGATCTTCTCGATGAAAGAGACCACAGTGTTGACTCCAAATTCACAAATCGTCTCAGACCCTCAACGACGAAGTCGTCACAGGTCCAGGAACAAAGCATTCAACCAGACTAGTCTACGTGGTTTAACCTGGAAGAATCCTTAGTATGGGCTTTGTCCATGAGTGACCAAGATCTACAGTTCAGGGATGAAAAAGTGGCCTTGTTGCGTGTGCAACAAGGCCACTTCGAGGTCTATCACAGACCCTCAGTGGGCCAAGACGTTTAAGCGCTAGCTTGCTGATCTCGGTAAGCCCGGATTTGTTCGTCGGAACCTTCAGGTTCAGTGTCTTCACCCAGGCTGATCACGCCGTAGGACCAGCCACGTCGCCGGTAGGCCACAGAGGGACGTCCCGACTCTGCATCAATGAACAAGTAGAAGTCGTGGCCCAGTAGCTCCATGTTGTCCACGGCATCGTCGAGCGACATGCTTTCTGGCGGAAAAACCTTCTGACGGATGGTCACCGGTGCCTCACCGTTTTCTGCCAGGTGCCGTTCCTGTTCTTCACGCTCAGCTTCCTCGCGCTGGGCTTCTAGCACCTGTTCCACCAACGACACAGAGTTGTCCACGGGCACCGAATCGGCGGTGATTTCGCGGACCGAAACACGTTTGCGGTGAGACTTGCGCCGTTCCCGTAGCCGGCGCAGTCGTTCCTGAATCTTATGGAATACCTTATCGAAGGCCACCATTTGGTCGTCGTCGGAAGCTTCAGCACGCACTACGTTTTTGGGGCTATGTACGGTTAGTTCCACGGTCATCGACCCGGAGGCGCCGGTGTGAGATGGCTGAGCACCGAGCTTGATTTCGACCCGTTGGGCTTCTTGAAGTAGGGACTCGATTTTCTCGAGGCGTTCTTCAACATAATCGCGGAACGATTCCTTAATGGAAGCGCCGCGGGCTACATAGGAGATGTCGATGGCCATAATGTCCTCCTTAGCTAAAACAAGCACGGTGGTAAGAGAAGTTTAACCTCCCTTCACCACCGTGCTCTGTTGGTAATGCCGAGTCTACCCATTGATTGCCAGCTGTTCACGTTGCCATCTCCGGTTTAGCTCAAATCGTCGTGCGAATGTTTCTCAACCGTAGCGATCACCGCTGCTGCGAGCACCTCCCATCCCGCGGCTTCCAGAACTCGTGTGGCCCCGGCCAGCGTCGCCCCGGTGGTGAGCACATCATCAACGATCATCACCGGATACCCGGTGAGTTGTTGCGCAATTCCGCGTCTGACCCAGAATTTTCGTTCTGCCGCGGTGACTCGTTGGGCCGCGGTGCGACCAGCGTGCGATGTGCGGGCGTTTAATCTCCAACGATGTCGTAAAAACTGTCGCTGGCGTATGATGCCGGGCACGGGCGCTCTGGTCACCAGTGTGTCAAGCGGGTCGAAACCCCGACGGCGCCAACTAGCCGCAGAGCTCGGGATCGGCACCGCCACGACCGGCAGCTGCGTTGCGCTGGTGCCATATTGTTGTGCCACAGCGTCCCACACCAGGTCCCGGGCTACCAGCATCGACCTAGCCAGTGCGGGTGCAAGAAGCCGATGCAACCCGGTCCGGGAGTGGTCTTTGAACGCCAGGATCATGCGGGCTAACTCACGGGTGTATTGTCCTGTTGCCACCACCGGCAAGGGGCGGTCGGTGCCGGGTATAAAGGGAAGGGATGGTGCCCAGGACTCAGCACGTTCCGGATGAAGGAGTTGTGGCATCACGGTCTGCCGACAGTGGTGACAGAGGTGCTCGGCGGTGGCGTCGCGGCGCTGACAGACGACGCAGATGCGAGGCATGAGGATTCCGGCCAATTCACGGCCTGCAGTGCTCACCCAGCGCGCGCCAGGGTGTTCGCGAAGTCGATCAAGACGGCCTGCCCATCGCGTCAGACGAGGCCTCGGCGCCGGTGGCCTGGGTGGTTCGTGCCTGAAAGATCTCATCTTCCCAGTCTCGCGCTTTGCTGGTTGCAACCCCAGCTACACTCAGAGACTGTGGAGAATGTTAGCCGGGGTAGGACAAGTCGTCGGCGTTATCCTCTTGGGCACGCCAATTGGTCCCGACGCGGATATACACCTCGTCGTCGGTTTCGGCGTACACCGTGGCGTTGCCGGCCCCGGTCGAAAAGCCACGCATACCGAGCATGGGTTTAAAGGTCACGCTGGTGCCAGCCAATCCAATCATTTCCAGCTCGACGCGTTCGCTACTGGAGACCTCGCCGATCAGGACCTCGTTCATGGAGTACCACTGCACCCGGTTGGCCGGGGCTGCGGTTTCAACCACGAGTGGTTCCACCAAACCCAACGGCTTACCCGAATCATCGCGGACGATACCGGAAATAAAGAGTTGCTGGGAGTTGTCCCGCTCTAAAATCATCGCGATCCGAGATCCTTCAGGAGAAACCCGTACGGCTTTAATCTCCCCATCCATCAACCACGGGACACTGATTTCCTGAACCTGTTCGCCGTCGAATTCGCTGGCGAGCAATGTCTGTTCGCCACCTGAGACAGCGGCTTCGGCGTTCTCTGACTCCCCAGCATCCTCGGAATGCTCATCTTCAACGCTGGAGACAGTCCAGGCCCATCCCCTGTTGTCAAGTGAAGGAGCCAACAGATCGGTTCCAGACGCCAGTTCCTGAACCGCCGACCCGTTGGTGGCCCCAACCATCTGGGTGGAGTCCTCATTCAAGAACACAAAGCGGTTGCCTTCCACGTTCATCGTCGGCTCGTGGGGCCCCAGACTACTGACGTCTGCAACGCCAGGGATCTCGGTGATGTTGGAGCCCTGGTAATAGACCAGTTGGTTGGTGTCATGGTTGATGGCAATTTGACGAGCTCCAACGGAATACGTCGTGGGGGTCTCCCGGAACTGCGGATCAGGCTCTCCTGTATCCACATCTTCCAGCCCCACGGTAAGTTTCACATCCGAAATCCGTGGCCGGGTGCCCAAGGTCATCTGCAATTGATGCTCAATGCGTTGACGCTGTAGGGCGCTGGTGCCCGCCAGCGAATCGGCCTTCACATCGATCGAGGCTGTGCCGGAACTGATCGGTACCGATGGGCGAGCAAGTTCGACCTGCTCCATTGGGTTGGCCACAGCACCCTCCAGATAGCTGGCTGGACCGGTAATCAAGGCCTCGACGATGGCCGTGGCTTGACCGGGACGGTCAAGGAACCACCGGGTATCCGGCACGGCATTGTGGTAGTCGAAGTCGTAGAAGTACAGAGTTTGGGAGACAAACAGTGCCGAGAACTGTGCGCTGTCTAAGGCAATGCCGTCGGGTAGCTCAGAAATCCGCCACTGGCCGTCGACCTCAGTCAGCTTGATTTCCAGGGCTTCAGTCGTCTCCGATGGGAGCGGGGACATCACCCCCTGTGCATCCACCGCCGAATCAACCTCAAGCTGCACCGTGTAGGTATCGGTGTCTTCAGTCGAGACCACCGCCGGAGATCCTTGATACACCAAGGTACGGGCCAGCGGGTCCCATTGCTCAGCCGCCGAGTCTGTCAGGTAGCTCCGCGCCACAGCGAAGTCATCTTGAACCCCGGTCGCTGCCACAATGAACCCATTAATGATGGACTCGGGTGAGGCATCCTCGGCCGGTCCGGCAGGGTTAAAGGTGTGGGTGACCGATTCCCCTGTCGTACCCAAGTCTTCAGATTCTCCGACCGGACCAGACTGCGGCAATCGGGAACACCCAGCCAGCACCAGCGCACACGCCACCAGCACGACCAGTGCTCTGAGTGTTCTAGTCATCAAGCCCCCTCCGAGATCGTGGCACCAAGGCTTGCTCATTCACCCGGTCTGGCATTTCGTGGCCGTTCGCAGGTTCGTCTGGGCCGGGGCCGATTTCGGAAGCGCTACGACGCTCCGAGCACTCATATTCGGGAGGCAGTTGCAGCGGGTAGGGCTTGACGAGTTCTCCACCAACCTGGCGGGGTAAGACAAGACGGAAGGCAGCGCCGCGGTGGGGTTCGCCCCAAACATCGAGTTCGCCGTGGTGCAAGCGCGTATCTTCCACGGCAATGGCCAGGCCCAGACCGGAGCCTCCGGTGGTGCGTGTCCGGGCCGGGTCAGCACGCCAGAACCGGTCGAAAACACGCTCGAGTTCATCTTCGCTCAAGCCCAGCCCGTGGTCACGCACCACGATCGCAATCTCTGTCTTATTTCCGGCCACGATGACATCGACCGGTTTCGATTCGCCGTGTTCAATGGCGTTATTGATGAGATTGCGCAGAATGCGTTCGATGCGACGGGAATCGACTTCTGCGGTGAATTGGTCCCCTTGGGGCACAATGGATAGTTCGGTCTGGTTATTATCGGCCAGTGGCTGGGCAGTCAGTAGTACGTCGGCGACCAAATGCAACAGGTCGGTGGACTCACTGGCCACCTGGGCTGCCCCGGCATCGAACCGCGAGATCTCCAAAAGATCAGCGAGCAACGCTTGGAAGCGCTCCACTTGGTGATAGAGCAACTCGGTGGAGCGACGATTAACAGCATCGAAATCATCACGTGAGTCATAGAGCACTTCTGCTGCCATCCGCACCGTGGTCAGCGGTGTCCGTAACTCGTGAGACACATCGGAGACGAACCGCTGTTGAATCTGAGACAGATGCGCCAGCTGGGTGATCTGGTCCTGAATATTGTCGGCCATCGAGTTGAACGACCGAGACAACGTCGCGACTTCATCTTCCCGGTTGACATTCATGCGCACCGAGAGGTCACCCGACGACAACCACTGGGCGGTTTCGGCCGCCTGCTGGATGGGGCGTACCACCGAGCGGGTCGTCACCACGGCAATCACGACATTGAGCAAGATCAAAATCGCACCGGCAATGAGGAGCACGCTCATCACGTAATCCAGCGTGCCTTGTACTTCAGAGATGTCGTAAATGAAATACAACGCATAGTAGTTACCCGGCGGCAACACGACCTGAGTACCGAAGGCCAGCCCCGGATCTGTTGCCCCGCCGGTGTCAGAGGGAATGGCCACCGACTGCCAGTAGATCCCATCGCCTTGTTCGACTTGGCTCGCCAAGTCATCGGTGATGATGTCTTCACTCACGCCGGCTGAGGACATCGAGCCAACGAATTGGTTCTCGTCATCATCGAGGGGAACCAACACGAAATCGCGGGCAATGGCCCCCGAGGTATTGCCACTTAACGCTGCCAGGGTGTCGTTGACCAAAGAGGCCGTGGATTCTTCGTCAGCGGTTGCCGCGGAGTCAAAGACTTCTCGTGCTTGGCTCAGCCCGTGATTAGCCTCGGCCTGCACTTGATTAAACCGGGACTGGAACAGACCCGTGGTCACCTGATGAGTCAAGAACAGCGCCAGGATCAGCACGGCAATCACCGAGAGCAAAGCGGTAATCATCACCGTGCGTAGCTGCAACGAGGACTGCCAACGTCGCCAAAAAGTTTTGAACGGCCGAGAAAGGAAGCGATTCTTGCGCGGTTTTTCTGCCCGCTGGGCCTCAGGCGCTGCCGGTCGGGCGGTGTTTGCTTCGGAGGTCGTTTCTTCTGACTCGACGGACAAGGCTGCGCTCAAATCTGGCCGGCTTTATAGCCCACGCCACGAACAGTGAGAACAACTTCGGGATTATCTGGATCCTTTTCGACCTTGGAGCGCAAGCGTTGCACGTGGACGTTGACCAACCGGGCATCGCCTTGATGCCGGTATCCCCAGATTTCCTCCAACAACGTTTCGCGGGTCAGCACTTGCCCGGGACGACGGGCTAACGCGGCCAAAAGATCGAATTCCAGCGGTGTCAGCGAAATGCGTTCACCGTTGCGGGAAACCTCATGACCAGAAATATCAATTGTCAGATCGCCAATAGTGAGGCTCTCCTGAGCACGGTGGTCGGTTTCGCGCAACCGGGCACGGACACGGGCCACCAACTCGGCGGGCTTAAAGGGCTTGGGCACATAGTCGTCGGCTCCAGCTTCTAGCCCACGAACCACGTCGGCGGTCTCAGATTTAGCGGTCAACATCACCACCGGCACGTCTGATTCCATGCGGATCTCGCGCAGAATGTCAATGCCGTCCTTGCCGGGAAGCATCAGGTCCAACAGCACCAGCTCCGGGCGGATCTGACGAAACATCTCGTTAGCTTGGTTGCCATCAGCGCAGAAATACGGTTCAAACCCGTCGTTGCGCAAAACAATACCAATCATTTCGGCTAGGGCTTCGTCATCATCGACGACCAAAATCTTGGGTGTAGCCACCGCTTCCCTCCCGGCTCGGACTATATGATCCCAGACCACCAGCATAACCGAGCCGGCCAATTTCGCCGCGGCGTGTTGCATGCGCGCGCCCCGCAACTCACCCTGTTTGCACCGCAAAGTTGTCCTATAACATATGAACTAGTCCGAGTCTGAGCGGGCCGAGTCCCCAGAAATGGAGAGATCGTGAGCTTCTATCCACCCCCGGGCCAAGGCCCCGGCACACCCTATGGAGGGTACCCACAACACCAGCAACCCTCGGGGTGGGGACCATACGCCACACCGCAACCACAATTGATGCTCACGGTGTCCCGTCCCGGCACGATCCCGCTGACTCCGTTGAGCATCGGCGATTTGTTTAGCGGGGTTTTCGCAACGTTGCGCACCGCACCTGGGGCCGTGTTGTTGCATGGGCTCGGCTACGGTCTCGTCACGTTTCTTTTGTACCTGATGGCAGTCGCCCCGGCTTTCGTCACCATGTACGTCGCGTTCACCACGGTGCTTGATGGGGGCCTACCCACCTCGGAACAGATCGCATCCGGAAGTGTGGCGATAATCGTCCTTCCAATGCTGGCATTGGTGTTGCTGTTCCTCGCGTCGGTATTTTTCCCGGGGCTGGTAGCCATCGTCACCATGCGCGGTACGATCGGTACCTGGACCGGATTCTTTCAATCCTTCCGCCTGTTGCACGGTAGCTACTGGAAGCTCATTGCTTTGTCGGTACTGATCAATATTGCCGTCATCGCGCTGTCGGTGCTCGCGTTCCTCTTGATCGTTTTCGCTGTTGCCGTCCTGGAGATCCCTGCGGAGCTCTTTGCCGTGATCATGATTATTGTCATCCTCACCGGGGGGATTCCCATAGTCTGGCTGACGATCAAGCTGATGCTGGCCCCGACGGTGATCGCGGTCGAACAAGTAGGCCCGTTGACCGCGCTTCGTCGTTCCTGGGTGCTGACCAATAATAATTTTTGGCGTTCTTTGGGGATGACCTTATTGGTCACTGTCTGCATCGTTATCGCCAGATGGGTGATTTCTATTCCCTTGGCTATGCTGGCTCCACTCTTTCTGGCTTCGGCCGGAAACGAAGCGGAAGCGCTGACCGGCTTCCTGCTGGCTCAGGTGGTCATCGTCGGGGTCAGCAGTGTGGTCTCCGGGGTACTGTATGCGCTGTTCACCATCTTCATTGCGTTGCTCTACACTGACTTGAGGATCCGACGTGAAGGCATTGGTGCCCAGCTAGCCCACGATGCTGAATCCATCTCGGGTCCCATCGATGAGTTCAGTATTGATCCGACCAAACGCCGTAGCGATTCTCAGTCGGCCGATCTCGTGCCGGGTCGCGACGTGCATTGGCAGCCCACACCGCCACCGGCAGGTGCACCATTCACCGGACCGGCGGGACCGAATGCTCCCTACTATCCGCCACATCCGCCCAATCCATCTAACCCACCCATGGGGCCGCCGACATGGTCATGATGTCCCCGCCACTGACCCCAGACGCTGAGCAAGCCCGCCAGTGGGCCGAAGAGGAGCTGTCCAAACCCGAATACGCGGAGGCAGATCCCGGCCCGATCATTGAGCTGATCGATAACCTGGTTGAGTGGTTTCAAGACCTGGCCGCCGTCGAATTCTCCGGTAGCGGCGAACTGGGTGTGATCGTGCTAGCCCTGGCGTTAGTCGCCCTGCTGATTGCCTTAGTGTTGTGGTTACGGCCGGGCCGTACCGGTCGGGTCAAGACAACATCAACCGACGAGGTTGAGGTCGCCGCTGACGTTACGGCCACGGAGTATCTCGACCGGGCCCGCCGACATGTGGCCGAGCAGGACTATGCCCACGCACTGGCCGATGCGTTACGGTCGATGATCCGCGACGGGCAACAACGGGATCTGGTCTCAGAACGTCCTTCCCTCACCGCGACGTTTGCCACGACGGAACTCGCCGAGGCCTTCCCCCCATTCACCGAACAATTGGAACAAGCCGCCGTTCGCTTCAATACCACGTTCTACGCCCACCAATCCCCCAGCGCCACAGATGCCACGCAGATGATCGAGTTGGCGGAAAAGCTCCACCAAGCCAAGCCGGCCCCTGCCACACCCCGCGATGACAGCGTCCCCGCTCAGCACGCCAAGGATCTGGTGCCCCGATGACCGCAGCATCCTCTCTACAGTCTTCGGCACGTACCTCACAGACCGGTTCCCGTAAAACCGGTATCATCGTGGTGTCGGTCATCGCCGGAATTCTGGTGCTCGCCGGCGTGGTGTTTTATGCCTTGCTCCCCAGCACCACTCAGGGGATCCCCTATTCCACCGACAATCCCGGCCGTTATGGTTCCCAGGCCATGACACGCATCCTGGAAGATCGCGGTGTCTCGGTCCACACCGCTGCAACGGTTGATCAGTTGGAAGGTCAACTCAACCAGCATCCGGACGCCACGGTGGTATTGATCGATGAGAACAACAACCTGGCTTCGGCGCCCCATGATTCACGGCAACGCGCCGCGGAGGCCATTCCACCATCCCAGCTGGTGATTTCAACCTCATCCCCGGAGCTACTCGAACACTTCACCGACGAGTTCTCGCGGGACTACGCCACCGTGTCCAGTCACGACGGCGGGATCACTGCGGGCACGACCGAGGACTGCCAGCTGAAGCACGGGCGGGTCGCCGGTGAGATTGATAGCTCTTCCTGGGCGGTATCGGTCCCCCGCACGCAGCGTGAGTCCGGCCAGATCTCCACGTGTTTTCCCGTACCCGAGAACGCATCCTCCGACCAAGCCACGGCGCTCCTGGCCGAAACAGCAACCGGGATCACGGTACTGACCTCTCCGAAGATCTTCACCAATGAACGGATCGACGAGCGAGGCAATGCCGCCTTGGCCTTACGCCTGGCCGGCTCGCGCGAGGACCTGATCTGGTATACCCCGGACTTCACCGAGCTCTTGGACTCCGATGCTCCGCTGTCTGAGGCGCAACTGCCTCGTTTCGTGGTCTTTGGAATCTGGTGGGCGGTCGTGCTGGCCGTGCTGGCCATGTTCTGGTTAGGACGTCGCCACGGCCCGATCGTGCGCGAGCCATTGCCCTCGGTCGTCAAGCCGGCCGAAACCACGGTGGGCCGAGCCCGCATGCACCGACGTGCCGGACACCACCTTCAAGCTCTCGAGGCCTTGGAACAGGCCACGTTGCGTCGCATCGCCCACAGCATGCGATTAGGGCGCAACACCGACCCGCAAACCATCATGCGCCAGGCTGCACTCCACACCAACCAGCCGGTCCAGGACATCCAGCAGCTCTTCAAGATCAGCTCCGGACTCGTCCCAGCCCACGGTAGCCACAACGTTTCCCCCGAGGAGATGGTGACCACTGCCCAAGAACTCACAGATTTTGAACATCTCATCGACCAGGTACTACGCCCCGATCACGGGAGGAGCACGTCATGATGCACCAGCCACCGGCTTTTCCGCCATCCCAGCCACCCCAGGGTCACCCCCCACAGGACCAGTCTGCGCGGGCACAGTCGGCAGACGACCTGCGGGAGGCACTCAACCAGGTGCGTGGCGAAGTGGCTAAAGCCGTCGTGGGCCAGGACCAGGCCGTGACTGCATTGCTCATCGGTATTTTGTGTCGGGGGCATGTGTTGCTCGAAGGGGTCCCCGGTGTAGCCAAGACGCTTTTGGTCCGGTCAGTGGCCAAATCGGTGCAACTAGACTCCCACCGAGTGCAATTCACCCCGGATTTGATGCCCGGCGACGTCACCGGCTCGCTGGTCTATGATTCCAAAACCGGGGAGTTTGAATTCCGCAAGGGCCCGGTGTTTACCCACGTGCTGCTCGCCGACGAAATCAACCGCACCCCACCGAAAACCCAAGCTGCCTTGTTGGAAGCCATGGCCGAATACCAAGTCTCTACCGACGGGGTAACCCGGCGGTTGCCGGACCCGTTTATGGTGGCAGCCACTCAAAATCCGGTCGAGCACGAGGGAACCTATCCCCTTCCGGAAGCCCAACTGGATCGGTTTTTGCTCAAGGTGGTGATGGATCTTCCCGAGCGCGATCAGGAACGAGAGATCCTGCGCCGTCATGCGGCGGGTTTCTCGGCCGCAGATCTCGACGCCGTGGGCATCCAGCCGGTGGCCGAGGAAACGACCTTGCTCAAAGCCCGCGCCTCGGTGCAACAAGTCGCCACCGGTCCAGAGATGCTCAGCTACATCACGGACATTGTCCGCGCCACGCGGCAATCCCCCTCTTTCCAGTTGGGTGCTTCCCCGCGCGGTGGTACCGCTCTGATGCACTGTGCCAAGGCTTGGGCTTGGCTATCGGGCCGCAACTTCGTCACCCCCGACGACGTGCAGTCGCTGTTGCTACCGACCCTACGCCACCGGGTGTTGCTGCGCCCGGAGGCCGAATTGGACGGTGTCGATACCGACCAAGTCTTGACCGGACTACTCTCCAGTGTGCCGGTCCCCCGCTAAACACCGTCTCTTTCCGTCCTCTCCCACCATCCTCGACACACCAAAGGCAGGTAGCTACGAGTTATGGTCATCTCCTGGCGCGCGATGATTCTGGCTATTATCGGCCTGTTTCCCATCCTGCTGTTTCCGCGCTGGTCAACGCTGGGGTTGTGTGTGCTCGGGCTGATCGTGGTGCTGTGTGCGGACGCACTGACCGCCGTTTCGCCTCGCCGGGTGTCCTTCTCCCGTTCCGCGCAAGGCAGTATTCGGCTGGGTGAAACGACTACCGTTCAGCTGGTGGTGACCAATCAGAGCTCCCGAACATTGCGCGGTTCGGTCCGGGATGGGTGGCAACCCACCGCTCAGGCCGACAGCCCGGAACAACCGGTCACGATTCCGGGCCAGGAGCCCCGCCGGCTTTCCATGCACCTGACCCCCACTAGGCGCGGCACACTGCGCTCCCGAATCGTCACGGTCCGTAGCTGGGGCTGGTTGGGGCTGGCGGGCAAACAATACACGCATCGCGCCGAGGGTGCGATCACGGTGATTCCACCGTTCAACTCCCGGCGTCACCTGCCCTCGAAGCTAGTCTCGCTGCGGGAAATGGCCGGGAGGTCGGCGGTCTTGACCCGCGGGGCCGGCCACGAATTTGATTCTTTGCGCGAATATGTCCGTGGCGATGACGTCCGCGATATTGATTGGCGGGCTACGGCCCGCGCCCAAGAACTGGTGGTACGCACCTGGCGACCGGAACGGGACCGTCGGGTGTTGATCCTCATCGATACCTCCCGCACCTCGGCCGTGCGGAGCGAAGACGGCACCCGACTGGATACCGGCATTGAGGCCGCGCTACTATTAGCGGCACTGGCTGATGCTGGCGGTGACCGTGTCGAAGTTATCGCCCTGGACCAGAAAGTTCAGGCCCGGGCCTCTTCCACCCGTCGTGGGAAACTCTTGCACCAGATTGTCACGGCGCTGACCGATGTATTCCCGCGGCTGGTGGCTGCCGATTTCACCCAGGTGTCCTCGCTCATCTCTCAGACCGTGAAACAACGAGCACTGGTGGTACTCATTACGGCCCTGGACACCGCAGCCATTCAGCAAGGTTTGCTCCCGGTGTTACCGACGATTGCGCGCAAACATCAGGTGGTGCTGGCCTCGGTCACCGATCCGGAGCTCGAGGCCATGGCGGCCGAACGCGAAGACCTCGAGACGGTCTTTCAGGCCGCCTCGGCAGAACAAGACGAACATCGTCGAGCCGGTCTGATTGCCCAGCTACGACGGTTTGGCGCCGAAGTGGTCGAAGCCGATCCGCAGGATCTCCCGCCCCGGTTAGCCGATACCTATCTGCATCTCAAAGCTGCGGGACGGTTGTAGTCGCGTCATGATGGGCCGGGCACCCGCTGGGAGAACTCATCGGCCACACCGCGTAATGCTTCGATGCAACGTCCCAGTCCTACTCCCGTCATCGGCCTGGTCGCTCGGGCTACCAGTACGCTCGAGGCCAGGTCCCAGGGGTCCAACCCGACGCGTTCAGTGGTTTCCACCAGCTCTACTCCAGCCCGGGGCGGGTCAATGCCGTCGAGTCGCTCGAGGTCGCATTCCAGGTGTAAGGGGATTTGGGAGTGGCGGAACCGTTCAATCCATTCCCACCGCCAGCTGGCCCAACGTCCCACCGGATCGGTTTCCAGGGCCGGAAAGCTGATGCTGACGCCAAGTGGTGGACTGTCTTGGTCGTTGGTGGCCAGGGTGTGCAATGAGGTGAGTAGCCTGTCGTCTTTCCCGAGGTGGTGGGTGTCTAGATCGACCTGGAAAACCAGCTCGGACCCGGTGGGACAAAGCTGGTCGGCAAGTAGTGCCCAGTACGTCTCGAGCTCGGCGATATCGAGGCTCCGTTCGGTCAAATACCCCGAGGCCGTGGCGATCGCTCCTCGTAGTCCGGCAACAACATCGGTGTCTCGAACCACCAAACGCAAGGTAGTCTCCGGCAGAATACGGGCACTGATCTGGACGAGCTCGGCCAGTGCCTCTGCCAACACGTGGGCAACATCGCGACGAGCGCCGTGATCTCGGATGATCTTCTGACCGCCGGGGCCCATCAGCACGGAGAACAGGGTCACCGGGCCGGGAACCTCGAGCATCAACTCTGGCAGGGGACGCTCTTGCTGGTAATCGGCCACCCGCTGGAACTGCTCACGCAGGGCTGTAGCATATCGGCGTTGTTCTTTGCCCGGGGTCGCTTCGGTGGCTTGTACTTGCCAGCCGTAGCTGCGACGATTGGCCACCAGAAACCCGGGTAATCCGACAGCAAGTTCGGACAGTGGTTGCCAGTACGGCAACTGAGGCAGGTGGGGACCGGGCAACTCATCAAGCAGGATGCCCAGAGTCTCACCCCACGCGGTTGGACCCCCGGGGCCAGGGTCCGGGGTGCTGAGACTAACGCGCAGAGCAGGGAGATCGGGTTTCTGTGCCTCACTGGACACGGTCGCCTCACCTGGTCGTCTCATGGTCCTCCGCGCCCTGGGCAGTGTCGCTCTTTTGGTCATCGGCGATGGCCTGATGGTGCCGGATCACTTCGGAGACGATGAAGTTCAAAAACTTCTCGGCAAATGCCGGGTCCAGATCCGCGTCCTCAGCCAGCCGACGCAACCGGGCAATCTGGGCTTTTTCCCGCTCCGGATCAGAGGGTGGCAGATTATTCTCAGCTTTGAGTTTGCCGACCCGCTGGGTGCATTTGAACCGCTCGGCCAGTAAATAAACCAGAGCAGCATCGAAGTTATCGATACTGCCACGAATGGCCAGGAGTTGCTCGAGAACTGCGGGTTCGGCCAGCTCGTGAGGTGAGGCATGCTCGGATGTGCTCATATCACTCACTGTAGTCAACGTATCGCGGATCTGTCGCCGACAGGTTATACCCAAGCACCCATACGCTCTGCATTGACCGCACGGTGGATGGTGGTTTGTCCCACCACGCGGGTGCCTTGATACACCACCGCCGTCTGACCTGGGGCTACCCCGGAGATGGTCTCATCCAGTTTCATCTGCCATACCGTGGCTTCAGCGCCATCGACCTCATCGCTGGCGACGCGGACGCGTCCAGGCACCGGGTCAGCGTGAGCACGGACCTGCACCTGGCAGTCGAACCACTCACCGGTGGCCTCTTCGTCGAGCGGTTGTCCCGCCCAGGATGGCCGGATTCCGGTAATCCGGTCGATGTTGAGCATCGCGCGGGGACCAACCACAACCTCATTTTCTTTCGGCCGGACTTCAAGGACGAACCGTGGCTTGCCGTCCGGGGCCGGCGTGCCAATTCCCAGGCCTTTGCGCTGTCCAACCGTAAAGGCCTGCGCACCGCGATGCTGGCCTAGCGCGGTCCCAGCGGTGTCGACAATCTGCCCCGGACGCATCTCAATGTGCTCTTCGAGCCACTCGCGGGTATCACCTTCGGGAATGAAGCAGATGTCATAGGAGTCTGGTTTCTGCGCCACCGACAGTCCGCGGTCGGCGGCTTCAGCGCGCACCAACGACTTCGAGGGGGTATCCCCCAGGGGGAACAGACAGTGTTCGAGCTGTTCTGCGGTGAGCACACCGAGCACATATGACTGGTCCTTGGCATCGTCAGCGGCACGGTGTAGCTCCAGGTGGCCTTGGTCGTTTTCGATCACCTTGGCGTAGTGTCCGGTACACACCGCATCAAATCCCAGGGCGAGGGCCTTTTCTAACAGGGCAGCGAATTTGATGCGTTCATTGCACCGCATGCACGGGTTTGGGGTTCGTCCGGCGGCATATTCGGCGATGAAATCATCGACCACATCCTCTTTGAACCGCTCGGAAAAATCCCACGTGTAGTACGGAATACCCAGCTTCTCACAGGCACGCCAGGCGTCACGGGAGTCTTCAATCGTGCAACAACCGCGAGACCCCGTTCTGAGGGTGCCTGGCATTCTTGACAGTGCCAGGTGTACGCCGACCACCTCGTGACCGGCATCGACCGCCCGGGCAGCAGCGACTGAGGAGTCGACACCGCCACTCATGGCTGCAAGCACTTTCACGATTCTTGCCCTTTCTCTCCCGTGGTGGAATGGTGCGGATCTTGCGTATGGTGTGGCACCGGGCCTCTACCATAACAGCTCGATGTAACACCACCAGCACCCTACCTATTCCCGGTCAGCCCCGATGGGAGTTGGCGGTCACAATATGAGAATCCTGCCCGGCCATTCCGGCCCGCTGAGCGGAGGCGTAGACGCCCGGTAGGACGGAGAGCACGGCCTGAATATCAGCCTCGGTGGTGGTGTAGCCGAGCGAAAACCGCTGGGTTGAGCGTGCCATCTGCTCATCGGCTCCTGTGGCGGACACAACATGAGAGGGACGGGACACACCAGCGGTACAGGCCGAACCAGTCGAGGACTCAATGCCGGCCATATCCAGTCCAAACAGCAACGAGTCTCCCTCACAACCGGGGAAACAAAAATGCACGTTGCCGGGCAGACGACGAGTCCCCACCGGCACGTGCTGCCCGGTCTCCGGGTCCCGGTCCTGGTCACCTTGCAACTGTGCCTCTGGAATGGCCTGCTGGATTCCGGCGATCAACCGATCCCGAAGTCCGCTGAGTCGTTCGCGCTCGACCTGTTGGTTGGCGGTGGCAACTTCGGCGGCTGCGGTGAAGGAAACGATCAGTGCCGAGGCCATGGTTCCGGAGCGGATATCGCGCTCTTGGCCCCCGCCAAAAAGTACTGGCGCTACCTGGGCGTCGCGACGCACCAGAAGCGCGCCGATACCGATGGGCGCCCCAATTTTGTGTCCGGAAATAGCCATGGTGGTCACCCCCGGGTGGTCGAAATGTAACTCCAGGGCACCAAACGCCTGCACCGCATCCACATGGAAGGGTAGCTCCGCGGCTGCGGTGGCCTCGGCCAATTCGGCAATCGGTTGGACGGTACCGATCTCGTTATTGGCATACATCATGGTTGCCAGCGCCAGCTGATCGGCATGCTGATCAATGGCGTCCTTCCATGCCTCGACCTCTACCCGGCCGGTGGCATCGACGGGGACTTGAATCAGCTCGGCGCCGTGGTGGGCCTCCAGGGCTTCGAGTGTGTCGATCACGGCGGCGTGCTCAATCCCGGTAAACAGAATCTGATGGCGTCGGGGATCTCGGCGGTGGCGAGCATGATAAAGGCCCTGCAGGCCCAGGTTGTCCGATTCGGTGCCCCCGGAAGTGTAGATGACCTCGGTGGGGTGAGCTCCCAACACGGCGGCCAGGCGGTCTCGGGCGTCTTCAACCCGAAGCTTGGTGCCACGCCCAGCGGTATGCAGTGACGAGGCATTGCCGATCCGTTGGGATTGATCCACAAACGCCTCGATCGCCTCGGGCCGGGTGGGCGAGGTGGCGGCATGGTCAAGGTAGACACGATCTGCGGAAGTATTCACAGTCTCCAGTCTAAAACTCCTGGACCATCACCCTCGATTGCCGTGGTGTGCAACAGAGCAACCTAGCGGGATAGCGCACCGGGTTTCGGTATGATTCTCACCGTGTCAACCTCTGATTTCCCGAATTCCCCCAACCCTTATGAGGTACTCGGGGTGTGTGCTGACGCAAGTCAGGACGAAATTAAGGCCGGGTACCGCAAGGCGCAACGTCAGGCCCACCCGGATCTGGGCGGTGATCCGGCACAGTTCGACCTCGTCACCCGTGCCTGGGAACTGATCGGAACCGCCGAAGCCCGGGCAGAGTTTCACCGCGATGCCCGGACGCGCTCGCCACGGTCAGCGGGTTCCTCACGGGCCACAGGCACCTCGGCGACATCGTCCACCACGAGGCAACAGTCCTCCCGCCAGACCCCGAAACCGGTCACCGTCGTACCGTCTTTGGCTCAGGGGCCGGTGACGGTTCAGCTGGGAAAGACCAGCGTGATCGTCGATGCCACCCTGGTCGAATCCTCGGTGATCGGCCGTGTTCCTACCGGTTTATTTTCCTCTGGTCGCAGCGGTGCCTACGTGCAGGTCGCCAGCACCGTGGCCCCCTCGCTACGTCAAGCACTACCGGCGGCCCGCATCGTGCTGGGCCTGAAAACCAAGGAACTCACCCGTCATTTGAAAAACCACCGTCGCGATAATGCTAGGTCCTTGCTCGGAACAAACCTTCCCCCGTCGACGCAGATCCCCATGGTAGTGTTGTGCGGTTATCGGCTGGCCTGTGTGTGGCTGATGAAAGCATCGCCGGGAGTCTACCAGTGGGACGGGGGACGATTATTCGCCGAGAATCGACCGGTCTCTCTGCCAGCTGATGCCACCCGGTCCCCTTCTGCCCTGGCTGAGCTAGCCACCTTGTTCCCGGAATTGACCGTGGGCCATTTTGTCGCACTCATCCCATCGGATCAGCACCCGTTTGCCCCGGACGTCACCAGTACCGGGCCGCACCAGACTTCCTGCGGGCTCGAAGATGTGCCGGCAAACCTGAATAACACCATCCGACATCTGAAAATGTTCCTCGGCGTCGACCACCAACACCATGTGCTCGATCGGAACCTGTTGGGATCGCTGGTGGCCATGTCGCCGTTCCCGAAAGACCGCTCCCATCCCGCGCGCTAGACAGCGACACCAGACTCCGTAGAGATGACACAGTAGTCATGACTCCATAGGAAGAAGAAACACCCGCCATGTCCGCTCCCGACCGGCACGACACCAACCCGCACACCCAGGCCAGTCTGCATCCCGACACCGCCAACCCGGGATTCCGGATCGTATTCGAAGCCCCCGAAATTCCCGGTAATACCGGTAATGCCATCCGGTTAGCGGCCATTACCGGTGCCGAGTTGCACCTGATCGAACCACTGGGATTCAACTTCGCCGATGCCCATCTCCGCCGGGCAGGCCTGGATTACCACGACTTGGCGGTCGTCACGATCCATCCGGATGTGGACACCGCCTTCCACGCACTGGCCCCCGAGCGGGTCTTTGCCTTCACCTCCCACGCCACCTGTCTGTACACCGAGATTCAATACCGTCGCGGGGATGTCTTACTCTTTGGCAAAGAATCCACCGGGCTGACCGAAACAACACTGCAACATCCTGGCATCACCGATCGGGTCCGGATCCCGATGCAGTCGGGACGACGCTCCCTGAATTTGGCCAATTCGGCCTCCATTGTCACCTATGAGGCCTGGCGCCAGTTCGGCTTCGCCGGTGGAGCCTAAACATCACGAATGAATTAAGGTTTCAGGGCGTGGCCTAGCGACGCAGGTGGCGAAATCTTTCTATGCTGGAATGACGATGCAGACTGAAACACCGGGTATTGCCCGACTCCTCCAGCTTTCCGGTGAAGGCGACCGTGCGGCCTTCGCAGCACTTTTTGATACCTCCGCACCCTCGGTTTATGGTTTTGCTCGCGCTCTGCTGACCACCCAAGAACAGGCCGGCGAAGCTACCGTCTCGGTGTTCACCACCTTATGGGAGCAAGCGCCCCACTTTAATCTCGATTTCACTCTGGACGCTAGCGATGAAACCGCCCGGAACCGTACTGCTGCCACCTGGATTATTTCACTCGCCCAGCGCACCTTCGCTGAGCTCATTCATGCCGGGCATTTCACCGAGATCAACGACGAAGCCGGGTTGCTCCCCCTGGCCGCCGAACTGCCGGAGTTGCACGGACTGTCTGAGGCCCAGTTGCGCGCGTTGACCATCATCTGGCTAGGAGCCCGCTCCTACCCGGAAGCAGCTCGGGAGCTAGGAGTGGGAGTTCCCACCCTAAAATCACGGTTACGTGATACCTGTTCGCGGTTGTCACAACGCTATATTGCAGCGGTCACCGGGGTCTCTGACACCACTCAAGATCCGATTCTGGCAAAACCGGTTACCCCGGAGGTCACCGCACGCACCGGCCAGAGTCCCACCTTTTCACAATCGATTACCACCGATTTGGAGTCTGGCCTGGTCGACGAATTGGCTGCTCTGGTGGCCACCAACTCAATCGATGAAGACGAGCGCATCGCCATTGATAGCCACGTTCACCGGCTGGGCCGGGAAAAAAAAGAACAGTGGCAACTACGCATCAGCCTTTTGCAACGCAGCCTAGCGTGGGGGTTCCGCCGACTGACTACCGAACCGGAGTCTTGGATGCTCGATCAGCTACTGGAATCCTTGCCAGAGCAGAATCTTGGGGTCGGCTTCGTCGAGCAGTTTGATACGCACGAACCCGAACCTGAGCCGGCCAGCGGTACTAAGCGTAGAATCATCTGGGCGGTGGTCATTGCCCTCTTGCTGGCTGCCGTCATTGCCATCTCGACGCTTCTGGCCTCCAGCGACGATATCGTTTCCACCGTCGATGACGCCCACGATACCCAGCTGACCTCGCCTCAAGATCTCAACGCCGGCGGTACCGTGCAAGCCCACCTCTCCCGGGATGAAGACGTGGCATACCTGTCCTTCTCCTCGGTGCCAGATCTGGGAGCTGACCAAACCTATCAGGTCTGGCTCTTTGCATCTGCCGGCGACTCTCCCTCTTCGCTCGGCCAGTACGATGCCACCCAAATGGAAGACCGCCATGTCCAATTCCGTGGGGTCAACGGCTACGAGCAGCTCTGGGTCACCATTGAGCCTGAGAACGGCTCAGACTACCCCACCACCGAGCCACTGGTCCAGATCGATTTGCATTAGTAGTCGCTAAAAGCCAGCGAAGGTCAGCTCCCCGTTGACGGTCACCAGGTGAAAGAGTTCAGCGGCTCGCGACGGATTTGGGTGATTTGCCTCGAGTTGCTCGGCGACCCGCTGATGCATCCACTCCGGATCCGGATGCTGTGATGCGTGGCAGTCCAAGGCCGCCAATTTTTGCCCCACAAAATCGGTGACATCCATGCGCACGGTATGTCGTGTAGCGGGTGCACCGTAGAGCATGAGATAACGGATCTTGACCGCGTCCCACCCGTGCTGAGCCAAACGCGGAAATGCGAAGGGGTTTTCGACCGCCGGATAGATGGCACGAGTGACCGCTTCTCCGGTGGCCAGATGATCCGGATGAGACTTCTGCAGGGACGACCAGTCGCGCTCCGGGTGCGGGGCCAGCACCAGATCCGGTCTCATCTCACGCATCAGATGCACCAGATCTTCTTCCAGGTCCGGGCCCGGGACCACTGCCCCGTCCCGATACCCTAAATAGTCCACCGTGCTGACCCCGATCGTCTCGGCAGCCACTCGTTGTTCGTGTTGGCGTTGAGTTGCCAGGGCACTGCGTTCCTGGTCGTGGAAGCCCCCGGCGTCGCCGTCGGTGACAATCCCATAACGAACCTGGACCCCGCAGGCTACCAAACCCGCTAGGGTTCCGGCTGCCCCGAAATCCAGGTCGTCGGGATGAGCTCCAATGGCCAACACCGATCTAATCGTGTGCTGTTGCACGAACGTGGCGGGATCAAGTGTCAACAAATCTGCGCTCACAGTGGCCTGTCTTCTACTCGTGTGTTCCGGTGCGCCGTCTCAGCGCAGATCTCAGACTAGCTTAGTTGCCCAGCTGGGATTCATCACCGAGGGTCACCTGAACTTCTTGCTGTTCGCCGTCACGGGTAACACCCAAGGTAATTTCCGACCCGGCGGCGTGCTCACGAACCGTGGCAGTCAGCGCCTGAGAATCCGCGGTGGGTTTACCGTCGGCGGAGGTAATGACATCACCTTCTTGAATACCGGCTTCATCGGCCGGCGATCCGTCGGCGACATCCACCACGCGAGCGCCAGCGGCGAAGGCTCCCCCACCGCCAGATCCGGGGGCCAACGGACCGGCGGATTCTGACCCGTCGGTGCGTGCAGCCTCAGGGGTGACCGACACACCGAGGGCACCGTGAGTGGCTTCACCGTTTTCGATCAGTTCACCGGCCACACGCTGGGCGTAATCGACCGGAATAGCAAAGCCCAAACCGATATTGCCTTGTTCACCACCGGATGAGCCACCGGCCGAGGCGATGGCGACGTTAATACCGATCAACCGTCCTTGAGAATCCACCAGCGCGCCACCGGAGTTACCCGGGTTAATGGCAGCATCGGACTGAATCACGTTGATGTGGATGACGCCCGAGGACTGCGACTGTTCTTGCTGTCCAGGAAAATGGAACTCGAACAGCCCATCGTCGTCACCTCCGGATCCCGGCCCACTGTCTGGTTCCGGAGCCGCCGAAGACTGGACCGCGATGGTGCGATCCATTTGGGAGACGATACCGTCAGTGACGGTCCCCGAAAGACCCAGCGGAGCACCGATCGCGATGGTTTGATCTCCGACGTTGAGATCGGAGGAGGATCCCATCTCAATCGGCGTGAGTCCCTCAGCATCGATCTTGATGACAGCCAGGTCGCTGAGCGGGTCGGTGCCCACGACTTCTGCGGTGTAAACACGGGAGTCTGCGGTTTGCACACTGAGCTCGGCATCACCGGTGGCACCCCCGAGGGTGACCACGTGGGTATTGGTCAGAATATGGCCTTGATCATCCAATATCACCCCGGAGCCACTCCCCGCCCCGGAGGAAGACGCCGCCGAAATCGTCACCACCGAAGGCGATGCCGTCGCTGCCGCGTCGGTGACCAGAGTGGTGTTTTCCTCACGGTTGACCCCGCCGGTGTTCCCGGAGCGATCCCCGCTGCGGTCCTCAGCGCTAAACACGCCTGAGGAATCATCGTTGAGCGCAGAAAACCCGTACAGTGCGCCTGCGCCGATCCCGCCGCCGAGTAAGCCGGCCAGTAACGCAATGGTCAGCACTGCCGGTAAACCGAAACTTTTTTTGTGCTGTTGCTCGGGCGCGTCGTGACCGTGTTGAGCTGAGCCAGTCTGGTCGGATGGGCCAAGCGCCGAAGCCCCGTCGAGGGGTGCAGTCGCATACGGTGGCTGTCCCGGGGACTGAGCGTTCTGCTCAGCACCAGCCGGTGGAAAGACCGGGCCGGTGGATTCATCGGCCTCGGATGGCGTGGCCGGGGCACCCGCAGGTCGTTGCGACGGAAACGGTGGCATGTTGCCACCAGGCTGGGAGGAACTGTTTTCCGGGTTCTGAGAGTTATTCAGATTGCCAGACTCGCTCATGGGTTGTTGATGTCCTTCCATTTCAGGGCCTTGACTCAGGTGAGCTGGAGATCATTCTCCCCTACGTTTCTGGAGGTTCTGAGAGTAGCAACTGGACGTTAGCTGGATGCTGTCTCGATACTGTGGAGCGTGCACTTTAGCAGCGCTACCCCGTACACTCTAAAGGGTCACCAGTCCACCCTGATGTCACAGTAGGCCAGGTGACGTCAGGTAACCTGTCCGGTCCGAAGGAGTGAATAATGTGACTCCAGTAATGCCCCTGGCTTCCTTCACCGTGTCGATGTTTAGCCTGATCGTTGTGGCGGTATTTCTGATCGTCGTGGTGGGAGGCTTGGTGCGAATCCTTCGCCGCCCGAAATTGTGGTCGGATCAACGTTTCGGCCAGGGTAGATCCGGCCAGCGGTCGCGTGAGCGCACTCGCCCAGAGAGTAAAGCTCGGATCCCACTAGACGACCTTTTTCAGCAGGCCAATCTCGAGCTACTCGAGGCCGATCACAGTATCCATCGCGCTGAAGAAGAGGTCGGTTTCGCGATGGCTTCCTATGGTGAAGAGGCGGTCGAGGAATTCCATCTGAAGGTCCAACAGGCCAAAGAATCACTCTTGCAAGCGTTTCGGACCAGTCAACAGGTGGAACGTCAGCTCACGGAGATCCCAGAGCACCAAGCCCGTCAGCAACTCGAAGAAGTTCTGGCCACCGCCAACCGAGTTGATGAGGTCTTGGAACAGCAAGAGGCGTTCTTCGACAAGTTGCGGGGCCTAGAGGATTCTGCCGAAGAGGGGCTACGCAAGCTCCGCTACGAGGCCGACGATATTGACCTGAAGATTGAACCAGGGCGCCTGGTATTAGAGCGACTGACCGAGCAGTATCAGGGGCCGAGTTTAGAAGAGGTCTCCAATAATCATCGTCATCTCATCAGCGGGATCGCTGAACTGCGTGGCACGATCGATCAGGCCGCCGAATTGTTGAACGCCGGGGATCGGTCTCAAGCAACACTGGCTATTCGGCAGGGCTGGGACCGTGCCGTGAATCTCCGTTCGCTTGCCGAAGGGATCCTGCACAAAGAGGTCCAACTTTCCACAGCGGTGGAGAATCTCAACGCCGGACTCGTCGACTCAGAACAAGATATCTTGGCTGCTGAGGCGCTGATGGAGCAGGGCGACTACAGCAATTTGCGCCCCCCGACGACAGGCCTACGTCAGGCGATCGATGAAGTGAAAGCTGGGCTCCAGCAGGACAAGATCGATCCGGAGAAGCTCTTGGACCGGTTGTCCCAGGCTCACCAGCGGCTCGCTGAGCGACTCGAGCTTATCCAGAACTACCACGATAAACTGGCCCGCGCCCGGACCGCGCTGGGTAAAGAGTTGCAACAAGCTCGAGCCAAAGTGCGCGGTAGCTCTGACTACATTGGCAGGCGTGGTCGATATATCGGCTATAGCGCTCGTGCCAAATTCAATGAAGCCCAGTCCGCACTCCAAACCGCCGAGCAACGGGCCGAGACAGATCCCATCGATGCCTTGAACAACGCCCGCCGCGCTTCTCAATTAGCTGATCAGGCCGCCGAGATCGCTCACAACGAGCCCGATGATGGCTTCGGTCCTACGTACCCGATCGGGATGGGGCGCACGAGATGGGACCGAAGCTCCACCGGGTCTATCAGCAGTGGCATCCCCTTCCCCATGAAACATCGGGCGGGTTCACGGAGTCGTCGAGCGTCGCGACGTCGTCGCTAGGCTGAGGCCCTCAGCTAAACCACGAGATTGGTTCTGGTCCTTTGTCGTCTGGCTTCGTAGAGTTAAAGCAATCATCAATATCGTATCCCTGACCCCGATACCCTAGAGAGGTTTCCTGTGGCACAGCAATCAATTTTCGGTCGTATCGCGACCCTAGCGAAGGCTAACATCAATGCGTTACTCGACCGAGCAGAGGACCCGCAAAAGATGTTGGACCAGATGGTGCGTGACTACACCGCCTCCATTAAAGAAGCTGAAGCCGCCGTGGCCCAGACCATCGGCAACCTGCGGATGCTGGAAGATGACCACCGGGAAGAGATTGACCAGGCAAAATCCTGGGGACAGAAGGCACTGGCTGCCTCGCAACGAGCTGATCAGTTCCGTCAAGACAGCGATGGCTCCTCAGCGGATAAATTCGATGACCTCGCCAAGATCGCTCTGGAACGTCAGATGCACGCTGAGAAAGCGGCCAAACGCTCGGAGCCGGCTATTGAGTCTCAGCGTGAAGTCGTTGATCGGCTCAAGTCCGGTTTGCAGCAGATGAATAAGAAGCTCAGCGAGATCACCTCCAAGCGTGATGAGCTGGTGGCTCGTGCGAAGTCGGCGCAGGCCCAGTCCAAGGTCCAGGAAGCCATTGGTTCGCTGAGCTCCTATGATGCCACCAGTGAGGTGGATCGCTTCGAAGAGAAGATCCGGCGCGAAGAAGCCCGCGTACGAGGCATGGAGGAACTGAATTCCTCCAGTCTGGACGCCCAGTTTGAAGCCTTGGAGGATTTAGGTGAGAAGAGCGAGGTGGAAGCCCGGCTGGCAGCGTTGAAGGCCGGTCAGTCCTCCAATGGTTCTCAGGCGTTGCAGGGTGGGGAATCCGAAGAGGAACTCTTCGCTCAGTTGGAATACACCCCGGACTCAGAGACGAAGAACGCCTAAGGTTCTCTTATCTGATCTCATCCTTTTCTCACGCTTCGGCCCCGAGAACAGCGCTGGTACTGTTCTCGGGGCCGTGGCGTGGCGAGCTCAGGAACTGAGCCCGACTCCGAAGCACGCCTGGGTCGTGCTCTTAAACCGTGGCAGCAGTGCTGGATTCGACACTGCGTGCTGTGGGCTTACGAGAGGCCAGCAATCGGCCCAGTAGTCCATGGTGTGGAGCCACGAGCCACAGCAAGAGGAAGACGGCGGTGGCCACCAAGACGATCGTTCCCCCGGTAGGCAAATCGGCGGCCCAGGACAGATAGAGTCCCAGAAAGGCACAGACTGCCCCGATCACCGGGGAAAGCACCATCATCACCACGAGACGGTCGGTCACCAGTCGTGAGCTGGCGGCCGGGATCACGAGCAGAGCGACCACGAGAATATTGCCGATCACCTGGACTGAGACCACCACAGCAACCGAGACCAGCACATAGAGAATCACGTCGAGTACCAGCACAGGCAAGCCTGCTGCCGCAGCCATTTCCCGGTCTAGGGATACCGCGACCAATTCTTTATGCAAGAGGAATAGGGTACCCAGAATCAGCACGGCGGCTCCGGCGACCACGTAGATATCAGAAGTCGGGATGCCGGTAATCGAGCCAAAGAGGAATGATTCCAGGGAGCCCGAGTACGCCGGTGAGAACGAGATGATCACAATCCCCAGGGCGAAAGCGGCCACGAAAAAAATACCGATCACCGAATCTTCTTTCAACCGCCGGTTCTGTGAGAACACGGCCACCAGGATCGCGGTGATCACCGCAGCGATCATGCCTCCCAAGACCAGTGATCCCTGCAGGATAAAGGCGATGGCCAGTCCGGGGAACACCGAGTGAGCCACGGCGTGCCCGATAAAGACCATGCCACGTAACACCACGTAGTTCCCGACAATCCCACAGACCAGCGCGGAGAGAACCGCGACGAGTAGGGCTTTGGGAAGAAATGACAACAAGGGGTTGGTGAGGTCCTGTAGAAACTCCGGAAAGCTGAGAAAGTCCATATGATGAAGGGTCCTTCAAGACGGTGTGCTACACGGCAGAACGGGCAGAGGCCTCGGAGTTGAGGCCGAGGGCTTGCAGCAATTGCGAATTCTCGCTGAACCCGAACGTGCAGCGCCAAATGTTCTCATCCCTGAGCTGTGCCGGAGTACCCGAGGCGGTCACCGTGCGGTTAATCAGGTAGAGACGATCAAACGTATGCAATGCGCTCGCGAGGTCGTGGGTGGTCATCAACAACGCTCTGCCTTCTTGGGCGAGCTCGCTAAACAAGTCCAGGAGGAGTTCCTGAGTGGGGATGTCCAGGCCGGTGAAGGGCTCATCCAATAACAACAGCTCGGGTTCCAGCGCGAGAGCTCTGGCCACTAGCACGCGCTGTCGTTGACCGCCCGAGAGCGCTCCGACGGGGCGGTGGGCCAGATCGCTAAGATCAACCCGGGCGATAGCCCGGTTGACCGCCCGAAAATCGTTGACTGTGGGGCGTTTGAACCACCCGATGGTCCCGACTCGTCCGGACAGCACCACGTCCTGAATGCTCAGCGGGAAGTCCCAGGAAAATTCATGACGTTGTGGCACATACCCCACCCGGTTGCGCAGTGTCGTGTTGCCGTGTGAGTCGGTGTAGTTCACCTGCCCTTGGCGTGTGGGAACCAGGCCGAGGATCGAGCGCATCAGGGTGGTCTTACCGGCCCCGTTGGGGCCAATGAGACCGACCTGCTCCCCGCCCTCGACACGCATCGAGATGTTGTTCAACACCGAACGTGAACCGAGATCCACCCAAAGATTCTCGACGGTGAGTCGCGTTGCGTCAGCCTTCTGTTTTGCCTCGGTCATGCCTCAGCGTCCTGTCGCTCAGCCTGGCGCCGTGCCCGGGAGGTGCGAACGACGGTGAGGATGATGGTTACGATCAGCACCAACACCACCACGCCAACCACGATGGCAATAAGTGTGGTCTGATCACCCTTACCCTCCTCGGAGGCATGAGCGCCGGCGGCAGTCTCCCCATCGGCTTCGGACTGTTCTGCTGCCTGCTGACCCTCACCGTCAGATGTGGTCGCTGGCTGGGCATCAAAGGCCTCTTGGGGATTGGTCTGACTGCCGACAGCGAAGCGCAACGTTCCTGCGGTGGTCACGGTCTCTCCGTCGGTTAAGGGGACGTCAATCTCAGCGTGCAACAGGTAGACGCCGGGCTCAGTGAAGACCCAGTTGGCATGCACGTGGGTATTGGTATCGGCCCAGATCTCTTGTTCTTCCTCGCCAATCGTGGTGGAGTCCCATAGCTTCTGCGGTGGATCGAAATTACCGTTCTGCAGGAACAAGACGAAATCCCCGGGACCCTCCACACCGGTCAGTCGCAAGGTCATGCCACGGGCCATCTGTGCCACGGCCGCCGGATCTTGGGTGTTCCAGCCCAGCCAGGGCACCTGGTGGTTCTCGGTTTGAGGAATCAGGTATACATCTTGGCCGGGCTCTGCGGGGACGAAGCTATAGTTCTCGTCCTCGGGCGCCGGTTGCCTTGCGTCGTCTGGGAGGTGATAGACGATATCGTCGAAGTACCGCCAGGTGGCCGGTTGGGCGGTATCGTCACGGGCCATCAACTGCCACTGCCCATCAATCACCCGGGGGCCGACGTCCACGTGGCCGGAGGTGATGACGGTTTGGTCCTCGCCAATATTTTCATCGGCGTCCACATGCTGTTCCAACGCCGCATCTTCGGTGGCCCCATGCGCCGGGACAGCCGGTACTGCACCGAAAGACACCAGGGTGCACAATCCCAGCACCACTGTCGCCAGGGATCGGCTGATGCCACGGACCGCGTGGAGGGCATGAGAAAAAGTGAGGTTCCCGTCGTGCGGGCTAGCAGGGGTCGGAAGGGTTATCACTGGTCGTGTTCTTTCGTCTCGTGCGGTGGAGCCCGGTTTAGCCCAGGCAGTCTTTCAGTGAGTCGGCGTTGAAGCGCATCATGTCCACGTAGGTGTTCACTTCCTCGTCGAAGGCGTCACCGTAGATCGTGCAGATCTCCACATCCAAGTCATGCGCTGTTTGGACCAGCACGTTGGACCGTGAAATGAGGCCGGGCTCGAGGAATACCGCCGGAATTTGAAGGTTCTGGATGGTTTCCACCAGCCGGCGACGTTGCTGAATAGAAGGCTCGGTCGAGGGCTGAGGGGTGACAAATCCCGCGATGTCTACGTCATAGGCATGTCCGAGGTATCCGAACGCGTCGTGTGTGGTCACCAGATGACGTTGAGCTTCCGGGATCTCCTCGATCGTGGTTGCTACCTGTTCGTCAAGCTCTTCGAGCTCGGCAATGTACTCTGCGGCGTGAGCGCGATAGTACTCAGCGTTGTCCGGATCGATCTCGACCACGGTATCGCGAATGACCTTGACGTAGGCGATGGCGTTGGACACGTCATGCCACAGGTGCGGATCAATCTCACCGTGGACGTGAGCACCCAGGACGGCTTGGGGCAACTGGTAGATCTGTTCTCCGGTCCGCCCCAGGAATCGGAAGGAGGGGTCCGGTGGAATTTCTTCCAGCGCTTGAGTGGGAACACTGATGACCACGTCTTCGGGGTCATAGGCTTGTTGTACGTGCTCGCCTCCCCCACTGGGGTCGTAGAGCACCTCAATCTCGCCGGTGTCGACATTGGCGGATATATCAGCGTGTCCCTCGTCCAACACCTGCGCGCTGTCATCGACCTCGTGCGGATTGACGCCGACAGCAAAAGTGACGGTCTTGTCCTCCGCCAGGGGCTGTGCCTCAGATGAGTCGTCGATGTTCACCGTAGCGTTGACGGTGAGCTGGTACACGCCAGGCTCGTTGAACGCCCACGACATATGCGTGTGGGCATCGAGAGGAAGCTGGGCGTGATCCTGGTGGTCAATTCCATCGGAGGTGTCGATGTAAAACCGCGGGTTGCCGAAAGACTCTGTCAGATAGGCAACGAGATCTCCTGGTCCTGAGAAATCGGTGGCCGTTAGTTCGACAGTGGAACTGCGCGTCACCCCGGACAGCTCGGGGTTCTGTAAGCCGTCGCCTTGAGCGCGCATGCCCAGCCAGATGGTGTCCAAGGAGACATTTTCCACCAGCGGAATAACCTCTGCGGAATATTTGATCGCCGATTCTGCCAGGGCCACGTTCGGGACATCCTCTCGGATCGTGGCGTCCAAGGTGCGGATCACCGATTGGTCCTCAAGCAACATGTAGTTCGAAAACGCCGCATCAGCGTAGGCAATCTGACGCACGTCTCGTAGCGTGGGCTCGTAGCTATGCGGGTCGGCGCCTTCAGGCACGATTTGTTCCACATCCATCCGGTCACCGACCACATTGCGGGTCAGATCAGCCAGGATACCGGTCGTGGTCACAACCGAAGGCTTTTCGGGCGTGGACAAACTGCCGGTCGATACACCGCCGCACCCGGTCAGTGCGAGTGCGGCGGTGATCGCCGTGGCAACCCAGGCTTTAGCTCTGGGCATGCTCGTCCACGGTACCGACAGCGTTCAGTGTTGCGCGTCGACGCGCGTAGAGCAACGCGGCGGTTCCGAGTGCCACAACACCCGCACCGATCCCGACCATGCTCAATACCTGTTCGTCAGCACCAGTCTTCGCCAAGGTGCACGGAGTTCCCTCCGGAGTCAGCCCCTGACCGGCGGTCAATTCCTGACCGTTAGGAGCCACAGAGGTAGCCGGCGCGGAGCTCTCGTCGCTCTTCTGCTCGGCGTCCTGTTGGTCACCCTGGGCGAGATCCTGGTCGGTATTCTCGTCCTTCGGGGTAGCTACCGACGCACTGCGAGCGGTCTCAGCTCCCACCTGGAAGGTGTAGGTGCCGGTAGCAGACTGGCCATTGGCCTCGAATTTCAGCGAGACCTTATAGGTACCCGGTTCGGTGAACACCCAGTTGCCATGTTGGTGGGTGTTGGCCGGAATCTGGTAGCTCTTGGGGCCACCAACAGTGTCGAACACCTTCTCACCAACCAGCTGCCCGAAGTTCCCGTTAAGGAACACCGCCAGCTCACCAGGGCCCTCCACATTCTCCAAACTCATGGTCACACCCTGAGAGCCAGGACCATTGACCACAGATTCGTGCTGAGTATTCCATCCCACCCACGGCACGCCGGGTTCTTGAACCTGCTGAATCATGTAGACGTCCTTGCCAGACTCTGCCACATATTCCAGATCGCCCGGAAGACTATCAGCTGAACGCAACGCAGCATCACCGAGAACAAACGTGAGGTCCTCAGCATTGCGCCATACCGGCGGAGCCGTCCGATCGTCCTTCATCTTGGCAACAAACTTGCCATCTTCGACAACCGGGCCCAGATCGAAGTGTCCTTCGCCGGCGCTCAGACCAGTAGCCTGCTCACCCTGTTCGGCCCTGGTAGCACCGTCCTTCGCAGTGCCATCCTGACTGCCACTGGCATCGCCCGGAGGCACGACCTCGCGGCCCTGACCGTATTGGCGGTTCCATTCTTCAACCGGCAAGCACTGAGGAGCCTGTTGCTGGGCCGAACCTGCCCCAGCACCGCCCGATCCTCCACCGTTACCGGCACTAGCTTCACCGCCAGTACCGGTTCCAGCGCCGTCAGCACCGGTTCCGGAAGAGTCCTGGTCGCCGGCATCGTCAGAGCCAGCCCCGTTGGAGCCACCATGGTCACCGTCGCTACCTCCGGCTGGGCCGGAATCCTCTCCGGAGCCGCCGCCGGAACCGTTTCCGGGCTTCTTCGAGCTGTCGTTGCCCTGGTCTGCCGGCTTGTTGTCAGGAGTGGTGCCCACCTTGTCGTCACGGTGCTTCGGGCACTTGTTATAACCCTCCGGAAGGTCCGCGCCAACGGTCACCAGATAGGTAGCGGCATTGGTCTTTTCGGACTGACCAGTTTTTTCGTTGTGGGCCTCAGCTGAGACGCGGAGGAAGTAGGCCCCGGGCTTGGTAAAGAACCAATTGGCGTGAACGTGCGCAAGGTAATCCTGGTGGATCGTACCCGGCAGCTTGTAGGAATCCCCGGTCAGAAGCGACTGGACTCCTCCCAGGCCCCCCGAGCTCCACAAGTAAACCTCGCCAGGACCGGTGACCTGTTCAATCTTGAAGTCCACTGAGCTGTAGTCGGTACCATTGAGTCCTTGGCTATCCCAGCCAGGCCAGATCAACGAATCGTCCTGAAGAAGAGGCAGATAGTATCCGGATTTGCCGGCAAGTTCAGCGGGGATGCCATCAGACTTGGGCAAGGTGGTCTGAGCCTTGTCCTTGACGTTGAGTTCGACATCTGCTGGGTCATGGATCACACCCGACCCAGTGACATCTTCTTTCAGCGTCAAGGTCGGCTTCTTGTCGATCATTTCCAAATTGAACATATCGACGTGGCCGTGGTCCAGTTTGAGTCCATCCCAGCAGATCTCGTCGTCAGCGGGCTTACCCTGACTCGGTGAGGGCTTGGGTTTGTCCGATGCAGACGGTGAGGGCTGCTGTGACTCGCTCGGCTGTTGCGATGGAGAGGTGTCCTGGCCGGGGGTACCGTCATCACCCGGAGTCTGCGAGTCTGTAGGTTGCGACGGTGTTTCCGGCTGAGTAGGCGCCTGGGTCGTCGGTTCCACCGTGGGAGTGTTTTCCGGGTCAGGGATTGGTTCAGGGGTAGACTCCTGGAAGTCCCCGACGCGGAAACGGTAGGTTTTTTCCTCGGTGGGGGCCCGCTCTCCAGTCTCGGAGTTGATCGCCACACCGCGGACCGTCAAGTCATAGTAGCCAGCCTTGGTGAACGCCCAGTTCGCATGCACGTGGGCGTGATAGTCCTGGTGAATGGTACCGGGAAGTTTATACCCATCGTCGGTCAGTAACGAATCCAGTTCGCCCAGGCCTTTTTGGGTCCACAGGTAAACCTCGCCCGGTCCCGACACGTCGAGAATTTCGATATCAGACTGGTCGTAGCCCGTTCCGCGCAGCCCTTGGTTGTCCCAGCCCGGCCATACAATCTGGGGGTTCTGGTTCAACGGCAGGTAGTACACCTCGGCTTCATGGAGGGCCTCCGGCACAGCTGGAACGGCGGGGAGAGTCATCTTCGCCTGTTCCACAACGTCCAACTGGACTGTCTCCGGGTCATGCATCACGCCATGACCGGTCACGTCTTCTTTCAACGAGAGTGTGGGTTTGCCATCTTTGGCGTGGAGGTAGAACGCGTCCACGTGCCCTTTATCGAGCACGACTGGACGAGATGTTTCCTCAGGCTGTGAGGGGGTAGCGGTCGCTGCCGAAACCGGGAGACTGGTGAGTCCCAGCAGCGCCATCAACAGACCTAGCACGCTCACAACGGCGGTTGTCGTGAGTGCTCGGTGCGAGCGCCCGGCCTGAGGCCGAGCCTGTAATGAGTGATTTTGCATAGTCTCATTCTTTTCTAGCGTTAAACGCCTCGGTGATCATGAGTACTCCGTCAGTATAGCTAATACGAATCATTACCATTAATTATGACTGATACATGACATCCTGACACCCCAAGGCGTGGTCCCCAGCCGCACAAATCACGTCACTTGGAGCACGAGCTGAATACAGTGGAAGGGCTCACAGGGCGCCACATGCAGGTACGTTGTGCGCAGGTATGTCGTGGATTTCATCCCCGTTTGAATCGGACCGTACTACCTGTCCTGAGGATTGGGCTCCCTGTAGCCAAGAAACTGCCTGGTAGAGATCAGTTGACCAGCGTCACCCCATTCTGACCAATACCACCAGACCAACAGACACAGGCGGTGTTCGCCTTTTACCGAAAAAACAACACGAAGAGTATCGCCCATTGCGACGGGAGGCTCGCAAGAGCTCACCGTACCGGCCGGCCACTCACCGCATGGCCGTCTTTGCGTGGATACACAAACGGCACCTGCCTAGGATCGTGCCTAGTCAGGTGCCGTTTTCTCGTTGCGGGGACAGGATTTGAACCTGTGACCTCCGGGTTATGAGCCCGGCGAGCTACCGAACTGCTCCACCCCGCGGCGACAGGTATCTACTATACGCCGGAGGGTGGAGCAGTTCAAATTAGCGTGGTGTACCGTTCACCACACGGTGGTGTGATGCTTACTCTGCCTCGGAGTTGTCCTCCTCTGCGGTGTTCTCATCCGAGTCCTCAGCATCGTCGGCGTTGGAATCCGAATCCACGCCTTCAGCCTCTAGAGCCCGGCTCAATGCGTCGTTGAGCTGGTCCTGTGCTTCGCCGTAGGCAGCCCAGTCACCATCCGCCATAGCCTCTTCTGAAGCCTGCATCGCATCCCGTGCGTCTTGCAGGGCCTTTTCTAACTGCTGTTGCGGGCTGGTTGCTTCAGGTGGCTGTGGCTGGTCGGAAGGTTCGGTTCCTTCTTCATCACCGGCTTCAGGTGGCGGAGTATCTCCGGCACCGGCCTGACCTTCCGCAGAGGTTTCAGCGCCGGAATCTCCACCGAAGATCTGGTCGAGCGCTTCAGCCAAGGTATCGGCGAAGCCAACCTCGTCACCGAAGGCCACCAGGACCTTCCGCAAGACCGGGTAGGAGGTTTCACCGGTGGACTGCACATAGACCGGCTGGACGTAGAGGATACCGTCCGCAGCAGGCAGGGTGATCATATTGCCGTTGATCACATCCGAAGCACCCTGACGGAGCAGGTTCAGCTCCTGCGACACGGTGTCATTGGAGTCGAAGTTAGCCTGGGCTTGACCGGGACCCGGTGTCGTGGTTTGACGCGGCAACTCCAGCAACTGGAGGTGACCGTAGTCCTCGGCCTTCTGGCCATCCTCGCCAGTACCGGCATCACCGTTGGCTGCCAAGAAGCCATACAGCACGTTGCGCTGTGCGGCACCTTCGGTGACCTGCGGGATGAACGGTGTGGTCAGTTGGAAGGCGGGTTCTTCCTTGCCCGGCAGCTGCATCGACATGTAATACGGCGGGATGGAAACATCCTGAGCACCCGTCTGCTGATCGTTATTCTCAGCGTTAGTCGAGATCGTGGGGTCGACCGGCACCGACCAGGCGTCGTTGTTTTCGTAGAAGTCATCCGGGTCGGTCACATGGTAGCGACCCAACAGCTCACGCTGAACCTTGAACATATCCGAGGGGTAACGCACGTGATCCATCAATTCCGCACTCATGTCAGAGTATGGCTTGATGTGACCGCCGTAGACCTTCTGCCAGGCCTGAAGCAACGGGTCCTCGGGCTCCCATGCATAGAGGTCGACCGAACCGTCATAGGCGTCCACGGTGGCCTTGACTGAGTTGCGAATGTAGTTCACCTGTCCCGATGGGTTGGTATTCGGGTTGGTGTTCAGCGAGTCGACGGTCACCGAGTCGAAGTCCTGAGAATCTGAGTACGGGAAGGCATCCGAGGTGGTGTAGGCATCGACAATCCACTTGACCCTCCCGTTCACAATGGCCGGGAACGCGTTGGAGTCAACCTCCAGGTACGGGGCAACCTTCTCCACACGATCGACTGGGTGGCGGTCGTAGAGGATCTGGGAATTCGAGGTCACGTTCTGCGAGAACATGATTTCGGTGGAACCGAAGCGGATCGCATACGATAACCGATTGAAGATATTACCCACCGAGGGGCCACCATCACCGGAGAAGGTGTAGGTAGTGTCTTCTTCCGATTCGGCATCCTGGGGACGGTCCAGTTCCTGGTCCGGATCGCCATCTTCCTTACCCACGATGGAGTACTGCGGTGAGTTCATCCCGAAGTAAATGCGTGGCTCGTAATCCTGGTCAGATGCCAGCTCACCGTCGGTGGGAATACCCGAGAGCAAGAAAGCCGGGCGTCCACCGCCTCCTACCTCCGAACTGTCCGCGGCGGTGAGGCCATACCCGTGGGTATAGGTAATGTGCTGGTTCACCCAGGAGGAGTCCGGGTTCACGTTGACCTCACGGGGTGCAATGATGGTGTCGCGCACTTCGCCGTCAACCTCATAACGGTCCACGTGCAACGTATTGGGGAACGAATAGTACGGACGGAACTGTTGCAACTGTCCGAAGGTCCGGGACAGCAGGTTTGGGTCCATCAAACGAATATTGGCCGTGGTGGCCGATTCGCCAGCCAGCGCTCCCGCGCTCGCTTCGGTCTCACCGGCATAGTTGGTGTATTCCATATCGGAGAGCCCATAGGCCTCACGGGTGTAGTTGATGTTGCGCTCAATGAACTCGCTTTCCAAGGCCCGCTCGGTCGGTTGCACCCGATACTGCTGGATCAGGTAGGGGTAGGCCACCCCGGCCACCAGAGCCGCCACAATGAACGCGGCTGCACCAATGATGCCGAACCGCCACCGACCGCGTAGCCCGGTAAGAATGAACAGCGCGATCACCAAAACGGCAGCCACAGCCAAAATGGTAGAGGTCGGAATCACCGCGTTGACATCGGTGTACATCGCACCGGCCCAGTTGCCTTCTTGGTTCTGCAAAGTGCGGTACCGATCCAGCCAGTAGTTGACACCCTGCAAGAGCATAAACAGCGACGCGAAGATCACGATGTGCCAGCGTGCGGTGCGCGAGATCTGAATACCACCGCGTTCTTGGATGGTGATCGCACCGAAGAGGTAGTGCACCACCAGTCCGACAATGCCAGCCACCAAGACCACCGACGTCGCAAAGCTGACAATCGTGCCGAGCATCGGCAGAGTGGCCATATAGAAGGTCAGATCCAGGCCGAACTCTGGATCAGTTTCACCATACGGCTCTTGGTTGAGGAACAATAGGACTTGTTGCCAGGAGTTCATCGCCGCCGCTCCGGCGAAGAAACCAATCAAGAGCGGAACACCGATGAGCACGAGCCGGCGGACCGATTCAATCTGCTTTCGAAACTGGTAGACGCCATCGCGCATCGAGGTTGCGTCCGCATCGGGGCGCTTCCGCCAGGCAAGCCACATTGCCAGCCAGGTGACGAATGCCATCACACCCCCGGCGATGACAAATAGTACACCGCGCGTCAGGTGTTCGATCCAAAACACCGAGGTGAAATCGAGCTGGCTGAACCACAGCACTTCGGTGTAGATCATCGCAAACAGTACGAACAGCGCCACCAGGGCAGCGAGAATAATGATCGTAATGATCAGCGCACCGGGACGACGTGAATTGTTCTGTTGCTGTCGGTTCGACGAGCCACCCGGTCCACCCGAAGAACCCGAGGAGGAATTGTTATTCCCCGACGAGCCACCGGATGAACCCGAGCCCGAGGAACGGCCTGAGAACAGGTCGCCAAAACTTTGCCCGAAACTCACGTTTGTTCCTTATCTGCAGGCGTTGGACGCCCGACTTGTGTCGAATGTTGGGTGATGTGTTGAGTAGTCCTGCTATCCGCAGGTGGTGACGTTTTCTGCCTCTGGTGTGTCGTGAGATTTCACGATCTCCACAGCCTGTTCCAGGCTCGACACCGAATACACGGTGATCCCGTCGGGGACCTTATCGTCAAGTTCTGGACAGTTAGCCTCTGGGGCCAGAAACACGGTGGCTCCAGAGCGTTGAGCACCATAGACTTTTTGGAGAATTCCGCCAATGGGGCCGACAGTACCATCGGGGTCGATGGTACCGGTGCCGGCAATATGGTCACCGTCGACCAGGTTCTCCTCGGTGAGTTTTTCAATAATGCCCAGCGCAAACATCATCCCCGCGCTGGCACCGCCAACATCACCGAGGGACACTTCAAAGTCGTAGGGGAAGTCGAACTCGGAATCTAAGTAGATCCCGATCTGGTAGCTACCGTCCTCAGCCTCAGTGACGGGTACGTCGATCTTGTGTTGCTCGCCGTCCCGCTCAATGGTGAGCGTCACCGGCTCCGGCGCGGAGTCGTCAACAGCATCCTTGAGTCCTTGCAGACCGGTAATGGGGTGACCGTTGGCAGCAATCACCTGATCTCCTCGACGCAACAGGTCAGTGGCCTCAGCGCCTTCTGCAAAGTCGTGGACGAACAGATGCTGGGTGTAATCGATCTCCAGATACTCCAACGCCGCAGCCATCGCCCACGACTGAGAAGTATTCATCGCCACCGTGTTGGTCTCTTGAACCTCAGAGGATGACACGTTCGAGGGATAAACTGTGGCCGAAGGAGTCAGAGAAACGTGGGGGAACATCCAGCCAAACAACACGTCGATAGCAAAAGTCGCTCCGGTGGGCGGACCTTGAACCGACACGGTTGTCATATCCAGCGCACCGTCGACGGGATAAGTCTCGGTACCCTCAATCGACAAAACCGGTTCTTCCCCCTCACCAAGATCAACGTCCCCGATGGTGTTGACGGTCGGGCCGGGGTGCTCGGCAACGTAGGACACCGGAAATACGACCCCAGCCAACAGTGCTGCAGCCAGCAGAAGACCTGAAATCCACACCATGCGGCGTCGCTTCACCTCGCGTGGCGATTCAGGGCGCACGTCGGCTGAGTCATTCACCCGCAAGGGGGTGAGATCATCCGGTGATAAAGACATGTTGTCCAAGCCTTCCTGACAGTGCGCGCTGGCGGAGAAGAGAGGTCTCCCAATCCCTTCTATTCTAGAAGAAGAAATAACATCTGTACGACAGCGTTGAGCCTCGTGACATCGGCACGAGACGCCGGTGTGCCTTCAGCGAACCTCAACGGCAACTACCGCGCGAAGCTGTCATGGTGCGACCGGAATCGGTAGTCTATAACTCATGACTACTCCCCCGGATGGACCACGGAATGACCACGGCGACGACGGTTCGGACAATAACGATCCGTTTTCCGAGATGTTGCGTCGCATGTTTGGCGAGCAGGCTCCTAACCCCGAAGAAATTCGTCGAGCCATGCAACAGATGTCCGGCCAGTCCGCGATGCCGTTGGATCCGGCCATGTTTAACCCCGCCATGATGCAACAGATGATGTCACAATTCCAGGCCATGATGTCCTCGGGTAATTCTGATGAACCGGTGAACTGGGCACTGGTACGCCAAACCGCCCGGCAGGCTGCCGCCGGCGACGACCCATCGGTGGGCACCTTCGCACGACGGGAAATCGAAGATGCCTTGCGCCTGGCGGAGCTATGGTTGGATCAGGCCACCACTATGGAATCCACCGGATATTCCGGCGTGGCGTGGTCCCGAGCCGAATGGGTCGAGAAGACTCTTGACCAGTGGAAAGAGATGACTGAGCCGGTTGCCACCTCGGTCTCACAGGCCCTGTCTCGGGCTTTGTCCGAACAGCTTCCCGGCCAGCTTCCCGAAGAGATGCGAGCTGCCATGGGCGACATCGGTCCGATGATGAAGAACATGGGTGGCACCATCTTCGGTCTGCAACTCGGCCAAGCCTTGGGCGAGCTCTCCCGCGAAGTTCTTTCGGGAACCGATTCCGGTTTCCCGGTGGCCGGCCACCGGCTGGTCATGCTTCCGGTCAACGTCGAAGAATTCGGTGATGGCCTGCAGGTTCCAGAAGATCAAATCCGAATTTATCTCGCCTTGCGGGAAGCGGCCCGAATGCGTCTGTTTGTCCATTCACCGTGGCTGGAGCGTGATTTGATGGCCGCCGTGCAACAGTACGCGGCCGGTTTAACCATTGATTTGAGCTCCATTGAAGATGCTGCCCAGTCGGTTGACCCCATGAACCCCGAGTCTATGCAAGAGGTCTTCTCCGGCCGAATGTTGGTCCCTGAACCCACCGGGACCCAGAAGGCTGCCCTGGAACAGCTGGAAACCACCTTGGCCGTCATCGAGGGTTGGGTCGATGTCGTCACCACTCAGGCAGCTCAGGCACTGGAATCAGAAGCTGCACTGCGCGAGATGATTAATCGTCGCCGTGCCACCGGTGGGCCAGCAGAACATGCTTTTGGCTCGTTGGTCGGCCTGGACCTTCGTCCTCGTCGATTGCGGGAGGCTGCTGCATTCTGGCAGAAGATTACCGACGAGAAGGGCACGGAATACCGCGATTCGATCTGGGAAGAACAGCTGTGGATTCCGACCGCTGAAGATCTTGACGATCCCGACGGATACGAAGCACGTCGCCAGGCTCAGGCCGAGCAGACCGAACAGATGGATGAGGAGCTCCGCAAGCTACTCGATGGTGGCTTCAACGACGACGGCCAAACACCGGGAAAGGATCGTTAATCCTCGTCACCGTCGTCCCCAGTCGTCCAACCCAGTTGCGGTGAGCACGCACTTGCGAAACGTCGTGCATGGCTGAAACCCTCCAGATAGGCCATCGCTTCATCCATCCGAGAATAGCGAGCAGCCATCCGGTGAAAATCTGCGTCATGCCCGCCGTGGGCTAAATGAACCAATTCGTGGACCAGCACACCGTCAATGACCCACTGAGGCATACCTTTCAGCTGGGTGGACAACCGAATCTCTCCGGTAGCCGAGGTGCACGACCCCCAGACTTTGGTCTGCCGGCTCGACCACCTGACACTCGCCGGCACAACCTCGGAATTCAACCATGTTTTGGCTAAAAACACCGCCCGGTCGTAGAGGTCCTGGTCGCTGGTTTTCATGCGGTTGTCGCGTTTTTTCTCCAGACGCTGGATCAGGTCAGCGCTGGCATGAAAGATTGCTTCCTGACTCAGCCGGCCCGGTGCAGCGATGTGCAACATTCCGTCTTCGTAAGAGGCTTGGAAGCTTCTCGTGCGCCGGAGCGAACGAATAATTCGTACGGTTCGACCGTGATACTCATAGACTTCGGCGACGCGGCCACGACCCAACCGGAAGGGACCGTCTAGGTGCCGAAAGCCGTGTAATGTTGAGGGCGAATGCTGGGTGCTGTGCTGTGGTAGTGATGTCATGGTGTCCATTCTTCGGTCACGGCAACCCTACCCCAACAAGGCGTGTTGGACTGTGGACAACAACACCTGAGCAAACCAGTTGTGGACAACCGTCTGCACGAGCTCACGGTCTTTGCGATGATGGCAGTCCGGACCCTTCCGGTCAGCCGGTACTGGCCCGAATCATCGTCGTCCCAGGAGCTACTTCATGCAAATCAACCCCGGCCTGTCTTTCGTGAAAATTTCAGCTGGCCTGGTCCAAATCGGTTCAGGTGAACGATCTCTGCAGATCTCTGGCGCCACACCGCAAATCACCGCGCTACTGGAGAAACTGCGTCGCGGAATTCCGGATGGTAGCGAACCACGTCACGGCAAACAGGCCGGGCTCAGCACTCAGGAAACCTGGCGACTGATCTCAACCCTCGACCCAGTCTTGTTGAACTCCCCGGCCGAGCCGTCCCCAGAACCAAGCACCGACTGTGACGTTGCCACGGCCACGGCCACCCTGCAGGCGGTAACCGTGGAGCCCAGCTCGCAGCATGACGCTGACGAGAAGACTTCGGTGCAGGTTTGTCCAGTTGATGCACCCACTTTGCACACTCGACGCGCTCAGTCCTCCGTGCAGATACTGGGGACTGGTCGCAGTGGGCGCGCCTTGGCACTCCTGCTTGCCAACGCCGGCGTCGCAAGGATGTGGGTGTGGGATCCCCAACCTGTCACAGTCAGTGATCTCGGCACCGGGTTCCTGCCCGAAGATCTTTCACGGTGCCGGGGTGTCGCCACCGCCGAACAGTTACGTCACCAGTTTCCTGACATCGAGATTTTGCCCCAGTCACACCCCGTCGCGCCCCAACCGTGCGGTGACCTGTCTGTCTGCATCACACGAGGCGGACTGGCCACGGAGTTTCTCGCCCAGGCCCAACGTCGAGCTCAACCAGTGCTACCAGTCACCCTTCACGACGATCGCGTCGTCATCGGCCCCTGGCTTTTGCCCCAAACCTCGCCGTGCCCTCACTGCTGGATGGCACGCGAAGCGGAGCTCGATCCCTCTTACGCGGATCGACAGCATGCGTTGCGAGCGCAAGCAGCAGGTCGTGAACCTCTAGGTTTGGCCTACGCTGTCGCTGGATTAGTGGGCATTCAAGTGCTGAATTGGATCGATGCCACACCGCTTCGAGATGTCCTGACGCTGACCGATGCCGGCGAAGTCCCCGGCGCTGTACCCGGTCAAGTACTCAGCGTCTCGGCCCGAACCGGTGCCGTATCAAGCTTCACGATCAGTGAGCATCCCCGCTGTTGTGGCGCGGTCGCCTACTCCTGACACGCAGCTAGCCATTCTGGTCTTCCTCCCTGGGGGCGGAACTGACGAGGTGGAGCACCGCATCCCCGTATTTCGACAATTTGGCATCCCCGATTCCGGGGACCTGGCGCAATGCGCTCGCTGTCTGTGGCACCTTTTCAGCGATGGCCACCAAGGTCGCGTCTGTAAACACCATCATCGCCGGCAACTTTTCTGACTTGGCGGTGGTGGAGCGCCACTCTTTGAGTGTGTCCAGAAGGTGCTGGTCATAGGTGGCTGGACAGTTTTGACAGCGGCCCAGTTTCCGGGCCACCGGTGTTTCCAGTGGCTGGCCACAGACCCGACACTGTGCCACCTGTGAGCGCCCGCGACGCTTACCGTGGAAGTCACCCGGAGAGGACCGCTGGGCCTGGTTCGATGCCGACACACCCGTGTGCGGTGAAGGAATCGTCTGCGTCGATGACGCTTGCGGGATCAGGGCCGAGAGGAACCGTGAGGGCTTGGACTTGTTGCCAGTTCTTCCGTTGCGGTGACGCGGCCAGCTGAAAAAAATTTCATTCCGTGCACGCGTAATACCCACATAGAACAGTCGTCGTTCTTCATCAATCTCGCTCTGGGTTTGAGCAAAACCAATCGGGACCATTCCCTCGGTGAGTCCGGCCAAGTAAACCGCGTCCCATTCCAATCCTTTAGCTGAGTGCAACGACGCCAAGGTCACCCCCGAAACGGTGGGCGGATGCTCATCGGTGTCTCGGTGCTGTAGTTCCTGGACCACCTGGTCGAGACTGAGCTGTGCACCGTGATCATCCAGCATTCGGCGACCCAAGGTAATTAGTGCGTCAAGGGACTCCCACTTCTGTCGCACTGCACCGGTGGCTTGGGGCGGATCAGTGCTGTATCCCAATGAGGTCAGGATCGCTTCCATCAGCTCCACCACCTGTTCGCCCCGCACCGCAGGTGAGGCCTGAGCGGCGGAGCGTAGTTGCAAGACAGCTTCCCGAACTTCAGTGCGTTGGAAGAACCCTTCGGCGCCTCGGAGCTGGTAGGGAACGCTGTGTCGGGTCAGAGCCTGTTCGAAATGCACCGATTGGGCGTTGGTACGGAACAGTACCGCAATATTTTCCGGGAGTTTTCCGTCGGTGATTTGCTGATGGATATGGCTGGCGATCTGGTCTGCTTCGGTCTGTTCATCCTCACATTCCCAAAACACCGGCGCCGGACCATTATCTCGCTGAGAGACCAACTCGAGCGGACGAGGCCAGGGAGGCATTCTTCCTCCGGCTTGTTGGCCCTGTTGGGTCCGTTGTTCCAAGAGTCGATTGGCCAAGGCCACAATGTGCGGGGTGGACCGATAATCCCGGATCAGCTCGATACGTTGAGCCTGCGGATAGGTCGTTGTGAACTCCAACAAGAACCGTGACGTGGCCCCGGTAAAAGAGTAGATGGTCTGCGAGGCATCACCCACCACGCATAATTCATGGCTGTCGCCCAGCCAGGCCTCTAGCAACCGCTGTTGGAGCGGGGAGACGTCCTGATACTCATCGACGATAAAGACCCGGTACTGACGACGTACTTCGGCTGCAATAGCTGGCTCAGATTCGAGGATCCCAACCATCAACAGCAACACATCGTGGAAGTCCATCAATCGCTGGTCGGCTTTGAGATCTTCATAGGCTTGAAAGAGCCGAGAGAACAACAACGGGTCCCACCCGCTAGGCAACGGGCGGTGACCTGCCTGATGTTGGTAAGTCTCCGGGGTGAGCATCGAGATCTTGGCCCATTCGATTTCTCCGGCAAGATCTCGGACCGTGGCTCGATCGGTACTCATCCGCAGCCGGTTAGCCGCATCAATAATCAGTCGGATCTTATGCTCTAATAGCCCAAACATTGGTCCACCAATTGCTTGGGGCCAGAAATAACTCAGCTGCTTCAACGCCGCGGCGTGAAATGTGCGTGCTTGTACTCCCCCAGCGCCTAGCACCCGGAGACGAGCTCGCATTTCCGCAGCGGCTTTGCTGGTGAAGGTCAGCGCCAACGTGTGAAACGGACTATAGGCTCCGGTGGCCACTCCGTAAGCAATCCGGTGGGTAATGGCTCGAGTTTTCCCGGTCCCGGCCCCGGCCAGAATGCACACGGGTCCGTGCAAGGCGGTGGCTGCCCGGCGTTGCTCCACGTCGAGGCCTTCAAGCATCTCCTCGGGTGAACTCACCGTGGCACCTCCTTGACTCGATAGATTGTGCAACGTCCGGCCCAACGTCGCTACGTGGCTTCAGCGGTCACCTCAGAAACGTAGCACGCTAAGGCGCTCAGTTTTGCAGTACGTGTGGGTCCGGAAGAGGCCCGCCATACCAGTGCTCGATCAGCATTCGTGCGATCGATGCGGACCCGGGTAGGTAGATCTCGCCACGCTCAGCCTGAGACCACATCTCGGCTTTGGTAAACCACGTCACCGACCGCATCTCCTTGTTATCCGCTCGAATTGTCTCCACGTTGGTGGCACGCGCCCGAAAACCTAGCATTAACGATTGCGGGAACGGCCACGGTTGCGAACCGAGATACTGTGGGTCAGCCACGTGCGCCCCGGCTTCTTCGTAGACTTCTCGGATCACCGCTGCCTCGAGGGATTCTCCGGGCTCAACGAACCCCGCCAGTGTGGAGTACCGGTTCGGGGCCCATGCCGTATTATTTCCCAGCAGTATTCTGTCATCGTCATCGGTGATGGCCACGATGATGGCCGGATCGGTGCGGGGGAAGTGCTCAATTCCTTCAGCGGGGCAGGTTTTAACCCAGCCGGATTGCTCAGTGACCAGCCGGTGTCCACAATGCGAGCAGAACCGGGTCCGGGAGTGCCAGTTGGCAATCGCCACCGCCTCCACGAAAAGGCCGGCTTCTTTGCCAGAAAGCCCCGCTGCGACTTCTCGAACCGAGAGCCATTGCACTCGCGCCGGATTAACCTCCGCCCCATCCCAGCGGTGCGGGTTGAGTAACTGTGGTGCAGTATCTTTTGACCCGGAAGGCACCAGGACAATGTCGTTGGGGCTGATCCCGTCTAGGTCCTCGGGGGACAGGTCTACTACTCGTTCACCGCGTCCCAGATAGACCGCTTCTTCTGGAAGCGGGCCTTGGGGGTGGTCGAACACGAGTGCGCCCCGATAGACCGGAACCTGACGGGCGTGAAGTCTGAGGACTTTGGTTTCAGGAGCTGACCAGAGGGTTGGCAACCAGGCAGGGTCCTCCCGTTGCAGGCACCCTCGGTCCAGGTCTTCACGAGCTAGTGGCAAAGCACCAAGAGGAGGGAAAGTCTGCTGATTGCTCATGGTTTCTACGGTACTGGAAACGCGCTCGCTTCTGGGGAGTCATTCCTCAGGGCATAACGGTGCGTCGCTGAACGCTGGCTGAGTATTCCAGCCAAATTGTGGACTCGCCAAATCACAAGCGGGCCGGTAAAGGTGGATATTCAGTAGGCTGGATGCTGTGAAACGCACACCCATGGAACTCGCCGCCCTCGCCTCCGCAGCTATGCCGGGACTAGATATTGTGGGTGTAGCTTCCACCGGCGAACAATCCCCAGAGTTCGACAATGCCCTGGTGACCGACCGAGATAACACCATCTGGCGGGTCCGCTCGCCGCGCACTGACCAAGCCGGCATGAGGTTGGAAACCGAATTGGAGGTGCTGTCTGGTTTTACTCCCACGATTCGGGCGAAGTTACCTTTCCGCGTGCCTTCTGTTGCCGGAGCTGTGCAACTGGATCGTCGTCGAACTTTTGTCTATCACCAGATCCCCGGCGAGGAACTGGACCTCGACACCATTGTCTGCCTGCCCGATATCGTTCGGGATGACCTCGGACGGATCACCGCAGCAATCCACGAATTACCACGTTCGGTTGTGGAAATTGCCGATCTGCCGGTGTATACCGCTGAGGAACATAGAACCCGTCGTCTCAACGAATTGGACCAAGTCGCGCTGACCGGAAAAATCCCCTCGATACTCTTGCGACGGTGGGAAAATGCTCTGGAAGAAACCCAAATGTGGGGGTTCACTCCCACGGTTGTTCACGGAGATCTGCACGAAGAACACTTGTTGTTCGACCGTGGTCGAGCAGTGGGTTTGATCGGCTGGACTGACCTTCATATTGGGGATCCTGCGGTCGATTTTTCCTGGTTAGCTTCAGTCGAGGATCCAGTCTTCGGTGAACAGATCATCGATGCCTATTACCGATATCTGGGCGCTGCCGCCGATGAGCGGGATTTCCACCTGATGCGACGGGCATCATTGAGCGCTGAATTTGCTCTGGCCCAATGGCTGATGCGTGGCATCAACAGTCATGATCAGCGTATGATCGATGATGCCGTGTCGATGCTGGACGATTTGGCCGCCGACGTTGCAGAAACCGGTGGCCAGGACGTGGGCTCGGAGCTGTCAAAGCCTCATCACTCCTCGGTCGCGGCGCCCGATGAAACTAATCCGGCACATTCCATGGCCAAAGCGGACGACGGCACCTCTGCTGAACAGGTCCAGCAGGTCAACGAGCCAGAAGAGGTCACTGCCCCTATCAGCACCATCAACGCTAACCTCAACGCTGAGGATGGTGCCGTGGTGACCGACGCCGATGTCGATGCTGACGACGATGACGCGACCGAAGACGAGAATCCAGTCCGAGATGATCCCAAAGCATCTGAGGCCTCGCCACCGGAAGCAGACAACGCAGACGACGGTGATCAGGTCGATGACGATGCCGGCGTTGTCACCGAACCGGTGTCGTTAGACGCCATTCGTCAGATGACAGAGGACCGCGAGTCAGACTCCGCGTCGCAGGCCGAGGATTCATCATCTCGCAACTAGTCCTCCTCCGTCGCATTGGCAGTGTTCCCTATCACCGCGACGATAGCCACTCAATCTGCTCCGTGGGGTTCGGTGGCTTCCAGCGCTTGAGCCAGCAACGCTTCCAGTTGCTCGGCGTCAGCAAGGTTGACCGGAGTTCGTTCTTCGCCATGTGCAAGGTACACAAAACGTCCCGAGATATTCGCCAGGGGAATATCATGTAGCCGTGACCAGGCCAAACGGTACAGCGCCAGCTGAAGTCCTTTATGTTCCAAGTCGTCTGGGGTCGACGGCACCATACCCGTTTTCCAGTCAACGAGCTCCCACTGCGCGGTGGGGTCGAATTCCTGATCCGGGTGGTCTCCCCCGTTCCGAAAAACAGCGTCAATACGGCCACGAATGGTCACCGACCCGACTGTCGTTTCCACCCCGGCTTCGATGAACGCTGGTGAGCGTTGCGCCCATCTGGTGTTCAGGAAGTTCTCTCGCAGGGTCGTCACACCGGTTTGTTCGTCCCAGACCTGGTCGGCATCCTCGACCGGGTCCTCGAAGTCGAGCATGCCCGTGATGCCAGAACGCTGACTGGCGAAATGTTCCTCAATCCATTGGTGGACGAGCGTACCTGTTCGGGCTGCTTTGATCGGTCGACGTGGCATCGGACGTTTCAGTGACTTCGCTACGGTGTGCGGGTCGTCTACCAAACTTATAAATGCTGAGGCCGAGAGGTGACTTGGCAAGTGAACCTCACTGCTCTGCGTCATATCTTCGTCGGGTTGGGCCCACTGCACGCGTTGAGCCAGCTCGTGGTCTTCAATATCCGTGACAGATGTTTCACGCGCATCGGTCACCCATTGTGCCGCTTGTGTCACCGCTTGGCGACGTGGGTAGTGGCGAACCAGAGGTTTTCCGGCCCGGTCATCGATCCAGTAAACGCCGTCATAGAAGTCCGTTGCATTGATTTGGTAAATCGATGCGCCATCGAGAGGATCGACAGGCCAGGTGGAGACCAGGATCTTCTCAGCCCGCGGGTTCTTATCTCCGACGACTTCGGGGTCTGTTGAATCAACCCAGTGTCCAGTTTCGACCCCGTCTAGTCCCTGAAAAATGGTCAAGAACTCGGACTGTTCAACGGCTTTCTTCTTTGTTCCCACCCAGTGGCTTCCTGAGAGCCACAACAAGTGCTTGGGGCGGGTGAAGGCAACATAAGCTAGTCGCTTTTCTTCGAATCCATTGCGGATCTTCACGTTCTCAGACAACCGATGATAGGTCACCCGATCCTGATCTTTCGTGGAGAACGTGGTGTTGCCTGCTCCTGCACTCCACTCTTTTAGGGTTTCGGCCTGGTCGAAAGGCCACTGATACTCGTCTGGAATATCGTGGCGAAGCCCCCAGGGTAATGCCCCGCTGGAGGTGGAAGTCCATCTCTCGGGTTTCTCCGACGGGAATTTTCCTGCGCTCAGTCCGGGAACGAACACGGCGTCCCACTCCAATCCTTTGGAAGAATGGACGGTGAGCAACTGGACGGCTCCGGGGCGTGGTTGAACGGCGGGTAGTGCCAGCCCTTTTTCTTCTGCCTCAGCGGTTTCTATCCATGCCAGAAAGCCCGACAAATCAGACGTCAGGGAGTCGTTCAACCCTTGTGAGAACTCGTCGACGACATCGTAAAGGGCTTCCAGGTGTTGCAGTGCCTCGGAGAGTTCGGTTCCTGGATGTGCCAGAACTTCTGCCTCAATCCCACTACGGCGGGCAATCATCCGGAAGAATTCCGGAAGATCCAGTGAACGCAACTCTTGGAGCGAGACTAATAGGTCCGCAACACGGTGCAGTCGTTGGAGCCCTTCCTCGGTGAATCCGTGATGGGCTGCCTCCTCAATCGGCGGTAACTTATAAAGTGCTTCGATCAGTGACACTTCTTCAGCATCTTCGGAGACGAGTGCCTCGGCGAGCTTCTCAGCATTCCAGATCTGTTCTGGGTCATCAGACCGGAGTTCCGACGGAGGTTGAGCGTCACGTCCATGACGCACGAGTCCTCGGGCATAACGGTTAAGTGCCCACAAGTCGGCTGTTCCGATTCTCCAGCGCGCATTACTCAAGATACGTACTAGAGCTTCGTTTTCCTGCGGAGCGGCAACCACACGAGCTAACGACAGCACCTCGACGACGGCGGGAACCTCGACAAGCCCCGTCATCCCCAGGATTTCATAGGGGACTCCTCGCGCTTCGAGTGCTTCAACCAGAGGCAGGAAGTCTGCCTTGCGACGACAAAGAATGGCAGCCGACTTCTCGGTGTGATGTGGCTGGTTCGAGCCGGGATCGGTAATCCCCAGGCAGTCTGCGACGGTGTCGGCCAGCGTGCGTGCTTCGTCTTCGGAGTCTTTGAACCAATTGATAACCACGCGTCCGGGTTCACCGGTCACTCCTGCCGAGAGTTCTTGGACCGGGACGGGCCTGCCGGTGGTCGGTTCTCCATCCAGTTGCCCGATAATGGCATTGGCACCGCGCAAAATGCGCTCTCTATTTCGCCATGCCACGCTCAGGGGCAAGATATCGGCTGGAGCCCGTGTGTCAACACGGTCGTCATCGGCACGCCTAACGGCTGGGAAATATTCGGGAAAAAGACCCAGCTGACCGGCGGAGGCACCTCGGAATCCATAGATCGACTGGTTGGGGTCCCCCACAGCTGTGACACAGTGACCTGCTCCCTGGGAGGATTGGGGGCCGAACAGCGAAGAGAACAGCATCATTTGGGCGTGCGAGGTGTCTTGGAATTCGTCGAGGAGGACGACCTTATACTTCTCGCGTTCGCTGGCGGCAGCTTCGGGAATCGTGGAGGCGATCAGTTGGGCATAATAAACCAGGTCCCCATAATCCATGAGGTTATGGTCCTTTTTCACCTGGGCGTAACGTGCAACGATATCGGCCATGGTCATTTTCACGCGGAGGCTGTTAAAGATCTCCGTGGCGTATTTGGGCCGTTTTGCCCCGGTGTCTAGACGCTGGCCGGACTCCAAAATTTCGATCACGTGCTCTTTGATCTCGTGTGGTTTCACAAGATGTTCGTTGGCTTCCGCGGCGAGTTTTTTGACCGCCGAGATCAACGAACTCTCGGTAAAGTCCAGTTCGGACACATCAGCTTCCCAGTTTGCCACGATCTCGGCGATGATCTGGAATGATCGGGCCTCTCCGATCATTTCTGAATCGGGTTCGACACCAATGCGTAGCCCGTAGTCTGCTACCAGCGCATTCGCATAGGAGTGGTAGGTGGAAACGCTGGCTTGTCCCGGGTCGTGGCGGTCGAGAGTCAAGCCTAGTGACTCGTGGCTCGCGAGGTTTTCAATGGCGGCGTTCACGCGTGCTGCTAATTCACCAGCGGCTTTGCGAGTAAAAGTGACGCCAAGAATTTCTTCGGGACGCACAAAACCGTTGGCAGTCAGCCAGATGACTCGGTCTGTCATGGTGCGCGTTTTGCCCGAGCCAGCACCAGCGACCACCAGGAGGGGGTCTGGACCGTATTCGATGACGGCGCGCTGTTGTTTCGTGGGATACATCCGCTGTTGGGGTGGCTTCGCGGACTGAAGGATATCGGCCAGTTCTTCAGCGCTAAACCGAACGTCTCCCCAGGTGTTTCGTTGCGGTTGAGCTGCTAAAGGTTCCACTCTGTGATCTGCCTTCCTTGCCGTGTGATGGGTGAGAGGATCTGGTAGGACGATTTCTGGAACTCCCCAGGGTCCCACCAGGTCAGATAGCTCGCTCCAGAGACGCGTCGCGCCGCGTCCCGGATCTGTTGGCTAGCCCAGTTTTCTTCCGGGTGCTTGGGATCCTCGGGAACAACCGGCTGTTGGTGTTGGACTTTTAGGTTCTGGTTGGTGGTGCCCAGCTGGACTAGCATGGCTCCACCTGGGGTGGTGGGCTGAGAAAACTCGGCCGACTCGAGCTTCGTTGCCTTCAAGACGCCGGAGATGATCAGGGCCTGATAGGTGGCCAATTGTGGCAGGCGGTCAACCTCTTCGCTTCGAGGCATCGACTTGCCGGTCTTGAGGTCTACCACGGTTGGACGTCCCTGTGGGTCTTTTTCCAGCCTGTCAATTTTTCCGTTAACTTTCACGTCGAGATCCTCAACCGTGAAGGTGGCGTTGACGCCCAATTCGGTAGCAACCAGACTCCGGCCGTCGTGACGCATGGCGATGACATACTCGCTGAAAAAGCTCAGCATATCTTTGATCCGCTGGCGTTCTCCCTCGGCCTGCCAGCTTTCGGGGTCAAGCTCCAGGGCGCGGAGTAAAACCGGGAACAATTCTTCCAGTCCGGCTTGCAGGTCTTCGGCTCGTCCCTGGTGGTATTTTTCAGCCAATGCGTGCACGAAGGTGCCGCGCTTCAAAGGCTCTGACGAGGAGGTTGAGGCTCCGATCTTATCGAAGTACCACTCGGCTGGGTTCTCCAGAGCGGTACCGAGGCTTGAAGGCGACAAGGAGATCATGGGCCGACCAGATTCGAGATCTTCGGCAACGGCTGCCGGGTGGGTACTGGACAACGGTGCCAGCCCCCACCAGAAGTTGGGGTTGGCGCTGGAGACGCCGTGGTCGCTTAGCACGGCCAACGCAGTTGCTGCATCACGTTGCCGGCTTTCATCGCGATGTTCTGGTTTCTGACGGGCTGAGTTCTCCAGTTCTCGACGCAGGGTGGCGACCAGCATCCTCCGCGTCAACGGTGTGGGCACCGAGGTTATCGGCCGTACTGGCTGGTCCTCAGTGACGTGCCAGGGCTGGATTCGATCAAGGAAAGCACTAGGTTGAGATTCTTCGGTAGCGACCGCTGAACCGATCACGATCTTGCGTGCCCGGGAGATGGCCGCGGCGAAGGTGCGCATTTCGTCGGTTCGAACTTCCGCGATCCGGTCTACCAGTCTGTCATGGGTCGTTCGACCACGCACGAGGTCGACGAGGTCCCCGGTTTTCAACAATTGTCCACGCACTCGGGTGTTGGGCCAGATGCCTTCTTGGACTCCCACAATGAGGACTGCGTCCCACTCACCGATGACCGCAGACGACGGGGTCAGCACCGAGACCGCCTCATCAAGGTGGTGAGTCTCCGATAGCGAGTCCATGGGGAGGTCTTGGTTTTCCAAGTATTCGACGAATCCGGCGGACGTTTCGCCGGGGAATTGATCTTCGTATCGTTCGGCGGCGTCAAAAACGGCGATCACGGCGTCAAGGTCGCGGTGGGCCTGAGCCGCCTGTTGCGCCTCACCTTCCAACGCGGTAGTTTCCCACGATGTCGCGACGCGAGCTGCCTGCCATCCGGCCCACAAAACCTGACTCGGTTCAGGTGAGTCTGACTCCACGGCACCACGCATAGCGTTGAGCATCGTGCCAATGCGCACCACGGAACGAGCATAATCCGGAAGGGCACGCTCAGGGTCCAGACTCAACATCTGGTATACCAGCTCCGGAGAGTCGACCAGTATATCCAGTAGCTCATGTGAGCCTCGGCTTCCGCCCTGGGCTTGCTCGGTTTGCAGTAAACGGCGTCGTAACTGGCGCACGTGTACCGCGGTGGCACCGCCGTAGCGACCGGTGAGTAACCAGCTCAACCGCTCCGGTGCAAGACCGGTCCCCCGCGGTGGTGCCGGACTGCTGGCAACGGCCACCAGGGTGAGCAGCGGTGAGACCGCTGCCTGCTGGTTGAGCATGACGTCGGCCATGCGTCGGTGCACTGGGATCCCCTCTAAGCTCAACGAACGGGCGATGGCATCGACCCGGCTCGCGGTGCGGGCAATGACGGCCATGTTCGAATAAGGAATCTTATGTTCTAAATGCAGTTGCAACAGTTGTTGGTGCACCAACAGTTTTTCTTGGCCAGCACTGGCCACCCAGCGTACTTCGGCACGCTCATCGTTGTGGTTTGTTGTGGTCTCGGCCTCTTCCGAGGTGGGAGTGGCAGGCACCGTTGAGGGCAACCCCATGGTGACGGGAATACGTTGAGCGGCCCGACGCCAGGCTTGGAAAACCGGTGCCGCCATGCGGTGCTGATGTGTCAGTTCGATGATCCGCTGGCGACGTTGCTCGCCGGAGAGATCGCCCCTGATCATCCGTTGCGGTAGCTCGGAGAGCAACTGCGGTGTCGCTCCGCGGAAGCCCTGCACCGTCGTGGTCGGGCTGGCCGTCATCACCACATCCAGGTCACTTGCCCAGATCTCTAGAAGGCGGTAGACCGCTGGGTTGGCGTCCTGGATGTCGTCGATGATCACCACCGGACGCCGTTGACGCTCTGCGTCGAGAAAAGAGCGGTGGGCTGGGTCAGCGAGATAATCGGCCGCCCGGGTAATCAGTCCCGCTGGGTCGAAGGCCGATGCTGAACGCAGATCAAGGTCATCGCGATAGTCCTGCAACAGCTCAGCAACAGCTACCCATTCGGGGTAATGATACTCTTCTCCCCACCGTTGGAGTTGGCCCGGTTCAATACCGTATTCGCTGCAACGATCGATCAGTTCGCGAACCTCACGCCGAAATCCAGCCAGCCCCACGGCCTGTTGCAATGACTCGGGCCATTGTGGCCCGGTGTTTTCTTCCCGGTAGGTCTCCAGAATCTCCGCGATCTTTCGGTCCTGTTCAGCACCAGCTAACAGCCGAGGTGGTTCCTCCACATGTTCCAGATAGCCTTCGGCACGCATCCGCCGAATCACATCAAAGGCAAATGATGCCACGCTGCGCACCGGTGTCTCTGCCCGTGTACCCAACCCTTCGGCCTGCAACCGCGCGGTCAAAGCGTTTCGAACCTGGCTGGCTGCTTGGCGCGAACCCGCCAGCATGACTACCTCGTCTGGCTGACAGTCGGTGATCATTCGCTGGACCGCGTATTCAATCGCGGTGGTTGTCCTCCCGGACCCGGGCGCGCCGATCACCAGGACGGGCCCGTGACCGGCTGGCAGCGTGACAACACGGCGTTGGTCAGCATCAAGTTCAACAGCGGAAGCGACGGGCTGGAGAGGCTGGAGGAGTTCAAACCCAGGCTGTGGCTCAGACATAGTGTCCATCTAACCGCACCACCAAGGACAAGTTAAGCCTTGGCAGAATTGTCGCGGTGTTGTTTCCACCACCGCAAGGCGGTGGGTTCCCCCGGAGGCGTCGACCACGTAGCGTAAGACAGGTGAACGAAGCTCTACAATCGATTGCCCCACGTCCCGATCAGCCGTGGCACTGCGGTGCGATGGTGGGGTTTGATCTGGAAACGACCGGTCGGGACCCGCGCCAAGCCCGGATTGTCACGGCCTCATTAGTCGTCGTGGATCCGCAGCGGGTCCAACGGGCCAATGCTGAGTGGTTACTCAATCCCGGTGTGGAGATTCCTGCTGAGGCAACCGCAGTGCATGGGATATCCACTGAATATGCCCACATGCACGGGACCGCTGCGCGGGAGGGAATTGACCAGATCGCCGGCACGCTGGCTGACTTCATGGCAGCAGGTTTCCCCGTGGTGGCCTATAACGGGGTTTATGATTTCACGGTATTAACCGCAGAAATTGCCCGCCACGGGCTAGAGACCTTGACGATCTCCGGGGTCGTTGATCCCTACGTCTTGGATAAACAGGTCGACACCTACCGCAAGGGTGGACGCACGTTGGGCAAAGTCGCTGAGATCTACCAGGTCCGGCTCGATAATGCGCACGCCTCAGCCGCCGATGCATTGGCTGGTGTGGAGATCGCCTACGCCATCGCCGAGAAGTACCCTAAGCTATCCGTACCTTTGTCCGAGCTCTTCGAATTGCAGAAACGGTGGAAATCCGCCCAGGCAGAAAGTTTTGAAGCCTACCTGCGCCGGAGTAAGGATCCTGAGGCGACAGTGTCGCGCCATTGGCCAGTCGAAGACCTCGACGGTTCTACTCGGTAGCGGCCGCGGCAGCCTTGGCTGCTGCCGGGAGCGCCTCGGCAATCCTGTCGATGGCCTGCTGGTCATGAGCCGCGGAGACAAACCAATCCTCAAACACGCTGGGCGCGATGTAGATACCTTGTTCGAGTAACGAGCGGAAGAACGGCGCGAATCGGAAGACCTCCTGGTTCTGCGCGTCGTGGTAGTTGCGCACCCCGTGGTCGCTGGTGCCAAAGGCCACGGAGAAAATCGTTCCCGCCACTTGCAGGGAATGGTCCACGCCTTCAGCATCCAAGGCCTCAGAGACCAGTTGCTGAATCTGCCGGGAGGCATGAGTCACCTGCTGGTAGACCTGCTCATCAGCATTGCTGAGAGTCGCGATACCGGCAGCCATAGCCACGGGGTTTCCCGACAGGGTTCCTGCTTGATAGACCGGCCCCAACGGGGACAACAGGCTCATGATCTCGGCGTTGCCGGCCACCGCTGCCACCGGCATACCCCCGCCGATCACTTTGCCAAAGGTCCACAAATCCGGAGTCCAGCCCTCGGGTTGACCGGTTAACCCCCAGCCTCCGGTAGGGGTAGCGCGGAATCCGGTGAGGACTTCATCCCAAATGAGTTTGGCCCCGTGGCGCTGGGTGATTTCACGTAAGAAGCCCATGAACCCTGGCTCAGGCGCCACAATGCCCATATTGGCCGGCACGGCTTCGGTGATCACCGCAGCAATCTGCTCGGGGTAGTCAGCGAAGACTTCTTCCAGGGCTTGCCGGTCATTGAAGGGCACCACCAGCGTTTGGGCGGCCACCGCAGCAGTCACACCGGCCGAGCCCGGAAGTGACTGGGTCGCCACACCCGATCCCGCCGAGGCCAGTAGCCCATCGGAGTGGCCATGGTATCCCCCGGCGAATTTCACGATCAGATCCCGTCCGGTGGCACCGCGCGCGATGCGTAGCGCGGTCATGGTCGCCTCGGTCCCGGTCGAGACAAACCGGATGCGATCGATCGGCAGAATGGATTTCACCAGTTCGGCTAAGTGTGTCTCGTCCGGGGTGGACGCACCGAAGGACAGGCCACGGTCGACCGCTGCATGCACGGCCTCCACCACCGCCGGATGCTGGTGCCCCAGGAGCATGGGCCCCCATGAGCCAACCAGATCAACGTACTCGTTACCTTCGACGTCGGTGAGGTAGGCACCCCGAGCACTGACGATGCTCGGCGGGGTCAGTCCGACGGATCCGAACGCGCGCACCGGAGAATTCACCCCGCCGGGCATGGCGGCTTCGGCAGCGCGGAAGGCCTGCTGGTTGCTGGTGAAAGACGTAGGCTGGTCGGTCATGGGATTCTCACAGTCCTGTTCTGAGCTGGACGGGGTCGGGCGGGTCTGGTTGGAACTCACTGGGCCTTAGATCAGGCCACGGTGGATCCAATCGGCGAGTTCTAGGGCGTAGTAGGTCAGCACCTGGTCAGCTCCAGCCCGACGGATGGACAGCACCGACTCGGCCACGGCGGCGTCGCGGTTGATCCACCCGTTAGCGGCAGCTGCTTCGATCATCGCGTACTCTCCGGAGATCTGGTAGGCCGCAACCGGTACGTCCGAGAAGTCGGCCACCTCGCGCAGGATATCCAGATAGCTCATCGCAGGTTTGACCATCACCATATCAGCGCCTTCTGCTAGGTCGAGCTCGGTCTCCAGCAGAGCTTCGCGCCGGTTCGCCGGGTCCATCTGGTAGGTTTTACGGTCGCCTGTCAGGCTGGAGTCTACCGCTTCGCGGAAGGGTCCGTAGAAAGCGGAGGCGTATTTGGCCGAGTAGGCCAGGATCCCGACGTGTTGGGCGGAGACCTCGTCGAGGGATTCACGGATGACCCGGACTTGGCCATCCATCATGCCAGACGGGCCGACCATGTGCACCCCGGCTTCGGCATGGGTTTGGGCCATTTTGCCGTAGAGCTCCAGGGTGGCGTCATTATCGACCCGTCCGGTCTCGTCGAGGACGCCGCAGTGGCCGTGCTCGGTGAATTCGTCCAGGCAGAGATCGGACATCACCACCAGATCGTCACCGACTGCCGAGACAACCGCGCGGATGCCACGGTTGAGGATGCCGTCGGGGTTGAGTGCTTCGGATCCGGTGGCGTCGAGTTTTTGCGGGATCCCGAAGATCATGATGCCACCCAGTCCGGCTGTGGCGGCCTGGGTGGCAACCTGTTTGAGAGAGTCTTCGGTGTGCTGGACGACGCCGGGCATCGAGACCAGCGGGTTCGGCTCGGTCAGGCCCTCTTTGATGAAGACGGGAAGAATGAGTTGGGAGGGATGAAGCCGAGTCTGTGCGACCATCCGACGCACGGCAGAATTTTGACGCAGGCGCCGGGGACGTTGGAGCGGAAAAGACATGGTCCTTCCTTCTCCCCTGCTATGGGGGGTCGGCAGTGTGGGTTCGGCGCTGGTGACAGGCTGATGACAGCTGGTCACCGCGTTCCTACGGTCCACTCTAGTCGTCATCTCGTCGTTATAGTTCAGCGGCCATGGCCCGGCCGGCGGTGCGTCCGGTGAATAAACACCCGCCGACAAAGGTGCCTTCTAGCGCCCGATAGCCGTGGGATCCACCTCCGCCGAATCCGGCGGCTTCGCCGGCAGCATAGAGCCCGGGGATCGGGGTTGCGGTGGCATCCAGGGCTTGGGAGTTTAAGTCGGTTTGGATCCCGCCCAGGGTTTTGCGGGTCAGGATGTTCAGTCTCACAGCAATCAGTGGCCCGTTGGCCGGGTCGGTAAGTTTGCCGGGGGGAGCGACTCGGATGAGCTTATCTCCCCACGAAGCCCGGTGGGAGCGGATAAAGGTGATTTGCGCGTCTTTGGAGAACGGGTTGTCCAGTTGCAGATCGCGGGCGCGGACTTCGGCCTGGACCTGTTCGGTATCCAGCGGCACCTCTGGTTCGAGTTCTTGCATCAGGGTCAGCAACTCATCCAACGTGTCGGCCACCACGAAGTCTTCGCCGTGGTTTTTGAACGCTTCCACCGGCCCTGGGGCACCGGGGCCCAGCCGTTTCAGTAACAGCTTCAGATCCTTGCCGGTCAGGTCGGGGTTTTGTTCACTGCCGGAGAGCGCGAATTCTTTTTCAATAATCTTCTGGTTCAGAATAAACCAGGAGTGGTCGTATCCGGTGGCCCGTAGCTCAGCCAGGGTGGCCAGCGTGTCAAAACCGGGCAGAGCCGGCGGGTTGAGCCGGTGTCCGGTCGCATCCAGCCACAGCGAGGAGGGGCCAGGCAGGATTCGGATACCGTGGCGCTCCCAGATCGGGTTCCAGTTTTTTATGCCTTCCACGTAGTGCCACATGCGGTCTTGGTTGACTAGTCGGGCTCCAGCATCACCGGCAATAGCCAGCATGCGCCCATCCACGTGGGCTGGGACCCCGCTGATCATTTGCTGCGGTGGGGTGCCCAACCGTTCGGGCCAGAAAGAACGCACCAGCTCGGGGTTGGCGCCGATCCCGCCGGTGGCGAGCAGGGTCGTTGCAGCCCGGAACTCAAAATCATCGATCACCTCACGATTGGTTGCCACGCCACGTTCGGCATCGTCAGTAGCTAAGACAGCGCCGCGGACACCGACAACCCGAGAGTTCTCGACGATCAGCTCGTCGACCCGGTGGCGATGGTAATACCGCACCAGGCCACGATCGACGTAGCGTTGCAGCTTGCGGGCGAAGGGCGCGACGAGCCCGGTTCCGGTGCCCCAGGGGATGTGGAATCGGGGGACAGAATTCCCATGGCCGGTGGCGGTACTGCCACCACGTTCAGCCCAGCCCACCACTGGAAAGAAGCTCACGCCGTGGCCGGTGATCCACTCGCGCAGTTCCTCGGCGGCGAAGTGCACGAAAGCCTCACCCCAGGCTTGGGCCCACTGATCTTCGGGATGGTGCCCTTCCAGCCGGTCCCAGCCGGCGCTGGCGCGCCAATCGAGCAGAGCGAGCTCGAGGGAGTCTTTGATCCGCATGCGACGCTGTTCGGCGCTGTCGACCATGAATAATCCACCAAAGCTCCAGTATGCCTGGCCTCCAATATTGCCTGCGTTCTCTTGGTCGATCACCGCCACGCGGTGTCCAGCCTCGGCCAGCTCGCAGGCGGCTACCAGACCGGCCAGACCGTGACCGACGACGAGGGCTTCGAATCCATCCGCAAAGTATGCCATAGGTCACATTTTAGGGCAGCTGGAAAGCACTGACACAGGACTTTAAAGGTTGCGTAAGATCTGCAGGATGCCCGCAGCGTTCGGGGCGGTCGCGGTGCCGGCCAAGGTGATGTCCAGTTCGGTGGCGGTACTGGCCGTTGGGCGCCCCAGGGCAATGAGTCGGTAGTGTGCTAGCGGCGCCGGAAGCTCACCTGCCCGCTCGGCCAGCTGGCGGACCGCTGAGGAGGCGGTGAGCACCACCGGGGTACGCGGGTTCAACGCGTGCAGGTCCACCAGACGCTGAGCGCTCTCGGGGTGTGGGGCGGCCAATAACCGTCGCCCTGCCGGTCCGGGATAGACCACCGTGTGATAGATCGGCACGTGATCGACCCGATAGCCGAGCCCACGCAGTCCCGTCACCAACGTCTCAGTGGCTGCAGCTGATTGGGGTAGTGCCACCGGCCGCGCCGGCTCGACCGGCAGTTTCCGGGACCCAGGCAGGTCGGTGAGAATGCCGTGCGCAGACGCTTCGGTGGTGGGGGTCCAGACCGTGCCCGGGTAACCATGCTCGCCCACCTTCCGGGCGGTGCCGGCCCCGGTAGCGACCACGACAGTGTCGCCGCCGGCCAGCCGGGCCCAATCAAGCCCCAGCAAGCTCAGCGCGCGGACGGTATTGGGGCTGGTCACCACCACGCCGGCGAACACGCCAGCGTGGAGCCCCGCTACGAGACGCTGGCCCGGCACGCGGTCCTCGGCCAGCACGAAATCGGTCAGGGGGCAGAACTGCACGCTGACACCGTGGTCACCCAGTCCGGCCTCTAATTGCGACGCTTGGGCCGGGTGCCGGGTGATCACCACCGTGTCGGTGACCACCTCGGTCATCACGACAGGCTACTCCCACCGTTTCCGCGCGGCGGTGCTTCGGGCAACAGCTCAGCCCCGGAATCCAGGAGTTCTTCGGCAACGGCCGTACCCAGTTGCCACGCATCGGCCCGGGAGTGGTCGTCATCGATCAGCTGGTCACCGTCGACACAGACCGGTACCGACCGATTGGCGCGGATCAGGTTAACCCCGTCCATCCCGGCGACCATGGCCTGTAATGCGAGCGTGCCGGAGTGGGCGTCCACGGTGGCCAGGGCCCCGATCGGGGCCGCACAGCCGGCTTCCAACCGGGCCAACACCGCGCGTTCGGCAGTGACTTGGAGCAGGGTGGCGGGGTCATTGAGTTGTGCCAAGGCGTCTTCGACCGCCGATCCGAGCAGGCGAGTGGTACTGACCTCGACCGCCAGCGCTGCTTGACCGGGGGCCGGTAGCATGACCGAGGGGTCGAGCCGTTCGGTAATGGCCCAGTCCATGTCCACTCGGTCGAGCCCGGCACAGGCTAGGATAACCGCGTCCAGATCGCCACGGTCCGATCCGGCAGCGGCCGGTGCGTTGTCGTGGTGGTGTTCGTAGCCGACCACCCGCGCCAAGCGGGTGGCGACATTGCCACGGATATCGACCGGTTGCAGATCGGGCCGGTAGTGGAGCAATTGCGCCACGCGCCGGGGTGAGCCGGTCCCAATACGGGCCCCTGCCGGGAGCTCATCCAGGCTCATGCCGTCTCGGGCGCACAGCGCATCGCGGGGATCAGCTCGGACGGGTACGGCCGCGATGCGCAAGGACTCGGGCTGGATCGCTGGCAGGTCCTTCAGCGAGTGCACGGCCAGATCCACCCGACCCTGCACCACAGCGGTCCGCACCGCTGCAGCGAACACTCCGGTGCCACCCAGTGAGGCCAGCGAGCCGGTGGTCACATCACCTTCGGTGCGGATGATCTGGGAGGTGATCTCCACCCCGGGTAGCCAGTCGCTGAGCTGATCGGCAACCTGCTGGGCCTGCGTGCGGGCCAGCGCGGAACCGCGAGTGCCCATCAACAACATCCGGCCGGGCACGGAGTCGGTAACGGTCATTTAGGCCAACACCTCGGCGACGTCATCGATCTCGATGTAGTGACCGGTGTAGAAGGGGACTTCTTCGCGCACATAGTGCCGGGTCTCGTTATTGCGCAGATGCCGCATCATGTCAACCAGCATATCCAGTCGGGGCGCTTCCAGGCCCAACAACCATTCCCAGTCGTTCAGGCCGAAGGCCGAAACGGTGTTGGCCCAGACATCAGGGAAGTCTTGGCCGAGCTGGCCGTGGGAGCGCAGCAAGTCACGCCGTTTGGCCGGATCCATGGTGTACCAGTCGTAGGAGCGCACAAACGGGTAGAAGCACAGCCATTTGCGGGGTTTGCGGCCCATCGCGAAGGCCGGCACGTGGTCCCTATTGAACTCCGCCATCCGGTCGGCCCCCATGGCGGTAAAGGCTACGTGGGTTCCGGCAAACAGATCGGCGCGACGCACTTGGCGGATGGCCTGTTGCAGGGCAACCGGGTCCTTACCCCACATCCACACCATCACATCGGCTTCGGCTCGCATACCGGAGACGTCATAGAGACCCCGTACGGTGATGCCCTGTTCGGACAGATCAGCAACTAAGGCGCGGAAGGCCTCGGCATCACGCTGTTTTTCCGAGGCCGACCGGGCCGAGCCCACGGAGTTCTCGTGACGGTTGCGGGCAAAGACCGTGTACGTGGTGAACCAACTCGTGTCCAATTCGGGGACCGAGCTGGCCTGTTGTTGCACCGTACCGGGGGCTGGGGTGCTGTTCTCCGTCTGTTCTGTCATGACGGTCTCACTTCCTCTCGTGTCGGATGATCACTACGTCAGGATTGATCTGTCGGGGTGCTCACAGGCGGTGGTGATTTGATCAGCTGGCGGGCCCGCTGACGCACATCAGAGATGATCGCCAGCAGTCCCGTGCCCGACACCCACGGGCCGGCGGCCATCATGGACTCGGGCTCCATCGCCTCCAGCAACGCATTCACCGCGCGGGTATGGGCTGGAGTCGGCGAAGGCAAGGCCTCGCGCCAGCGCACCACCGCTGAGGCACGCACCCGGGCGGCAAAGTTTTCCGTGTCAACACCGAGCAATCGGGGCACGTCGGCCAGGGCGGCGGTGATGAGCTGGTCATCGGTGCTGTGATACCCCAACGCGTGCCCGGCAACGGGATCGGAGATGTGGCCGTAACTGAGCCGGAGCACATGTCGGTGGGTAGCACCGGTGGGGTTAAGTCGTTCATGCAGCCAGGCCCACTTGGCCGAGACGTGGGTCATCGCCTTGGCGGCCACATCCGTGACGTCAGGAGCCACCAGCAACCCGGTCCCGCGCGGGGCAGCGTCCAGTTCGGGGTGGTCGACTAGCAGTGTCACCAGGCCCACACCGGTTCCGGTGGCCGGTTGCGCCTCGGTCGGAAGTTCGGGTGCCTGGCGCCTCGCGCGCAACGTGGTGATCAGCCGGTAGCTCGTCACGGCGTCACAGGCCAGCACGAGGCGGTCGCCGCTCAGCTCGACCTCGGATGCCTCAGCGGCGGTGATGAGTACTCGGTAACCAGAGCCGCCGGGGGTCTCAGCGTCCGCGAGCGAGGTCACCGGGGCTGAGGTCACCAGATCCACTCCCCTCTCAGCTAGCTCCGCGGTCAGGGCGTCGATGATCCGGTGCATACCACCACGTAAAGAGTTCACCGCGGCCCCGGGCCGACCGGACCGTTTCAGCGCCGTAATGGCCGCCGCCAGCGACCCCTGTTCCACCATCGCGTCCAAGAGACCGGGGATCAGCTGACGCACGTCCGCGCTCGCCGGGTCAGTGGAGAGCACGCCGGCGACCACCGGGGCCACAAGGTTATCGACCACAGCCGGGCCCATACGGTCTGCGACTACCTCGGCGAGGGTGATCGGTGTCTGGTCGGTTAACACCTGTCGGTAGTCATCCACGGGGGCCGAGAGGTCTTGTTGGGCCCGAGCGATCCCTTCAGGACCGAGAGCTGTGGCTACATCGGGGCTGTGCAGATCTCCGGGAATGCCGAGCACGCCCACTGTCGGGGAAGGAATCGCCCCCCGGTCGCGGGTGTACAGCCACGAGCCACTGGCCTGTGGTGCCACGATCTCCTCGCCTAGCCCCAGTTCTGTGATCAGCTCCGCCACGGCGGGACCACGGGTGGCAAAAGCTTCCGCGCCAGCGTCCACCCGCAACGACACGTTCGGGTCGTGTCTCACCTGCTCATCCGTCGGATTGATCGCCTCACCGAGCTCCAGACCGGCCAACGCACCACCAGGATGCATTGCGGCCTCCAGCACCGCGACGCGAGCCCCGGCCATGCTCAGCTCCCGGGCCGCGGTGAGTCCGGCGATGCCACCGCCGATAACCACGACGTCGTAGTGGTTCCCCTGCAACCCGGGTAGCTCACTCATGGGGTAACACCACGCCCTGGGAATCCTCAGCGGACCGCACTCCCACCGAGATGGAGTGGATGAACGAGACGAGCTCGGTCAATACCTCCGGGTCGGTGCTGGGTGGGACCCCGTGCCCCAGGTTGACCACGTGCCCGGGGGCGCACTCGCCGGCGGCCAGCACCGCGCGGGTGTGGGCTTCAAGGGCGGGCCATCCGGCATCGAGGAAGGCCGGATCGATATTGCCTTGCAGGGCGCGTAGTGGCTGGGCCTGCTCACCACGGCGGGCTTGCAGGCGTCGATAGGCCTCGTCCAGCCCGATGCGGTAGTCCACGCCGATCACCGACGCTCCTGCCTCACGCATCAGGTCCAAAATCTCAGCGGTGCCGGTCCCAAAGTGCACCACCGGCAGGTCGAGTTCGGCTCGCAGGCTGTCGAGCTCCGCCAAGGCTAGCGCTGAGTACGGCATCACCGAATGCTGATAGTCAGTCCGCGATAACGACCCAGCCCAGGAATCGAAGAGTTGGACCGCCGAAGCCCCCGCGCGCACCTGGGCGGCGAGGAACAGACCGGAGGCGTGGGCGGCCCAGCGCATCAGCGCCTCCCAAGTCTCCGGTTCCCGGTGCATCATGGCCCGTGGCCCCAGGTGCTCCCGGCTCGGTTTGCCCTCCACCATATAAGCGGCCACGGTGAACGGCGCTCCAGCGAAACCAATGAGGGGGCGAGGCCCGAGCTCAGCAACGGTACGCTGTACTGCTTCGGCAATTGGAGCAAAAATTTCGGGGCCGAGTTGATCCAGATCTGGTAGCGCTGCCACATCCTGTGCAGTCCGGACCGGTTTTTCGAGCACTGGCCCCACACCGGGCTGGATCTCTACGCCAATTCCGGCCAAACGGAGCGGGATCACAATATCGGAGAAAAAGATCGCAGCGTCCACGTCATGGCGTCGCACCGGTTGCAGAGTGATTTCACTGGCCAGTTCGGGGTTCACGCAGGCATCCAGCATGGTGGTGCCTTCCCTTAAGCGTCGGTATTCGGGAAGCGACCGGCCGGCCTGACGCATAAACCACACCGGACGGCGACTAGGCATCTGCCCTCGGTAGGCTCGAATCAGATCGGACTGTGCGGTCGATCGTCGCGCATCGTCGGTGAGCAACGGGTGATTTGCCCACACGCTGGAGCCACCACGGGATTCTTGAGTCATGACCCCATTCTCCCACGTTGAACCTCATGCCCCTGAATGTAAGACGTGGTGATCAGCCGTCAGAGGAAAAACCATCGCGATGGCACCCCGGACTGTTCAGGCAAAGATGACACACCGTGAGGCATCATACTTAGGGTGCGCTCACTTTAATCGGTGAGTGCACTGGCCTAGCATGGAAGTCATTGTGGCATTATTTTCGTTGGTTGCTGCGCACACCTGGCTTGACCTCGAGACGGTGGCGGAATTAAGCAACGGAGTTCCAGGGGTCGCCTCCACGGTAGAAAACTCTCCCCATTTACAGGGGGCAGTGTCTCTTTCGACCTGTAACCGTGTCGAAGTGTATGCAGAAATCGCTACCGGAGCCGACGCGGCACAAGCCCAGGTTGACATCCTCCAGAGCATCGCCGACCAGACCGGTCTGCGCCTAGACCAGGTTCGGGATGCGTTCCATATCCTTCCGCACGACGAGACGGTACGACACCTCTTCGAAGTCGGCGCCGGACTCAAGTCTGCTGTCGTTGGTGAACGCGAGATCGCCGGACAGGTGCGCCGGGCCCTCACCGAGGCCAAGCAAGCCAACACCACCACGGGTAATCTCACCAAACTTTTCGAAACTGCGTCCCGGACCGCCAAACAAGTCGGTACCGAAACCGCGTTGGGATCGACTGGACGGTCGGTCGTGTCTGTGGCGCTGGAGCTAGCAACCCAAATCCGAGCCGGGTCAACCGTCGTGGCGACCAAGCGGTTCTGGGAAGATGCCAATGTGTTGCTGGTGGGTACCGGTGCATACGCCGGAACTACCATCGCCCAGCTGGAGCAACTCGGCGCTCGCAACGTTGCAGTGTATTCCTCCTCGGGCCGAGCCGAGCAGTTTGTCGCCGATCGTGGTGACTGGGCCATGGCAGTAGATAGTGACATGGTGCATGAGGCTTTTGCCGAAGCAGACGTCGTGATTGGCGTTTCTGGGCAAGAGCGGACCATCTCCAAACCTGAGTTGCAACGACTGCGTTCCGGCCTCCCGCATCGCTTGACCATTATCGATCTAGCGCTCAGCCATGACTTCGATCCCGATATCGCCGATCTTGACGGGGTTGACGTGGTTACGCTCGAGTCGGTCAAGATGGCGGCGCCAGACGAGCAACAAGAATCCATTACTCGGGCCAAAGGCCTCGTGGACCAAGCCGTCGAAGATTTCCTCAGTGAGTCCAAACAGCGCTCTGCCTCCGATGCCATTGTGACCTTGCGCGAGCACACTCAATCCGTACTCGAGGACGAAATTGCTCGCGTGCGGCAACGCCACGGATGTACCGCAGCCGCCGAGGAAGTGGAATTCGCCATGCGTCGCATGGTGCGTCAGCTCTTGCACGAACCAACAGTGCGGGCACGTCACCTGGCCGAAGAAGGGCGCCTAGCGGACTACGAGCTCGCACTGGAAACCATTTTCGGTCTCGACGTGGCCGCCGAAACCGCTGAAAGACAGCGCAAGAAAGCTGAGCGTCAAGCAGCACGCAAGCGTGCACAGACACCCGAGCAGACACCGGTAGCCGATCCCACGTGCCCCCACTCCGATCATCGTGCCGAGAGCGCTTAAGCACTCACCACCGGCCACCTCTTTCGCTCACCTGCGACACTTCTCATCCAAGAGCTCGGTGCACAGTTTTCACTGGCTTTGTGCTCTCTTGGACGCGCATTCATCACTTATATTTTACCTTTCATCTATTTTCCCAGCATAGCGTCGAGTGTGTTAAGAGAGTTGCCTCTCACGGCAAAAGACTTCCGATAAACTCCCAAGTCACTGGCAATATTGCGATTCCATCAGTAAAGTATGAGAATCGTTAACTACGTTTTTTTCGAGGGATGACAATCACTCGTAATTTCAGTAGAAATACGACAGACATTCATCACCGTGGAAGGATGGCGAACTCTCCATGGTGCAGACCACACCGATACGTCAAGGACGGTTAGCAACTCGTGACACGTCTACCTAGAAGCCAGCGTCGAGAACAACTTCTCACCATCGCTGCTCAACATTTTGGAATCAACGGCTACGTCAGATCCTCTATGGACGCCATTGCCAAGGAAGCCGCAATTTCCAAGCCAGTTCTCTATCAGCACTTCGAGGGCAAAGAAGACATCTACCGCGCCATCTTCAATGACCATCTCAAAATGCTCGGCGAGAAACTCACCCAAGCTTTCGACGAAGAAAGCGACTCAGAGCGACAGTGCGTTTACAAGTGCGTTGCCGCGGCCTTTGAATTCGCCTCGCGCCCTGATCGTCCATTCCGAGTCATTCTGGACCGTTCGACTCCTCTGGAGGGTGAGCTCGACCGAGTCCGTCGGGAGTTTCTCGGAAAGATCACCGACAAAATCCACACCTTACTGGTTGACGACTCCCATCTCACCGACCAGCAGACCAGACTTGTCTCTTCCATGGTCACGATTACCGTGATTAGCGCAGCCCACGGTTGGACCTATATGTCCAAGGATCAGCAACAGACCGAGGAACTGGGCCCGAACCAGACCGCCGAGATCGTGACCGACATGTTGCGTGAGGGCATTTCTGTGTTTCGGAACTGACAATTACGCCACTGGCCGAAGCCCGCGGCAGACAGGGCTGAGAGCGCACGGAGCCGAGGGCGTCTCCGCTAAGCTGGGTTCCCGAAACAACACTAACCGCGTTCACGGCTTGTGAAGGAGAGACATGGAAATTCGTATCGGTGTTCAACACGTCACCCGTGAAATTGTGTTCAAGACAGATTTGCCGGCTGAGAAAGTGGTCGAGCAAGTCCAAACCGCCATCAAGGATGGAGGTATGGTTCAGATCGACGATATTAAGGGTCGTACGATCCTGGTCCCCGGCAATGTTGTAGGCTATGTCGAGGTAGGAGACACCACGTCTGGCCCGGTCGGTTTTGTCGCCAGCTAGACTCGACCATTCCTCACTACGACACCACGTCCCCGGTGTCATTGACGCCCCTGGATGACCGGTCGTCTGCGATAGAACGCTACCGCTTACTACAGCTCAGAAGACTAAACCGCGATCGGCTCCACTTTTTTGTCCATTGTGTTGACCCGCTCGTATAGTCCTCGATTCAGTGGCACCCTACAATCCGACTGACACATACCTTGGGTTGTGGGGTGCCACGAGAAAGTTCATCTCAGATGTCAGATTCTCTTCACCAACAGCCCGCTGTAAACCAGGCCGATCCGGACGACCAACTCGTGTCCGACACCTCGCCGCATGGGTCTACCTCAGACAAGACGTTCGCAGATTTCGGCCTGCGCGACGATATGGTCCAGGCCCTCGTTGCCAAGGGGATCGTTTCCCCATTCCCTATTCAGGCCATGACTCTGCCGATTGCTTTGGCAGGCCAGGATATCATCGGTCAAGCTAAGACCGGTACCGGTAAAACGTTGGGATTTGGTCTTCCGGTCCTGGAGCGTGTCATTGGCCCCGATGAGCCTGGTAGCGACTCTCTGCCCTCCCCCGGTGCTCCCCAGGCTCTGGTGATCGTGCCAACTCGCGAACTGGCGACCCAGGTCGGTGAGGACCTCGGATTGGCGGCCTCACGTCGTAGCGTGCGGGTGACGACCATTTACGGTGGTCGGGCTTATGAACCACAAGTTGACGAACTCAATCGTGGTACCGAAGTCGTTGTTGGAACCCCGGGACGACTCATCGACTTGATGCGTCAGCGTCATCTGAGCTTCGACCATGTGCAGACCGTCGTTCTGGATGAAGCCGACGAAATGCTTGACTTGGGTTTCTTGCCGGATGTTGAAACCTTGTTGCAGGCCGTTCCAGATAAGCGTCAGACCATGCTATTCTCTGCTACCATGCCCGGTCCGGTGGTGGCGATGGCCCGCCGGTTCATGACGCACCCCACTCATATTCGTGCCGAAGATCCTGACGACACTCAGGCCACCAAAAAGGACATCCGTCAGCTGATCTACCGTGCTCACCATCTGGACAAAGATGAGCTGATCGCGCGGGTACTACAGGCCAGGGAGCGAGGTCGCACGATTATCTTTACTCGTACCAAGCGCGCAGCAGCACGGTTGACCGATGAGCTCACCCGGCGCGGCTTTGCAGCTGGTGCGATCCACGGCGACTTGGGACAGGGCGCGCGCGAGCAAGCTTTACGGGCCTTCCGCAATGAGAAAATCGATGTGCTGGTCGCCACCGATGTCGCTGCCCGCGGTATTGACGTCGATGATGTCACCCACGTGATCAACTTCCAGTGTCCCGAAGATGAAAAGACCTATCTACACCGGATCGGTCGGACCGGTCGGGCCGGGCATAAGGGCACCGCGGTGACACTGGTGGACTGGGAAGACATCCCGCAGTGGAAGCTGATTGCCGCTTCGCTAGGCCTAGACCAAACCGAGCCCATTGAGACCTACTCCGCCTCCCCCCACCTGTTCGAAGACTTGGATATCCCAGAGGGAACCAAAGGAAAACTCCCAAAGTCACAACGCACTCACGCTGGTCTCGACGCCGAAGATCGTGAAGATCTTGGTGGTAAGGATTCTCGATCGCGGTCCCGCAATGGTCGACAGCATCGTCGCGGACGCTCCCGGCGTCGTTCGGCTGGACACCAGCAAGACCAGAGCCAAGAACGGTCTTCCTCGTCGAAGCACAAGGCCCAGGCCAAGAAGGAGAAGGCCTCGGGTTCTTCGCGGAGGCGTCAGCGCACTCGCCGGAAGAACGGTAAAGTGGTTTCCTCGAGAAGGAAACAGAGCACAAACCAGCAGAACAACCGCAATTAGTCGGTGTGCCACAGCACCTGGAGTCCTGAGCTCGCTCGAGGCTCCAGCGCTTTAACCGTTTCTACCGCCGTGGTATATTCACCCAACCGGTTGGGTTTACCGTTGCCGTGAAAGTCCGAAGAACCGGTCGTCAACAAACCATATTTCCTGGCCAGCTGACGAAGCTTATCCCGCCCCTTAGCCGAATTATCGCGGTGGTCAACTTCAACGCCGTCTAGGCCAGCCTCGATCATCTCGGTGAAGGTACGGTCTGATACGGTACGTCCTCGCTTCGCAGCCATCGGGTGTGCGAAGACTGCTACCCCACCTGCTTCTTTAATCAGCTCTACTCCGAGTGCTGGATCAGGAGCATAGTGAGGCACATAGTAGGACGAGTCACTCGATAGCAGGCTGGTAAACGCTGCCGAGCGGTCCGGGACCACGCCGATGTCCACGAGTGCATCGGCGAGATGCGGCCGCCCCACGGTGGCATCGTCGTGGGTATGTTTGAGCACTAACTCCCAGCTCAAGTCCGGATAGTCTCGGGCGATCCGAGCGGTCATTTCTTGGGCTCGAATGATGCGAGCCTCTCGGGCTCGAGCAATTTCAGCTGACAAACCCGCGTGCTGTGGGTCATGCAAATAGCTGAGCACATGAACGCTGATCCCTTCATCGGTCACGCACGATAATTCCATGCCAACCACCAAGCTGATGCTGTGACGCTGCGCGGCTGAGATCGCCTCATCCCATCCTGCCGTGGTGTCGTGATCGGTCAGCGCAAGTCCTTCCAATCCTGCCTCTGCTGCTAAACGCACGACCTCTGCCGGTGGCTGGGTACCATCCGAACAGGTTGAATGCGTGTGCAGATCAAAGGCCATGCTCATAAGTGTAAACGTCATACAACAGACAGGTAACCTCCCCGGCGGGGTGCTGGGGATTCATGAGAGCATGGAACCATGACTGAATCATCCGCTTCTTCTGCACAACATCGTTCTTCGACCTCCCGGGACCAGCTCGACGAGCAACCAGAGCAGGCTCTCTCTCAGCGGGGTGAGAACCGTTCCCGTCGCCCGGAGTCCCAGGCATTTAAAGACTTCATGGGTTCCCAATGGGCTCCGGTCGAGCACCCAGAATTCTCAGCCGATGCGGTGGCCTCTTACGCTGCTACACGCCGAAAAGCGGTCTCGGAGCGGTTCCCGGGTGAACGCCTGATCATTCCGGCCGGCGCCCCGAAAGTCCGATCCAATGACACCGACTACCGGTTCCGGCCTCATTCGGCATTCACGCACCTGACCGGACTCGGTATTGACCACGAGCCCGATGCGGCGTTGGTGATGCAACCGGTTGAGCCGGGTACCGGGGACCAAGGGTCCGGGCACGTTTCGACCCTGTATTTCCGTCCCCTGGCTACCCGGGACTCCGAAGAATTCTATGCCAACGCCAAAATCGGCGAGTTTTGGGTGGGACCTCGACCAACCTTGCGTGAATTAGAAGCTCGCACCGGACTGAAGACCAAGAGTCTCGACGAACTGGAATATGCGGTCACCGTCGATGCCGGAGCCGTGGAGATTGGTGGCACCCGGTTGCGCGTGGTGCGTGGCGCTGACCTGAATATGGAGGCTCTGGTTGACACCTCCCGGATCAACACCGGCGTTGATCTAGAAGCCTCCGACCGACTCGACGCCGAGCTCTCCGAATATCTGTCCGAACTCCGCCTGGTCAAAGACGAATGGGAAATCGGGGAACTTCGTGGCTCCGTGGACGCCACGGCCCGAGGTTTTGACGACATTATTCGGGCGCTACCGGCCGCAAAGCAGGTTCAACGGGGCGAGCGGGTTATCGAGACCGCATTCTTTTCTCGAGCTCGGCTCGAGGGGAATGACCTGGGTTATGACACCATTGCCGCTGCCGGCAACAACGCCACCATCCTGCACTGGATTCGGAACACCGGTCCGATTGTCGACGGGCAGTTGTTGCTGGTAGATGCCGGTGTGGAAGCCGAGTCCCTGTACACCGCTGACATCACCCGCACACTACCGATTAATGGACGGTTCTCCGAGCTTCAGGCCCAGGTCTACAACGCTGTGCTGGCAGCTGCCGATGCGGCTTTCGAGATCGTGCGGCCGGGGATCCGATTCCGTGATGTTCACGATCGTGCCACCGAAGTTCTGGCACAGCACCTGGATGCCTGGGGAATTCTTCCGGTCAGTGTTGACGAGGCTGTCTCCTTGTCCGGACAACAGCATCGCCGTTGGATGCCACACGGGACCAGCCACCACCTGGGGTTAGATGTTCACGATTGTGCGCAGGCGCGTCGCGAGCTTTATATGGACGGCGTGCTGGAACCGGGCATGGTGTTCACCATCGAACCGGGCCTGTATTTCAAAAACGAAGATCTGGCCGTTCCCGCAGAATACCGGGGTCTTGGCATTCGGATCGAGGACGATATTCTCGTAACCGACCAGGGCGCCGAGAACCTCAGTGCCACCATTCCACGCACCGTCGACGAGGTGGAAGCTTGGATGGCATCACTGCTGGGAGAAAACAACCGGCAATAGTTCGGTGCAGGGGATAAGCTAGTGATCCTCCTGCGAAGTCTTGCGACGGGGCTCAGGTTGCTCAGATAGGGAGCTCTGGGTTCCGTCGGTGGCCTTCTTCTCTGATGCCTCGGATGACTCGGATGGCTCCGATGGTGCGGATGGATCAGCGCTGGCATCACCATGGGGTTCTGCTTCGCGTCGGGGTTGAGAGGCGTCATCAATCCGGGCACCGAACTGTGGCCGGCCATCGGGAAGGTCTGGGAACCCGGACCGGGTGGTGGAGGCCTCCGAGGGCTCCTGGACCGGGGTCTGCGCGGTGGTGGGAGAAGAACCGGTCTGGCCACTTGGCGGTGGTGTTCCGGGGGCGGTGGTACCGGTCGAGTCGGGCTGATGGGCCGGTGTCGGACTGGTTGGCATCGGTTGGGGCCCGATGATTTGTTTGGCTTGGTGAGCAACGGCAAAGTCGCACAGCAAGTCGAAACTCACGGCAGCGAATCGGGGTATGTAGTCGTACTTACCAGCACGTCGACGCAGTGCATGCCCGATGACACCAAAGATCACCCACACACCTACGCCCAAAGCAACCGAGGCTAGAATTTGGAATGGGGCTTGGGCTGGCATCAAGGTCGAGATCAACAGCCCGATAAGCAGGCCAAAAAATGCCCCCTGCAAGGCGGCCCTGCCGACCACTGCAGGATATCCTGAACGATTGCGCAAGGACGTCACCAGGCGCACGTCGCGTCCAACAATATGAAAATGATCCACATTAATACCGGCTTCGACCAACCGGTCGACAACCTTCTGCGCATCGTCAAAGTGACGATAATTTCCCAATAATTGTCCCTGGGGCAGACCTTGGCCGAGGGGGTCGGTAAAACCGGCATTCATAGACATAGTTCTATTCTCCCCATTTTTCAGAAGTGAATCCAAGTCAACGCACATTGTTTGGCTGATAGCGTCGAGTCTAGCCTTGACCTACAGTAGAACCATGTCCAGGAACATCAGCGAACTTGAACAGATTGCCCTGGCTCGTTTACGTCACGTCGAGGATCCGGAGATTCGCGTCCCCATTACTGATTTGGGGATGGTGTCTGCGGTGACGGCATCTGTGGACGACACTTCCGGTCAGGCACCCGCATCTGAAGAAGTTCCTGCGCATCACCTTCGCGCCGAGATCCTGCTGACCACGCCCGGGTGTCCGATGCAAGACACGCTACGAGACCAGGTCTTCAACGCCCTGGTCTCCTTGCCCGGGGTGAGTAGCGTCGAGGTAGCTCTACGTCCCATGGACAGCACGCAACGCCGAAAACTCGTTGATTCCCTGCGTTCACGCCATTCCTCGAGTTTAACCGCCGCGAGCGCTGGGGATCCCCACCAGCCACTGGTGCTCACCGTAGCTTCGGGCAAAGGCGGTGTCGGTAAGTCAACGGTAACCGCAAATCTGGCCACCGCGTTGAGCAAGTGTGGCTACCGGGTGGGCTTAATTGATGCCGATATTCACGGTTTTTCCATCCCGCGTTTGCTCTCGATCACGACCCGCCCCACTCGCTTGGAAGAGATGATCTTGCCACCGGTGGCTTATGGAGTCAAAACGATTTCGATTGGGATGTTTCTCGACACCGACCAACCGGTGGCTTGGCGGGGACCGATGCTCCACCGTGCCCTGGAACAGTTCATCGGCGATGTCCATTGGGGCCAGCTCGATGTCCTGCTGGTGGACTTACCACCGGGGACGGGAGACATTGCTATTTCAGTTGCACAGCTACTCCCCCAGGCCCAGCTTCTGGTGGTGACCACACCGCAGTATGCTGCTGCCCATATTGCTGCTCGAGCCGGAGAACTAGCCACCAAAACCCATCAGGCGGTAGCCGGAGTCATTGAGAATATGGGGCCGATGACCCTCCCGGATGGCACCGTGATGGACGTTTTTGGAGCCGGCGGTGGCAAACAGGTTGCCCAGCATCTGGCGGAGCATCTGCACGACCCGGTCGAACTCTTAGGGACAATCCCCCTGGACCCAATTCTTCGCACCGATGCTGACCAAGGTCAGCCCACGATCATTTCTCATCCAGACTCTCCCAGCGGAAAGTCGTTACAGATTATCAGCGAACGCTTGGTCGAAACCGCCCAAATAGGCTCACCCATGATGAGCTGATCAGCTGGATTTCTGGGTGTAGGGTACCGTACAAGTGGCGCCCAAGGCCAGCCCCCACCAAAATGATCCCAATAGCACGGTACCCCCGGTGGGTCTTTGATGCCTCGGAATCTACACGCTGAGTCATAGCATACGTCTAAGGGCCGTCACACGGTTGCACGAGATCTCGCACTCATCAGGGGCGACTGACTTCTTCCTCGCGAGAAATCCGTTGCCGCACGTTGAGTCGCTCTAGCTGGGTCACGTGCTGGGGTCCCAGCTCGTCCACGCTGGTAACCTGTAACAATTGCATAGTCCGGGTCAGCTGTTTAGTGAGGATTTCAAGCATCCGGTCCACCCCGGCCTCACCACCGGCCATCAATCCGTACAACCAAGCGCGACCTACCAGTGTGAAGTCGGCGCCTAACGCGATGGAGGCCACGATATCGGCACCGTGCATAATGCCGGTGTCGATCATGATCTCGGTCTGGGCTCCGACCTCACGAGCGACTGTGGGAAGTAGCTCAAAGGGCACGGGGGCACGGTCTAGTTGCCGTCCGCCGTGGTTCGACAACACGATCCCGTCCACCCCGAAGTCGGCAAGCTTTGTGGCTGCTTCGAGGGTCTGTACGCCCTTGACCACCAATTTTCCTGGCCATAGGTCGCGAATTATGCGCAAATCCTCGTCGTTGATCGAGGGATCGAAGATCGTGTCAATCAGTTCGGAAACGGTACCACCGGTCTTGGTGAGGGAGGCAAATTCCAAAGTCGGAGTGGTCAGGAAATCGAACCACCAGTGGTATTTCGGAATCGCGCCAATGACCGTCATCGGAGTCAGCTGAGGTGGAATCGAAAAACCGTTATAGGTGTCGCGTAGCCGCTGACCGGCCACCGGAGTATCAACGGTGAAGAACAGCGTGTCAAAACCACTCGAGTAAGCACGATGGACCAGGTCGTAGGTGGCATCACGATCTTTCATCACATACAGCTGGAACCAGTTCCGCCCGTTGGGAGCCGCTGCTGCCACATCTTCTATCGAGGTGGTGCCCATCGTGGACAGCGAGAAGGGCACTCCACAGCGGGCTGCCGCACGGGCACCGGCAACTTCTCCCTCAGTCTGCATCATGCGTGAGAACCCTGTCGGGGCAATCCCGAACGGATACGCAGATTTCCCACCGGTGATGGTTGTGGAGGTATCGACCTGGGAGACATCACGCAGAATTCCGGGGTGAAATTCAATGTCTTGGAAAGCCTGACGAGCTCGTTGAATGGACACTTCTGATTCTGCGGCACCGTCGGTATAGTCAAATGGTCCTACCGGCGTATTTTTCTTGGCCAACTCGCGCAGATCCCAGATGGTCAGGGCCTTGTCCAAACGGGCTTTCCTGCGGTTAAGCTGCGGCTTCTTGAATTGCATCAGTTCAGCAAGCTCGTTGATCTTAGGTAGCTGACGTTTGACCATGATGTCTTGTCTCCTTCATGGGACGACACAGAAGCCGTCATTCGGGGTGGCAGGACGTGACGTCGAAACCTTTAGGTGGCTTCGTTATCAAAAGGGGTGGACGGATTTTCGTCGGTATCTTCGGGGTTCTGTGTAGAGGCGACGTCTTCGTCAGAGCCAGCCGTCAGACCGGTCGCGGTTCCAGACACCTGTGCATGCTGGATCGAGGCTGGTTGATTCTGAGACGACGATTTCTTGCTGGCCGGCGTCTCCAGATGGGTGGTGGAGGCTCCGAAATCATCGAGGGGTTCTGCTAGCGCTTCACGGATGATGCGCCGGGGATCGTACTGCCGAGGATCATATTTCGCCCAGTCGATATCATTGAAATCGGTTCCGGTCTCTTCTTTAAAGGAGTTTTTAGCCCCCTCTGCCATCTGGCGCAGCTTCCGAATCCAATCTCGTAACGACCGTGTATATTCTGGGATTTTTTCCGGCCCCAACAGCAGAAGCACGAGCACCACCAGAACGAGGAGCTCGCTACCGTTGATACCGAAAAAATTCATTCTCCTAGCCTAGCTCAGTAGCCAAGCATCAGCAGAGTTTGCGGTGTCATTCTGACGACGAAAACATCTGCGTCAGCCCGTCATCGACACGGTCCAGAACAGAGTCATCGGCTCCTTGGGCCTCAGAAACCAGAGAACGCTGGAACACCGCAATAGTTCGAATCATGCCAGATGCCTCAGATTTGGGGGTGTTGGAATCGACCCGGTACAGAGTCTGATCTGTAGCAAACAGCGCTGTCCAGGACTCGTCGGGGTACACGTGGATCACTGCATCTTCGGCGCTGGGTTCCAGCGGGCTGAGTTGATCCGAATCTAATAAGCTCTCATCGACGGCACAGCCAGACACCCCGTCGCGTTCATCGAGCATCTTGCACTGTCGAACCACCGTTTGGTTCTGCGCATCGATACTGTTGTCGCCGGGCTGATCGCTGAGGGCTCCGGGGAAGTATAGGTTGTCGAAATGGTTGCCCAACGTTCGCCACGGTTGACCACGGTTGGTCCCTGGGTCATATTCAACTGGCCAAGGCGGGGTACTGACCATCCTGTCGTTCGTAGCTCTGGAACAGAGCTGGTTGCCACTCGCCGGCCGATCATGTCTAAAGGCGCACTCGAGCCAGTCATGGCCGAGGCAGCATCATGTTCGCTTTCGGTTAAGGACCAGGTGTCCAGCGCAGAACGACCACCGGTTGTGGCCGTGCCGTACGATAGCGGAGACACCCGCAGATTGTGGGGCAACAGCTCATCATCTGCTACTTCCGTCGAAGCCTGAGTATTCTGTCCGCCCATAAACCACGCCGTCAGTAATATTCCGGAAGCCACTAAACAGATCACTCCCAGCCCGATCACGACTTTCCACCCGGGAACGCCGTCCTGTGTCTTCAGGCGAGCGACATAGTCCTGCGTGGATGTCTCCGGGCTGGAATCCTCGGGTTCAGCCGACTCAACCTCGAAGACAGTTCGTGAGGGATTGACGCGTTCTTGGGTCTTCGCTGCACGTTCAACCACGTCGAGGGCTAAAGCCCGCTCCCGGCACAGCTCGCGACATTGGGGACAATGCGCCAGATGATGTTGCACTTTCGCCTCGGCGTGTCGTGACAGCGCCCCCTCCAGATACGCATCGATGCGCATCGTCGGGTGAACCGTGAAGTGGGTGAGCGTTTTCGACATTTAGGCACGCCTCTTCTTTCTCTGATGAGAAATCGCGGAGTTGGCCATGGGGCTATTCTCGTGCTGAAATCTGAGAAAACTCTGAACTGAGCCGGCCTCATTTCGGATCTCGGTGGCTCGGAGGACAAAGCCCGTACAATAAGGGGGCAGTGTCTTGGGAATCGTCACGTACCTCTCGTCCGATTCATTGACAACACTCACGAGCGAAGCCAAAGGAGTCTCCCCTCATGAAGGCGCTGAGCCCGCATCAGACCGATAAACACGCCAGCTGGGCTTTTGCAGAAGCCCGCCCTGTCGAGGACGAGGTGATGCTCACAGCGCGTGAACGTTCCGAAGAACTCGGAATCCGGGCCGTGACCGAAGGCACCGCCTCGTTGTTGACTGTCCTCGCGGCCACCAAGGCCCCCCGGACGATAGTAGAGCTAGGTACCGGCGCTGGGGTGTCCGGGTTGTCGTTGATGCGTGGAGCACCACGAGGTGCAGTTCTGACCACATTGGATCCCGACGCTGAGGCTCAACGCAGTGCTCGGGAGAGCTTCGTCGCCGGTGGGTACGTTCCTTCGCAAACCCGGTTGATTACCGGTCGCGGTCGCACCGTTTTACCCCGGCTATCAACGGGTGCTTATGACCTGGTCTTTATTGATACCGACCCGCTGGTCTTGGGTTTCCATGTAGAACAGTCCGCCCGACTTTTGCGTCCGGGCGGACTATTGGTGATCAACGACGCCTTTGATGGTGATCGCGTGCCACGTCCTGCGGTCCGTGACCAGACCACCGTGGCCTTACGTCAGGCGGGTAAAACACTGGCTGAACAGACCGATGTCTGGTCGCATTCCACGGTGATTCCCACAGGTTCTGGTGTGTTGATCGCAATCCGCGCTGTAGCTACGCAGGGATGAGATGCTGCTACTTCGCCAGGACCTGCTCCAGGGCGTCTTTGAGCGCTTGAGCTTCTTCGTCGTTGAGCTCCACGACGAGACGGCCTCCCCCGTCAGCAGGGATCCGCATCACGAGTTTGCGGGGCTCCCGGGTTACTTCCAATACACCGTCTCCGGTTCGTGGTTTCATCGCTGCCATACAGTCTCAGTTCCCTTCTGGTTTACTACTCACAGCGCTGGCGACTACTGATCCGACTGGGGAGTTGCCGAGCGTTCGTCGGTAACCGGTACAGTTCCACCCAGCTCAATGATCTTACGGTCGCGTTCGGCCAGAGCCTCAGTTAGTCGATCCAGCACCTGGTCCACTTGATCTGCCCGATATCCTCGCAACGCCGTCGAAAAACGTATCTGGTCAATGTCGTCGGGACGGAGCCGATCAGCCGGCGGGACTAACACCGGTGGAAGGGCCCGCTCGGGTTCGGCCAACGGGCGAACCAGATGGCGAACCTGCGGCTTGGCCAGCGCCAACGCAATCGCAGCAACGACCACGACCCCCAGTGCAAGGATTTCAATCAAGAACAGATTTACGCCCATGTTCCTAGTATCTCATGAACTCCCCTTGGATATCGCTACCTATTGTGGGCACGGAGCTGTTCTCGAACTTCATCGACGGTGTCCACCACGCAGAAGAGGTCCAGATCAGTGGGGTCGATCGTTCCCGATCCGACAAGTTGATGCTCCATCCACTCCACCAATGATCCCCAGAATTCGCGTCCCACTAACACGACGGGAAACGCCCTGACCTTTCCGGTTTGAACCAACGTGAGCGCTTCAAAGAGCTCGTCAAGGGTCCCCATTCCGCCCGGTAGCACCACGAATCCCCGGGAATACTTCAAAAACATCAACTTGCGGACGAAGAAATAGCGGAAGTTGATCCCAAGGCTCAAGTACTGGTTGAGCCCCTGTTCCCGGGGCAATTCAATGCCGAGCCCGATGGAATCCCCCTCGGCCTGCCAAGCGCCCCGGTTGGCTGCTTCCATCACGCCAGGTCCCCCACCGGTGATCACGGCGTAGCCTTCTTGCACCAGCATCTGGCCGATCTCCATTCCCAACTCATACCCGAGGCTACCTTCGGAGAGGCGAGCGGAGCCAAAGACCGAAATAGCAGGACCGGTTCCCGCCAACGCCCCGAAACCTTCAACCAGCTCTCCCTGCATACGCAAGACGCGCCAGGCGTCTGAGGACGGCGGATCGATGTTATGCCTGTGGGACGATTTGGCTCCCTCGGATTCGAATAACAACTCGTCAAACGTCGGTTCGTCTCGTCGTTGTTGTCCTAACACCTGAGGGCCACGGCGAACCCGTTGCTGGGACAGTTCATCGTCGGCAGATCCTCGGGAAGAGCAAGTAGTCATGACTGCCACTTTAGCGAGATCTGACATACTTTAACCGTGCCCTTTGATCCGTCCTCATTGAGCCTGCCAACCTCTCAGCCGATGTTACGCTCACCCCACCCTGCTATGTCCTCAGCACAGGCGCTGCCTGCGCTTGGGTCGCTTCTGGCGCTCGTGCTAACTGGTTGTGGCGATCCCGAAGAACCGCTGACTCCAGGCCCAGCCCCAGAGGACAGCGTGGTAGTGGCTGTGGGAGTCGACGCGCCCGGCTTGAGCTCGGGGACAGAGCCATCTAATGTCACCGGTTCCGAAGCGGATTTAGCCTCCCGGTTGGTCACTGAGAAACAGGTCGTGGACGACGAATCAGAACTGTCGTGGGCTCGCTTAGCCCACGCCACCAGCCAGCAGGCTACCTCCATGCTCACCACCGGCGAGGCGGATCTGGTCATCGCGCGCCAACGAGTTCCTGACACCAGCGATGGCGTCCAGTGGGCTGGCCCTTACGCCACGATCTCACCAGCATTAATCACCGCGTCTCAGCCAGTGCCCAACGATAACGCGACACCAACTGCCACGAGCTCTTCCAAGGAATCGGAGCAACTGATTGGTCCGGTCACGATTTCAGATCTGTCCGATCTCAATGACGCCAGTGTGTGTATTGTGGCAGGATCAAGCGCTGACATTGATGATCACCCCGGTCGCGAAATCACGGTCCAGAATACCTACGGTGAGTGCGCCACCGGGTTGGAATCGGGTCGATACGACGCCGTGGCCGGGGACGACCTGGCCTTGGCTGGCCTGTTTTCTGAGGATGCACTTCCTGCGGAAGCCTATTTTTATTCCTGGGACGAACTGCTCGAGGCCTCGCAGAGCGCTGGAAACGAGGATCCTGTGGACGCACTTCCCGACGAGTTGACTGAGTCGTCGTTCTATTGGGTCGGATTCGCACCGGAGACCACCGGCTGTATCGCAACCACCCAGGCAATCAGTCAGGATCTGACCGACGGAGAGCTCGAATCACTCCTCGACCACTCCGGGTTCCCTGGTGGTTACACTCTCCAACTACCTCAGGCCACTGATATCACCACCGAATACTGCTCAGAAACACCCGATGAGGATGAGCAGAAGTAGCCACGGTCCAACGCGGCTATTGTTCTAGATACACTTCAGGCCGTGCCCTTGACCCGCCATCGAAGTGGGCTACCAAGGAACACGGCCTGAAACAACGCGTCTACCCCTGCGGGACGGTCGCTCCTTACGGAATAACCAGGGTCTGACCCGGGTAGATCAGCTCCGGATCAGCGATAGTTCCGGAGTTAGCCTGGTAGATGGCTTCCCAACCGCCAGACACCTGGTGTCGCTGTGCGATCTTGCCCAGAGTGTCACCGGCCTGCACGGTGTAGTTTGCCGAACCGGCTGCGTGCTGAGGACCGGAACCAGCCTTTGCGGAGCTGGACGGAGCATCGTAGCCGGTGGACTGGTTAGCGTGCTTGCCAGTCGAAGCCTGCTGGGGCTGCTGCTGAGCCTGCTGAGGCTGTTGCTGAGCCTGCTGCGACTGCTGAGCCTGCTGCTCGGCCTGCTGGGACTGCTGCTGAGTCTGCTGTTGCGAAGAGCTCTGGTTGGACTCGGTCTCGCTGGTAGCCTGACGTGGCTCGGCCTCGCCGGAGGCGCCAATCTTGGCGGAGCAAGCTGGCCATGCACCCCAGCCCTGGCCCTCCAGGACGTTTTCTGCGACGCGGATCTGCTCGGAACGGCTAGCATCAGCCGGGTTACCAGAACCGCCGTAGGCTTGCCAGGTGTTCGGGTTGAACTGCAGACCACCGTAGTAGCCGTTGCCGGTGTTGGTGGACCAGTTACCACCGGACTCGCACTCGGCCAGGGCATCCCAGGTTGAATCCGGGGCTGCGGAGGCCGTATCGATCGTACCCAGCAACGGAGCGGCTAGAGCTGCTGCGGCCAGAACGGAGGTCGCAGCGAACTTACCGCGACGCTTCTTCGGCTGGGTAGCGACACGATTCTCAGTAGTGGTGTTCACGGTCTTTGTTTCCTTCCTGCGCCATTTGGCGTTGGGTCTAGGTCTGTTCGAGCACGTGCCTCGAGACGCGGTGTCCTCGCGGCGGACAAGACGTGAACACGGCGGTTCCACCGGCTTGCCCTGTTGTGCTGAACTCGAATGGCCACACTACATGCGATCTAGTCGTTATCAAAATGTGACAATCCACCCCCACCTGCCAAGTTCAGGTAATTCACATAATGCCTTGTGATCGGCTGTCTTCAGCGGATACTCAGCGACTCAGATAGCCAAAATCGAGCCGAATGTGACCAGTTTGTTACACATTCCCTGAGAAAAAGGGGGTCAAATCACAGAAAAATATACCCGGATGCTCAGCATATTTTGATGGTCTACTCAGTTTCGGGATGTCCTAGCCCACGGTGAGATGTGACCGATAACATACAGCCCGGATTAACGAGTAAGCCCCGACTGTCCGGTGCGGTCGAGGCACGGGACAGTCGGGGCCTGACAAAGTATCGCGGAAGATGCCCCTAGGCGCCCGGGTAATGGCGCTCGTCTTCGCCCACGTAGATCTGACGTGGGCGACCGATGCGCTTGACCGGATCCTGCATCATTTCACGCCACTGGGCGATCCAGCCGGGCAAGCGACCTAGCGCAAACAGAACAGTAAACATCCGCTCTGGGAAGCCCATAGCTTTGTAGATCAGACCGGTGTAGAAGTCCACGTTGGGATACAGCTTGCGCTCGATGAAGTAGTCATCAGCCAGGGCCTTTTCTTCCAGGCGCATGGCAATGTCGAGCAACTCGTCATTACCGCCCAGCTTAGACAAGATCTTCTCGGCGGTGGACTTTACGATACGGGCACGCGGGTCGTAGTTCTTGTAGACACGGTGACCGAAGCCCATCAAACGGACGCCGTCTTCTTTGTTCTTGACCTTTTCCATGAACTGCTCAGGGGTAGCCCCAGATGCTTGGATCTCACGCAGCATGTTCAGCACTGCTTCGTTAGCACCCCCGTGCAACGGGCCGAACAGGGCGTTAATACCTGCCGAGACCGAAGCGAAGATATTGGCATTGGCCGAGCCGACCAAACGTACGGTGGAGGTCGAACAGTTTTGCTCGTGATCAGCGTGCAGGATCAAGAGCATGTCCAGAGCGTCGGTCATATCGTGGTCCAGCTCGTAGGGCTCAGCCGGAACGCCAAAGCATAGTCGGAGGAAGTTCTCCACGTAGTTTAGCGAGTTATCCGGGTAGAGCATCGGCTGGCCAATCGCCTTTTTATAGGCGTAAGAGGCAATCACCGGAACTTTCGACATCAAGCGGATGGTGGAGATGTGGACCTGTTCCTCGTCGAAGGGATCCAGTGAATCAGCATAGAAGGTGGACAGTGCTGAAACAGCCGAGGACAGCACGGCCATCGGATGAGCGTCCCGCGGGAAGCCGGAGAAGAAATCCTTGATGTCTTCGTGCAACATCGTATGACGGCGAATATTGTCGTCCCAGGCCTGCAATTGGCTGGCTGAGGGCAGTTCGCCGTAGATCAACAGGTACGAGACTTCCAAAAACGAGGAGTGCTTGGCTAGTTCCTCGATCGGATAGCCCCGGTAGCGCAAAATTCCGTTGTCACCATCGATATAGGTGATCTCTGAGCGGGTATTTGCGGTGTTCATGAATCCAGGATCGTAGGTGACGGTCCCGGTTTCTTTGAGCAACGGTGCGATGTTGATGCCGTTGTTTCCGACGGTCGCCTTCTCGAGGTTGAGCTCGAGGTTGTCAGCGCCGAGATTCAGCGTGGCTTGATCATTCCCACTCATTGGTGCTTCTCCCTCATCAGGTGTGTTTGAGGATCACGATGTGCCACAGACATTGTTGGGCACGACACATTCAACATGTATAACTTACCAACAATGGGTAGAAAATAACGATTCTTACTCCGTCATCTAGGTCATCTTGACCGAGTTCGACAGCCGGAGTCCTAAAGGCCCACGCTGATACGGTGAGCTGAGACCGCCACCACGTCGTCCGGGGCGGTGATCGACAACCGCACGTACCCATTGCCAGCCTCAGAATAAAAGACTCCTGGCCCGGTGACGATACCGGCATCAGCGAAGCGTCGCACTAAGTCCCAAGAATCTTGCGAGGTCGCCGAATCCGCGGTTCGTCCCGGTTGGCACACCCAGAGGTACAGCCCGGCTTCGGAGCCGTGAACCTCCAACCCAGCCTGGCGCAGAGCCGACATCAGCTGACCGCGACGGGTTCGATAGCGGGCCTTTTGCACCGCCACGTGTTCGTCGTCGTTCAAGGCCGCCACCATGGCGGCTTGCAGTGGGCCGGGCACGACCATTCCGGCATGCTTGCGAATATTGATCAGCTCAGCGATCAGCGTGGGGTCCCCGGCAATGAAGGCTGCTCGGTAGCCGGCCATGTTGGACTGCTTTGATAAGGAATACACGCTCAAAACCCCACGGAGATCACCTTGTGTCACAACGGGGTCGAGAATGGAGGGAACGCGATGATCTTCCCAGTGGTCCCAGCCCAGTTCGGCGTAGCACTCATCGTTGGCGATCACTGCGCCGAGCTGGCGGGCGTGGTCTACGGTGCGGGACAGCTGGTCGCGGTCCAGAACGTCCCCGGTGGGGTTGGCTGGAGAATTTAGCCAGACCAGTTTCACCCGCGCTGCGGTCTCAGCGTCCACCGTTGCGAGGTCGTCGGTGGGGATGGAGACTGCTCCAGCCAGTCGTGCACCGATGTCATAAGTCGGATAGGAGATCCGAGGGCGGACCACGACATCACCGGGCCCTAGTCCTAACATCAAGGGTAGCCAGGCCACTAGTTCCTTGGACCCAACGGTCGCCGCGGTGTGTTCGGGACCAAGCTCTGGAACGTTGCGGCGTCGGGCGTACCACTCAGCAATAGCTCGACGCAGGTGGTCGTCTCCGCCAGCAACGGGGTATCCAGGCCAGTTACTGGCCTGCACCAGCGCCTGCTGGATAAAGTCCGGGACTGGATCGACTGGGGAGCCGATCGACAGATCGCAGACGCCGTCAGGATGTTGTTCTGCCCGCTGCCGATAGGGCGTGAGTTCTTCCCAAGGATAAACCGGAAGTTTGACCATCTGTGGCTTCTTTAGGCTTGGGGCGGAAGTGCCGCGATAAGGGGGTGATCTTTCGGGATGACTCCCATTTTGGCAGCACCTCCGGGCGAGCCGAGATCGTCAAAGAATTCTACGTTGGCGTCGTAATAGTCTTCCCATTCTTCGGGAAGATCATCTTCGTAGTAGATGGCCTCGACCGGGCATACTGGCTCACACGCCCCACAGTCCACACACTCGTCTGGGTGAATGTAGAGGCTCCGTTCACCTTCGTAAATGCAGTCGACGGGGCACTCATCGATGCAGGCACGGTCCTTCACATCGACGCATGGCAACGCGATGACGTAAGTCATGAATCATCCTTCGGGAACCTGAGCGGAGCGAAGATCAGCGACAACGTGTCCTCGCTCGAAGGGGTGTGTCGACAACCCAGTCTAATGCTGTTGTGGCCGATGAGCCCCGTGTGAAGCCGAGGTGTCAGGGCTGGTACTGGAGCATGGCTCGGACTCATGCTGGGCTGTTGACTGCTGTGTTTTTGCCCCACGTGGGGAGAACAATTGCACCCGCAGGATCACCATGGTCACCACGCCAACAACCGGAATACCAAGCAACCACGCGGCTTCAGCAATCACTTCCACCGGCATCATCTGCCAGGCTAGGGCCGAAACCGGCACCGAGAACACATCTGCCCCGGGCCAAAAGGCCATCAGGCAGGCCATCCCGTAGCTGGCCAGGATGGTCACTGCCGATGCCCAAAGCCGATCAGTAAGACTCGTCAGCCAGAAAGCAGCCAGCACCACCAGACCCAGGGCAAGTACCACGCCCCACGGCAGGGCAACGGACCCAATCCAGACCACGTTGAAGTGCACGACATTGCCGAGGAACCCTACAAGCGCTCCGAGACAGACCGCACCCACAGCGGTCACGATGGGCTGGCGGAGACTGGGACGATCTCGATCGGTTTCGCCTGCGACCGGCGGTGCCGGTGGGTTCTCTTCGGGTGGAAAAACGGTCATGAACTGAATGCGTCCTGGGTGTGGTGTGGTTTAGTCTTTGGCCCGCTGGCGAGCGCGGAAGATCTTGATGCGCTCATGGGCATCCAGCACGACCTTCCGAATACGATTGTCTTCGGGCGTGACCTCCACGCATTCATCTTCACGCGCGAATTCCAGGGACTCTTCCAAGGTTAAGGTGGCCGGCGGTGTCAGCCCTTCAAAGGATTCCGCCGAGGCAGCACGCATATTGGTCTGTTTCTTTTCCTTAGTGATATTGACATCCATGTCTTCATTGCGGGAGTTTTCTCCGACGATCATGCCTTCGTAGACGTCCGCACCGGGCTGGACGAAGAAGGTGCCTCGTTCTTGTAGATTGATCATGGCGAACGGGGTGGCCACCCCACTACGGTCGGCAACCATCGACCCCGAGGAGCGGTAGCTAATGTCTCCGGCCCAGGGCGCATAACCGTCGGAATACGAGGAGGCGATACCGGCACCATGGGTGTCAGTCAGGAACCGAGTGCGGAATCCGATCAGACCGCGGGCGGGGACGGTAAATTCCATGCGCATCCAGCCGGTGCCGTTATTCGTCATCTCCTGCATAATGCCCTTGCGCGAGGCCATCAACTGGGTTACCGCGCCCATGAACTCTTCGGGGATATCGATCGTCATCCGTTCAATCGGCTCGTGCATCGTGCCGTCAATGGTCTTGGTCACCACCTGGGGCTTACCCACCGTGAGCTCAAAGCCTTCACGACGCATCTGCTCTACGAGGACGGCCAGTGCCAGTTCCCCACGGCCCTGCACCTCCCAGGTGTCGGGACGGTCGGTGGGGAGCACGCGTAGGGAGACGTTACCGATCAGCTCGCGGTCTAGACGGTCCTTAATCTGTCGGGCCGTGACCTTCGCGCCTTTGACCCGTCCGGCCAACGGGGAGGTGTTGATACCGATGGTCATCGAAATCGCCGGCTCATCGATGGTGATCTGTGGTAGCGGCTTGGGGTGATCCAGATCAGTGAGCGTATCACCAATCATAATGTCCTCAATACCAGCCACGGCCACGATCTCACCGGGTCCGGCTTCCTCGGCAGCGACACGTTGCAATCCCTTGGTGGCCAATAGTTCGGTGATCTTCACGGTTTGTGAACCACCCTGGTACGCCCAGGTGACCTGTTGGTTTTTGCGCAGGGTGCCATTGAAGACGCGCAACAGCGCCAACCGGCCCAAGAAGGGCGAGGAGTCGAGGTTGGTCACGTGCGCCTGCAGGACTTCGTCCTCGTGGTAGGTCGGGGCCGGGATGCGCTTCATGATGGTGTCGAACAGCGGCTCAAGGTCTTCGCTATCCGGCAAGTCGCCGTCGGCTGGCTGATTCAGCGAGGCGCGACCGGCTTTACCCGAGGCATAGACCACCGGCACGTCCAAGACCGCATCCAAGTCGATTTCACGCTCTTCGGCAATATCGGAGGCCAGCCCCAACAGCAGGTCCATCGATTCGGAAACCACACCGTCGATACGCGCATCGCCACGGTCAGTCTTATTGACCACCAGGATCACCGGCAGGTTGGCTTCCAGCGCTTTGCGCAGGACGAAACGGGTCTGCGGTAGCGGGCCTTCCGAGGCGTCCACGAGCAATACCACACCATCGACCATCGACAGCCCACGTTCTACTTCGCCACCGAAATCGGCGTGGCCGGGAGTATCAATGACGTTAATGGTCACGGTCTCAGCGGTCGCTGAGGGGCCTGAGTAGAACACAGTGGTGTTCTTGGCCAGAATCGTAATGCCTTTTTCGCGCTCCAGCTCCCCGGAATCCATCACGCGATCTTCGGTCTCTCCGTGTTCATCAAACGCCCCGGTCTGGCGCAACATGGCATCAACCAGAGTGGTTTTACCGTGGTCAACGTGGGCAACGATGGCAACATTTCGGAGGTCTTCGCGGTGAGCTAGGGTCATCAGCGGGTTATTCCTTCACAGTGGAAAGTCAGTAAAATTTGGCCACAACAGCCGTGCAAATTTTATCAGGTCTGCCCCGAAGGCCGGTTCGCCCTGTCCATGATACGGGAGAGCACCGAGACTACCAGTGCTGGTGCCACAACGCCTCGCTACAGAGGGAATCCGCTATGACGACACCTTCCACGACCTCGAGTTCCCCCGGTACTTTTGACCACGGTGCGGGCAAGATCGTGCCCTTGAGCCTGGGGGCAATGGTGGGGTTCATGATTCTCCTCGCGCTGAATCTTCGAACCTCCGCTACCGCCGTGGGACCGGTTCTCAACGATATTGCCGAGTCGGTGGAGCTCAGCGCGGTGGGCGCCGGCGTGTTAACCGGCTCTTCACAATCGAGGGTGTAGACGGGGCTTGAATCCTCCGCTCTCGAGCAAGGACCTGGCGATGTAGTTGGTGAGATTCCGGAAGCCCAGGGCGGATCCGCGCAGGTGTTCGAGTCGTCCGTTGATGGCCTCGGTGGGTCCGTTGGAGGTTCCGGGGCGGTCGAAGTAGGCCAGGATGTCTGCCGCCCTTTTCTTCAACGTCC
>NZ_RDQR01000010.1 GCF_003703835.1 Auritidibacter ignavus
GGACGCTGAAGAAAAGGGCGGCAGACATCCTGGCCTACTTCGACCGCCCCGGAACCTCCAACGGACCCACCGAGGCCATCAACGGACGACTCGAACACCTGCGCGGATCCGCCCTGGGCTTCCGGAACCCAACCAACTACATCGCCAGGTCCTTGCTCGAGAGCGGAGGATTCAAGCCCCGTCTACACCCTCGATTGTGAAGAGCCGCTAATCCGGCCCTGAGCGCGTCGGTGCTGACCTGTACAGTCAGCCCACCCAGACCCTAAACTGAGCGCTATGCCCAGTCACGATACCTCGACCCAGCCCAGCAACCACCCCGCAGCCGGTGAGATTCGCGTGATCGCGGACCTGCCACAGGTCACCATCCGCAGCCGCTGGGTCTCCGAGATACGCAATAACGTCTACCTGCTGACCTCCAAGTGTTCCGGTACGCAAGTGCTTATCGATGCTGCTGACTTCCCCGAGGCCATTGACGAGCTACTGGAATCCGCCCGTGCCGATACCCCCTGTGAACCGCACGTGGCGGTCATTATTACCACCCACCAGCACTGGGACCACATCCGGGCGCTGGCCGCGGTGGCCGAGACCACCGGGGCACCGACCGCGGCCGGTGCTGCCGATGCCGAGGCCATTGCAGAAGCTACCGGCGTGGCTCCGACCGTGGTGCTCCACCACGGTGACACAGCCCAGTTCGACGGGATCAGCCTGGATGTGATTGGATTGCGCGGGCACACCCCGGGATCGGTAGCCCTGGCCTATCGAGCGGACGACGACGAGTCGCCGGTGATTTTCAGCGGTGATTCGCTCTTCCCTGGAGGTGTGGGCAATACGGACCAGGACCCCCAACGCTTCGCGCAACTGTTTGCCGATGTCACCGCGCGAGTGTTTGATCGCTATCCCGACGACACGGTGGTGTTGCCTGGACATGGCGATCACACCACCCTGGGCGCGGAGCGTCCGCACTTGGACGAGTGGAAACAACGCGGCTGGTAACCCGGCCCAGGACCGGGCTGAACCGGTGACGAGCGGTACTGGCGGTACCGATGGTTAGATGGTGTAGTCCAGCTCTTTATGGCCTACCACGAACACCCGGCGCATCGGGAAGATGGTGACCACGGTGCCATCCGGGCTGGTGTAGGGCGGGTAGTCGTGCAACATCCGCTCTCGGTATTCACTCAGATATGCGGCTTGCAGATTGGAGCCGTCGCGCTCATCAATCTCGGCAAGACCTTGGAGCACCGGACGCAGGGCGGCACCTTTTACCCAGTTGTAGACCGGTTCTTCCCCGGTCAGTACCTGGTGATAGGTCGTCTCCCACACATTGGGTCGGAATCCCCGACGGATCAGCGTGTGCGTGTATTCTCGCGGGGTGTAGATCGATTCGCCGGTGTAGGTCCGTTGGGAGGCTTCAGCATATTCGGGCCGATTCGCCAGCTCGGCAATCGTCCTGTGGGAGGGTGCCGAATAATTGCCGGGGACCTGCATCGCAAACCAGGCACCCGGTGACATCTGCCCCAACCAGCGGTCCATCAATTGCCGGTGGTTGGGTATCCACTGCAACATGGCATTGGAGACCACCACGTCCACCGAGGCATCGGGCTCCCACTGTTCGGCCTCGATGTGCTCAAACCGCAGGTTCGTGGGGGCCTGCGGGTCGTCCTGAAGGCTGAGGCGAGCTTCTTGAACCATTTCTCGGGAGGAATCCAGACCAATGACCTCCGCCTGCGGCCACCGTTGGGCCAGGGTGCGGGTCATGTTCCCGGGCCCGCATCCCATATCCACCACGGTGCGGGGTTGATCGGCGTAGATCGCAGCACTGAGATCATAGAAGGGACGGGCCCGGTGCCCGGCGAAGATAGCATACTGGCTAGGATCCCAGATGAAATTCTCCATACCTCTACCGTAGACCCGCGCAACGGTGGTGCCGATGGGGCACTGACACGCAAAGAAACAGATCGTTTCGGTGCCGGCTCTGCGGTGCCGGTCTACGGCCACTGAAGCGAGCGCGCAACTGCCGTAGAGTACGAGATGATGCTTTTGACTGACGTTCTTCCCGACCACCAAGACCGCACCGCCCAGGATCCGGCTGAGCTCTACGACCGTTTCACGCAGTGGGTCGGCTCCCGTGGCATCACGCTGTATCCGGCCCAGGACCAGGCGGTCACCGAGCTGTTGGAATCCAAGAACGTCATTATGGCCACCCCGACCGGATCTGGGAAGTCGATGGTGGCTTTGGCCACGCACTTTTTGTCGTTGGCCCACCACCAGGTGTCTTACTACACCGCACCGATCAAGGCGTTGGTCTCGGAAAAATTCTTCGACCTAGTGGATATTTTTGGGGCCGAGAACGTGGGAATGATTACCGGGGATGCTTCGGTGAATGCTCAGGCGCCGATTATTTGTTGCACCGCGGAAATTCTGGCGAATGTGGCCCTGCGGGAAGGCACCGGACTGGACATCGGCCAGGTGATCATGGACGAGTTCCACTACTACGCCGATCCGGCCCGTGGCTGGGCCTGGCAGGTCCCGCTGATTGAGCTCCCCCAGGCCCAGTTCTTGCTGATGAGCGCCACCTTGGGCGACACCACGCGGTTCGAACAGCGCCTCACCGAGGCAACCGGCAAGCCCACTGTGACCGTTACCGCCGCCACCCGGCCGATTCCGTTGCACTTTAGCTACTCCGAGCAGTCGGTGGTCCACCGGGCAGAACAGTTGGTGGCAGCCGATCAGGCACCGATCTATATTGTGCACTTCTCGCAACTGGACGCCGTTGAGCAGGCCAGCAATCTCTCCTCGCTGGCGGTCCTGAGCAAAGCAGCGCAAGCGCAACTGGCCGAACAGCTGGAGACCTTCCCCTTCCAGGCCGGGTTTGGCAAGACGCTGAAAAGGCTCCTCAAGGCCGGGATCGGAGTTCATCACGCCGGAATGTTGCCCAAGTATCGCCGGTTGGTTGAAAAGCTCGCTCAGCAGGGCACACTGAAAATCATCTGCGGTACCGACACGCTGGGTGTGGGTATTAACGTGCCGATTCGCACCGTGTTGATCACCGCGCTGAGTAAGTTTGATGGGCGCAAAACCCGGCACCTGAATGCTCGCGAATTTCACCAGATCGCCGGCCGGGCCGGACGTGCCGGTTTTGATACTGCCGGCTATGTGGTCGTTCAAGCACCCGAGCACGTCATCGAGAAACAGGCCGAGCAGGCCAAATTGGAACAGAAATTTGCCGGCATTAAAGATCCGCAGGAGCGAGCCCGGCGCATCAAACAGTCCAGCAAGTCCTCGGCAAAGAAAAAACCGCCGGAAGGTTTTGTGTCGTGGTCGGAAAAGACCTTCGACAAGCTAGTCGCTGCTGAGCCGGAGCCGATGGTCTCGCAGCTGCGGATCAACCACTCGATGGTGTTGAACCTGGTCGAACGAGTGGGGAACCCGGTCCGGCATGTGCGTCGGTTGATCACGCGCTCGGACGAGACCCCCGCTCGGCAGGCGCAATTACAGCGAGAGGCGATCGGCATCCTGCGCGAGCTACTGGCCACAGGCGTGCTGGTCAAGTCTGACACCCCGGACGAGTTTGGTCGTCAACTCGAGATCACGGTAGATCTGCAACCGGATTTTGCACTGAACCAGCCGCTGTCGCCATTTGCCTTGGCGGCGTTTGAGCTACTGGACCCGGACAGCCCCACGTATGCCCTGGATATGGTCTCTATCGTGGAGGCCACCCTGGATTCGCCACGACAGATTCTGTCTGCCCAGACCAAGAAGGCCAAGGACGAGAAGATGGCCGAAATGAAGGCCGAGGGGCTGGAGTATACCGAGCGGATGAACATCTTGGACCAAACCACCTACCCGCAACCGCTCGGTGAGCTTCTCGAGCAACAGTTCGCGATGTATGCGCAGGCAGCCCCCTGGCTGAAAGATTTTGAGCTGGAACCTAAGTCGGTGGTGCGCGACATGTACGAACGTGCGATGAGCTTTGGCGAGTTCGTCAGCTTTTACTCCTTGGCCCGCTCTGAAGGCGTGGTGTTGCGGTATCTGACCGATGCGGCGAAGGCCATGCGTCAGACTATCCCCCAGGATGTGCGCACTGCCGAGATCGACGTCATCCAGGACTGGCTGGATACCATGATCCGGTTCACCGATTCCTCGCTGTTAGAGGAATGGGAGGACCTGATTCCCGGCGATATCGACCAGGCGCGAGAAGAATATGAGAATCCTGAGCCTCCCAGCCCTCCGAAGCTCACCGAGCAGACCGGCGTGTTCCGGGTGATGATCCGCAATGCCATGTTTCGGCGGGTACAGCTCTTTGGGGCAGAGAAGGACGCGGAGCTGGAAGGGATGGATTATCTGCCTGAGGGCGCCATCCCGTTCACCAGCGATAATTGGGCCGACGCGCTGGATGATTTCTTCGCCGACTACGAGGACCTGGACGATACCGCCTCGGCACGGGACCCAAAGTTATTACGGATCAACACCGAGCCGCAGCTGGGCCCTGGCGAGTTGGACGATCTCGGGGCCAGCCCCGGTGATTACTGGAGTATTACGCAAGTGCTCGTGGATCCCGAGGCAAACTACGACTGGGCACTGAATGCTGTGGTGCATTTGGCGGCCTCCAACGAGCAGGGGGCCCCAGCGATCACGATGCTATCGGTGGGTGAACCAATCGAAGGCTAGCACATACAGTAAAGGAGTGATTCCGTGGAGTCCGTCTCGTCGATGAGCACCGGTGTGAACTCCAGTGAGTTCACCACCCGCCAGGATGGGTACCGGCAGCGCACCCACCGCGTGCAGGTTCCGGTTGATCACGACCAAGCAGGCGCAGCAACCGATCCTGAGATGCTGTGGGTCACCGCTCGCGAGTTTCGCCACCCCGACGATGACCCGGATTCCGAGATCAACGCCAAGCCGTGGTTGATTTACTTCCAGGGCGGACCCGGCTCCCCCGGACAACGGCCGGGCACCATCGGAGGATGGCTGGCCGAGGCACTGAAGACCTACCGGGTGATGATGCTCGACCAGCGTGGCACCGGTCTGTCCACCCCACTGAATCATCACACGTTGCGTGCCCGTGGGGATGCGACCGCGCAGGCGGACTACCTAACTCATTTCCGGGCACCGGATATTGTGGCCGATGCTGAAGCCCTCCGAACAGGTCTCGGCATCGAGCCGTGGGTCTCGCTCGGCCAGTCCTTTGGCGGATTCTGTACACTCAGCTACCTCAGCTTCGCCCCTGAGGGCTTGTGCGGTAGCTTAATCACCGGCGGTCTAGCCCCACTGTCTGGACCGGCCGACCGCGTCTATCGGGCCACCTACGCGCGGATGCGGGCCCGCAACCAGGAATACTTCGACCGTTACCCGGAGGATCTGAAGGTGTTGGCACGGGTGTATCAGCGGGTTCGTGCCGGCGGAATAGTCCTTCCCGATGGGTCGAAGCTCACCGTCCCTCGCGTGCAAACCCTAGGGATGATGCTGGGTGGCAATACCCGGGTTGACACCTTGCACTACGTGCTGGAGCAAGCGTTCATCCCGGGGACTGATCAGCTCAGCGATCACTTTCTGCACGCGGTATATGAGCAGGTATCCCGGGCCAGAAATCCGCTGTATCTGATCCTGCACGAAGCCATCTACGCTCAGCCGGATCAGGCCGCCGAGCCCACCAACTGGGCGGCCGAACGGATGCTGAGAGAGTATCCAGACTTCGATGCTGAGGTCACGCAGACCCCGTGGCTGACCGGTGAGATGTGCTACCGGTGGTATACCCGCACTGATCCGACGCTGATTCCGATCGCTGAGGCGACCGAATTGATTGCGCAACACACCGGGTGGGGCCGATTATACGACCTCGAGCAATTGGCAGCTAACCAGGTGCCGGTGGCTGCAGCGGTCTATCGTGACGATGTCTACGTCGATCGCGACCTGTCACTGGAGACCGCCGGACGGGTGGCCAAGCTACAGGTGTGGGAGACCGATGCCTACCATCATGACGGGATCGGCCAGGCGGGGGCGAAAATCTTCACCCGCCTGCAAACGATGATTCACGACCGGTAAGCACGGCGCCCGTCAGCCCGCTGGTTAGCGACGAGTCGAGTCTTGGCTTCGGGCACCCTCTTTCTCGGCGGAATCGTGTGAGTCCTCGATGTCGTCCGGCGGGTCAATAATCGAGCCGGACTCGTTGACCACCTGTTGTGAGACCGGGGCGGAACGGCCGGACCGTTGGACGTCTTCCAGTCGGGTCTCGTGGGCCTGACGGATAATGCTGGACCATTGGTCTTTATGTTCGATCAGCTCGTCTAGGTATTTATACTCGACCCGACGGGCCTTTTCAGTCCACTCATCCATTTTCGCAGCGGCCTTCTCGCGCTCTTGCTCTGCAGTGGAGTCATCCAGCTTGGAATACCGGAAGGAGAACTTCTCCGCATTCTGCAATGCGATCAGCGCCTTGCCCTTCTTCGAGGTCAACGAGGTGACAACCACAATGAGCAGGATGGCAATAATAACCACCAACGACATCTCGGTCGGAATTTCTTGAACCGGCACTGGTTCCCCACCGTTGATAAACGGCAAACTGTTCTCGTGGAGGGCGTGTAGCACCAGCTTGATACCGATGAAGCCGAGAATGGCTGCCAAACCGTATCCCAAGTACACCAGACGGTCCAGCAAGCCATCGATCAGGAAGTACAGCTGGCGCAAGCCCATCAGCGAGAAAGCGGTGGCGGCGAAGACGATATAGGGCTCCTGGGTGACACCATAGATCGCGGGGATCGAGTCGAAGGCGAAGAGCACATCGGTGGCACCGATCGCGATCATGACCAACAACATCGGGGTGATCATCAGCTTGCCACGTTCTTTAGTGAACAGTTTGTCCTGGCGATAATCGTGTGAGACCGGGAAAATCCGACGGGCGGTGCGCACCATAATGTTTTCGGCCTCATTGGACTTCTCGTCGGCCGAGGTCAATTCGCCCTTGAGTTGCTGGCCGGCCAGCAGAATCAGGAACAGACCGAAGACGTAGAACACATCCGACCAGGCGTTGATCACGGCTGCGCCGAGGAGGATGAAAATCGTCCGGGAGATCAGCGCGAAGGTAATACCGAACAACAGCACCTTTTGTTGGTACTCGCGCGGTACCTGGAAGTTGCTCATGATGATCATGAACACGAACAGGTTATCGATCGATAGTGACTTTTCAAGTAAGAACCCGGTGTAGTACTCCACGGCGTGGGAGGTATCGCCGAAGAGGAAAAATACCAGGCCAAACAGCAACGCCAGTCCAATGTAAATGGAGGACCAAATCGCGGCTTCTTTGATCGTGGGGGTATGGGCTTTCCGAGCGTGGGCAAAGTAGTCGAAAGCCAATAACCCCAGGATGATCGCAATGGTGACCAACCAGGTCACAAGGTTGATTTCCACAGGGAAGCTCCTTTGAGGATACGAGAATGAATCACAAGTCTCTCCCACTTGAGCTGATGGTCTCTGCTCAAGCCTCGCGCCCGGTTGAGAATGATCTCCACGTGCTGACGTTCGCGAGAAAGATCGGGATACTCCCCTGTTCGTGGACTACTGTAGCATCTCGACGATGATATTAGGCGTGTCCGGCTTGTTTCATCTGACGCAGTTCTTTTTTGAGCTCCGCTACCTCGTCGCGCAGGCGCGCGGCAAGTTCGAACTGCAGATCTGTGGCGGCCTGATGCATCTGCTGGGACATGTTGTCGATCAAGTCCTGCAGATCCTTGGCCGGAAGGGCAGCAATCTTCACGGCCTGCTGGCCCTCACGATCGGCCTGTTGGGATTTCTGTTCATCGGTGATCATCGAGGTGTAGCCACGGTGTCCCTCACCAAAATCAAAGCCGGCCTTGACCCCGCCCATGCCCGACAGGAAGTCTTCGGAGTCGGCATCCTCACGGGCCAGTTGGTCCGTAATGTCGGCAATGCGCTTACGCAACGGCTGCGGGTCGATACCGTGCTCGGTGTTATAAGCCTGCTGGATTTCACGACGACGGTTGGTTTCGTCGATAGCCTGTCGCATCGAGTCGGTGATTTTATCGGCGTACATATGCACCTGGCCGGAAACGTTGCGGGCGGCACGACCAATAGTCTGAATCAGCGAGGTGGTTGAGCGCAGGAATCCTTCCTTATCGGCGTCCAAGATTGACACCAGCGATACCTCGGGCAAATCCAAGCCTTCGCGCAAGAGGTTAATGCCGACCAGCACGTCGAACGTGCCCTTGCGTAGCTGGGTCATCAGCTCCACCCGTTTGAGCGTGTCGACATCGGAGTGCAGATACTGGACCTTGACCCCGTGCTCGATCAGGTATTCGGTCAGGTCTTCGGCCATACGCTTGGTCAGGGTAGTAACCAGCACGCGTTCGTCACGCTCGACCCGCTGGTTGATCTCGTCCATCAGGTCATCGATCTGGCCGTTGGTGGGCTTGACCACGACTTCGGGGTCGATGAGTCCGGTGGGTCGAATAATCTGTTCCACCACGCCGTCAGCTTGGGCCAGCTCGTAGGGGCCCGGGGTGGCCGACAGATAAATGGTTTGGCCGATGCGCTCGAGGAACTCATCCCATTTCAGTGGCCGGTTATCCAATGCTGAGGGCAACCGGAACCCGTGATCGACCAGGGTGCGTTTACGCGACATATCCCCTTCATACATTCCGCCAATTTGGGGCACGGTCACGTGGGATTCGTCGATGATCAACAAGAAGTCATCGGGGAAATAGTCGAGTAAACAGTGTGGAGCAGAGCCGGGACCACGGCCGTCAATATGGCGCGAGTAATTCTCAATCCCGTTGCAGTAGCCCATTTGCTGCATCATTTCGAGATCGTAGGTGGTGCGCATCCGCAACCGTTGGGCCTCGAGTAACTTATCTTGGGCCTCTAACTCTGCCAGTCGCACGCGCAATTCATCCTCGATGGACTCGATGGCCCGAGCCATCCGATCATCACCGGCCACGTAGTGGGAGGCCGGGAAGATGTACATCTCGTCTTCTTCCCGGATCACGTGACCAGTCAGCGGGTGCAGGGTCTGGATCGAGTCGATCTCATCGCCGAAGAATTCCACACGGACCGCAAGCTCTTCATACATCGGGATGATCTCTACGGTGTCGCCACGGACCCGGAAGGTGCCACGGTGGAAGTCGTGGTCATTGCGCACATACTGCATATTCACGAACTGACGCAACAATTCGTCCCGGTCCAGCTCTTGGCCCCGTTTGAGGGTGACCATCTGGCGGATATATTCCTCCGGGGTACCCAAACCGTAGATGCACGATACCGTAGAGACCACCACGGTGTCCCGGCGGGTGAGCAAAGCATTGGTGGCTGAGTGGCGGAGGCGTTCGACTTCCTCATTGATGGAGGAATCTTTTTCAATGAAGGTATCCGACTGCGGGACGTAGGCCTCGGGCTGGTAGTAGTCGTAGTAGGAAACGAAGTACTCGACCGCGTTGTGCGGAAGCAGGTCTCGCAATTCGTTGGCCAGCTGGGCGGCCAGAGTCTTGTTCTGGACCATCACCAGGGTGGGACGCTGAAGTTGTTCAATGGTCCAGGCCGCGGTCGCAGATTTACCGGTGCCGGTGGCCCCCATCAGCACCACGTCTTTTTCCCCGCCACTGACACGCTCAGCCAATTCGGCGATAGCACGTGGCTGATCGCCAGAGGGCTGATAGGGAGATTCCACCTTGAAGGGCGCAACTTGCCGGGTGATTTCTTGGGCCAGACTCATGCCTCTACCCTACTCTTCTCCCCCCGGTCTGCCACCGCAAAAGCCCGGTCGTCAGACCCAGAGCGAACGCGCCAGCAACCCGTTAGGAGACCTGCGGTTCTCCCGACTGAGCCCGGGCCAAGGCCTTCTCGACGGTCTGACTGTACAGCGCGCGTCCCTGCTGGTCCTTGGGGTGCACCGAGTCATCGGCCAGCAAGTCAAGGTGGTCCTGGATGGCGTTATTCCAGTCGGCCAGATAAATATCGTCGTGGTTCTTCACAGCTTCCCGGATGGCCCGGTTGGCCGGGTCGATCCAGGTTGCCCGAGACGGACCATAACCGGTCACCAACACCAGGCGCCGATCGGGACCGATGATCTCGCGAATGGTCTCGATCTGATCCTGGCTAATGACGGCGTTTGTGGCCAGCCCGACCACGACATAGGGTCGCAGTTTGCCCTCGGACTTCAACCGGTTCAAGATCTCCGGCGCAGACTGGATGGAGCGGGAAATCTCTGCATCGAGATAAATGCCGGGAAAATCCTGATTCAGGGTCTTTCCGGCAGCGACGAGCAGAGAATCACCGATCATCGTGATGTTCTCTCCAGTGACTTCTGGGCCGGGATGACCGACCGGTGAGGCGTGTTCGGTGGCAGTATCCTCAGCAGTTTCTGTAGCGGAGTCGCTGGGCGCAGCGGATGGGTCCTCGGCGGGTTGTTCCGAAGGTTGCTCCGAGGGCTGTTGGCCTGGTTCGTCCTGGGCTTCATCGTCGGACTCAGAGCCGATCACGAGGCGGTCTTGATCCCCGGCAGCTTGTTGCAGGGCTCGCTCGGCGCTGGATTGTTGTGGCGATACGGCAATGGCGGAACCCGCAACGATCAATACCCCGGCCAGACCCGCAATGGTTGCGACCTTGGCTACCGGCATCAGCTGCGTGATTTGCGCTACCAGCTGACGACACCAGGTCAAAAACCCGTGGGTGCGGATGGGGGTTTCAATGAAGCGGTAGGACAGCTCCGCGAAAACGATGCTGAGCACGATGATCGGCAGTGCTGCCAGCAGCGGGTTCATCGTCGGGCTGAGGTAGTACATCAGCACCCACAGCGGCCAGTGCCATAGGTAGATCCCGTAAGAGCGCACGCCCAACCACACCAGGACCGGGTTCTCCAGGATGGCGGTCAACGCCAGGGCCGGTTGAGACGGGGCCACATCGTTGAGCAGACTGCGGACTGTGATGGCCACGGCCACACTAATCGCAACCATCCCCCAGGGATACATCAGGGACTCGGGTAGGACCATCATCATCGTGATGGCAGCCAGCAATCCCAGCCAACCGCCCACGCCCCACAGGGTGGGATAGCGCGTAGGATTGATCGGCATCTTCAGAGCACCCGGGATCGCTAAGGCGATGCCGGCGCCCAACATCAGACCCCAGAGGTGTGTGTCGGTACCCATGTAGGCACGGGAGAGGTCAACCCCAGACAACCAGACATGGGCAACGATCGACGTCGCGGCAACAGCGAAGACGACGGCGAGTCGTCGGGACCGGGACCAAAAGACGAGCAACGCAACGATGAGGGGCCAGAAGACGTAGAACTGTTGCTCCACGGATAACGACCACATATTGGTGAACAGCAACGGGGAATTCTGTTCAAAATAGCTTGCACCATTGGCGATTTCGACCCAGTTATAGGTTCCGGTCAGTGCACCAACAAACTGGCGTGGCAAGGACACGAGTGCATCGCCGCCGACCGCCAGAGCCAGAGCGGAGGCACCGATCAGGGTAACGACCACGGCCGGCACCAGCCGACGGAAGCGACGCACCCAGAAACTCTTGAGCTCAAGCCGTCCGTGACGGTGTAGTTGCTGGAGCAACAGGGCGGTGATTAAGAAGCCGGAGACCACGAAAAACATATCCACACCGGCAAAGCCGGCTGGAGCCCACCCGGGAATGAGGTGATACACCAAGACGGCCATGGCGGCAATGGCCCGCAACCCATCAAAGCCACGCAACCGTGGGGGTCGTGCGGCGGTGTGGGAGCTCGTGTTGGTTCCATCGGCGGACACCGTCGTCGATGCCGGTCGCTCCGCTGTATATGACGCCATATTACGCATGCGCTTAGAATAGCTCTGAGATACCCGGCTCAGACCGGCAACACGACCGTGTTGCACAATTAAGATCTTTTCGCTACACCATGACCTACCGCTATCGAGCGGTTGGGCTCGACTGTCACTCCGCCCCTGTCAGACGTGGGTGAACTCACCGAGCGGAGTACAGCGACTGCCAGAGTTCGCTGACCTGTTGTTGTGTGTGTTCCAGCGATTGGGAATTGTCAATGACCCACGTGGCGATCTGGGTGCGTTGGGCGTCGGTGGCTTGGGACTCCATCCGGGCTTTGGCATCGGCAGGGTCCATCCCTCGATAGGTGGTGAGCCGCTCTAGTCGAGTCTGCTGATCACATGTCACCACGATCACTCCGTCGAAACGCTCCGCTTGCCCGGTTTCGGCCAGTAAGGGAATGTCTTCAATCAGCACGGTCTCCCCCGAGCCTTCCGCGGTGGCAGCCTCAATCTGGCGCAGGGTCTCAGCCCGGACCGCCGGATGGACGATCGAGTTGAGTGTTTGGCGTGCTTGGTCGTCGTTAAACACGATCGAGGCCAGGGCGTGACGGTCCAGCTGTCCGTGTTCGTCGAGAAGGTGCTCACCAAAATGCTCGACCACTTCCTGTAGCACCGGTTGACCAGGGGCCATCAGCGACCGGGCAATGGCGTCGGCGTCAATGATGACTGCGCCCAGCTCGGCCAGCATCTTCGCCACCGTCGATTTACCGGATCCAATTCCTCCGGTCAGGCCGAGGTGTGTCATCGAGGTCCTCCTGGATGGTGGGCGAGCTCGGGCTCAGCTGGCGAAACCGCCTAGACTGTCGACTATGCCCGATTCACAGTGCTCATCCTATCTGGTCCCCGCCGCCAGGCGCGAGACCGACGGAGTCCGGTTGGAGATCAAGAAATCTGAATTCATCGCCTATGTGCACCGGGTTGAGAGCGAGTCTGCTGCCCGTGAAGTGATCGAGCGAATCCGGAAGCACCACCACGGGGCTCGACATGTGTGTTCAGCCTTTATTCTGGGGCCGGATCGGACGGTACAACGCTGCTGTGATGATGGTGAACCGGCCGGAACCGCCGGGATCCCGATGCTGCAAGCCCTGTATAGTTTCACTCACCCTCAGTTCGACGGGTATCTATCCGACACGGTGGTGGCAGTGGTGCGATATTTTGGTGGGATTAAACTCGGTGCCGGTGGCCTAGTCCGTGCCTATACGGATGCCGTTGTCGCTGGGCTCGAGTCCACAGTGGTGCGACGTCGGGCGCGGGTGTTGTTGTATGAGGTTGCCGCACCGCACGCCGATGCCGGCCGGTGGGAGAACGAGTTGCGTGCAACCGGTGTCGAGGTGTTTGGGACCAATTATGGTGGCACCTCGGCCCACATTCAGCTCGGTATCCGCGACGAACGCGGTGCAGTGGAGAAACTCCAGACTGATCTGGCCACGATCACCTCGGGAGCTGCCCATCCGGTAGCAACCAGCACGCAATGGATGGATATCAGCTCATGACCGATCACCCTCAATCACGGACGCAGCGTGTTGCCACCGGTGTCGATCGACTCTTGCTCGACCAACTCGATGAGCTACTCGAGCAGTCACCGAGCTATCGGGATCTGCCCGTCGTGGTGGTGAACGAGACCGAGGGAACAGTGGCCGCGGAGCTGAGAAGCCGGGGCATGCCACTGCGCGTGGTGCAAGATTCGGCGCTACTCTTCGATCGGCTCAGGGCACAGGCCGATCTCGCCCACGAACCGTGGGATGATGTGGTGAGCCGCGAGATCCTCCAGGGTGCCGGCACGGTGCTGTATCGGTTGCCGCGCCCGTTGGAAGCGGTGGAGGAAACCGCATGGCATGTGGCCCGCTGGGCCAAGGAGACCGTAGTGTTACTCGCCGGGGCACGACAGAAAGATCTGCAACGGTCGGTTAATGACCGTTTGGGCCAATATTTTGGGCACGTTTCGGCCTCGCGCGGTGCGTATAAGGCCCGTGTTATTCGTGCCCGTGACCCACACCTCCCAGATGCGACACGCCAGACCCCACCACGGATCCCCCGGGTGAACACCGACCGGGTGCTTGACCACGAGCTGGCACTGCGCGCCTACGGGCTAACGTTTGGTGCCGCCCGGGTTGATCCGGGTACCCGGTTGATGCTGGAGACCATTTTGGGAACCGACCATGCTTTCCAGGATGCTATCCGAGGTGCGGGTACAGCCGTTGATCTGGGCAGTGGTAATGGCACGGTGGCTACCGTGCTGGGATTGGAGACCTCCATCCCGCAGATTATTGCCACCGATGATTCAGCTGCCGCTGTCTGTGCAACGCGCGCGACCCTGGTGGCGAACGGGTTGGACAATAACAGTCGCTTCGCGGTCTACCACCAGCCCGATACGAAGCAACTTGCTGATGCGTCGGTTGATCTGGTGGTGTTGAATCCACCCTTCCATCACGGGTCCTCGGCGGTGACCCGGCAGATTGCACTCGACCTGTTTGTCGCAGCGGGCAGGGTGCTGACCGCGAACGGCTTATTGGTGGCCGTATGGAATTCGGGGCTACAGTATCGTCCGCATCTGGAACGTCTGGTGGGCCCGACGACACAGTTGGCGCGGACCAAATCCTTTACGGTGACTATCTCTGAAGTCACCGGCTAGGCCAGCCAGGCTATTCTCATGATAAGCGCAAGAGAGGAAAGGCACCCATCAATGTTCATCAAAGTGTGCGGAGTGACCCGGGCGGAGCATGTCGAATGGGCAGCTGAGCTCGGCTACGATGCGGTGGGTTTCATGTGTGTTCGGAACTCACCTCGGTATGTCCCGGTTGAGCAACTGGCTGATCTCGCGCGGGTAGCCCGGAACAGGATTCGGACGATGGCAGTGGGGATGACCTTTACCGAGGTGGAACAGGCTCTCGATCTTGTCGATGCCGTCCAACTCTATGAGTATGATCCTCGGCCGGCACACTTGGCTGTGGCCTCAGCTGAAGCCCCCACCCGTGCCGATGCCCACCCTAATGTCGAGTATTGGTTCTACGACATCAGCCACGGCACCGGGTCCTTTACCGCTCCCCCAGATTGGATTCACGAGGCCAGGGTTCCGGTGGTGTTAGCCGGTGGGCTCCATCCCGAGAACGTCGCCGAGGTGGTCCGAAATTACCATCCGGCGGGGCTCGACGTCTCCAGCGGGGTGGAGAAGGAACGAGGGGTCAAGGATCGGCACCTGATGGAAGCATTCATCCGCCGTGCTCGGCAGGCTCAGACCACCCCGTCGTCTGAGGCCTAGCGTATGTCATCGTAGCGATGGTAGCCATCATCAAAACAGTGGGCCCGAGGGAAGTTTCCCTCGGGCCCACTGTTCTCGACAGTTCGTCTCAGTCAGCGGCTCGACGAACTGGACAGGCAATGTTTAGTGGCCGGTAAGCTTCTCACGCAGAGCAGCCAGCGCTTCATCGGACGCCAGGGTACCGGCGTCATCAGCATCGGAGTGCTCTTCTTCGGAAGAATACGAAGCCTGGCCGGTGTCGACCGGTCCAGCCGCGGCAGCTTCGGCACTGTCGGCCAGGTGGCGAGCAACCTGTTCCTTGTGAGCTTCCCAGCGGGCCTGAGCATCGGCGTAGTCCTGCTCCCAAGCAGCACGTTGCTCTTCGTAGCCTTCCATCCACTCGTTGGACTCGGGGTCGAAGCCGTCGGGGTACTTGTAGTTGCCTTCTTCGTCGTAGTCGGCGGCCATACCGTACAGGGCCGGGTCGAACTCGGTGCCTTCGGGGTCAACGCCCTCATTGGCCTGCTTCAGCGACAGCGAGATGCGACGGCGCTCCAGGTCGATGTCGATGACCTTGACGTAGACGATTTCGCCGACGGAGACAATCTGCTCGGCGGTATCGATGTGACGGTGTGCCAATTCGGAGATGTGCACCAGACCTTCGATGCCGTCTTCGACGCGGACGAAAGCACCGAACGGTACCAGCTTGGTGACCTTACCGGGCACGATCTGACCCAGAGCGTGGGTACGGGCGAACAGCTGCCACGGATCTTCCTGAGTGGCCTTCAACGACAAGGAGACGCGTTCACGGTCCATGTCGACATCGAGGACCTCAACGGTGACTTCCTGACCCACTTCGACAACCTCAGAGGGGTGGTCAATGTGCTTCCAGGACAGCTCGGAAACATGAACCAGACCGTCGACGCCACCCAGGTCCACGAAAGCACCGAAGTTGACGATCGAGGAGACCACACCGTTGCGGACCTGACCCTTCTGCAAAGCCTGCAGGAAGTTCGAACGAGCCTCGGACTGGGTCTGCTCCAGCCAGGCACGACGGGACAGCACCACGTTGTTGCGGTTCTTATCCAATTCGATGATCTTAGCTTCCAGCTGCTGACCGATGTAGGGGGCCAGGTCGCGAACGCGACGCATTTCAACCAGGGAGGCCGGCAGGAAGCCACGCAGCCCGATGTCGAGGATCAGGCCACCCTTGACCACCTCGATGACGGTACCGGTGACCACACCGTCTTCGTCCTTGATCTTCTCGATGTCGCCCCAAGCCCGCTCGTACTGAGCACGCTTCTTGGACAGAATGAGACGGCCTTCTTTATCTTCCTTGGTCAGCACCAGGGCTTCAATGGAGTCGCCCACCGCCACGACATCGTCGGGATCAACGTCATTCTTGATGGACAGTTCGCGAGACGGGATCACACCCTCGGTCTTGTAGCCGATATCGAGCAGGACCTCGTCGCGGTCGACTTTGACGACGGTGCCAGCCACCAGGTCGCCATCGTTAAAGTATTTGATGGTCTCATCGACGGCATTGAGGAAATCGTCTTCCGTTCCAATGTCGTTGACGGCAACCTGTGGGGCATTGGTAGTAGTGGTCATGTAGTAGGGACTCCGAATGGATATGGTTTATTAACTAATGGTCTTTGGATGTTGAGAACGACCTCGCTATCGTGAAGACGCCTCAGCGTCGGTGCGGGGAAATCTCAGCAGAGCGCCGGCATGCCGGCGCACCTGATAATCTTACGGCATGACGTTGTCAAGGTCAATGTGACAACACGATCAATTCCGCAGTATTGCGCGGAACATGACGTGCTCTGCACTTAGTGGGCTGCTTGCTGCCAGGTGCGTCCGCGTCCGACTTGCACATCCAGGGGCACCGAGAGCTCGGCGGCCTGCGACATTTCTTCAACCAGAATTGTTTCGGCCCGTTCCCGTTCTGATTCTGGGACCTCGAGAATCAGTTCGTCGTGGACCTGCAACAGCATCCGCGTGTTCATCGATTCCTCGCGGAGTCGCCGGGCGACACCGAGCATCGCGACCTTGATCAGATCCGCGGCCGAGCCCTGAATCGGGGCATTCAGCGCCGCGCGTTCTGCCATATCCCGCAATTGGCGATTATCGGACTGCAAGTCTGGCAGATAGCGACGTCGCCCCATCATCGTGGAGGTATAGCCGTCGTTGCGGGCTTCTTTGACCACCCCACGCAGGTATTTTTGCACGGAGCCGAAGCGCTGGAAGTAGGAACTCATCAGCTCACGGGCCTCATCAACCGGAATTCTGAGCTGTTTGGATAGCCCGAAAGAACTCAGACCGTAGGCCAGACCGTAGGACATCGCTTTGACCTTGTCACGCATCGCAGTGGTCACCTCTGCGGGACGGACATCAAAGACCTGGGAGCCGACGAACCGGTGGAGGTCCTCACCCTCCTGATAAGCCTGGATCAATCCGGCATCCTCGGACAAGTGGGCCATGATGCGCATTTCGATCTGCGAATAATCCGCTGTCAGCAGTGTGGTGGGTTCATCGCATCCGGGAATGGTCCCGGCCTGGAAAATGTCGCGAATACGTCGACCGGTTTCAGTGCGGACCGGAATATTCTGCAGGTTCGGGTTCAGGCTCGACAGTCGCCCCGTCGCCGCCGCGGTCTGAGAGTAGGTGGTGTGGATGCGCTGATCGGTAGCCACCGAATCGAGCAGACCCTGCACGGTTTGTTTCAATTTGGTGGCATCTCGATAGGCCATCAGGTTGTGCAGAAAGGGGTGATCGGTCTTGTCCAGCAGATCATTGAGGGATTCGGCATCAGTGGAGTGCCCGGTTTTCGTTTTACGAGTCTTGGGTAGATTCAACCGGTCGAAGAGCACGGTTTGAAGCTGTTTGGGCGAGCCCAGGTTCACCGGGTCACCGTCGATGGATTCCCGTGCTCGGTCTTCGGCGGCCTGAGCCTGATCACTAAAGACTTCCAGGAGCTCGTGGAGCTTATTGGTATCGACCGCAACCCCGGTTTCTTCCATCACGGCCAGCACTCGGGAGAGCGGAATTTCCACCTCGGTGACCAGCTGATGCGCATCGCGGGCGATCAGCTCGGGGTACATGACTTCGTGGAGTCGGATCAGCATCGACGCGGCCTGACCCAGATAGGTCTGCATTTCCTGGCTCAGTGCTGGCTCGTGAGTCTCCCCCAGATCGAGCTCACCCTGTTTATTCACCGGTGCTGTTTTGGGCACCTCGAGCGTGGTGTTCAGATACGTCTGCGCTAGCGCTGGCAGATCGTAACCGCGACGGTCCGGCTGGAGCACGTATCCGCAGAGCAGGATGTCGTCGACGACCTCGGCAATGTGGTGGAGGTCTTGGTCCTCGTTCAAGGACTGCGTGAGCACCTCGGTGGCGCCACCGGCTTTGATCAGTGTTTTTAGGTCGTAGACCACTTTTTGGTAGGAGCCCGAGAGTAAGAAATCGTTGACTTCGGCGATCAGCTCGGTGTCAGTAGACCCGGAAAGCTCGATCACACCGGCCTGGTCTTCAGTGGCGATAGAGACTGCGGCCACGGTGCCGTAGTCGCCAGGGGCCGGGATTTTGCGTCGGGTGATGACCTCCGGGGCGGTGATCTGGGCGAAAACCCCGAGCGAAGAGCCACCATGGGTGGAGAGAAAATCCCGTAGCTGGGCTGCCTGGGTGATCAGCTCGATGGTGACCTCCACCGAGGCCTGAGCTGAGGAGCCTTCGAGGCCGAGACGTTCATTGAAGACATCGAAAACCCGTTCGCGCACGCGGTTGAATTCCAGGGAATCGAATAAATCGTTGATGTGGTCGTGATCCGGTGCAGACAGCGCGGTGGCTTCGAGCTGAACGGGAAGGTCTAGGTCGCGTACCAGCGCGTTGAGTTTGCGGTTACGGATCACATCGTCGAGGTGCTCGCGTAGCGCTTGGCCTTTTTTCCCCTTGATCTGGTCAGCGTTTTCGATCACGCCCTGCAGATCTCCGTATTGTTTCAACCATTTGGAAGCGAAACCGGCGCCAACACCGGGGACACCGGGGAGATTATCGGCTTTTTCCCCGACTAGGGCCGCCAGCTCGGGGTATTGTGCTGGAGTAACCCCGTATTTATCCAGCACCGTTTGGGTGGTCATCGGTGGGATTTCGGAGACACCCTTGGTCGGATACAACACCGCGGTGGTCTCCGAGATCAGCTGGAAGGCGTCCCGGTCGCCGGAGACCACCACGGTGGTCCAACCGGCTTGCTCGGCTTGCGCCGAGAAGGTTGCCACAATGTCGTCGGCTTCGTAGCCGTCGACGGTGATCGCCGGAATGTTCAGGGCCTCGAGGACTTTACCGATCAGATCAATCTGGCCGGAGAATTCCTCGGGAGTTTCTTGCCGACCGGCCTTGTATTCACCGTATTCTTCCGAACGGAAGGTCGGGGTGGAGACGTCGAAGGCGACCGCGACGTGGGTGGGTTGTTGCTCGCGAATCATCGACAGCAACATGGTCAAGAATCCATACACCGCATTCGTGTGTTGCCCGGTGGTTGTGGCGAAGTTCTCTGCCGGTAGCGCGTAGAAGGCCCGAAACGCCATGGAGTGGCCATCGATGACCAACAGCCGAGAGTTCTGCTGGGAGCGCTCCGGGGACGTCACGGCGGAATCCGATGCGGTGGTGCGGGATCTTTGTTGCTCAATCACAGCTTCCATCCTATCGGTGGGGCGCCGGGTTCTCAGCGGGTTTCCACACTCTCCCCGGTGACGTCGTCTTCGTCCAGCTCGTCAAAGTAGCCGGGGTCCATCCGTACGCCGGTCAGATAACTGGAGCGAGCAATGGCCATCGTGCCGATCGCGGAGGTACCCAGTTGCATGAAGATAATCAGGATGACCTTGAGCGTGTCAACCACGGTGGGTTGGACCAGCAGGCAGCCGACGACCACCAGGATCATGCCCAGTCCCCCGGCGGTACCGACGGCGGAGACGCGCATGAAGGGGTCGGTAAACCGCACCAGGCCCAGGGCTGCGGTGGCAAAAACCAGGGCCCCGAGCACGACGAAGACCTGGCCGAGAACGAAAGAGAAGGTGGTGATATCCATTAGCGTTGCCCCCTGGTGAGTGCTCGACCCAGCGAGATGGCGGAGAGGAATCCGATCACCGAGGCTACCAGCACAATATCGAAGGTGAACTGACCGCCGAGTCGAACCCCAAAGATCGCGATCAGTCCGGCCACACCGAACATCAGCAAATCCCCGGCGATGGCACGGTCCGCTTCGGTCGGTCCTTTCAACATGCGCCAGGTGGCCACCAGGGTCGAGACGATCAGTAGCGCAAAGGCGATGTCAAGACCGAGGAAATCGAGATTGATCAGGTCCATGATTGGTTACCTCCCGTCCTGTTCGGCCTCGGTGTCTTCGGCGAGGGCGCGCTCTCCAGCCTGAACTTCGGGATCGAAGAGTTCTTTGTAGAGTTCCGGGCCCGATCTCGGGTGTTCGGGTCGGGGGTGATCGAAACCTTCGGGACGTTTGGCGCGGAGCATATGTTCTTCCATATCCCAGGACCCCTCGCGAATGGCGTCCGCATCTCCGTCGTAGAGCGAGTGCACGTAGATCCAGCGCACCCCGTGGACGTCAATGGTGGTCCCCAGCGTCAGGGTTCCGGGGGTGATGGTAATCATCGAGGACAGCAATGTGACTTCGAGTTCGGATTCGCACCGGGTCGGCACCCGGGCGATCCCAGAGTGGGCGTTGAGTCCGGGCGTGAGGTTATCGGCAATCACCGCCCAGTTGGCGACGATCACTTCTTTGATGTACCACACCAACACGCAGATGAACCGGAAGGGCCAGCTGAAGTAGTCACCCACGCTGGCAGAACGTCGGGTCGTGATCATCCGTTCATCACCGCCTCGAGATAGTTGCTGGTATCGAGCAGGCCTTCGGCGGCCATTCCTGACAGGGTCAGTAGCAGCTGTGCGCCCAGGCCCAAGCAGATGGTGAGTCCAGCGAGCACGATCGCTGGTAGCGACAGGTTCCAGCTAATGCGTTTTTTGGGCACGGTCGACCGGTCGGATTCGATAATGGTCATCGACTGTGTGAGAGTCTGGAACTGTGATTCGGAGGCCATATGGGCCAGTTGGGGGGTCCGCGAGTTCGGATCAGAGTAGGCCGAAGCGGTTGAGGCAATAATACGGGTCGCCGAGGGGGTGTTACGCGATTTCGACTTGGTCCGCTGGGCGGATTTTTCCCAGAACATCCCCGACCAGATCTTCAGCATCGATAGCAGCGTAACCAACGAGACCACCACCATCACGACGACCGCGGCGATTTCGTCGGCTTCGACCGCTCCAAGGATCAGCAAGAACTTCGCCATAAATCCGGAGAACGGTGGGATCCCGGCCAATGACAGGGCAGCCACCAAGAAGGCTCCAGCCACCCAGGGTTCGGTACGTACGATTCCGCCCAGTGCACCGATCACACCGGTGCCGTAGCGGACTTCCACGGCCCCGGTAGACAGGAACAGGCTGGCTTTGACGATCATGTGGTGCAACAGGTAGAAGATGCCGGCGGTCAGCCCCAATTCGGTGAACAATGCGACGCCGAGCAGGATGTAACCAATCTGGGAAACCATGTGGAAGGCCAAAATGGTGCGGGTGGTCTTCTCCCCTACCGCCCCGAGCACGCCGATGACCATAGTGAGGCAGAACAGCAATACTCCGACCCACAGAAAGCGGGTGTCGCCGTCGAAAATCACCGCGTACAGCCGGTAAATCGCATAGATGGCGACCTTGGTGTGTAGTCCGGAGAACAGCGCGGTGATCGCCGGTGAGGTGGCCGGGTAGGACCGGGCCAACCAGCCGTGCAGCGGGACGATGGCAGCTTTAATACCCAGCGCCAACAAACACACCGACGCGGCCATGGCCACCGTCCGGTCGGAGGACCCCAGGCTGGCCAGCACACCGATGTTCACGCTCCCGGCGGTGCCGTAGAGGAAACCCACACCGATCATGTACAGCGTGGAGGTGAACAGGTTCAAGGTGACGTATAACCGGGCACCGTGAACGCGACGGGCCGGGGTCTGTCGGTTGGCCGAGAGGACATACAACCCATAAGACGGCAGAAGCATGACCTCAAGGAACACGAAGAGGTTGAACAAATCCGCGGTGAGAAATGCACCGTTGACGCCGGATCCCAGGATCAACACCAGGGGGGCAAAGAACATGGAGTTGGCCGCATAGGAGGCCAGCGCGAACCAGGTACAACAAACCGTCAGGATGCTGGTGACCGTCAGCATCAGGGCCGAAAACATATCGGCCACAAACGGAATGCCGACACCATAGGGCCATAACCCCACCGAGTGGCCCAGCGCATCCGGGTGATCGGGGTGGGCAAAGTAGGCCACCAAGTAGACCGAGAAGGCCAGGATCACGAGCTGGGTGATCATCATCACCCAGGCGTGTAGTTTCAGCCGGTTACCGACCACCGCCAGGGCCCCGCCGACCAGTAGTGGAACCGCGACCATCATCGGCAACAGCATCTCCAGCACGTTTTGGCTCATTTCTCGCCTCCTGTGGGACGCTGTGTGCCGGCCTGCTGGGACTGCTCAGCGGCTTGTTGGGCCGAGCGGGCTTGGTCGTTGGCCTCTTCCTGGGCGTGCAAGACTTCCAAGGTGTGAGTGGCCGTGCCCGGGATGGTGGCGTCAGAGACCGCCTCTGCTGTGGTGTCCAGAGTCTCGGTGCGACCGGCAGTACGGTCACCTCGGTCACCGGTGACCGCGAGGACGAGCATGAATACCGTGATGGAGAAGGCAATCACGATCGCGGTGAGCACCATGGCTTGAGGCAAAGGGTCGGCGGCCAGTTCGGGGTCAACCTCGCCGAAGGGCTCGTGACGTCGGGACGCGCCACCGGCAGCCATCAGCACCAAGTTTCCGGCGTGGCCAAGCAGGATGAAGCCCAGAATGATGCGCAACATTTCTCGTTTGGTGAACAGGTACACGGCCCCTGCCACAAGGAGGCCAACGGTTAGTGCCAGGGTCATCGTTTCACCTGCCGATCGTGTGAGGGGTTTGCATCAGTGTCTGGTTGCCGGGACCGCGATTCAGTCCGGATCCGCTGTGAGGGGAGCACTCCGGTGGTCGGGTGGGGGTCCGGGGGTGGAGGTAATTGTTGTCCCAGAGCGCCGTCATCGCGGGGTTGATCCATACCCAACAGGTTGAAAGCCATGAGGATCAAGCCCAGCACCGCCAAGTAGACCCCCAGATCGAAGATCAGCGCGGTGTTGAGGTGCAGGCCAAATACATCGGCGTGTAGTGGGGTGAGGAAGGATCCTTCGAGCATGCCCCAGATACCGGTGAGCACACCGACGACCACGCCGGTACCGATCAGCGTGATATAAGGCCAGCGCACAGGAGCGCGTTGATCGGAGGAAGCGACCAGGTACAGCAACGAGAACCCGGCCCCGGCCAGTAGCGCGGCAATGAATCCGCCGCCGGGTTCGTTATGGCCACGGACCAGCGTGACCAGGGAGAGCACCATCATCACCGGGACGGCGATCTTGGTGAAGCTGCGCAGATACGCCAGATTCACGTGAGGGTGCGACAGTGGCGAGGTGCTAGAGGCTGCTGATTGCAACACCGGGTCGGGCTTGCGTGAGGCCAACAGTGCCGCCACGCCGATACCGGCCACACCGAGTACCGTGAGCTCGCCCAGGGTGTCTAGCGCACGGAATTCGACGAGGATGGTATTGACGATATTGTCGCCGCCGGTGATCTCAGTGGCTTCGGTGGCGTAATAGGATCCCACATCAGACAGTTCGCGTCGGCCGGTCAGGGCAAAGACGCCAAGGAAGGCGGCGCCACCAGCGCCCAGGGCCGCGATGGCGGCCGGTAGGGCCTGGCGCAGCGAGGTCGTAGAGAATCGTTGGGGCAACCGTTTGAGCAGTAGCACCATGACCACCACGGTGAGGATCTCGATCAGCAGCTGGGTCAGGGCAACATCGACCGAGCCCAGGTTGAAGAACCACAGCGTGGTGGTGAAGCCGACCACGCCAACAACCACCAGGGCTGAAATGCGGGTTTGGGTTCTGATGGTAGCGAATACACCGACCCCGGTCAGCAACACCAGTGCCCAGTCCAGGGGCAGATCGAGACCATCGACTTGGTCGGGTAGGTGGCCCGGGAGTGTGAAAAGTCCGATGACGGCCAGGGCAATGACTGCCACAGCGGGCACGATCAGGTGGCGTCCTGGGTTTTGTCCGGAGGTCCAGGCACCCACACGGGCACCGAAGTCTATGAGTCCTTCACGCAGGGCTTCGACCACGCCGAGTCCGGAAACGGGAATCCCGCGCGGAACCAGGAATGCTTCGATCTCTGGCATCTTCCAGACCGCGATCACACCGCCGATGATGACCAGCACGGATAGCCCCAGGGCGGGGGTGAACCCGTGCCAGAGCGCAGAGTGGACTTCGGTGTAGCTGCCGACGGCCTCGGAGACAGCAGCGGTGGCGAGTTGATCGGTGAGCCCGGGAGCCAGCCCGAGGACGACGCCGGCCAGCGAGACGATCATCGGGAAGATCCAGAAGGTGATCTTGCCATCTTTAACGGTGCGGATATCGGCCGAGGAGCCCCGCGGGGTGTTCAGCCAGCCACGGGGTGAACGGTAGTTACCGAAGGCGCCCCAGACCAGTCGGCCCGAGTAAGCGAAGGTGCAGATGGCTGCCACGACGATTGCCACGGTCAGGGCCACGTGTAATTCGCCGGGGAGGTTTGTTTCGATCAGTGCGTCGAACAGGGTTTCTTTGGACACGAACCCGAACAGCGGTGGCAGACCGGCCATGGAGGCGGCAGCGACGGTGAGCACGGTGAGAGTGGCCGGCATGTTCACATCGCGGGAGGCCAGCATGCGCATATCGCGGGTGCCGGCTTGGTGGTCGATGATGCCAACGGAGAGGAATAAAGCGGATTTAAACAGGGCGTGGGCCATGGTGTGTAGCACCGCGGCGGTGATCGCCAGTGGGGTGCCGACACCGATAAGCATCACCAGATAGCCCAGCTGGGACATGGTGGAGTAGGCCAACAGTTCTTTCAGGTCGTACCGACGCAGGGCGCCGAAAGCACCGAACAGACACGTGATGGTTCCCAGCAACACCAGCAACAGGGTCCACAGTCCATGCCCGGCCAGTGCTGGCGAGAACAGCAACAGGAGATAGACCCCCGCCTTGACCATCGCGGCCGCGTGCAGGTAAGCAGACACCGGGGAGATGGCCACCATGGAGTCGGGCAACCAGGCTTGGAAGGGGAACTGCGCAGATTTGGTCAGTGCTGCCATCGCCAGCAGTACCACCACGCTGGTGGTGATGCCGGGACGGGTCCAGATCTCGGAGGCTAATACCTCGGTGATCACGGTGGTTCCGGCCGCTACGGTCATCACACACACCGCAGCCAGCAGGCACAGTCCTCCGGCCACGGTGACCAGTAATGTGCGGATGGCCGGCTGGTGGGCATGCGGGCCGGAGCGGGCGATGAGGAAGAAGGAACAGAAGGTGGTGCCTTCCCAGGCGATGTAGAAGACCAGCAGGTCGTTGGACAGTACCAACACCAGCATGGCCAGCGCGAAGGCTGACATCGTCAGATAGAAGGAGACGAGTTTTGTTGAGCCCAAATACCGTGGCGAGTAGAACAGCACTCCGGCCCCGATGAGCAACACCAGCAGAGAGAACAGCAGGGAGAGACCGTTGAGTCGGAGGTGGAAGCCGATTTCGAGCAGGCCCGGGATCCAGGGATAATACTCGATCACCTCACCGCCGGGACTGATGATGTAGGCGCTCATCAACAGGACGGCGGCCGCCAGCAGCGGCAGGCATAATACCCATCCGGCGTTGCGACCGAGCCATTGCGATAATGGGCCGGCGCTGATCACGCCAAGAAGGACCAGGATGACGGAGGCCAGAAGCACGAAGGAAGTTACCTTTATCGTTGGGGGCAGGGATGAGAAAACCTGCAGGAACCGGAATGGTCCGGGCCCCGCAGCGGGGATGGCCATCGGTCTACGTGGGCGGTAACCCGGACAGCATTTGACCCCACTGGGTGATGTGCCCGTTCGTCCCGGAATGCAAAAGCACCCAACGAATAGGAAGGAACCCGGGATGGGAGCGGCCGTACTGAGCTGGCTGTGGCATGACTCCCCCTCCGAGTATCAGACTGTGTGTTGGTGTGACGTGTGGGTGCCAGTGATGGTCATTCCGATGATCTATTTTAAACCAGGTGACCTGGAACCTCCAGGTAACCAGCAACATCATCCTTCCCTGCTTGCAGGAGACAGTCAAACACAGGCTGGCCCCGTGTCGGGGTGATGTCATAAGCACCGATGTAGCACGGGTAGGGTGCGGTGGTAAACGCGGAGAGACCGCTGAGAACAGTGGAGAGTGGTGCCCGAAGTGGGACTCGAACCCACACATCTTGCGATACCGCATTTTGAGTGCGGCGCGTCTACCAATTCCGCCATTCGGGCTGGCACTCGACCCATATTACACACAATTCTGCCTGGGAAAGAAATTCTGAACACGGTGAGAGCGGTGTCTCACGAGCTGGTGAACAGGTTGCGTAGAATAGTGACTCGGTACACATCAGCGGTCGCTTGACCGGGGTCAACGCCACGATGGTTGGAGGATGTTATGACGTCTGAGCAAGACACCGGACAGCTGGGTTTGCCACGCCAGACCCGTCGTATTGTCGTGGCCGAGGACGAGACCATTATTCGACTCGATATTGTCGAAACGCTCGAAGGCCTCGGGTACGAGGTGGTCGGTCAAGCCGAGAACGGACAACGTGCCATTGATCTCACCCGGCAACACCAACCGGATGTGGTGCTGATGGATATTTCGATGCCGGTGGTGGATGGGATTGTCGCAACCCGTGAGATCTGTGCCGAGAAACTCGCTCCGGTGGTGATTCTCACCGCGCTGCCGCAACGGGAGTTAATAATTCAAGCCACTGAGGCCGGTGCGATGGCGTATTTGGTCAAGCCGTTCAAGGAGCAGGACCTCGTACCGGCCATTGAGTTGGCGGCAGCCCGGTTTGATCAAATGCAAGCTTTGGCCAATGAGGTGTCGGATATCACCGAGCGGTTTGAAACCCGCAAAATGGTTGATCGTGCTAAGACGTGGCTGATGGAGACATTGGGACTAACGGAGCCGGAGGCCTTCCGGTGGATCCAGAAGACCTCCATGGACCGGCGACTGACGATGCATCAGGTAGCTGCGACCGTCGTTGAACAGATGAACTCCAGTCGCGGGGTGCAAGACCCCAAGGACTGAGAGCTCACGGTGGGTTTAGAGCGGTGACCAGCCTGATATCTGATCCATACGGTGACGTGGTGCGGGACTGACCGGTTCTTGACTGGTCTCGACGCTGCCCTCGGAAGTGACATCCCCAAGGCAGTGGACCTTGAGCATATTGGTGGTCCCGGGCTTACCGGGAGGTGAGCCCGCCACAATGATCACAAGTTCGCCGGGTTCAGCGACCCCTTCCCGGATCAGCTCAGCATCCACTTGGGCCGTCATTTGGTCAGTGGAATTCACGAAGGGCACGATCCGCGGTGTGACACCCCAGGTCAGGCACAGCTGGTTGTGAGTCTGGTCGGAGTGGGTGAAGGCATATATCGGCTGTTCGGGACGCAACCGGGACAGCCGATGGGCGGAGTCTCCCGATTGGGTGAAACACACCAGGTTGGTGATTTCTAGCCGTTCGGCGATATTCACGGCCGCCCGAGTCACCGCACCGCCCCGGGTGCGGGGTTTAGAGCCTAGCGGGGCGATGCGTTCCAGACCGTGGACTTCGGTGGAGGTGATGATCTCGGACATGGTGCGCACGGTTTCGACTGGGTATTTACCAATCGAGGTCTCACCCGATAGCATCACAGCATCGGCACCGTCGAGGACCGCGTTGGCACAGTCGGAGGCTTCGGCACGTGTGGGGCGTGGGTTCTCAATCATTGATTCCAGCACCTGAGTCGCCACGATGACGGGCTTGGCCCAGCGACGAGCCATTTCAATGGCTCGTTTCTGGACCACGGGCACATCTTCCAAGGGCAACTCCACGCCCAGGTCACCGCGGGCAACCATGATCGCGTCGAAGGCATCAACGATGTCTTGGAGATTATCAATCGCCTGGGGCTTTTCGAGCTTGGCGATAACTGGGATTCGGCGCTGTTTTTCATCCATGATCTGATGAACCAGCTCGATATCAGCAGCGTTGCGCACAAAGGACAGCGCGATCATATCCACGCCGGTGTCCAACGCCCACCGCAGATCTTCTTGGTCTTTGTCTGTCAGGGCCGGGACATTGACCGCCACTCCAGGGAGGTTGATACCTTTGTGGTTGGAAATCTCGCCTCCGACCATGACCTCACAGATCACCTCGGTATCAGTCACCTCAGTGGCGCGCAACTGAATCTTACCGTCATCGACCAGCAATTGGTCTCCGACCGACACGTCGGCGGGCAATCCTTTGAAGGTCGTGGACACCTTTTCTGCGGTGCCGGGCACATCGTCGGTCGTGATGGTGAAGCTCTGTCCAGCGGTGAGCTCATGAGGACCGTTCTCGAAGGTGCCGGTCCGGATCTTTGGCCCTTGCAGGTCGGCAAAAATCGCCACCGGTTGATTCAGGTCCGTAGCCGCCTGGCGGATTGTGTCGTAGGTTTCACGGTGGATCTGGTGGTCACCGTGACTCATGTTCAGCCGGGCCACGTCAACGCCTGCTTCTAGCAGCTGGCGGGTCGTGTGATAGCTGGCGGTCGAAGGTCCGAAGGTGGCGACAATTTTTGCATGTCTCATAGCTTTAACCCTAGGACTGATGGGTAGAGAAAAGAAACGCTTCAGTGACGGATGTTTCGCCGCACTGATGCTGTTGCCGACGCGCGGGTTTAGCTCTCAGATCTGGTGTTGACCTGGGATGATCCTACCGGTTGGGGTGAATCCGGATGCTCGGTGTCTGTAGCGGTCTGTGTGGTGGTATCGGGTGCGCGACCGGGAAGCCAGACAGTTTCGGCTTCCGCGCGTTTTTCAGCGGTGCGAGGCCGGGTGAAGAACAGGTAGACGAGCATGACAGCGGCCACGACGAACAGCGCCAGAGAAATCCAGGCGTGCAAGCGCATGGTGACACCCAGGATTTCGACGTCGGCGACGTAGTCGGTACGCAGATTCTCGATCACGGTGCGTCCGGCGCCATACCAGGCCACATAGCTCCACAGCATCATGCCTCGGCGTAATTGGAATTTCCGATCGATCAGCAAGAGCACGACCACGCCGAGCAGGTTCCACAACGATTCGTAAAGGAACGTGGGGTGGAACAGCGTATCGGCGGGATAGCCGTCCGGGAAATTGTAGTGGTTGGCATCAACTTCCAGACCCCACGGCAGATCTGTCGGGCCACCAAAAAGTTCTTGGTTGAAGTAGTTGCCCCATCGGCCGATGGCCTGAGCCAGTAAGATGCCGGGAGCCACCACATCGGCGAAGGCAGCAATTTTGTATCCATAACGCCGGCAGGCGATCCAGGCACCCAACGCGCCCATCGAGATCGCCCCCATGATACCGATGCCACCCTCCCAGATGTAGAGGATGCGCACCGGGTCACCGCTCCCGTCGAAACCTGGGCCGAAGAACGGGCCGGGGTTGGTGAAAACGTGGTAGAGGCGAGCTCCGACAATACCAAAGAGCAACGCCCAGATGCCGATGTCGAAGACCGCGCCCTCGGCGCCGTCACGTTTCTTCCAGCGCCTATTACCCAGCCAGAACGCCAGAATGGCGCCCAGGATGATGCACAGAGCGTATGCACGGATCTCGAGGGGTCCTAGCGTGAAGCCGTCCCAGCCGGGGGCCGGGATAGCTGCCAGTGTCTCCCAGGTGCTGATAGTCGACAACATCGGTTCCTACGATTCGTTAGTTGCGAGCAGTACCGGTTGCTAGTTTAGCGGCAAGTTCTCTCACTGCTACAGGACCGTGATCGCGTAAAGCACTCACCAGGGCCGTGCCAACGATCGCGCCATCAGCGTAACGACCAATCTGCTGGATGTGCTCAGGCTGTGAGATCCCCAGCCCCACGCACACCCGCGGTGCCCCCGCCCGGTGCGCACGATCCACCACGCGCTGGGCAGCTTCCGAGACGTGTTGACGGGCTCCGGTCACACCCATGACCGAGACGGCATAAACGAAACCACGGCTGGAGTTCACGACCAGCTCGACACGTTCATCCGAGGACGACGGTGCGGTGAGGAAGATACGGTCCAGCTCGTACCGGTCACTGGCTGTGAACCATTCATCAGCTTCTTCGGGCACCAGATCAGGGGTGACCAGTCCGGCTCCGCCGGCTTCGGCCAGCCGACGGGCAAACTCGGTGACCCCCAGGCGTGACACCAGGTTCCAGTAGGTCATCACCACCACGGCCGCATCGGTAGCTGCGGTGACGTCGTTGACGAGCTGGAAAACCTGATCAGTATGAAAACCGTTGTTCAGGGCGTGGGCGGTGGCCTTCTGGATGACTTCCCCGTCCATGACCGGATCCGAGTAAGGCAAGCCAATCTCGATAATGTCAGCGCCGTTGCGTCCCAGCTCGATGGCGGCCTGAATGGAGTCCTGCAGTGTGGGGAATCCGGCCGGCAGGTAACCGATGAACGCGGTACGCCCGGCTTGGCGGGCAGCTTCGATTTTCTCGGTGCACCGGGAGCGAATCTGATTCCGTGTCATCTGTGCTGTGTCTCCTCGGTATCGGTGCTGTCATCCAACAGGTTGAGATACTCCGCGGCGGTCGTGACGTCTTTATCGCCCCGTCCGGAGAGATTGACCAGGATGATCTTCTGCTCGGATGCGGGGGTGGATGCAGAGACGAGACCCTGATCGTGCCACCGCTGGGCAAGTTTGATGGCACCGGCGACCGCATGTGCTGATTCCAGGGCGGGCATGATCCCCTCACGACGGGAGAGTTTTAAAAAGGCCTGCATGCACTCATCGTCATTGATGGGCTCGTAGTGGGCTCGCCCGGTGCCGTTCAAGTAGGAGTGTTCCGGGCCCACGCCCGGGTAGTCCAGACCGGCCGAAATGGAGTGAGTTTCCAGGGTTTGGCCGTCGCGGTCCTGCATCAGGTAGGACTTCGCTCCGTGCAGGATGCCCACGTCGCCAACGGTGATGGGAGCCGAGTGCTTACCGGTCTCCACGCCGTGTCCGCCGGCCTCAAAACCGTAGAGTTCTACCTTGGGGTCGTCGAGGAATCCGTGGAAGATGCCGATGGCGTTCGATCCACCACCCACACAGGCGGTGACCGCATCCGGTAGCCGGCCGGTGGCATCCAGGATTTGTTGCCGTGCTTCCTCGCCGATGACCCGGTGGAAGTAGTGCACCATGGCCGGGAACGGGTGTGGCCCGGTCACAGTACCCATCAGATAGTGTGTGGTGTCGACACTGGCCACCCAGTCGCGCAGAGTTTCATTGATCGCGTCTTTGAGTGTGCGGGAGCCAACGGTTACCGGCACCACCGTGGCCCCCAACATGTGCATACGGGCTACGTTCAGGGCCTGGCGACGGGTGTCTTCCTCCCCCATGTAGACGGTGCATTCCATCCCGAACAACGCGGCGGCGGTGGCGGTGGCCACCCCGTGTTGGCCAGCTCCGGTTTCGGCAATCAACCGGGTTTTACCCATCTTCTGGGCCAGGAGCGCCTGACCGATCACGTTATTGATCTTGTGGGAGCCGGTGTGGTTGAGGTCCTCACGCTTGAGAAACACCCGCACCCCGGGCAGATCCTTGGCAAAGCGCGTCACTTCGGTGAGCAACGAGGGCCGGTTGATGTAGTTGGCGTAGAGATCTGCCAGCTCCGCGGTGAACTCAGGGTCCTCACGGGCGGCGTTAAAGGCCTCGGTGAGTTCGTCCAGAGCTGCAATCAACGATTCCGGCATCCAGCGTCCGCCGAAAGGCCCGAAATAGGGACCCTGTTCTTCCCGGTATGGTCCCTGTGGTCCGGTCAGGGACCCCGGTGCGATGTGGTGATCGGCAGTTGTCATACACGTTCTTCTTTCGGGATTATTCTTCACGTGACCGGCACCATTGACTGCGAGCTATCCAACAGCGCTCAGTCACGAATCGGTCCTCTCGCCAGAGACACTGGTGGCACGGAAGTCACGGATCGCATCTGCGGGGGTACCGTGTTTGACCAGCGCTTCCCCTACCAGCACCGCATCGGCTCCGTGGCGGGCATAGTCGGCCACATGCTCGGGGCCAGTCACCCCGGACTCGGCCACCCGAACGACGTGTTCGGGCAGGTGTTGCGCCAGCTCAGCGTAGTGGGTGCGATTGACCTCAAGAGTTTTCAAATTACGGACGTTGAGACCGACGATCTTGGGTGCGATATCGTAGGCACGCTGAATCTCATCGACCGTGTGGGTCTCAACCAGCGCGTTCATTCCCAGTTCATGGGTGAGGTCAATGAAGTCTTTCAGTTGCGCATCGTCGAGCGCCGCCACAATGAGCAGGATGAGATCAGCCCCGTGTGCCCGCGCTTCATAGATTTGGTACTCGTCAACGGTGAAGTCTTTGCGCAACACCGGAACATCCACCGCCGCTCGAACCGCGTCCAGGTCAGCCAGTGAACCACGAAAGCGACGCTGTTCGGTCAGCACCGAGATCACCGCGGCACCCCCATTCTGATACCGGGTTGCCAGCTCAGCGACAGCCGGAATCTCAGCCAGGGACCCGGCAGACGGTGAAGCTCGCTTGATTTCAGCGATGATCCGGACGCCAGTGGGGTCGTTGCGACCGTTGACCAGGGCTTGATGGGCGTCGCGAGCAGCCGGTACAGACACAGCATCGCGTTGGATTTGAGCGCGGGAGACGGCACGGATGCGGTCATCGATGTCCTCGCGCACCCCGCGGATGATCTCATCCAGAACGGTACCGGTACCACCCATAGCGACTGCGATCCTTAGTGGGAGCTATTGGTTTTGGAGCCACCGACTCCATAACCCATTTGACGCATCACGAAGCCAACAATCAGTCCGGCCACGGCAATGACGCCACCTACCCAGATCAACCAGATCTGTCCGGCCAGTAGCGCCACAGCACCCACAACCGAACCGATCAGGACCAGCACCACCAGGGCCCATGCAGCCGGGGAGTTTCCGTGTTCAACGGGGGCGGCATGGGTGGGATCGTTGAGAATGCGACCGTGATCGTCAATGATGATCTTCTCATCGGTGGGCTGAGACATCGATGCTCCTTTATGCACTGATCAAAGATGGGTGATGATTCTCTATTCTGCCACTAATCGGAACAGATGCCATCAGCACACGTCGTTGTTTACGTCTGAGTTGGCAGTCTGGCCCGGCGCTGATGGATGCCCGTCAGGTGGGATCCTGGCCACGGGAAAGTTCATCCCAGGCATCAATTTCAGCTGTGCGGGACGGTTGGGGCGAGGACAACCTGCCACTGGTTCCAGACTCCGGTTGCACGGTAGTCGTAGCTTTTTCATATTTGCGGGAACTGGACAGTGACCAATGGCGTCCGACCACCAACACAACTACCCCGAGCAGGGCTAACCCCATTCCCACGATCAAACAAATCCAACCTGCCGCCGTCACCTGCACCGGGCCGGGGTCTTGAGCCAGCCCGGTGTATTCAGCCACGGCGGGTTGAATGGACCCGACGGGATCGGCAAGGACCAACCCGCAGGCCCAGGCCAGCATAGCGCCCACCAGGATCAGCAGCACACCGATCACCCAGCGTCCCACCGTGCGGACGATAGTCAGCGCGATTGCGGCGGCCAGGGCGACCAAGGCCATGGCCGTAGTCACCGGTGAGACGTCTTGACCGCTGACGGTGATCTCGGCGTCAAGCGTTTGGGGAATCTCGGTGGCACGTACCCAGGTTTGAGTGGCACAGATCAAGGCCACCGCACCGAGGGCGAGCACTAGCAACACGGTATTGCGACGAGAAAAGATCTTCGCGAGCATTACTGTTCCTCATCACGGTTATCGTCTCGGTAGTGACGGAGTTGTTCAGCGGCAAACAGGGCCCGCAACGGTGCCGAAGCTTTGGCCACGGTTTCTGCTGCTTCGGCGGCTGGGACCGAGTCGGCGACGATTCCGGCGCCGGCCTGGACGTAGGCGACCCCGTCTTTGAGCAACACGGTGCGAATGGCGATGGCCATGTCCATATTGCCGGCAAAGTCGATATAGCCGACCACACCCCCATAGGGCCCGCGAGCTTGGGGTTCCCATGCGTCGAGCAGTTGCAAGGCGCGGGGTTTAGGAGAGCCCGACAGGGTGCCAGCGGGGAAGGCAGCCGCCAGCACGTCCAGCGCGGATACGCTGGGTTCCAGGGTGCCCGAGACGTGGGAGACCAGATGCATCACATGGCTGAACCGTTCAATCTCCATGAATTGTCCGACCTGTACACTGCCGGGTCGGCAGACTTTGGACAGGTCATTGCGAGACAGGTCTACTAACATCAGGTGTTCGGAGCGTTCTTTTTCATCGGCCAAAAGTTCCTCGGCCAGTCGGTGGTCCTCGTCGAGGCTTGTGCCACGAGGTCGGGAGCCGGCGATGGGGTGGGTAACCACTTGGCCGTCATTGACGGTGACCAGCGCTTCCGGAGAGGCACCAACGAGCTGGAATTGGCCGCTACCGTCGGGACGGTCAAAGGTGTAGAGGAACATATACGGGCTGGGGTTCATGGCCCGTAGGGCACGGTAGACCTGAAGGCCCGAGACCTGGGTTTCGGTAGTAAACCGGCGCGAGACCACGATTTGGAAGACTTCGCCGTCAGCGATAGCTTCCTGTGCCTCGGCGACGGTGGCGAGAAATTCGGATTCATCCCAGGAATGTTTAACCCGTTCAAACGTGTCGACGCCCTGCCAGCCGGCTGGGGCGACACTCACCGGTTCGGCAGCGGGTGCACTGATCAGCTGAGCCATGTTCCGGACCCGCGACACGGCGTGCTGGTAGGCCTCATCGGTTCCGTGATGGAGCCCGGTGGGATCGATCGCGTTGGCCACTAAGGTCACGGTGCCATCAACGTGATCGTGGATGGCGACATCGGACATGAGGTTCATCGCCAACTCAGGTAACTGCAGATCATCGACCGGTGGATTCGGTAGGTGCTCCCAGTGCCTGACGGTTTCCCACCCGAGGTATCCCACCATGCCCGACAGTAAGTATGGCACCTCAGTGCCAAGATCGGCACGGACATCGGAGGTCAGCTGATCCAGGGTGGTGGCCAGCACGTCCAGCGCGGTGCCCTGGGTGGGCAGTCCGGCCGGGGGTTGTCCTTGCCAATGGGCCTGGCCGTTGCGTTCGGTCAAGGTGGCTGAACTGGCGGCACCGATAAACGAGTACCGTGACCATACTCCGCCTTGAGCAGCAGATTCCAGCAGGAAGGTGCCCGCACGGTCTTCAGCCAAACGTTGGTAGAGCCCGACCGGTGTCACCGCGTCAGCCAACACCGTCATGGTAACTGGGATCACCCGGTGGCGCTGGGCCAGGGCATGGAACTCCTCAGGGCTGGGACTGATGACGCCCACATCGCGCATGGGGGTCTCCTTAAGGTTTAGGTTCGGTCGGGTCGGGTTTCGGGGCAGGGGTGATGATCACAACGACGTGACCGGACATTAGTGTTGGATCACCGGGATTTCCCGGTCAGTAAAGCAACTGGTGGTGCCGGTGTGGCAGGCTGGTCCGGTTTGGTGAACTTTCAGGAGCACCGTATCGGCATCACAGTCCAAGGAGACGGAAACCACCTGCTGGATGTGCCCTGAGGTCTCGCCTTTGCACCAGTATTCCCCGCGCGAGCGGGACCAGTACCAGGCCCGTCCGGTGGTCAGCGTCCGATGGAGTGCTTCATCGTCCATATATCCCAGCATCAACACCTGGTCGGTATCAGCGGACTGGACGATGGCCGGAATCAATCCCTGGTCATTATGCTTCAGCCGAGCGGCGAGTTCCGGGTCGAGTCCACCGGTGTGAGCGCGGTCTGGTGCGTGGTTGGGAGCATTCATGATTCTTCTAGTCTAAAACGGCTTGTCCACTATCGAGTTCACATCAGACATGCTAGGTTCCAAGTGTGACGGAAAAAGGGTCTGGTGCCCTGGCAGGGGCGGATGATTTTGTAGCGGCATCCCGCGATGCCCTGGTCTCGGCGCTCCTGGCGGCCGGACCTGATCAGCCGACCCTGTGCGAGGGCTGGCAGACCCAGCATTTGGTTGCTCATTTGCACCTGCGAGAGTCATCCCCCCTGGCTGCTGGATTGCTGTTTGCCCCGCTGTCGGAGAAGCTCCATGAGCGCACCATGGAGTTGGGTGACCAGTGCACGTCGGTGGCCGAGTATCATCGCCTCGTCGAACAATTTGCTCGGGGCCCGAAACCGGGACAGAAGCCCTCAACCGCGCGTAAAGTCGCCACCACGTTCCGTCGCACCTTCGCGGGAAAACGACTCGCTGAGGTTTCCAATCTCCTGGAATTCTTCGTTCACACCGAAGATATTCGACGCGCCCAAAACCGATGGGCACCACGCAAGCTCGCGCAGGACTATGCTTCAGCACTTTTTGAACAACTCAGCCACACCGCCAAGTGGCAGTATAAGAAGTCCTCGGTGGGAGTCGCCCTGGTGCGTTCCAACGGTGAGCGTATTGTGGCCAAGAATGGATCGGAGTTTACCTACATCACCGGACCGGCCGGTGAATTGGTGATGCACGCTTTTGGTCGTACCGACCACGCTTTGGTACTGATCGACCAGGCCTAGACCTCATTCACCCTCGCACACGGAGTGAAATCACTGGCCTGAGCACCGAACCGGGAAACCGGCCTGTCGTATCTGCTCCTTGACCCGAGCAATCATTTCGTGGGGTCCGAAGTGGAAGAGCGAGGCGGCCAAGACTGCATCGGCGCCGGCCTGAACGGCCGGAGGGAAATCCTCGGGTTTACCCGCGCCACCGGAAGCAATCAGGGGCACGCTGGCATGGGGACGAACCGCCTGGATCATCTCTAGGTCAAAACCTTGCTGAGTCCCGTCGGCATCAATAGAGTTCAACAGGATTTCGCCCACCCCGCGGTCGCAGGCCTCGCGCACCCACTCCACAGCGTCGATCCCGGTGCCGCGTTGACCACCGTGGGTGGTGACCTCAAAGCCAGAGAGCACCTGCGGGTCACTGGTTCGACGAGCATCAACCGAGAGCACAAGCACCTGGTTGCCAAACCGTTGAGCGATCTCGTTGATCAGTAGCGGACGTGTCACGGCCGCGGAGTTCACGGAGGTTTTATCGGCACCGTGCCGCAATAGCCGGTCGACATCGTCAGTACTGCGCACCCCACCTCCAACCGTGAGCGGGATAAACACCTGCTGGGCTGTTTGTTGCACCACCTCGTAAGTGGTCTCCCGGTCGGCGGTAGTCGCCGTCACGTCGAGGAACGTCATCTCATCAGCCCCAGCTGTGTTATACCGGGTGGCCAGCTCTACTGGGTCCCCGGCGTCACGCAGGTCGGTGAAATTCACTCCTTTCACCACGCGACCGTCATTGACGTCCAGGCAGGGAATAATACGGATAGCGACTGACATTGACGAAGCAGTTCCTTGTCGTAGTTCGGGGACAGCAGGGACGTGGTGCGCGTGGGGTCGGCGCCGGTCTAGAGCCGAATAGCGTGAATGGCCGAGGCCAGGATGGCCCGAGCCTTGAGCTGGTACAGCTCGTCCATGATCTTATTCATGTCCTTTTTCAACACCATGGAGCGCACCGCGACCCAGTTGTCATCGGCCAGCGAGGAGATGGTTGGCGATTCCAGGCCCGGGGTGACAGTGAGTGCCTGATTCAGATGTTCCCGACGGATGTCGTAGTCAATCATCACGTAGCGACGGGCGACCAACACGGACTTCAGACGGCGGATCAGTACATCCAGACCAGTGGGGTGTTGGCCCGTGCGAGTGATCAGGATGGCCTCGGAGTGCATAATGGGGTCACCGATGACCTCCATTCCTGCTGCTTTGAGAGTGCTACCGGTCTCGACCACGTCAGCGATCGCATCGGCCACGCCCAGAGATACTGAAGATTCCACGGCACCATCTAGGTGAACGATACGGCCAGGGGTGATCTCCAACGTATCCAGGTAGTCAGCAAGCAACCCGTCGTAGCTGGTTGCAATACGTTTACCGGCCAGCTCCTGAACGTTCGTGAAGTGCCCGTGAGGTGCTGCGAACCGGAAAGTCGACTCGGCGAAACCCAAGGCCATGATCTCCTCGGCGGTATCGCTGACCTGTGCATCGACGAAAAGGTCACGACCGGTCAATCCGATGTCCAGGCTACCGTCGGCCACATAGACGGCGATATCGCGTGGGCGGAGATAGAAGAACTCGACCTGATTGTCGTTGTCGACCATGACGAGTTCTTTACGGTCTCGACGTTGCCGGTAGCCAGCTTCGAGAAAGATGGCTTGGGCTGCTTCGGATAGGGAGCCTTTATTCGGCACAGCGACGCGCAACATGGGTGTGTTTTCTCCTTGGTGTAGTCCCGAGATGACTTAGAGGTGCCGGTAGATATCCTCGAGCGTGAGGCCTTTGGCGATCATCATCACTTGAACGTGATAGAGCAACTGCGACATTTCCTCAGCGGCTTCGGCATCGGTTTCATATTCTGAAGCCATCCATACCTCGGCAGCTTCTTCGACGATTTTCTTGCCGATAAAATGTACCCCCCGGTCCAGTTCAGCAACGGTGCCGGAGCCTTCTGGGCGACTGTGGGCTTTCTCAGTGAGTTCGGCAAAGAGTTCTTCGAAGGATTTCACCCCTTTAGACTACCTGGCTTTCCTCGCTTGTGAGTTAGCGCTCATCCGATGCGTCAGAATGAGACCCGGGTTGCAGAGTGGGGTCCGGCATGCGAGTTTCTATTTCGGGCTTCTCGTGGGCTCTGGCGTGGGCCCAGACAAAGAATCCTGCCAACGTAAACGCACCGTAGAAGATGTACATCGATCCGGTTGCGTAATACCCGGCCGAAAACAGCAGGGGCACCCCGACGATATCGACCGCGACCCAGATCAGCCAGAATTCAACCCACCCTTTGGCCATTCCCCAGGTCGCTAACAGCGAGCCGACAAATGTCCAGGTGTCTGCCCAGACCGGTTCATAGGATCCCAAGAGCCTAAACAGGGGTGTGATGGCGGCGGTGCCTCCCACCAGGGCAATAATTAATCCCAGACGCACCGGCCAGGAAGCCCACTGTGGGGTAATCGCCGTGGATTCTGAGTCGTCTCGTCCTGCTTCACGTTCTTTCTTCGATCGCTGCCATTGCACCCATCCGTAGATCGACACCACGATGAACATGATTTGGCGACCGGCCTGACCGAGTAGATTAACCGCGTCTTCCCCACCGAAAACACCTGCAAGAAAGACGGTCAGTAGCAACATATTGCCGATGATGCCCACCGGCCACGCCCACACCCGACGGACCATACCACCCAGCGCAGAGGCCAGACCGAACAGGTTCCCCACGACCTCACGGACCAGTAGACCTCCACCGGCTATCGGGATCGTCCAGTCGAAAACGTCGATGAACCAATCCATACCAGTCAGCTCGCTGTGCTCCGCGATGGGGTCTGAGGGCATCGGTGGCCTCGGGCAGCTAGGATGCGTAGCTGATCAATGGCTTCGCTTGCATCCTCGGCCCCGTAAACCGCCGAACCAGCCACGAACGTGTCGGCGCCTGCTGCTGCCGCACGTTCAATGGTCTCCGCATTAATCCCCCCGTCGACTTGCAGGGCCACCGGTAGTTCTGCCGCACTGATCGCCTGGCGGGCCCGGCGAATTTTCGGCAGGACCATCTCGAGGAATGCTTGGCCGGAAAAGCCCGGCTCGACAGTCATCAATAACAGCATGTCGAGTTCTCCCAGCATGTCCAGGTACGGCTCTATGGGGGTGGCTGGTTTCAACGCCATCGAGGCCCGTGTACCGGTCGCACGTAACTGCTGTGCTAAGCGAATCGGGGCCGCTGAGGCTTCGGCATGAAAGGTTACTGACTCCGCGCCTGCCTCGGCGTAGGCTGGGGCCCATCGGTCGGGGTCTTCGATCATCAAGTGGATATCGAGTCCTAGATTCGTGGCCCGACGAATTGCCTGGACCACCGGCAAGCCGATGGTCAGGTTGGGAACAAAATGATTGTCCATCACGTCGACGTGCACCGCATCAGCAGTGGGTATTTTCTGCAGTTCCTCGCCGAGCCGAGCAAAGTCGGCCGAGAGAATAGAGGGATGAATCTGCGGTATTGTCACGGTGCTCTCTCTGATGTGTCGGGTGCGGATGAGGTGAAGTGTGATGGTGGAGGCGGGAAACTCTTAGCCTAGTCAGGCCCGTCGGTTTTGGCCATCAACGCAATGAACATGGCATCGGTGTGATGCAGGTGTGGCCACAGCTGGGCGGTTGCCGGTTGTCCTTCGGCACTGGGAGTCAGACTGGTTCGCTCCAACCGGTCGGTGGCGGCCCGCAGAACCGCTGCCGGCGTATCGACCAGTCGCAACTCAGGGTGGCGCTGGAGTAAGTCCTGGACTTGGAGCTGAGTTTCCACCTGATGGGGAGAACAGGTGACATACCCCAGGTATCCCCCCGGCTCGAGCAACTCCACGGCCGCATCAGCCAGTTGCCGTTGCAACTGAGAAAGCACCGCCAAATCTTGCGTGGTGCGACGCCACCGCGACTCCGGACGGCGGCGTAGAGCACCCAGCCCCGTACAGGGTGCATCGAGCATAATGCGGTCAAAGGTTTCGGGTGCTCCGTGTTGTGCCAGTCCGTCGGTGAGTTCCCGACCGTCGTAGGTGACCAGCTCCCAGACCGAGCCTTCCACCGGTGCCAGAGCCTGGCCCACCAGGCGCGATCGATGCTCGGAGACTTCATTGGCCACCAGGTGCGCACCGGCGCGTTGGGCTTCTGCCGCCAACAGCGCGGCTTTACCGCCCGGACCGGCGCACATGTCTAACCATCGTTCGCACTCCCCGACCGGGGCAACCTCGACCAGGGCGCGGGCAGCCAATTGGGAGCCGACGTCCTGGATCCGCACAGCTCCGGTAGCCACACCGGGGATCTTGCCGGCGTCGCCACCGGAAAAAGTGGCCGCATCCGGGGCCAAGCTTGAGGGTTCCGCGCCGTGATCCAATACTGGCTGAAGTTCTCCGATTCCCGGAAGTGCCACGAGATTCACATCGGGGGCCAGATTATCGGCCTCCAAGAGTTGCACCAGCTCACCGGCGGATCGGCCGTGGGTCACCAAAGCTTGTTTCAACGCACGAACAATCCAGCGTGGGTGCCCATACCGGATGGCCAGATCATCGTCACCGTCACCGGGCGCCAACTTTTCCAGCCACTCATCGAAGGTGGCGTGCGATACCTTGCGTAGCACCGCGTTAACCAATCCGGACGGTCCGGCACCAATCTGGTCTCGCACCAGGGCCACTGTGGAGTCCAGCGCGGCGTGGGTGGGGACCCGCATATGCATGAGCTGGTGAGTTCCCAAACGCAACACGTCGAGCACTTCGGGATCAAGCTTGTCCAATTCCCGGTCCACACACTCGGCCAGAATCGCATCGTAGCTACCCTGCCAACGCAGGCTACCGTAGGTCAGCTCTGTAGCGAACCCGGCGTCACGTTTGTTCAGCCGGTTGCGCCGAATGTACTGCGGTAGCACCAAGTTTGCGTAGGCATCATCGGCCGAAACAGCACGTACCACCTGGTAAGCGGTTAGCCGCGCCGGATCTGCGGTGCGGTTGCGGTGCGAGGGCGCCTGGGAGGAATACTGCCGTTTCTTGCCCGAGGCACCACGGTTGCGAGTTCGTCCCTGCCGGTTTCGACGTTCACGACGTGGTTCAGCAGCCGAGTTGTCTTGGTATGCAGTGTTCATCGTCTCTGATCTGTCTTCCCTGTGCTGGCCACGAATAGATCGGGGGCGGTCGCGGTAGTCAGGAGTCTGACCGGTGCGTTCTGACCGCGAGCCCAATTAATGGCGGGCATCATTTTCTTCCCGGCCGGCTGGATTGCGGTAATTTCGACGCTTCCCTCCGCACAACTCAGCACGACGCGCTTGCCTCGCACGCTGAGGGTACCGGCCTGGGATGCAGTCGGCTCCTCCGGGGTGACTTGACGTGCGCCGCCGAGCTTGACTCGCACTGCTTGAGCCGTGGGGTCTTCGTCACCGCCGTCTGCCGTCGGACCGAGGTTGTCGGTGACCAGCATCCCCCAAGCGCCCGGCTCCGGGGTGGTGCCGTTAATCCGGGCGAGCACGCGCTCAGCCGGCTGGTTAGCATCAATCAAACCATCGACGCCCGAGAGCTTGGGGGCGTAACTAGAGTCCCCGGTCTGTGCTCGTGGCGTCACCGTTCCGGCCGAGATCGTCTCCACGGTGTGTGCGAGAAGCTCTCCTCCGCGTGTTGCCATGTCTTCCAGCACTGCACCTGCGGTTTGCTCCGGGTCGATGGTGTAGTTTTGTCTGGCCCACACGGCTCCGGAATCGAGCCCTTCATCGAGCTGAAATACCGTCATTCCCGTGTGGTACCGACCGTCAATCATGGCCTGTTGAACCGGGGCCGCGCCACGGTACTCGGGCAAGAGCGAAAAGTGTAGATTGATCCAGCCCAGACGAAGATGCGCCAACACGTCTGCCGGTAGCAGCGCCCCGTAGGCCACCACAACACCCAGATCGGGTTGGAGCTCATCGAGCTGGGGCAGCACGGATTGGCCGTGGACACCACTGAGCCGGTTGGCTTTGATGACCGGTAGCCGGTGGTGCGTGGCATAATCAGCCACCGGTGAGGCCGTGAGTTTCTTGCGTCGTCCAGTGGGGGCGTCCTGACGGGTCAAAACGCCAACGATCTCCACGTCAGTGCTGATCGTAGCCCGCAGGGATTCCAGCGCGGTCACCGCGGGCTGCGGGGTGCCGGCAAACAGTATGCGCATCCTAGCCTCGTTTTCCTCCGGGGGTATGTTGCTTCAGGCTCGGGGCCAAGTGCAGGCCGGCGGAGTGACCCTCGCGCATAAACGCCGAGCCGATCTGCTCGGCCCGTTGATGCTGGGTCTGGGCGGTGTCAGCCTTGAACTGTTTGGTATTCATCGCCCGGCGCGCCTGATGCCGTTGTTCGCCCTGCAGACGATCCACAAACAGGTGACCGGTCAGATGATCGGTTTCGTGCTGAAGCATCCGCGCGAACAAGCCGTGCCCGTGGTAGGTCACTGCCTGGCCTTCAGTATTGAGTCCGGTTACTGTCGCTTCTGCGCGCCGGGGTGGCGCGTAGAACAGTCCCGGTACCGACAGGCAACCTTCCGACGGCTCGTACAATACGTCACCGCTGACCTCGAGGACAGGATTGATGACGTGACCTTGCCGACCCTCCACGTCGAAGACGAATAACGATTGGCTGACCCCGACCTGGGGGCCGGCTAACCCGACACCATCGACCGCCTGCATCGTTTCCATCATGTCTGTGATCAAACGTCGTAGTTTGTCGGTTCCGAAACGAGCCGAATCAACCTCTCGGCAGGTAGTCTTCAGGACCGGGTCTGGTACCGTGCGTAAAGCTAAAACAGTCACCAGGCCACCCTATCCCGATCTGGGCGCACGGCCTAGCGCGCGCTCGCCGGCGGGGCAATGGGTCGTAGCGCAGGAGGAGTGTTCTCCACCACGCGGGCGTACTCCCAGGCTTGACGCAGTGACCAGAATTTGCGCCAGTGATCGGCCAGCACCTCGGGGCGGGCTTGATAGGCCACTGCTTCGGTTTCGCCCAGGGCCACCGCCAACAGCACCGCGTCATGCCCAAATTCCCAGGGCACCCAGCTACCCTGGTCGGCATCACGTAAGGATTCTTCGGCTTTCATGCCGGCGGTCAATTGCATGACCACTTTTTCATCCAGTGGCTTCACCCGCCCATCACGGGTCGTGCCTTTGGTTTTGTAGTCAATCAAGCAGATCCGGCCACCAATTTCGGCCACCAGATCCAACGTCCCGGCATAACCGACCGTGTGATTCCACACCGTGACTTCAGCGGCCAGAGCGCGGACCTGATAGTTTTCCCACCACTCATCGAACCGGTCCGCGAAAGCAGTCTCTGCGTGCTCGACCAGCAGTTGACGAGCCTGTGGCACCTGATGAGATTGACCCAGCTGTGCGCGGGCCACCTGTTCTGCATAGTAGTGCACCCGGTCACCACGTTCGGCTGCCTGGTCGCGGTACTGGCTGGCGGCCTCATTGGCGTGTCGAGCGAGCGCTTTGAGTTTGGGCCCGGAGCCAAGCGCCTGTGGCAATCGGGTATCTGTGATCAGTGCCTGGGTGGCCATATAGCTGGCCCAACCGGTCAGGTCAGCTGGCTGTTGCGCAATGACCGTGGTGATGGACGGAACTTGGGGAGCATCCCGGGTACTTCGGGCATACATACGTCCGGCAGGTGTTTGATGCGCCAACAGGGGTTGAGTCATAGTCACCATTGTCGCCGATGACCACCGACAGCTCCAGATTGAGTCGTGACGATCGCGCCCTGGTGCAGTGGTGCCCATGAGCGCTTGATCACACGACACTCACGCGTCCTTTCTGGGTCTGCCGCATCATTGTGGGCTCACGGGGGCATACGAAGGTGTCTATTGGGGGCTAAACACCGCAGGATCCCGCTCACGACACACCGCCACTGGTGCTCGATTGGACGAATCGTGAGTTTGTGTAATAGAGTTTCAACTCGTTGGAAATCGCCCCCGGGGCTCCGGACGCGGTTTTCTGATGCGGATGTAGCTCAGCTGGCTAGAGCACCACCTTGCCAAGGTGGGGGTCGCGAGTTCGAATCTCGTCATCCGCTCGCAGAACAAGCACCCTGGTGGGGTGGCCGAGTGGTGAGGCAGCGGCCTGCAAAGCCGTCTACGCGGGTTCGACTCCCGTCCCCACCTCAGATGCTCCCCCGGACAGGGTGGTAACCCAGTAGTATAGGGAGTGTTCAAGTTCTGATACTGTGGTCGATGGCCACGGCATCTGAGCGCGATTGGCGCAGTTGGTTAGCGCGCTTCCTCGACACGGAAGAGGTCACTGGTTCGAGTCCAGTATCGCGCACTGAACCGGTGGATGGTTCATGCGGATGTAGCTCAGCTGGCTAGAGCACCACCTTGCCAAGGTGGGGGTCGCGAGTTCGAATCTCGTCATCCGCTCCAACACCAGGCTGGTCACGCGAGATCGTGACCAGCCTGCTTTTGTCTCTGCAACCCCCGCCGGTGCCGAAACCGGGTCTACTTTGCTTCGGTTTGGCCGAGCACACCTTCCCGTGCTAACGCGGTCATGCGCGAGACCGTTCGGAAATATTTCTTCAGGTACCCGCCGTTCATCATCTCCTCGGTGAACAGCTGGTCGAATGGCACACCGGAGGCGATAACCGGAACGTCCTTATCGTAGAGTCTGTCGGCCAGCACCACGAACCGCAGGGCCATCGCCTGCTCGGTAATGGTCTCCACGTCGTGGAGCACCAGCACGTCGATATCCTTGACCATTTCGCGATAACGGGAGGGATGAACCTGTGAGAGGTTTTTCATCAACGCTGCGAAATCGTCGACCGCCACGACGTGGGCTTCGGGGAAGTTCTCCTGGGCCAGGTGTTCAATCTTGTCATCCTCCACCGGGTCGGGGGCTTCTTCCAGACCGCGGTGGCGGTAGTCTTCACCGTCAATGCGGACCACTTCAAATTGAGAGGACAATACCTGAATCTCCCGTTTGAAGTCTTGGGCAGCGAAGCGTCCTTCTCCGAGTGCACCTGGCAAAGTATTGGATGTAGCCGCCAGTTTCACCCCGGCATCGGCCAGCTCACGCATTAGACGCGACATCAGCACGGTATCGCCGGGATCATCGAGTTCGAACTCGTCGATGCACACCAGTGAGTACTGTTTGAGCACCTCAACGGTTTTGCTAAAGGTTAGTGCCCCGACCAGGTTCGTGTACTCCACAAAGGTACCGAATGCTTTATGGTCGCCTCCGGCCGCATGCCACAGTGAGGCCAACAGGTGGGTTTTCCCTACACCGAAACCACCGTCAAGGTACAGGCCGGCAGGCTGGTTGTCCTTCTTCTTTTTCTTCCCAAATAAACCGAGGAACCCTCCGGAGGTGTTCGAACCGGAACCGGAGATGGACTCGGCGAATTTTTTCAGACGACTGACCGCTTCAGCCTGAGATGGATACCGATCATCAGGAATGTAAGTCTCGAACGACACCTCACCAAAGCGATAGGAGGGGTGGAATCCTGCCAGCAGTTGTTCGGCAGATACCTGGGGTTGACGTTCGGCCAAGCGGACAATCTCGGTCACGAGGAACAGGCCCTTCTGGTAGGAAACGATGATGAGAAGAAACCAGTGAAGTTTCCTGTCACGACACTACCCCGAAAACTTCTCGCCCCGATACATCTGCCAGAAGACATCCTGTTTCGTCCCGACGAGCGCACCTGCATCCTATGACTTTGTATGACGCAAACACCCCCGGGGCCCTGCCATCGACCATCGTCGAAGATTAGGGTTAAACCCACACAGTGACGTGAGTCAATGACCCCAACGGAAAGGTGCAACCACGATGAGCGAGACACAAAACACTCCCCCGGTCGAGTCCAGTGAATACGCCCACCCGGAAAAATTGGTCTCCACCGCGTGGGTTGCCCAGCACAAAGATGATCCCAACGTGGTGATCTTGGAGTCCAATGAAGACACGCTGTTGTACTCCACCGGCCACATCCCTGGCGCGGTCAAAATTGACTGGCACACCGAACTTAATGACCCGGTGACTCGTGACTTCGCGTCGCCAGAACAGTTCGCCGAGGTGGTCGGTTCCAAAGGGATCGACCGCGACACCACCGTGGTGTTCTACGGCGATAAGTCCAACTGGTGGGCTGCCTACGCACTGTGGGTATTCACGCTCTTCGGTCACCCAGACACTCGGTTGATGAATGGTGGACGGGATAAGTGGATTGCCGAAGGACGCGAAATCACCCAGGAGAAGCCTGATGTCAGCGCCGTCGAGTACCCGGTTGTGGACCGCGACGATACCACCAACCGTGCGGTACAATCCCAGGTGCTCAACCACATTGGCCATCGCCCCCTGATCGATGTGCGCTCCTTCGCTGAATACACCGGAGAGACCACCCACATGGCCGGCTACCCGCAAGAAGGAACCCTGCGCGGTGGACACATTCCTACCGCGCAGTCGGTGCCGTGGGCCTCGGCAGCCCGCGAGGATGGAACCTTCAAATCGGTCGAGGAACTTCGCGAGATCTACACCCAGCAGGCTGAACTCGGTGATACCGATGATGTGATTGCCTACTGCCGTATTGGTGAGCGTTCTTCCCACACCTGGTTCGTGCTGAAGTACCTACTCGGCTACGATTCAGTGCGGAACTACGACGGCTCCTGGACAGAGTGGGGTAACTCGGTGGGTGTGCCGATTGTAGAAGGCGAAGAACCCGGCACCGACCCACGGTCGCACTAGGTCAGATTCAGAACCGGATCTGGTCTGCTCAGCCCACAGTGATGGCACCTGTTGTCGTTAGGATGACAGGTGCCATCGGCGTAGAATGGAGCGGTGCCGGTGGCCCAGATCAGCGCCGGCAGGTCCTTCGTTGCTGAAAGGGTGTTATGACCGCAACCTATCCCGCCCCGCTACAGGAGATCATCGACGATTTTCAGGCCGTTCCCGAGGCAGACCGTCTGGAATTACTTTTTGAATTCTCCGAGGAGTTGCCGGAGGTTCCGGAAAAATACGCCGGGCACGAGGACGAGATGGAACAGGTTGTAGAGTGCCAGACCCCACTATTTTTGGCGGTTGAAACCGGTAAGGGAGAAGACCCCGAGGTGACTCTGGTGATTTCCGCGCCAGCGGAGGCACCCACGACCCGCGGTTTCGCCTCAGTGGTCCTTCAGGGGATTTCCGGTTTCAAAGCCTCCGAAATTCTGGCCGTGCCCGATGATATGGCCAGCCAGCTGGGTCTGACTAAGGCACTCACACCCTTGCGTTTGCGTGGCATGAGCGCGCTCTTGGGTCGCATCAAGCGTAATATCACCGAACAGCTCACCTAAAAGCCAACCTTGGTCTCTTCACGGTCTGTGGCAGTTGGTGCTTCTTAGTCCTTGCCACGCAGGTCACGGGTGCCGGGCAAACCGGAGGCCCCGCCACGGGTTGCCGTGAGGTGTTCTGCCAGGACATTTTCGGTGGCTTGCAACACCTCGGCAACAGATTCAGTCACCGAGGTCTGCGTCATGCCCGGGCGGGTATACAGCACGCGCGAGACCGTATCGGCGCTGAAGTTCGGGAAGACCTGGTCTAAGATGCCGGTCATGTTCATCAGCGCCAGCACCGGCCAGGTGGTGAGATCCACAGGCTCATTTTCAAATAACGCTCCGCGAAGCACCGTCACAATGTCGACGTTCTCGAACGCACCCCACTTCCGGTACCGGGTGCAGGGCCAAATGCCCAATATTTTTTTGTTGAGCTCTTCGACCATCTGCCGTTCTTCGAGCTGAGCCAACACCGCATCGAACAGCGCGGTACGACCGAACCGGTAGATCCACTGTTCGGCGTCCTGATTCTCAGGGGAATCCTCTAGGACCTGGGATATTCGCGCCAGCGGCGTGTCACTTCCAGAAAACTCTTCTGATTGGATGACCAGGTCCTGCGTGACAGTCAGCAGGCCACGGCGGGTAAGGTCCGCTAATTCAGCTCCGGCCAAGGCCAACGACACCATGTTTTTGGAAGCCAACAATTTTCCACGATCATCGATGCATAACAGCAAGAACATCTCGCCCAGGCTCAGGGGGTTCTGCGTGGATTCGTCCTCGGCAGGGGTGTAAGTAGTCATAGCGCCTCATTGTGAACGGTCAGCGGCATCGGTCTGGTGACCGGACTGCGACTGGTGGTGGTCAAATTCTTGGGTCGCCTCCGGCCAATCCTCGGCGATGAGCTCGCGCATTTCTGCCAGAGTCTGCGTCAGTGCTTTAGTCTGGGCGATAATGGGCATAAAGTTCCCGTCTCCGCCAAACCGCGGGACAATGTGCTGATGCAGGTGGGCCGCAATCCCGGCACCGCCGACCTTGCCCTGGTTCATCCCCAGGTTATACCCCTGGGCTCGTGAAACCCGTCGGAGCACGACCATGCCAATCTGGCTGAGACGTCCGAATTCGGCAGTCTCTTCGATGGTTAGGTCCGTGTAGTCAGGAACATGACGGTACGGACACACCAACAGGTGCCCGGGGTTATAGGGATAGAGGTTCATCAACACATAACAATGCTCACCCCGGGCGACAATCAGGGAGTCCTCATCGCTACGTGAGGGGCCAGCACAGAACGGACAGCTTGCTTCATCCTTGACTTGTCCCTGGCCACGCTTGACGTAGGCCATCCGGTGTGGGGTCCACAACCGATCGAGCCGGTCCGGGGTTCCCGGCAGCTCAAAGCCATCGGTCACCTCGGCGTCTTCTGGGTGAGGAGTCTGTTGGTTATCCGTCATGATTTAAACCTGCTCTTTAGTCTCCACCGCCTGCACAATGCGTTCAATGGCTTGATCGATCGGCACCCCGTTGTCCTGGGAACCGTCCCGATACCGGAAGGAGACCGCACCGGCTTCTTGGTCTTCTCCCCCGGCAATCAGCACGAAGGGAACTTTCTGCTTCGAGGCGGTGCGGATCTTCTTCGGGAATCGGTCGGTGGAATCATCCAATCGCACCCGAATACCGCGCTCGCGCAACCGTTGCACAATGGTGTCCAAGTAGTCATTGAATGCCTCCGCAACCGGGATGGCAATGACTTGTTCGGGAGCTAACCAGACGGGGAAAGCACCCGCGTAGTGTTCGGTGAGCACGCCAAGGAAGCGTTCAATCGAGCCGAACAGCGCGCGGTGGATCATCACCGGACGCTGCCGGGTGCCGTCGGCTGCCTGGTATTCCAGGTCGAAACGTTCCGGCAGATTGAAATCCAGCTGGATGGTCGACATCTGCCAGGTGCGTCCGATGGCATCGCGAGCCTGGACGGAGACCTTCGGTCCATAGAAGGCAGCCCCACCCGGATCGTCAACCAGTTCCAGACCGGAGTCGGTGGCCACTTCGGCCAGGGTGCGGGTGGCTTCTTCCCAAATCTCGTCCGATCCCACGAACTTCTCGGGGTCCTTAGTCGACAGTTCCAAATAGAAGTCGTCGAGCCCGTAGTCCTTCAGCAAGTCCAGCACAAACTTCAGGGTATTGGACAGCTCGTCTTTCATCTGTTCGCGGGTGCAGTAGATGTGCGCGTCATCCTGTGTCATCCCGCGCACGCGGGTCAGACCGTGCACGACACCGGATTTCTCATAGCGATAGACCGACCCGAACTCAAATAACCGCAACGGCAGTTCACGATAGGACCGGCCACGAGAGGCAAAGATCAAGTTGTGCATCGGGCAGTTCATCGGCTTCAGGTAGTAGTTTTGGCCCTGGCGAGTGACGTCGCCGGTCTCTGGGTCCCGCTCTTCATCGACATGCATCGGCGGGAACATCCCCTCGGCATACCAGTCCAGGTGGCCGGACACTTCATACAGGTGCTGTTTGGTGATATGCGGGGTATAGACGAACTCGTAGCCGGCTTCTTCGTGGCGGGTCCGAGAATAGTCTTCCATTTCCTTACGAATAATTCCGCCCTTGGGGTGGAAGACCGGAAGACCGGAACCGAGCTCATCGGGGAAAGAGAACAGGTCTAGTTCGGCACCGAGTTTACGATGGTCACGACGCTCGGCTTCAGCCACGCGTTCCTGGTAGGCTTTCAGATCCTGTTTGGTCGGCCAAGCGGTACCGTAGATGCGTTGTAGCTGCTTATTCTTCTCATTCCCCAGCCAGTACGCGCCAGCGGCGCGGGTCAGGGCGAAAGCATTGGAGATCAGCTTGGTGGTCGGCACATGCGGTCCACGGCAGAGATCTTTCCAGACGGTTTCACCATGGTGATCGATGTTGTCGTAGATGGTGATTTCGCCGGCGCCAATCTCTACTGAGGCGCCTTCGCCGGTGGTATCGGCTTCGTGCTGTTTGTCGAGCAACTGGAGTTTATAGGGCTCGTGAGCCAGCTCTTCGCGGGCTTGCGCTTCGGTGACTTCACGGCGACGGAAATGCTGAGTCTGGTTGACAATTTTCAGCATTTTCTTTTCCAGAGCCTTCAGGTTTTCTGGGGTAAAAGGTTCCTCGACGTCAAAATCGTAGTAGAACCCGTCGGTAATGTAGGGGCCAATACCCAGCTTTGCATTGGGATACAGCTCTTGAACAGCCTGGGCCAGCACGTGTGCGGTCGAGTGACGCAATACCTCGAGACCTTCAGGGTCGGTGATGTCCACAGCCACCACGTCGGCACCATCGGGAATGGTGCGGGACAGGTCCTGCAATGCGCCATTGACTTTCATGACCACCGTGGTTTTTTGATCGACGAAGAGTTCGGTACCGGTTGTCTCTGCGCCCACCGCACGTTGTTCGCCATCAACGGTGATCGTGATTTGGTTCATTTCGGCCACAGGCCTGTTCCTCCTTGATGTCAGGTTGAGTTTTTGATGGCATACGGGACCACCAAACAACCACAGCACATTCTACGCCTGACCCCGGGTTCTCCCCTATTTCGCTGAGTGTTGTCAGTCATGGGCGAGGTCAATCACCACGCGACTGGGATTTTCGAGAACCTGCACGCGGTACTGACGTTGTTGGTCCACGCCAATGTAATAGGTCGAGGTGGCCTCCCAGGGTAAGTAGGTCACCACATCTTGGGCCACTTGGGCATCCAGGGAGGTCACCCGATGCCCGTTCTGTAGCGCCTGGGCTTCGTCAACCTGATCGTGGGAGGCCATGCCGGTGAGATTGATTTCTAAATAGGTGCCGGAAGACTCCTCGGCTCCCGGAATGGGTTCCCCAATACCTGGAGCCAGTGGGTGATCGGTGTATTCAGCCCGATAGGCCGGTGTTCCGCTCCCGGCGTGGTCGATGACAATGCGGTCATACCCCTCGTGGACCGCTGACCGCACACCGGTGGCATACAGGCCGTCACCCTGGGAAGAGTCCGGGAATCCCTCAGATTCCTGAACACCGGAGCTCAGCGGTGGCTGATCCCCTGACGTGTCCTGGTCGGTTGCTGACGGACTGTTGCTGTCAGTCAGCGTTTTCTCGCCCGGCTTTAACGTGTTTGATGGCCTGTCCATAACCGTCTGTGACGGACTCGGAGTTGAGGCAGTGGTGGCTGATTCTGGGCTCGCGGGCTCCTCCGGCTCCTGGGAATCGTTCGAGCAGCCTGCCAAGGTCACCGTCAGCATTAGTCCGGCGGTCAAGACCAGCCATGAAGTCTTCATCATAAGACAACAGTATTCCCGTTAGAGCCCAGTAGGGCCGGCATCGACACAAGCTGCGAGACCATGAGTGGTGAGATCAGTCTGGTGCGCGGAGACGATACGCCAGTGTGCTCCACCGGTGGTCGCTGACTCCGGTGAGGAATGCGTTGTTCGGGCGAGGACGAAACTCATGATCATGCGACGGGGGTGATCAGCCGGTACTGTGCGATCGTGGTGTCCGGTCATGGTGACGCGGGCCTGGACCATGGCGTGGCGGTCGCCCAGCATGCGTAGTTCGACCCGGCCGACGATGATGCTTGCCGCCCGCAGGGGGCCCTGAAAGTCTTCCGCGTGAGCTCGCTGAATCTCGTCGTGGCCTGTCCACCACAATCCGGTGTCACTAACGAATGAGGCGTCAGCAACAAACAGTTTGGCTAAGTGGTGGTCGTCGTGTTGATTCCAGGCCTGCTGGAATGCGTAGACGATGTTTTTGGGAGCAGCCAGGCTAATGGGTTGATCTGGTGTGCTCAGGTACATGGTGGTCCCTTCGTTTTTGTTTGTGTCCTGAGATCATGGTTGTGGAGTGCTGTCAAGGGGCGTGGGTTCCCACGTCTCGGGATCTGGAACGGGAATGGGCCGGGCATGGTGGGGTATGACCTTCAGCGGCGGAAGCTTGCGGTCACGGTCTAACCAGGCGGCCCATTGCTCTCGGGTTTTGTCTAAGTAGTCCGGGTCGGGCAGACGTTGCCGGTCATGGAGGTCCCAAGCCCGAACAGCCTGCACATTGACCGCTCGGCGACCGGTTCTACGTGTCGTACCTTCAATGAGCAAGAGACGGGAACCAAACAGCAGGTTGCCGGAGTTATGTTGGGCCTCAGTAAAGAACGTGGTGTCAACGAGTCCGGTCCCGTCATCGACAGAGATAAACACCACCCGACGTCCGCTACGCATCGGCGGAGTTTGAGTAGCAACTCTAACTCCAGCAACCAACACGCGAGATTGAGTGCGCAGGCTCAACAGTTTGTCAGCTGGGGTCACGCCCAGAGCATTCAGATACGGGTAGTGGGATTGCATCAGGTGCGCGGTGGTATCCAAGGCGGTGAGATCTAATTCGGTCGCAACCTGTTCGGTTACCGTCGGAGCAGGAAACAGTGCCGGCAGGCTCGACAGCTCGGTGTCGGGAAGTTCAAAGGCCAGTTGCCCGGGAATTTGACGCGACGGTTTGCGGACTCGACGGCCCGACAGGTCTCCTGTGGCAGAGTCTTGTCGGGCATGTTGGTGTTGCAGATAGTGCACCAGATCGGTCCGCGACAGCCCGTGCGGGGTGATCAGAGCATCGAGAGCACCGAGCTGTGCTAAGTGTTCTAAGGTCCGGCGATGGAGTCCGGAGCGATCGCGCACATCAGCCAGGGTGGTATAGGGTCGTGCCGCGAGGAGACGTTTTCGTTCGGTCGCGCTCATGCCCGAGACCGTCGTCAGCGACAGCCGGATGCCCCAACGCTTTTGGTCGGGCACCCATTCCAGGTGCATGTGCTCAGTGGACCGGTTAATATCGACCGGAAGCACCGGGATACCCAACCGGCGGGCTTCGGCGACCATCACACGTTGCGGATACATACCGGGGTCGTGTTCGAGTACTGCAGCCATAAAGGCTTCGGGGTAATGGGTTTTTAGCCAGGCTGAATGGTAGGTCGGCACCGCGAAGGCTGCCCCGTGTGCTTTACAGAACCCAAATGACCCGAAAGCTGCCAGGGTATTCCACACCTCGTCGATGACTGCGCGGTCCCAACCTCGTTGGTGTGCCCGGGAACGAAAATAGGATTCAACCTTGTCTTGTTGCTCCGAGCCGAGTTGACGACGTAGCTCATCGGCTCGGGCCAGTCCGCAACCGGTCAGTGTATCCAGGGTGCGCAGAATTTGTTCATGGAATACCGTGACCCCGTGGGTCTCTTCCAGAATCCCTTGTAGCGCCGGGTGAGGATAGTGCGCCGGGGCATCTCCGTTGCGGAAATCAAGGAAAGGCCTCACCATGTCGGATTTCATGGGGCCGGGGCGAAATAACGAGATATCAATGATCAGGTCATTGAGGTTTCGGGGTTCCAGTTTGCCGATCAGCTCACGCTGGCCCGGTGATTCAATTTGGAAACATCCGAGGGTGTGGGTACTACCGATCATGTCGAAGGTAGCGCGATCATCGCGGCTGACGTGTTCGAGGTCGATGACTTCCCCGGTGGATTCCTGGATCTGCTGGAGCGTGTAGGCGATGGTGGACTGCATGCGCACTCCCAGCACATCCAGTTTCAACAGCCCCATCGAGTCCATGTCGTGTTTATCAAACTGACTCATGGGCAAATCGATCCCGGAAGGTTGCACCGGGGTGCGATCGAGCAGGGTGGAATCGGAGAGGATCACCCCGCAGGGGTGCATGGAGATGTGTCGTGGCAACCGGTCGAGGCGTTCGGTGATATCAACTAGTAAGTCCAGCTGGTGATTGCCCAAGCTCCGTTGGGCCTGTAACCGGTGGGAGAACTCTGCTAGTTCTGGCATAGTCTCCATGGCTTCTCGAAAATGTGAGGCTGAAAACCGCCACATCTGTTGGGCAATGGCATCGACGTCGTGTTCTTCCATGCCCAGGGCACGTCCAGCATCACGGATCGCCCCGCGAACTCGGTACCCGTTTTGCATGCTCATTAACGTGGTGCGTGAGTCACCGAAGCGATCAAAGATCGCTCGGTAGATCTCGTGGCGTCGGGCAGATTCGACGTCGATATCAATATCGGGCAGAGTCGACCGATCTTGAGAGAGGAACCGTTCAAAGATCAGCTCGTGTTCGATGGGGTCGACATCTGAGATACGTAAAACGTAATTGACCAGCGAGGACGCACCCGAGCCACGGGCCGAGGCACGCACTCCCATGTTCTCAATCATGGCAACCACTTCTGCCACGGTGAGAAAATAGCTGGAAAAATCCAAGTCCTGGATGATGTTCAGCTCGTGTTGCAGGCGATGGGACAGCTGAATTCCGTGGCGGGAATGTTCCGGCACTCCGGGAAAGCGTTGAGTAAGTCCGGCCCGACAACGTTGCGTGAGTTCACGTCCGGGATCTGCGCTCAGACCGATCACCCCGGTTTCTGGCACCCTGGGTTGTCCCCATCCAAGATCGGTTCGAGGATCCAGCACACACCGGCGAGCCAGCTCTTGGGTACGGGTGATCAGCTGACGGGCTCCGCTCAGACCGGTACCTGCCTGATGCGATATTTCGCCAGCCAGCTGGTGCATCTGTGCGGAGCTTTTCAGCCACCCTTGGCCAGTGGGCTGAAGATCGTGTAACTGATCTAAACTGGTCAAGCTACGGGCCGCATCCAGCACATCGGCGGTGGCTGCTTGATCGGGGCTAACATAGCGCACCGCATTGGTGAGCACCGAGGGAAGTCCCAGGTCTTCGGCAACCCGTAAAAACTTCACCGCGTGTGAGGTTGAGAGTCGTTGCCCCGGCGGAGCTAGATGGCTGACAACCTCAATCCACAGCCCACCGTGTGGCAGGATATTTCGCCATTGACGTAGCAACTTCCGCCCGTCGTGGTAACGCCGTTGGGCAAAGGCGCGACCGACCGGTGATTCTGGACCCAGCAGAACATAGAGATCCGGTGCCGGTGCCGTAGTAGAGTAGCCGCCTCCCATGGCATCAGCCAGCTCTGTGACGGTGATGTAGGGGGCTCCCCCGCTGGTTCCGCCCAGCGTGTGTGCATGGGCCTGAGAGATCAGCCGTACCAGCGCACGGTAGCCAGCACCCATATGAGGTGAGGAGCATGACCCGGCCTCATGATGACCGGCTGCCAAAATAGTGAGGCGTCCTAACCGATGGCGTGGGATACGGCCTGGTTTCGGTGCAGGATGATCTCCAGCGACCGCTAGGTTAACTCCCACCACAGGTGCAATCCCGTGATCAAGACATGCGCGGAGGTGCTTTGCCATCCCGTAGAGCCCATCACGGTCTGTGAGCCCTAGAATTTCTGCCCCATCAGCAGCTGCTGCAGCCACTAAATCTTCTGGCCAGGACACACCGTAGTGCGTACTATACGAGCTGGAAACATTCAGATGGGGAAACGGCGAGGTATGCCGGATGCCCATCCCTAAGCGGTTTCCCGTTCGGCAAGCTGGGCACCATCGTGAACCTTAATGAGCCTCCACAGCCCGGAGTCCAGATGATGGGAGACATCCACGGTCATCACCGGTTGCGTGGACGAAGATATAGCGGGTCTGATCTGTAGGCGCCATACTTCGTGATCGATCATCCCTTGGCCCCTACCAGCGACAAAACGTGATTGTTGGGACCACCAGCGGCAACGTTGAAACCAACGCTGTGGTTCAGCGACCACGGTATAGTTTCGGCCCTTGAGATGCAGATGTAAGGGCATGCCGGCCGTGGTGCACACGACCCGAACAGATTGAGTTAACAACCCCATGATGATGCCTTCTTTCACCATACTTCCAATCAATCAGCCTGGTTCTCAGGCCAAATATGCAGAAATGGGAAGCACATGATCGTTGGGAAGGCCGATCATGACCACCAGTCTAAGAGAACATTCGTTCTAACTGCAACTGAACTTATCGGGCTACCAGGGACAAGATAAGAACATTTGATTGGTAGATAAAAGAGGGTGTGCGACCAAGCGAAGGATCTTAGAGTCCTGGAAGATGTTGCGTCTCGACCGGTTTAGTCAGTTCGGGGCCGTTGTTGCGCACATTGCCGACCGCGGTCGAGACCGGGTGCATCTGCCACTGGTCGCCCGCTGTGTCGTAGGCTTGTGCAACCACGGTATCGACCAGAGCTTGGGCCTGATCAGCATTGGTCAATTTCTCCGGCGCCAGCCAGTGGTCCATGGTCAACTGATTCATGGGCAACGGAAACCGATCATGCAGTCCCGCTAGCTCGTCGAGGACCTCGGGGCTACTACCGGGTTCCGGAGAAGCCCCGGTGAGGATCGTGGTAGACAGCACCCAGCCACGCGGATCATCGGTGGCTATTTCAGGGTCAGCCCACCATTCGTATAACCCAGCAAAAAAGATCGGGGCACCGTCTTTGCGGCTCACATAATAGGGCTGTTTTTTCTGGGTGCCTCGTGCAGTGGTACCGGGAAGCTTTTTCCACTCGTAGTATCCATCGACCGGAACCGCGCAACGTTGGGATCGAACGGCAGCACGAAAACTTGGTTTGGTGACCACCGTTTCTGATCTGGCATTGAACGTTCTGGACCCAAAGGACAGATCCTTCGCCCAGCCAGGGACCAGACCCCAGTGTGCCAGATGAACCTCCCGGCGCACGTGTCCGCCGGAATCGTCCGCGTTTTCGGACGTTGCCTCGACCGGTCGCTCCACGACAATCGCTACGTCCTTGGTCGGAGCCACGTTGTAGTCTTCACGGAGTTCTAGCTGTTCTTCCGGGGTGTGAGCCCCTGCGGCTGCAACTAAGTCGCCGATCGCTCGAGCCATCACAAATCGTCCGCACATGGTGCCAGTATGCCACGAGCTGCTCAAGCGTTCATGGTGAAGGACTGATCACAGCTTGCGGTAGCAATAATAAACAAACTCTTATATTTCGGTGCCGAACTGTGATGAGATGGAGAGCAAGGGAAAATTCCCTCTCACAACACTGAGCTTTCGTCAATTGAGGAGCGTGTGTTTCCCTGATGTCCCACCACGTCAAAGCAGCGGTTGTTAAATCCCAAGATGACCCGGTCTCCATTGAAACCATCGTGGTCCCCCATCCTGGGCCCGGTGAAGTCGTCGTCGATGTCAAAACCTGCGGCGTCTGCCATACCGATTACAGTTATGTCTCCGGTGGCGTAGGCGATAATTATCCGTATCTTCTCGGCCACGAGTCCACCGCTGTCGTCTCCGAAATTGGGGAAGGCGTTACCGAAGTTGCTGTCGGCGATAAGGTCATTCTGAACTGGCGAGCTGTCTGCGGTGAATGCCGCGCGTGCCGTAAGGGTGATCTGAAGTACTGTTTCAATACCCACAACGCCACCCAGAAAATGACTCTGGAGGACGGGACCGAACTCGAAGCAGCCCTGGGTATCGGGTCCTTTGCCGAGAAAACCCTTGTTGCCGCCGGTCAGTGCACCAAAATCGATGAAGTCCCAGAGTCTTCTGACGCTGCCGTAGGACTGCTGGGTTGTGGCGTCATGGCAGGTATCGGTGCTGCCATCAATACTGGCGAGATCAAACGAGGGGAAGCTGTGGCAGTCATCGGTTGCGGTGGTGTCGGCATGGCCGCTATTGCCGGGGCACAATTGGCCGGAGCTACCACGATCATCGCCGTCGATATCGAAGATCGGAAACTCGAGCAGGCGAAGCAGTTTGGTGCCACGGAAACGGTCAACTCGAAAAATACCGATCCGGTAGCTGCCATCCAAGAGCTGACCGGTGGGTTCGGAGCCGATGTCGTCATTGAGGCAGTCGGTCACCCTGAAACCTATAAACAAGCCTTCTACTCCCGTGACTTGGCCGGTCGCGTGGTCTTGGTCGGTGTACCACGCCCAGACATGGAGATCACCCTTCCCTTCCAGGATGTCTTCTCTCATGGTGGCGCTCTCAAATCGTCCTGGTATGGCGATTGCTTGCCGTCTCGAGATTTCCCGATGCTTGTTAACCAGTACCGGCTGGGGCGCCTAGATCTCAATGCTTTTGTCACCGAACGAATTGGTCTCGATGACATCAATGGTGCTTTCAAAAAGATGCACGCGGGCGATGTCCTCCGCTCGGTTGTCGAGCTCTAACATCCAGTTTCGTTGCGACACTTTGTGCTCCAAAACCTCTGATTACCCGATACCGACCGTTGAGCGGTCCGAAGGAGAACCGACCATGACAGCCCGCATTGACCACCTCGAAACGTCAGGAACTTTTAGTCTCGATGGCGAAACCCATCAGGTCGACAACAATGTATGGATCGTCGGTAACTCGACCGAGTGCATCATCATCGATCCAGCGCACGATGCCAATGCTGTCCATCAGGCAGTCCAAGGTCGCAACGTCGCCGCTATCCTGCTCACGCACGGTCACGATGACCATATTTCCGAAGCTCTCACAGTTCGTGATTTCGTCGATGCCCCGGTTTTGCTCAATGCTGAAGACCGGATGCTCTGGGACGCGGTCTACCCCGTCCAAGGTCCCGACGGATCTATTCAGGACGGAGATACTTTCACGATTGCTGGTGTCACCTTAACAGCGTTTGAAACCCCCGGTCACTCGCCCGGATCCACCTGTTTCTATTCTGCGGAGCTGGAAGATGGGCAGGGCGCGGTCTTCACCGGTGACACACTTTTTGCTGGGGGGCCCGGTGCTACCGGAGGACGGTCCTACACCAGCTTTGACGCCATCATTAAATCGATTTCCGAGGTGTTGTTGGAGTTGCCTGAATCCACGCGGGTATTGACCGGTCACGGTGAGTCCAGCACCATCGGCACCGTAAAACCCCACCTGCAGGAATGGATTGATCGCGGATACTAAAGATTATCGCGAAAACCAATCACAAGCACTTATTCAGCAGTGGCCGGAGACCTGTCGGGTCACCGGCCACAACGATAGGCATGGATGTTAGGCCCTCATATCGCGTACCGACAGTGACTGTTCGGCACGCCCGAGATATCCTTTGCTGTCGGAAAGCACCGTGGAGGTAACCCCCAGACCGTTGTCGCCCAACGACACCGAGGTGGCCATCCCCAGCCAGTCCTCAGAGGGTTCGCGCATCAGGTGGATGCTCAGGTCAACGTTGGCGAAATAGACCTCGTCGTGATAGGGCTCAACTGCTGGTGCCAATCCGTTGGCGATATCGATCATCCCGATCGCGTGCACGAACGGGCTGGTAGGCTCATCCAGGATCATGGGAATCTCCGTATTGGCCCAGATCCGGCCGTGTCCCGGCGCGTGGTCGTCTGCTGCCCGAGATTGAATGGAGGCCACCAGTCCCCCGGCCCACCGCTTATTGAAGCCGGCATCCGGGGAACAGTGATCAATCGGAGCGAGAAGTGTGTCATCATGCAGACGGTGTGCCCGGGACGTATCAGAGGAAATGAGTCGCCAGGTCCGCGCAGTCAGTACCGCACGGCCTTGGGCCTCCACAGTGGACTGAACCAGCTCGATAGTGCGACCGGGGCGAATGTTGCGGGTGGTGACCTTCACTTCGCCGGCATGAAGCTTGCCGAGAATATCGAAACTGATACGTGAGGTGGCGAAGTTCTCACGCGGTTCATAGGCCTCCAGTTCCGCGGCGACCAGGCCAGACACAGCAGCCATGTGCAGTTCATCGTCTTGCCAGGATCCAGTGGCATGTTCTGTTGAGGTGAAATATGAAATCCGAGTTCCCTCAGTGAACTCGGATGCCCCGGATCGAACGAAATATGCGTGTGGTGTGGAGTGTGTTTCTTCAGCCATAACCGCTATCTAACCACTTTTTCACCACAAATATGAGGTCACACACACCCGAAGGGACCGAATGACTCTCAAAGAGTCGTCCTGTCAATCTGTTTGGCTCTTTGGCGTTGCTTCTCGACGTGGAGCTAACATAGCTCAGCCCCGCAGGCTTCTGCGGGGCTGAGCTATCGTGGTGGCTTGAAGTATTAGTTAGAAGTCCCAGTCGTCGTCTTCGGTTTCCTCAGCTTTACCAATCACGTAGGAAGAACCAGAACCGGAGAAGAAGTCATGGTTCTCATCAGCATTCGGGCTCAACGCCGAGAGGATCGCCGGGTTCACATCGGTGAGGGTATCCGGGAACATGGCCTCGTAACCGAGGTTCATCAGGGCTTTATTGGCGTTGTAGTGCAAGAACTTCTTGACGTCTTCAGCCAATCCCAGCTGATCGTAGATGTCGTGGGTGTAGGTAACTTCGTTGTCGTAGAGATCTTGCAGCAGGTCGAAGGTAAATTCCTTCAGCTCTGCCTGCCGCTCCGGGCTATCGTTGACCAGGTTGCGCTGATACTTATATCCGATGTAGTACCCGTGCACGGCCTCGTCACGGATGATCAGTCGGATCAAGTCTGCGGTGTTGGTCAAACGTGCTTGGGAAGACAGGTACATCGGCCAGTAGAACCCGGAGTAGAACAAGAAAGATTCCAGCATCGTGGAGGCAATCTTGCGCTTCTGGGGGTCATCGCCTTCGTAGTGTTCGACCACGTGGGAGGCCTTGTACTGCAACGTGGGTTCGTCCCCGGCCCAGCGAAACACCTGGTCAATGACGTCCGAGGAGGCCAAGGTCGAAAAAATCGAGGAATAGGACTTGGCGTGAACTGATTCCATGAAACAGATATTGGTGTATACCGCTTCTTCATGCGGAGTCAGCGAGTCCGGCATCAGCGAGACCGCACCAATCGTGCCCTGAATGGTATCAAGCAGGGTCAGACCCGCAAAGATCTTCATGGTCACGTCTTTTTCTTGGTCGGTCATTCGCGCCCACGACTGCAGGTCGTTGGAGAGCGGAACTTTTTCAGGCAACCAGAAGTTCGAGGTCAGACGATTCCAGACCTCCAGGTCTTTTTCGTCTTCTATATCGTTCCAGTTAATGGCCTGAAAGTTCGTGAACCGTGCTTTGACTTCTTCAGGTGTCATGATGTCCTTGGTGTCCTTTGGAGCAGATCGTCACGGAGTAGGGAGACAAGTGCGGAACGAATCCGCTCACGACCCTACAGCATGCACGATACGCAACCTTCGACTTCAGTTCCTTCCAACGCCAGCTGGCGAATCCGAATGTAGTACATGGTCTTGATGCCGTGGGTCCAGGCGTAGATCTGAGCCTTGTTGACATCGCGGGTCGTGGCGGTGTCTTTGAAGAACAGTGTCAGGGACAGCCCTTGGTCCACATGCTGGGTCGCAGCGGCGTAGGTGTCGATGATCTTCTGGTATCCGACCTCGTAGGCATCCTCGAAGTACTCCAAGTTGTCGTTATTCAAGTAGGGAGCCGGGTAGTAGACACGACCCAGCTTGCCTTCTTTACGAATCTCGATCTTGGACGCGATCGGGTGAATCGAGGAGGTCGAGTTATTGATGTAGGAGATCGAACCTGTCGGTGGGACGGCCTGTAGGTTCTGGTTGTAGATCCCGTGGGTCATCACCGAGTCCTTCAGTTCCCGCCAGTCATCCTGGGTCGGGATGTCAATGCCACTGTCGGCAAAGAGCTGAGCGACCCGTTCGGTCGCCGGCTGCCACGCCTGGTCGGTGTACTTATCGAAGAACACTCCGGAGGCGTAGTCCGAGTCCTCGAATCCTCCAAAACGTTCTCCGGTTTCGATCGCGATCTTGTTGGAGGCCCGCAACGCGTGGTACAGCACCGTGTAGAAATACATGTTGGTGAAGTCCAGGCCTTCTTCGGAGCCGTAGTGGATGTGTTCGCGTCCGAGATAACCGTGCAGGTTCATCTGCCCCAGACCGATGGCATGCGAGGAGGCATTGCCTTTGGCGACCGAAGGCACCGAAGCAATGTTGGACAGATCCGACACAGCAGTCAGCGCCCGGATCGCGGTCTCCACCGAGCCACCCAGGTCTCCGGAGTCCATAGCTTTGGCAATGTTCATTGATCCGAGATTGCACGAGATGTCCTTGCCCACGAACTCGTAGTCGAGGTTCTCGGCGTAGGTGGAGGCTTCCGAGACCTGCAGGATCTCTGAGCACAGATTCGACATGGTGATCCGACCCTTGATCGGGTTGGCCCTGTTGACCGTGTCTTCAAAAACGATGTAGGGGTAGCCCGATTCGAACTGGATTTCCGCTAGCGTCTGGAAAAAATCACGAGCGTTGATTTTGGTCTTGCGGATCCGAGGATCATCGACCATCTCGTAGTACTTTTCCGTCACCGAGATATCGCTAAACGGCTTACCGTAAACCCGCTCAACGTCATAGGGACTGAACAAGTACATGGCCTCGTTCTTCTTAGCCAGTTCAAAGGTGATATCAGGGATCACCACTCCCAAAGACAGGGTCTTGATCCGGATTTTCTCATCAGCATTTTCGCGCTTGGTGTCGAGGAACCGGTTGATGTCGGGGTGGTGGGCGTGCAGGTATACGGCCCCGGCCCCCTGACGGGCACCGAGCTGGTTGGCGTAGGAGAAGGAGTCCTCCAGTAGCTTCATGACCGGGACCACGCCCGAGGACTGGTTCTCGATGTGCTTGATCGGTGCGCCGTTTTCACGCAAGTTGGTCAGCGACAGTGCCACGCCACCACCACGCTTGGACAGCTGCAGTGAGGAGTTGATGCCACGGGCGATAGATTCCATATTGTCTTCAACCCGTAGCAAAAAGCACGACACTAGTTCGCCCCGCTGTTTCTTCCCCGCGTTCAAGAAGGTTGGGGTGGCAGGCTGGAACCGTCCGCCGATGATTTCATCCAGCAGATTAGTGGCTAGTTGTTCATCGCCACGGCCCAGGTAGAGTGCGTTCATCACCACACGGTCTTCATAGCGCTCCAGGTAGCGTTCGCCGTCGAAGGTCTTCAGCGCATAAGAGGTGTAGAACTTAAACGCTCCCAAGAAGGAGGGAAAACGGAACTTATATGCGTAGGCACGGTCGAAGAGTGAGTCAACAAATTCTTTCGAGTATTGCTCGAAAGTCTCTGGCTCATAGTAGTCGTGCTCAATGAGGTACTTAATCTTCTCATCGGTGCTGTGAAAGAAGACAGTATTCTTATTGACGTGCTGTAAGAAGTACTGTCGAGCAGCAGCGTGATCGGCCTCAAACTGGATCTTGCCGTCGGGCCCGTAGAGATTGAGCATGGCGTTCAGCTCATGGTAGCCCATGTTCTGCCATGCTTCGGGCATCGACTTAGCGGACTGAATCAATTCTTGTTCCGTGACTGCTGTTGCCAAAATTCTTCCAATCCTTCTTTAACGCGGGCAACGTCGGAGGCGGTGCCCATCAGTTCAAACCTGTACATTACCGGTACCTGGGTCTTGGCGGAGATGATGTCGGCACCCAGGCAATAAGCATCGTAAAAATTGGTATTTCCAGAACCGATCACGCCTTGAAGTAGGTCCCGGTTTTTTTTGAGGTTGAGGAATTTGATGACCTGTTTGGGGACGGCCCCGCGACCGTCTCCCCCACCATAAGTGGGAAGCAACAGCACAAAAGGCTGTTGTGCTTCGAGGGTGGGTTCTTTGGTCATCAACGGCAACCGGGCGGTTTCCCCAGCTGGTAGCTGAAGTTTTTCCACGAAATGGTGGGTGTAGCCTGACGCCGATGAAAAATAGATCAGCCGAGCATTGGTGGTCTGCAGCTGCTGCTGTTCTGGGGAGCGAATAAATGAACGATCTGCGACCGCGGTGCTCATCTCGTGACTCCCTCCTGACAGAAAAAGGTGTTAGGCGACAGTGGTGGCCTGCTGCTGGCCGAGCTCAGCAATCTTGTCGGGACGGAAACCTGACCAGTGGTCACCTTCGGTCATCACGACAGGAGCCTGCATGTAGCCCAGTGCACGCACCTGCTCCAGTGCCTCCATGTCTTCAGACATGTCGACCACCTTGTACTCGATACCCTTCTTATCCAGGGCACGGTAGGTAGCGTTGCACTGAACGCAGGCTGGCTTGCTGTAAACGGTCACGCTCATGATCTATCTCCTGAAAAACAAGGACGGTTTTTCAAAGCAACGCTTGACAACCAATCCGGGGTTCTTGGTCTCTTTATTCGATCTGCCAGGTCAGGTACGTTGTGGCGATCGATCTTGTTTAATACTACATCTAGGGATGAGCTTTGCAAGCAACCACAATATCCTGTGGATTACATGCCTGTAACTCCTCCACAGGCTTGTCCACAGAACATGAGGGTGAATGGCAGATGAACAGCAGTTGCGCATCCGCACGAACGCGCGCTTCTGGCTCAACACCACGCAGGGTATCCACAACGTGTGCATGAGGTTGTCCACCCAAAAATCGCCAAAAAGTTTCTTATCTCACCCCGCGTGTCGCGCGTCGTAACCTGACAAAACACAATCCCTAGTGGACTCCATAACGGAAAACCACTAGGGATTGTGTCTAAGGGGTGCCGGTGGTGAAGATCGTCAGAATATAACTATGAGTCGCGCAGGAGCCCTGAAACGACCACCACCATGAGAGCTGACGCAGACCGAGCGTCTGGCGTACTCGGCCTGTCGATGTCAGGTCTAAGGCGCGTATTCCACGAGTGCTTCCATCAAGGCAATCACTCCGTGATCTGTATTGGCGCCAATCGCAAAATCTGCCACCTCGAATACCTCAGGATGAGCATTAGCGACCACGACCGAGGTGCCAACGCCTTTAAGCATCTGCAGATCATTGAGGTAATCTCCCACGGCCATGCAGTCTTGTAGTGAGACCTCGTGATGCTTTCCCAAAGCGGACAACCCCGTGGCTTTACTGACGCGGGAATCCATGATGTCAACCCATTGACGTCCCGAGCGCACGATATCGACAGTGGCGAGCTGCTCAGTATTTGCGGCATGCTCTTCGAGACTCGTCAGGAACCGTTGGTATTGATCCGCGTTGGGAATGTAGACGGCGATCTTCACGACGTCAAACTCTGCACGACCGACGGTGCTCACCAGCTCATCGTCATACCGCAGGCTCCGGTAATAGGCCTGAATGGCCTCGAACAGGGACGGATCAACCTGGCGAATGAGCGCTTCCGCAGCTGAACAGACCACCACCCCTACCCGGTCTAGTCCGGTCGTGGCAGCGGTGATCGCCCCTAATGTGGCCATCACCGTGGGCTTGTTCCACGATTGGGTGGCGATAACCTGGCCTTGACTGGCGACCACAGCACCGTTTTCCGCCACGAAGTCGCTGATCGTTTCGTCTGAAGCAAACATCTCTGACAAGGTCGCCAGCTGGCGCCCCGAGCTGGGCACCACCTGACATCCCGCCCGATGTAGATCCTGGGCTAATGACCAGAACGAATCCGGAATTCTCTTGGCCCCGTCCAGCAGGGTCCCGTCCATATCCAGGGCCAGTAACCGGGGAAAACGAGCCTCGGGGTCCTGTCTGACATACTCCACAATCGCCGGCCATGCCGTTGTTGCGTTCATAACTGTCTTCCTCATTCTCACCTATCCACCGGGGCAAGAATAGTCCTCGCCTTCTGGCCTCATCCTCGCTACTGCTCAACTCACCGGCTAATCTCACATCACGCGGCGGGGTGTCAGGTTTGTCCCAGCAGAAGGTGCTTGAATGGACAGACATGACCACACTGCGTGAATTCGTTGCTCCAGAGCCATCCACCATTCACCCTCACGGTTTCGACCCGCAACGCTACATTGAGTTACAGTCACGCTATATTATCGAACGTCGCGAGAAGATCGGCGGCAAACTCTACCTCGAAATGGGTGGGAAGCTCTTCGATGATTTCCACGCTTCCCGAGTCCTTCCCGGTTTCACCCCGGACAATAAGATCTCGATGCTCCATCAGCTCCGCGATGAGCTGGAAATCCTCATCTGTGTCAATGCTTTCGATATCCAAGGTCAGAAGATTCGTGCCGATTTAGGCATTACCTATGAAGAAGATGTGCTACGGCTCATCGACGTGTTTCGCGAACGCGGATTCCTGGTGCAGAACGTCGTGATTACACAATATTCAGACGATAATGCCCTCGCGAAAGACTTCTCTCGTCGCCTCGGGAATGCCGGACTGCAGGTCTCGCACCACTTCACCATTCCCGGATACCCCAATGACACGTCCCGGGTGATTTCCGACGAAGGATTCGGACAGGACGAATTCGCCGAAACGACCCGAGACCTGGTGGTCGTCACCGCACCGGGACCGGGGTCTGGCAAATTGGCGACCTCGCTATCGCAGATCTATCACGAGTACCAACGAGGTGTCGTCGCCGGCTATGCCAAGTTTGAAACCTTCCCGATCTGGAACCTCCCCCTAGAACACCCGGTTAACCTCGCCTATGAGGCCGCTACCGCCGACCTCGACGATATTAACGTGATCGACCCGTATCACTTGACCGCCTATGACGAAAAGGTGACCAGTTATAACCGCGACGTCGAGGTCTTCCCCCTGCTAAAGGCGATGCTGGAAAAGCTCTCGGGAACATCGCCCTATCAGTCGCCCACCGATATGGGCGTGAATATGGCCGGTCGGTGCATCAGTAACGATCTCGCCTGCCAGCACGCCGCTCAACAAGAGATCATCCGGCGCTGGTATAAGGCCAAGGTCGATGAATTCAAAGCCGATATCGACGACACCGTATCATCCCGGATTCGGATTGTGATGGCCAAAGCCGGGGTGGAGCCTCATGACCGCGTGGTGGTCGCACCTGCCCTGGAGCGGGCTGAGAAGAGCGGCCAGCCGGCCAGCGCCATGCAAGTCGCCGACGGCAAGATTATTACCGGCAAGACCTCACCGCTGTTGGGGTGTTCCGCGGCGATGTTACTTAACGCACTGAAGTACTTGGCCGGCATTGACGATCACCAACACCTGCTGTCTCCTGAGTCGATTGAGCCGATCCAGACCCTGAAAACCCAGCACTTAGGTTCGAAGAACCCGCGTCTGCATACCGATGAGGTGCTCATTGCGCTATCGGTCTCGGCCGCTTCCAATCCCACGGCAGCCCGAGCCATTGACCAGATCAAGAATCTGCGTGGCTGCGATGTACACACCACGACTATTCTGGGCTCGGTGGATGAGGGCATCTTCCGGTCCCTGGGGATGCAAGTCACCTCCGAGCCAAAGTATCAGCGCAAAACACAGCTGTATCACAAGCACTAAAAACCATCCGCTGGGCCGGTGGCACGATATGCTATCAGTGTGACAGAACACACATTGCCCGCTCATCGCCAGCCCGCCACCCCGGACGCTGCCACCGAGTTGCTCGGGCTCAGCGACCTGGCTACCACCAGCGATACACCCAGCGCGCAGCAACGGTCCGGCTTTGCGGAGATGGCTCGCGCTATCACGGGGTTCAGCGCGCCCCTGGGTGTGCTAGACCGGCGGGCTTTCACCACCAATGTTGCTACCCTGCGCAACCGTGCCGACGGGATCCCGCTACGGGTGGCTTCTAAATCGGTGCGTTCTGTGCCGGTGCTTCATGCGGTGTTGCGTGTGCCGGGTTTTCAGGGGGTTCTGGCCTATTCACTGCGCGAGTCGATCTGGTTGGTGCGTGACGGTCTGGATGATGTGGTGGTCGCCTATCCCAGCGTCGATACCGCGGTACTGACAGAGCTGATCAGCGACCAGACACTCAGCGATGCCATCACCCTGATGGTCGACCACCCTGACCACCTCGGGCTGCTGGCTTCAGTGCACCGCCAGGCGGGCTCGCCGCCCCACCGGTTTCGAGTCTGTTTGGACCTGGATTGTTCCTACCGGTTTGCGGGCTTGCACTTAGGGACCCGGCGCTCGCCCATTCACCACCGCCAGCAGGCGGTCAACGCAGCCCGTGCAGTGATCGCGACCCCGGCGCTCAACCTCGTGGGGATCATGGGCTATGAGGCTCAAGTGGCCGGGGTGAACGACACCAGCCCTGCGGTGCGGATGCTGAAGAAGCTCTCGGTGCCTGAACTGACCGCCCGCCGTGGTGCGGCGGTGTCCGCTATCGGCGAGCTGACCGAGCTGGAATTCGTCAACGGCGGGGGCACCGGCTCGGTGGAGTCCACCAGGATTGATCCGTCAGTCACCGAGATCACGGTCGGCTCAGGGCTCTACGCCTCCCACTATTTCGATCACTACACCACCTTCACGCAGCGCCCGGCTACCTACTTCGTCTTGGATATCACCCGGATACCGGCACCCGGGTACGTCACCGCCGCCGGTGGCGGATGGATTGCCTCCGGAGCACCCGGACCAGACCGGTTACCGGTTCCGGTCTACCCCGAGGGGTTACGCCTAACCTCGCGGGAGGGTGCCGGCGAGGTGCAGACCCCAATGACCGTAGCTGCCGGTCACCAAGTGAGTATTGGCGACCGAGTGTGGATGCGCCATACCAAGGCCGGAGAGCTATGTGAGCATCTCAATGAATTGCACGTCGTTGATGGCGCTGACCATCTCGGAGTGGTCACGACCTATCGCGGAGAAGGACAGGTGTGGTGATGGCAATACCACGGTGGTTACCACGTCGAAAACCCATCGGATCACAGCGGAATTGGTCGGGTCATTACCGGTGGAGCCCGCGCACCACCCTGAATCCTAGGTCGGTGGATGAACTACAGGCCATTCTCACCCGGGCCCGAACCACCGGCCGGCAGGTACGTCCGGTCGGTTCTGGACATAGCTTTTCGGCCGTCGCGGTCGGTGAAGACATCCAGGTGCTCACCGATCATCTCAGCGGGCTAATCGACATCGATCATCGCGCCGGGCGGGTGACGCTAGCAGCCGGTACAAAGTTGTGGCAGATCCCGCACCTGTTGGCCGGCACGGGGTGGGCGATGGAGAATCTCGGTGATATTAACCGCCAGTCCATTGCCGGGGCCATCTCCACCGGAACTCATGGCACCGGACTCCGGTTCGGTGGGCTTTCCTCCCAACTTGCCGGATTGGCTATGATCACCGGCGACGGCGAGCACCTGAAAGTTTCCGATCAACACCCGCAACTGCTGGACGCCTTGCGGGTGACCCTGGGCGCTTGTGGTGTCCTCACCGAGGTCACCCTGCAACTGGTCCCCGACTATGATCTGCACACCAGCCAGTGCTTGCAACCCATCGACGAGGTACTCGATGGGTGGGAACAGCTGAACACTGACAACGACCACTTTGAGTTCTTTTGGTTCATGCGTAGCCAGCAGGCGGTCACCAAAACCTCTCATCGGCTTCCCGCCGGAACCGTGGCACAGACTCCGGCCCGGCATTCCCGCCTCGTGCAACGAGGTCAAGACCTCACCGGGCTGGTGCGCGAGGAGGTGATCAGTAACGCCGGATTCGCTGCGATCTGCCGGCTGGGCAATCTGGCACCGCAGGTGACCCCACGGCTCAATGACCTCACCACTCGGGGGTGGGGTCAATCCGAGCGGATCAAGAATTGGGCGACTGCTTTTGCTTCACCGCGGCGAGTACGGTTCAACGAGACCGAGTTCGCCGTAGATTTCCAGGCAGTTCCCGAAGTACTACGCGAACTTGACCGAGCCCTGCGTGATCGGGGCTTATCAGCCACATTCCCGATCGAGGTGCGTAGTGCGGCCGCCGATAGCGGATGGTTAGCCACCAGCCAGGGTCGAACCACCGGCTATATTGCCGTGCACCGGCACGCCCCAGAGGATTTCGCCGACTACTTTGCCACCGTCAGCGAGGTGATGTCGGCGTATCAGGGCCGGCCTCACTGGGGTAAGTGGCATACACTGACCGCCGAGCAGTGTGCTACACGCTATGAACACTGGGAGGATTTCCTCCGGGTGCGTCAATGTCTGGATTCCTCCGGGACGATGCTGAGTCCGCATCTGCGCGAGGTGTTCGGTCTCTAGCGGATAGCGTCCAGAATGGCCGGAACCTTTTCCTCCAGGTCCGGCTGTCGTGTGGGGTAACCTTGGGTGCCCTGGGACTCACAGGCGAAGGATCCGGCGACGGTGCCCCAGGCGGCTGCCGTGACCACGTCTTCGCCAGCGACCAAGGCCGCCACCAGGGCTCCCGTGAAAGCATCCCCGGCGCCAGTGGTATCGACCACGTCGGTGTCTCGCGCCGGCACCGTCACCAGCTTCTGGCCCTGCTGAGTACACACCTGGCTCCCGCGCTCGCCCAGGGTCACCACCACATCAAGGTGATAGCGCTGGGAGAGTCGAGTAGCCAGATCAACGGTGCCCAGACCCGAGGTATCGCCACTCAACGTGGTGGCTTCAATCTCATTGACCACCAGCACGTCGGTGTACTCCAGCACCTCAGCGTGAGTGGTTGCCGGGGCAGCGTTGAGCACAGTGCGAGCACCAGCCCGCTGCCCAGCGCGGAGTCCGGCCACCACGGTGGGGTAGGGAATCTCCAGCTGGGCCAGGACGAGATCATCGGTGCTGACTTGGTTCAACGCCGCGACGGCATGGTCGGGATGCAAGGCAGCATTGGCTCCGGCGGCCACAATAATGCTATTTTCCCCGGCCGGATCACGCTGGATGGTGGCAATGCCGGTGGGATGGGACTCCACCTGGGTCATCAGCGAGGTATCGAGACGGGGTTCGGACGTGATGGTCTCGAAGATCAACTCAGCTTCGACATCAGTTCCGAGACATCCCACCAGATGCGTTCTCGCCCCGTAGCGTGCGGAGGCCACCGCCTGGTTGAGTCCCTTTCCGCCCAGTGAGGCGGAAGTGTCCTGGGCAAGAATGGTCTCCCCTGCCCGCACGATGTGTTCGACCAACAGATAACGGTCCACATTAGCGCTACCCAGCACGTAAACCTGTGGCTCGGCCATGAGCTGCTCCCTTCCCGACGGCCCAGCCCGACACTAACGTCGGATACTGGCTAAGAATTCCTGGGTGCGACGTTGCTGGGGGTCTTCGATGACCTGCCCGGCCTCCCCTGCTTCGACCACGACTCCCCCGTCCATGAACACCACCGTATCGGCGACATTCCGCGCAAAGCCCATTTCGTGGGTGACCACCAACATGGTCATTCCATCCTCGGCGAGCTCGCGCATCACGGTCAAGACTTCTCCGACTAGCTCTGGGTCCAGCGCCGAGGTGGGCTCGTCGAACAGCATCAGTTTCGGGTTCATCGCCACCGCCCGAGCGATGGCGACACGTTGTTGCTGACCACCCGAAAGCTGGGCCGGATAGGCGGTGGCTTTCGCAGCCAGACCCATTTGGGCCAAGAGCTTCTTCGCGGTGGCTCGGGCCTTATCCAGGGGCTGCTTTTTCACCTTGACGGGTGCCTCGATGATGTTCTCCAACGCCGTGCGGTGCGGGAAGAGGTTGAACTGTTGGAACACCATGCCAATCTCAGAGCGCTGGGCGGCGGCCTGTTTCGGCGTGATTTCGTGCAGTACCCCGTTCTGTTCCCGGTAGCCCATCAGTTCTCCATCGACGTAGAGTCGGCCGGCGGTGATCTGCTCCAGGTGATTCACGCATCGTAAAAACGTGGACTTGCCCGAGCCCGAGGGGCCAATCAGACAGGTGACTTCTCCGGGGTCAACCTGTAGATCGATGCCTTTGAGCACGTCCAGATCTCCGTAGGACTTCCAGATCTGCTGAGCATCAATCATGGGTGTCAGGCTGGCTTGAGCATTCATCGGTTACGACGCTCCTTGTCTGCGGAGTTGACCAGGGTGATGTTGGAGGGGAAATCACCTTCCGCGTCGGCCAGTGCGGCCAACTGACGTGGCGTCAGTTCGCGGGAGACTCCCTTGTTGAAATGCTCTTCCAGGTAGTGTTGTCCGATCATCAGCACCGAGGTGATCGCCAGGTACCAGGTGGCTGCCACCAACAGCATCGGCACCGGATCAAACAGCGCATTGGCAATATCCAGCGACCGGCCGTAAAGCTCCAGCGAGTACGGGATTGCCACGACCAGGGAGGTCGTTTTCAGCATCGAGATCAGCTCGTTGCCGGTGGGTGGAATGATGATGCGCATCGCTTGCGGCAGGATGGTGCGACGCATGGTCAGCCACCAGCCCATGCCCAACGCTTGGGAGGCTTCCACCTGTCCTTCGGGGACCGCTTGAATGCCGGAGCGGACAATTTCGGACATGTACGCGCCTTCATTGAGCGATAGGCCGACCACGGCCAGGACGAACATATTCGACAGCAACGACTGCACGTCGATCTCGGCAAATCCGAGGTTGATTGACTGGTACAACGAGCCGGCCAGCCCCCAAAACACCAACTGGACGTAGATTGGGGTGCCACGGAAGATCCACAGGTACAGCCACGCCACCGATTTGAGCACGATATTCGGCGACATCCGCATCACCGCAGTGACCGATCCGAGGATGACGCCGAACAGCATCGACAGCACGGTCAGTGCCAGGGTATGTCCGGCGGCGTTGATGATGCGGGTGTCAAACAGGTAAGAACGGTAGACGTCCCATCCGTAGTTCTCGTTGTTCAGCGCCGAGATCACGAACCACAACAGCAATCCGGCCACCACGGCGGCGGCTACCCACCGACCGGGATGGCGCAAGGGCTTGGCGCGAATGGGTTCGGGCCTAACCGCTCGGCTCTCGGGTGATGTCTTAGCTGTGGTGTGATCTGTCATGTGCTGGCTCCACTAGGGCGCGAGTGTGTGGGATGAGGGGATCTCGACGGGTTTTTCGTTGACTAAGGGTTCTTCAATCAGACCGTCCTGAATATTCCATTGGTCCAGAATCTCTTCGTAGGTACCAGTTTCAATGAGATGATCCATGGCTGCGACCAGCGCGTTGGTGAGTTCTGCATCTTTCGGCACAGCAAAACCGTAGGGAGCGGCGTGATACATCGGCCCGACCTCCTGAATCTCGCCGTCGGCTTGGTCTTCAACCCAGCTGACAATCGGAGAATCCGCGGCGAAGGCATCAGCCCGACCCAGCACAAACGCGGTCGCGGCATTATCCGAGGTGTCATAGGCCAGAATCTCGATCGGTTCCTCGCCGGCTTCTGCACACGCTTGGGACTTGGGAATGATCTCATCGGTTTGGGCCACGGTATTACGTTGCACGGCCACGGTGAGTCCACAGGGATGTTCGGGATCGATCTCTGCGTCGCGCTCGGCGTGCTGGGCCCACTGAATGCCGGCGTAGAGCGTATTGACGAAATCGTAGTTCTGCCGACGCTCTTCGGTGTCGGTGAATCCGGAACCGCCCACATCCACGGTGCCGGATGACACCGAGGGCAGGATGAGGGCGAAGTCCTGCTCTACCGGTTCAAACTCTAGACCCATCACTGAGGCCAGAGCTCGTCCCAGGTCCATTTCGGTGCCGATGATGGTGCCATCGGAGTCTTTGAATTCGAAGGGTGCAAAGGGCGTGTTGGTGCCCATCCGGAGCACGCCACGTTCTTGCAGGTCCTCGGGAACCAACGCAGCAATCTCGGGGACGGTCTCAGGCACGATCTCGACCCAACCATCAGGATTGCCCCGCTCTTGGTTGGTGCAACCGGTCAGCACCAGGCTGAGCACTACCAGAGTAGCCCACAGCTGCCACAGCGAGACGACACGTCTGGTTTGGGTTCTGGACATGGTCGAATACTACCTGTTTCTCCAGGTCAACGGCGCACCGCGTGACCGGCTACCGGAGAATGACCGGAAGAACGAAGAGAGCGAGGGAACTGACCAGGATCAAACCGACCACATTCATCCAGAGTCCGGCTTTGACCATATGAGAGATCTTCAGCTCCCCGGTAGAGAACGCAATCGTATTGGGCGTGGAAGCAACCGGAAGCATGAAGGCATATTGGCAGGCCTGGGTCACCTCCATCGCGAAAATCACCGGGTCGTGTCCCACGGAGGCGGCGACCCCAGCCACGATCGGTACAAAGGTGGTGATCGTGGCCATCGAAGACGTGAATTCCCTCAGGACGATCACCAGTAGCACCACCATCGGGGCCAGCACCCAGACTGGAACGGCACCAAGGCCGCCCAGGGAAGCACCCAGCCAATCAGCCAAGTCGCTGTCGGTCACTTGGGCCGAGAGCGCTCATCCCCCACCACAAAGAATCAGCACACCCCACGGTGTCTTCAGCGCGGTTTCCCCATTCATCAGCATCACACCTTTGGATGGCTGAGCAGGGATCACGACGGTAGCCACGCCGGCAACCAGGGCGATCACCGCCTCGGTGGCCCAGGGGTCGTCAAAGAGCACCGGGACCACGATCCAGGACACTGCAGCGCTCAGAAACATCATCGTGATACCCAGTTGGCCTGAACCCATCGGGCCCAATTTCTTCAGTTCCGCAAGGAAGAGGTCGCGACCTCCAGGGAGATCTTTCACCTCCGGGCGAAACAAAACCTTGGTGATGATCAGCCAACCCAGGACGAGGAAGACGATCAAAAACGGAATGCCAAACAGCATCCACAGTAGAAGCCGACCTGGTCACCGACCGTTTCCTGCAGGTATCCCACCACGAAGATATTGCCTGGTGAGGCGATGATGGAATCACAGGCACTGAGCGTGGCGGCATAGGCAATCGCAATCATCAGCCCAATACCGAATTGTGAGTGGCCGGAATCGGCGTCCCCCACATCACGACCCCCGCCTTCCTCGCGCACCAGTGGAATCATCATCAGCGCGGTGGCGGTATTGGAGACCCACATACCGAGCGCAGCGGTGGCCATCATCAACCCCAGAATCATCCGGGAAGGTTTCGTCCCCACGACCAAGACGATGAGTATGGCGATGCGACGGTGCAGGTTCCAACGCTGAATGCCAAGTGCGAGCAGGAATCCGCCGAGCAACAAGAAGATGATCTCGCTGGCATATGATCCGGCGACTTCATCCAGGGGAAACACCTGGGTGGCCGGGAACGCGATAAGTGGCACCATGGCAGTAACCGGCAACGGCACGGCTTCGGTAACCCACCAGGTTCCCATCAGCACGACGACCGCGGCGGTCACCCGTGCCGCTATGGCTAGCTCATCGGGCATGAGAAAACCCACAAGCACGGTCAGCCCCAGGCCGAGCAATCATCCCGCATACCGGATGTTTGGGGTTCTGGATGTCACGCCTTAGTGATAGGCACCGCGCAGCTCCCTCACATCGTGTGGCATCGTGACAGCAGCGCGTCCACAGCATCTGCCAGAACTTTGTGGGGACTGATCTGGTGTGTGGCCTTGAGTCGAGCGTAGGTCGGCGCCCGCTCGGCATCGACGGGCACGCGTTTTTCATCGAAGGCCATGGGCGCAGTGAGCGCCGACCCTATCACCACATTGGACAACTGATAGGCGGTCCCGAGCGGATCGGCCACTCCTGCGCTGTCCAATAACACGCACATCCGCTCGGACAGGGCCAAATACGCTGGGCCCCGAGGGGCCCGCATGCCGATGACCTGACCGGCCCACCGATGAGTGGTGAGATGTGTAAAAAAGCACTGCATCAGCAATGGCAGCTCAGCCTCACGGGTCGCTACCGCCATCTGTGCGTCGTCCGCTAATGCTATATCCAAGGCAAGATCGTAGAGATCATCTACCGATTCCACGCGTGAGTAAAGACTAGCGGGAGCTACACCGATGTCTTGAGCGACAGCACGCAGGGTTAGTGCTTTCAGCCCCCCAGCATCTAATAATCTCACCGATGCTCTGGCAAGATCTTGGATATCCACCGCGCGGAGGCGTTGCACAGGCTTGGGGTGTTCCCAATAAGTCATCGCACCATCCTGCCGATCACCGCCGAGAACACCCGCCTGCGTCTCCTATCCGAGCTAGATACAGAAGCGTATGCGACCGGCGCCAGAGATGAGTCGGTGCGACGCTACGGCCACCTCCCCGAGCCGGACTACACATCGGAGTCTGTGCAGCGGATGATCCGTTCACGGGTACAGGAACCTTCATTGTGCGCCTGCTGCAGTCGGGCATCATCAACACGCACGACCTGGCTCGCAAATATGCGAACGAACTCCACGCGAACGAACTCATGCTGTTGGCCTACTACGTGGCCGCTATCAATATTGAGGCCACCTACCACGGTGTTATGGGTGGTGAGTACACGCCGTTTGAGGGAATCGTCCTGGCTGACACATTCCAGATGTCAGAAGACGGCGACACCCTCGACACGCAAATGTTCACGCAGAACAGCGAACGTGCCACTCGCCAGCTGGACTGCCCCATACAGATTATTCTGGGCAACCCGCCGTACTCAGCCGGACAAACGAGCGCGAACGATAACAACCCAAATCAGACGTATCCGACACTCGATAGCCGAATCCGCGACACTTACGCTGCCAAACGAACAACCAAGGGCGGAAACGTCAACAGCCTGTACGGCTCCTACATTCGGGCTATTCGCTGGGGAGCTGGCCGTTTGGACGACCAGGGCGTTTTGGCCTATGTGACGAACGGTGGGTATATCGACTCGAATTCAGCCGACGGGTTGAGAAACAGCCTCATCGACGACTTTAACCACCTGTATGTGCACAACTTGCGAGGTAATGCTCGAACCTCGGGAGAACAGCGTCGCAAAGAAGGCGGAAATGCGTTCGAAGCGGGAAGCCGCGCGACTGTTGCCATCATGTTGGCGGTCAAAGACCCTGCTCACGCAGGGCCGTGCGTGCTGCACTACAACGACATTGGCGACTATCTGAGCCGTGAAGAAGCTCGAAATCGTAGAGACATCCGACGTTGGCACTATCGAATGGTCTGAGCTTGAGCTGAACGAGCGTGGCGAATGGATCAACCAGTCGTCAGACGCGTTTCAGGCGTTTTATCCGATTGGCGATAAGCATCGTGATGAAACTACGAGGGCATTGTTCTCAACGTACTCAGCAGGCTTGCAGACTAATCGTGATGCGTGGGTCTACAACTTCAGTGAGAAGAAGCTGAGGTCAAATGTGGCCGCTCTAGTGGGACATTTGATGAGGTGCGCGTTTCCTACCAGGCTGAACCGCGTGAGCACCGTAACGAAACCGATGTCCAGAAATGGCTTGGAGACAATCCAGAGTATTTGGACGCAACGAGGATCAAATGGTCCCGCTCTTTGCGTAACTGGGCGGCCCGGGACAGACAGATTGAAATCAGCTCAGACACGTTCCGCAGGAGTATCTACAGGCCCTTCATGAAATCCAGTCTTGCTTTTGGGTCGGGACTCAATCATGAACGCAGCCAGGTTCCGCGGATGTTCCCGGAAGCGGGAATGGAGAACTACGGGTTTTATTGCTTGTCGGGTGGAGGAGGACACCACTTTGCAGTTTTGGCTGTCAACGTGATCCCAGACTTGCATCTAATTGAGACTGGCCAGTTCTTCCCACGGTTTACGTACGAAAAGCTGGATGACTCATCAGGGCCGAGCGATCCGCAGGGGACGTTCGACCTGACCGATGGCCGCGTTTCGGGTGACACCGTCGTCAACGGATACAGGCGGATCGACAATATTTCTGATGACGCGCTCCAGCGCTACCAAGCAGCGTTCGGTGACGGGGTGACGAAGGACGACATCTTCGCAAGCATTTACGCTCTGCTTCATTCGGAGCTGTATCGGAGCACCTATACGGCTGACCTTAAACGGCAGCTGCCGCAGATCTCGTTGCCGGACACGGCGGAGGATTTCCGTAAGTTCGTTGAAGCCGGTGAGCAGCTGTTGGAACTGCACATTCGCTATGAGGAGCAGCCGGAGTATTCGTTGGGTGAAGAAGCCGTGTTTGGCGATACTGACGACCTAGATTTCTATCGTGTGCAGAAGCTGCGTTGGGGCGGGAAGTCTCGTACGCCGAACAAAACGCAGATTGTGGTGAATGACAACATCACACTGACGGGCATTCCGGATGAGGCTCACGAATACATGCTCGGGTCACGTTCGGCCTTGGAGTGGATTCTGGATCGATACCAGGTGAAGACTGACAAGGACTCCGGCATTGTCAACGACCCCAGCGACTGGGGTCTGGAGCACGGAAACCCGCGCTACATTGTGGACCTCATCAAGAAGATCACCTATGTGAGTGTAGAGACGGTGAAGATCGTTAATTCGCTACCGAAACTCACGCTGCGGAAATAAGGTGTAACACCTTGGGGTCATGTGCAAGGAGATCAGACCCCGTGCGTTCCCTAGTCACTACCTCCCGCGCCTAAACCGCTATCTAAGGGAGCGTGCACTTTAGCGTCACCCTCGTCGCGTTGACCCTGTTTTATCGGTTTGAAGCGGCGTATAAGCGATACTGCATAACATTCGTGGATGCTTATGCATACGGCAAGTCTCCTTGTGTCATGGTAGTGTTATTCCGCTGGCTCTTGTCAGTGAGAATACTTACATTAAAGGAGAGGTTCATGCGCGTATTTCGTGCAACCTGTGCCTCACTCGCGGCTGTTGCAATTACGGCTTTTTCGTTCGCCACCACTCCTGCCTTCGCGGGACCAGATGACGATCGTAGCGTCGAGACGAAAGCACACGTTGACGCGCCCAAAGTTTTTTGGAACAAAGAGGCGAACACATTCGACATCAACTCACAGTCGAACGGGAAAACAGCTCCGCTGGACAAGACAGCAAACTGGGTGGGTCGTGGCTACAACTATGACGGTAGCCAGAACTACGTATTCCCAGTTACTAACGACCACCGCCTCGGCTTTCTTGGCAAGGACGGCCAGCTTCTCTACATGGCCCCACAGGTCCCTGGGCCTGGCAATAGCCCCATTTGGTCAGGTTTCGGCGCTGACACCGCAGTCCCTATTGAACAGTTCCGTGACGGGAATTTCGCCCTGGAACTCGTGGGCTTTAATGGCCCCGGCCAAATGAACATGTTCAACTATTCGACATTCGGCGACCTACCGGTGACTCGCTTGTTCTCCTCCCACGACAAGGTTTCTCGGACAGTGTGGTTAGACCCAGGTACGCACACCCACAACATCACCACGTTTACAAAGCCGGGCCGCTACGAAGTCACTTTCGATGCAAGTGCGCGGAAATCTGACGGTTCTTTCACGGCTTCAAAACCAACCACGTTAGTGTGGCGGGTAGGTGGTACCAACCCCGCCGACGAAAAGCTCGGTGACGTGAGGGTCGCGTATGACCAGGCCGCAGGTGTCACGGGCAATTCCGCTCCGAGCTTCACGATCGCCCCACACGCAGGCAATGAAAAAGACGGCGATAAGAACCTCACTGATCTTACTTTCAATGCTGGTAACGACGCCGCTGAAGGTACGGTCGTGTTCTACATCGACGGCTACCACCTCGCCGAAATCCCTGTTACGGGTGGTAAAGCAACGTGGGGCGAAATGATCGGCTCTCACACATCAAGTTTCCAGGCCGTGTTTGTGCCCACCCAGGGTGCTGCACGCTGGATCAGTGCACCCCTGACCTCAAGCACCGGGCAGACAGCAGTGTCCACCACGAACACAGGGCAATTCCCCACAGAAACACCTGACACACCTGCCGGAGACTTCTCAACAGGCGAAGTAACGGTGAACTCGCGCGATGTGTCCGTCAACGCACACACCCAAGGTGACGGCAACCGAGTCACAATTGACACGAAACCCGCTGATGACTCTCTTATCTACAACATCACGGGTGGCTTTTACGAAGAAGGTTACGACGAACCAACGTGTGCGGTAGATGGTGTAAGTGGCCCTGGGCGCCGTACGCTCGAAGTTAGTCGCGAGTACTGCAAGGGAGACGAGTACACGCTACGGCTCACATTGGAGCCACAGCCGCGCGCCGCAATTGGTAATACAGACACCATTGACCTTGGACAGGTCAGTAACACGGGCAATACAGTTCAGACCCAGTTTTCCGAAAGCGGTGCCACCACCACACCCGACCCAGGCGACGGTAGTGAAACACCAAACCCAGGCGACGGAAACGACGGCTCTGACGAAAGTCTCCTCAACACGCCTGTCACGATTAATAACGGACACGTCGACCTGCGTGCCATGGACCTCAATGGTGAACTGACCGTAGCGCTCGGTGACGATTCGCGACAGCACGCACAGGAATCCGTGACACGCACTATCGACTCGACGACCCTGGAAGTCACGAAACTTGCGAAGGTTAAGCGTGAAGGCAACGTGCTTGCCAACCCAAGCTACGACGTCCTCGGTCCCAAAGGCACTGAACTCTACATTCTGCCGCAAGCTCAACAACCAGGCCGTGTGTGGCCAGGGTTCTCAAGCGAAACACTCGACCGCATGAAGTATCCCGAAGGTGCGACGATGACACTCACACCTGTGAGCGCACCTGAAGGCGGAAAATGGTTTGCCTACACGGAGAACCTCGGCTCCATTCAAACGATGTACGCATCCAGCGAGAAGGCTGCAGACATTCCTCTTCCGCCCGGAACCCACATGCACACTGCGTGGGCATTCACCAAACCTGGAACGTACACGATCGACGTGACGGCGCGCGCCAAGCAGGAGGTGGGCGGTGCACGAAGGGCTGGTGGCAGTGTGACAGCGAAGACGCAACGTCTCACGTTCGTCGTGGATCACAAGCCAGGTGGTGAAGACGGAGACGTCTCGACTCCGCCAAGTGAAAAGCCGAGTGAAGCACCAGGCGAACAGCCAACGCAGGAACCACCTGTGGAGCCGTCGCAGGAGCCAACTCAAGCCCCGTCACAGGAACCGTCAGAGGAGCAGCCTGGCGAGGAGCCCGGTGAAGCACCTTCGCAGGAGCCAAACGAACCGGCTCAGCCTGGTGAGTCCGACAACGACGACAGCAGGAAGCCTGACGACAAACAGACGGAAGCTCCTGCTGAAGGAGACGGAGGCGACTCCGACAACGGTCCGAACAGCACCTCGGGCGGTTCAGGTGACAACACTGGTTCGAATGATTCGAACGGCACTGGTGCAAATGGTTCAAACGGCACCGCTTCGAACAACGGCAACTCCCTGTCCCGTACCGGTGCCACGGTACTTCCGGTTGGACTGACCGCTGGTGCACTTGCTGTTGCTGGTGTTGCGCTACTTGTAGCTGCACGCCGTCGCAAGAGCTAAGTCCTGCACAACGAGGGCCCGCACTTTCCTTTAGCGCCTCCCGCCAGGTGAGAAATCAGTTCATCCTGGCAGGTCGCGGTTGGGGAGGTGCGGGCCTACTTTCTACCACCTCGGGAACGGCCACCCCAGCAGACAAGCGACTCTAGTGGGTTGTCCTCAGAGTCAGCTGCTTAGAACAGTGCCAATACAAGTGCGGCTGCAACGAAGGGCACGCCACTTACAAAAACTAAATGCATCGCTTCGCCCATGCCCTGGTGAATGGCATCGGCAATTGGGCCTGGTAAGGCTTCAAGTTTCGCCGGATCCAAGGCAGAACCAACCCCTGAACCCGCACCCATCGAGCCGCCCATATTCTTGGCCCCCCGCAGGCAGATGTTCTTGAATCTTAGGCATCATCGCCGAACTCATGATCGACCCCAGCACCGCAATTCCAATCGTGGACCCGACGTTACGGAAGAACTGCACCGCCGCAGTTGCAACCCCCAGTTCAGTACGGTCCACCGCATTCTGAACCACCAGCGTGTACGTCTGCATGCACCTGCCTAAACCCTTGTGTTCCGATTTTTCCGACTCCGTGAAAAGCTATTAATCACGAGCTTAGGGGCAGAATTGTTTGTTCCCAAAGCTGCGTCGAACAACTTTTGACCATCGTCTGTAGACCCAGTAAGGATGCGGATGCGGTCAGGAATCGACTTGGCTGTCTCGGATACCGCGTGGAACAGAGACTCGGCGATCAGTTCTTGGCTGCAATACTCCATCAGGCGTTCGTGGGTACTGCGCCGCTGAAGCTCCCCCACAAGAGAGCTGGTGAGACGCTCGATATCATCGAATGTGCGTGCCGCCTCAGCGAGTTGGGTCAACTCGCCAGCATCGTCGATATGCCATCCTTCGGTCGCCAGCACCTTGTTGAGCAAGCGGCGCAAATCATCCCAACGCTGACGATCGGTGGTATACCGTGTCGGGCTCATCGCCGTCGCTATGAACTCACGAGTGTGTTGACCTGCTTGCGCTGCGGACATTCCCTCCGTAAGCGCGCCAAACAGTCCTTCTCGCTTACTCCCGGCAACACGCGGTGGCGCTCCAATGTCGAGGAGAAGTTCGTCGATTTGGCTTCCGCTTAGGCTCGGCAAATCAGTACTGGCCAGGACATTCGCAATACTGCGGATAGTCGAGCGTTGGGAGAAAGAATCGGACTGCATCACCGCTCAAGCTTCTCATGTGAGCGAGTGGCCTGAGTATTTCAGCAAGACCGGGTGTCCGGATTCTTGCACGCTCAGGGGCGTATACGTGAGAGCCCGAAGCGGCCGCACCCGTGGCTTGCTGGAATTCACGTCAATCCTGGCTCTTAGAAGGAGCCAAACATGGCTACGAGAGATCTTCAGGTATTCACTAACGATGCCTTTGGAACGATCCGAACTGTCGAGCATGAGGACAAGGTGTATTTCTGTGGCCGTGATGCGGTAACGGCGCTTGGATACACCAATACGAGCAAGGCGATTCAGGATCATTGCCGTGGGGTTCCGTTTCGTTACCCCATCGTCGATGTGAACCGTCCTGGGTTTCGTTCCTAGATGGTTGGTAAAGACAGTTCATCGTTGGTGAGGCTTTCGGTGTATTGGGCTTCGACTTCTGCTGGTGTCTTGTAGCCCAGTGCTTCGTGCAGCCGGGTGGTGTTCCACCAGTGGACCCAGTTCATGGTCGCGAACTCGACATCGGTCAGGCTGTTCCAGGCCGGCTGGGAGTAGATCAGCTCGGCCTTGTACAAGCCGTTGACGGTTTCAGCAAGGGCATTGTCGTAGCTATCGCCGACTGTTCCGACTGATGGGGTGATTCCTGCGGTGATGAGCCGTTCAGTGTAGGCAATGGCAACGTATTGGGCAGGTTCAACCGGTGGTTGCAACACCGGCCTGTTTCAGGGATTGTAGTGCTTCGCCGAAGACTTCGGCGGGGGTCTTCCAGCCGAGGGTCTTGCGGGGTCTGTTGTTGAGGGTGTGGGCCACCGCTTCGAGGTCGTCTGCGCTCCAGCGGGACAGGTCGGTGCCCTTGGGGAAGTACTGACGTAGCAGGCCGTTGGTGTTCTCGTTGG
>NZ_RDQR01000011.1 GCF_003703835.1 Auritidibacter ignavus
TGAAACTCTTGTGGCTAGCGATCTGCACGATCGAGGACAAACGCGCACGCCAACGAGCCAAGGAACGCGGCAAACCCGCCAGCCAGCGCAAAGCCGCCGGCAGACTCGTCGAAGGACAAGTCACCACGAACTGGAAACAGGCACTAGCCCAACTCGCGGCAGCCTACCCCGACCGAATGAACCCATACCTGTAAACCCAACCCCCGTACACAACAGAATTGACAACCTCCATGGGCGTGGCCCCGTGGTCGAAACCAGACTTGGTGCCTTGTTCCTTGCCGGAGCGTTTAGCCAGACCGTTCCACGCACCGATCATCGCCGAGGCCAGCGACAGGTTAATCTCTTGGTCACCGCGGGACAGCGTCCCTGCTACAACGTCCTCGTCAACTGTCATGACCAGCACCCTGTAGTCGGTCAACAGGCCAGCCTCGACCGCCTCGCCAAAACCAAGACGATAGAACTCCGGGCCGAAAATGGCCTCATCATCCATGGACGCAACCTCGGCGAAATGCTCTGCCGCCTTGCCTTTCACGGCGTCGTCAAAAAGCCGTGGGGTTGCGGTCATATACAGGCGTTTAGCGGCCTTGATGTAGGTGGCGTCGTGAACCCGGGTGAAGTTCGAGGCCTCTTCACCAGCCAGGGTGACACCAGTGGTGCGGTGCGCCTCATCACAAATCACCATATCGAAGGCGTCGAGTCCCTGAGCCTGGGCGTCGTGGATAGCCGGCAACGACTGATAGGTGGAAAAAACAACATGCAACCCGCGTCCGCGTCTGCCGGAACTCATGCGCCGCGCGATCTCAGCCCCGTTCGTGGAGACCGGTACCTCCAGATCATAGGACGCAATGTCCTCAGCCTTCTTCGACACCTTCGTATCCGAGCACACCGCCACCGAGCGCAGATCAAGCCGTGCTTGCGCGGTCCATTCCTTCAACGTTTGAGACAACAGCGAGATCGAGGGAACCAGGAACAGTACACGGGCTGCACCGTTACCGGCTTCTGCGACTTTTTCGGCCAGGCGCAACGCGGTGAACGTCTTCCCGGTACCACAAGCCATAATCAGCTTGCCACGATCACAAGATTTAAAACCCTCCAGGGTTTCCTCGATCGCGGCCTGCTGGTGCGGGCGCGGGGAAAACGTCTCCTTGCGCGAGAGGTTGACCTGAACCTCTGAACCAGGGAAAGCCACATCCCAGTCAATGGGGGAATGCGCAATATCTGCCAGGCCAATGCGACTAGTGGGAATGATCTGTTTTTCCAACGCCTTTTCCGCGTTAGCCGACCACCTATCTGTCGTGGAGATGACAATCCGGTTAGCAAAGGTCTGCGCGCCGTCTTCGGTGTCAAAACTATGCCCAGAGGCCTCAAAAAAGGAATCGAGATGTCCCTTTTGCAAATAGGTGGTGGGTTTATAGAACTTGCACTGGATAGCCGCCCACCGGCCGTCCTCTCGCCTGCGAGCGACAAGATCAATCCCGGTATCAGCACGCCCACCGTTATAACGCCAATCCACCCAACGGTAGACCTCGTCGTACTCGTTGGCCATCACCGGATCCTCGCGGAAGTAATTAACCATCAACTTCTCGAACGCGGAACCATACCTACCCACAGGCTGATTCTCCCGCAACTGATCCAACACCTGAGCAAACGAAGACATGAAAACATTATCCCCCAATAGTGTGCTCTGTCGCGGTCTGCGTCACAGACGCGGTTCATTGATTACCGCATCTACACCCTGGTCGGTCTCACGCCGATTGATGGGGCCATCCTTGCCACCGGCGGGAAGATTCAGTTGATTGGATCGCATCGGCTGGTTGTGCAGCAGGGGTTCTTCCCGGATTTTATGTTGCGCACATTCATACCGGTGATTTGAACCGACGGCTAGTGGCACCTCAGTTGGGTGGGCCAGCATCTATCACGAGGCGTTGTGACCTCGAGCCGACTTGCGGGGTGACTCCTATGGTGCGGTAGGACTACTGCGCCAGTGGCGGGCGCTGGGCGTTATCGGTGGGTGGCTCAGCCGGGTCGTTACCCAGGCGCAGGATGTTGTTCTGCTCATCGACGTGCACCACGGTGGGTTCGTAGGTGCGGGCTTCTTCGTCGTCCATTTGCGCGTAGGCAATCAAGATGACGAGGTCCCCGGGGTGGACCAGGTGCGCGGCCGCCCCGTTGATGCCCAGGACCCGAGTGCCTCGCTGTCCGGCGATAGTGTAGGTCTCCAGGCGAGCGCCATTGGTGATATCGACAATCGAGACCAACTCACCGGGCAGAATTCCGGCAGCATCAAGCAGGTCCTGGTCGATGGTCACCGAACCAACGTAGTTCAGGTTGGCTTCAGTCACCGTGGCGCGATGGATTTTCGCGTGAAACATGGTACGGAGCATGCCTCCTAGTCTAGGGGGCTTGGGGACAGACCGTGACCTTCAGTGACCGAGCCAACGTCGATGGTCGCCACGTAGCCCGGAAGGGGACCCTCACCACGGTGAGGGATAGCAGACTACAGCAGGGCTATATACCCATTTAGCCTTGCCTAGGATTGCTGGAAGCTCGACAGCGTCAGCGAGATACTTGAGCCATGAAAAAGATCGCGACTTTCATTCGGCAGTATCCCATTGTGGCCATTACCTTGGTGTTGCTTGTCGTCGTGCTCGCCTGCGAGTTCTCCGGTGCCACCACTGCGGCGCAGTGGATTGCCACCGGGTATGTCATTGTCATTATTGCCTTGACCGCCTTCGACACGATTCGCGATATTCTGCGTGGCCACTTTGGCCTCGACATCCTTGCGTTGGTGGCGATGATTGCCTCCATTGCGGTGGGTGAATATATCGCAGCGATGATTATCGTGCTCATGCTCTCGGGTGGTGAAGCGATTGAAGACTACGCCGCCCAACGAGCGACCAAAGACCTCGACGCGTTGTTGAAGATGGCGCCAAATACCGCGCACCGGTTGCGCAGCGATGACCCGGACGCCACCGCCGATGACATTGACGTCACCGAGGTCGCCGAGGGCGATCTATTACTGGTCAAGCCTGCCGAAGTGGTTCCCGTCGACGGTGAGCTGATCAGCGATTATGGCGACTTCGACGAGTCCTCGCTGACCGGTGAGAGTCTGCCGGTCCAATACGAACGCGGTCACGCGGTGCTGTCGGGTTCCATCAACGGTCAGCGGGCGGTGCGGATCCGTGCCACGGCAGACTCCAACTCCTCCCAGTATCAGAAGATTATTGCGCTGGTAGCAGAAGCCGAGCAAGCCAAAGCCCCCACCGTGCGGGTGGCCGACCGGTTTGCGGTCCCGTTCACGCTCGTCTCGTTGGCCATCGCCGGTCTGGCTTGGTGGCTGTCGGGCGACCCGGTCCGTTTCGCCGAAGTACTGGTGCTGGCTACCCCGTGCCCGTTGTTAATTGCTGCCCCGGTGGCATTCATGGGCGGGATGAGTTCCAGTACCCGCAACGGCATTATCGTCAAAGGTGGAGCCACTCTCGAGGCATTGGCGCGGGCGAGTTCAGTGGCCTTCGATAAGACCGGTACCCTCTCCTACGGCCAGCCCGAACTGGTTGAGGTGATCCCCGCCGACGGGGTGGATGCCGACGAGTTGCTCACCTTGGCGGCCTCAGCTGAGCAGTACTCCTCCCACGTGCTCGCCGAAGGCGTGATCTCTGCAGCTTATGAGCGTGGACTGAGGCTGACCACCACCGAGGATGCGAACGAAATTGCGACCAACGGTGTCACTGCGGTCATCGACGGTCGCCATGTGGTGGTGGGTAAGCTGGCTTTCGTTCAAGAGACCGACCCGGAGGCAACGCGTGTTCCGTTGGAGCCGGGACAAACCTCGGTGGCGGTGGCGATCGATGGCAGGTTTGCCGGTAGTTTATTGCTCGCTGACTCGCTGCGCGACAACTCCTCGACCACCGTCCGAGAGTTGCACGACCAAGGCATCGACACGATCGCGATGCTCACCGGCGATAATCAGGACACTGCCACCTCACTGGCTGAACAAGCTGGCATTGATACGGTCCACGCCGAACTGTTGCCCCACGATAAGGTGGAGATCATCAAGACTCTGCCCAGTCCGGTGATGATGGTCGGCGATGGCGTCAATGATGCCCCGGTGCTCACCGCCGCCGATGTCGGAATCGCCATGGGCGCTCGCGGAGCCACCGCTGCCAGCGAGTCCGCCGACGCGGTGATTGTCCGCGACGACATCAGCCGGGTGGGCTTGGCGGTGCGCATCGGTAAGCACACCTTCCGGATCGCGCTGGAAGCGATATGGATTGGCATCATCCTCTCGATCGGGCTGATGCTGGTGGCCGCCTTCGGCTACATCCCCGCTGTGTGGGGCGCGCTAACCCAAGAACTCGTCGACCTGGCCGCTATCCTCTACGCCCTGAGGGCACTGACCGGTGGGATCAAGGGCAAAAACAAAAACCGGGGCGCGGACCGTCATGACGAGGCCCAGCCCTCCGACGTCACGGAAGTTTCGCGTAGCTGACGCGTGCTCCCGGGGCTCTGGGTCCACCTGGCTTTTCTTATGGGATGGCGTGGCGACCTGTTTCATGGCGATGTAATTCGCCGGAGGCCAGGCGACCAACATGGCGAGTCAGAGCCTCGAGCGGTCCACGTCCGGTGACCGCCATCCAGAGGGGGCAGACGATCAGGGCGCCGATGACCATGAACAAAGCGGTGAGGTCCTCTTCAGCTGGCCCGATCCAGTCTCCGAGGTTGATGTTGCCATAGACGATCAGCGTGACCACCGCATGGGCCGCATAAACGGTCAGGGGCATGGCTCCCATCGCCGATAGCGGGTAGGTGACCCAACGTACCGGACCGCGACATATCAGCAGGCACGCTCCAAGGACCGTGGCACCGACGCCGAGGCCCAGCATGATTTCCAGACTGCCACCGGTGTGTGGGCGGCTCGAGGTTAGACCCAATCTCAGCCATTCCACGGGGTCGACGGGTTCTTCTTCCGGAACAACGTCCCCTGGTTTCCACGACGAAGAATCGTCTGTGTCGTAGGGGTAGAAACTCCCGTCCTCGAGGTAGCCGTAGGAGTCTTCGCTGTCGTAAATACTCCCGTAGGAAGAGTAGCTCCCCTCATCCAGGGAGGTTCCGGCGCCGTCTTCAGTCAGCGAGGCCAGGAAAAAGCCCAGCGCGGCCACCACCAGACCGCCTAGCGCTAGCACCGTAGCCAGTCGGATACTGCGCAAATTGGAACGACCAATAGCCATACCGGTCAGGGCTAGTGCGAGCCAGGCGGTGAGCGGGTAGGGGCTGAAGAAGAGAAATGCCAGTGCGCCATCAAAGGAAGAGAGGGCATTAAGCATCTCCAACAGGACCGGGCCGATGATGGCGAATCCTGCTGCCCAGACCAACAGCCAGCGACGACGCAACCGCATAAACGGCATCATGGCAATATAGAGCATTCCGAAAATCGGCAAGATGACCGAGATGGGAGTGCCCAACGCCTCGAGGGCAAGACCGATGCCGAAAATGGTGGCCGCGCGCCCTAGCAAACGAAGACGCAAGAAAGGCAATGCCTCGATATCGGGACGCCGGGTGCCTCCGGTCATCATCGCCAGCGAGATCCCGGCCAATAGCGCGAATAACAACGAGGAAAAGCCGTGCACAATTCCCGGCCAGGTCGACGGTTCGGAAATTTCGAGCTCAGGAATTAACGCCATATGGGCGAAAATCATGCCAATAATGGCCAGAGCCCGGGCGACGTCGAGGCCCGGAACGCGGGGCGGTGTTATCAGCGTGCGCGCTGAACGAAAGGAAAGCACAACATGTATTTATCTCATGCTCTTCTGGAGAGCAAATGCGACACACTGTTGAGACCTTGTTGCAATAGTGGTGGCCGTCGTGTGGGAATCAGCGCGATGATCAACACAAAGACCCAGGACTCTTTCACTGGTGCCGAGAAAGCACCGAAAATGATGGCGACCTAGAGGATGGGCACCTTAGCCTCGTTGCTTGGTCAGGAACGTCAGCATCAGGTTGGCGAGGACTTCAGGTTGTTCAAAATGGAGGAAGTGAGGGGTGTTACTGCCTTCGAGGAGATGGAATTCCGCGCCGGGGATGGCGTCGGCAACTTTCTTCGACTGCCACGGTGGAGTGAGGAGGTCCTGTTCTCCGACTACCACTAGGGTCGGTGTTTTGATCTGGGCCAATCGGTCGAGGGTGTCATGAGCCAAGTCGGCGTCCCACTGCTCGACGGTGGTTTGGATCTGCACCTCACTCTGCGGCAACCCGCGCAGAACGGGGGCGAGAAATTCCGGGAGATCAGCACGGTCCAACGTTTCGGGAGAGAAGGCAAGACCGGTGGCGGTGGCGGCAACGTCTAAGTCACCTTGAGCGTACGGGTACCGGAGGGAAGTAATCACTGCGGCTTGGAACCCGTCGCAGCGACCCCACGTGGAGTAGAGGATCAGGGACTTGACGTGGTCCGGATAGTTGATTGCGAGCTCTTGTGCGACAGCGGAGCCAAGGGACCACCCCAGAATGTGCGCTTGAGGAATCTGCAGTGCGTCCATCAGGGCCGCCACATCCTGAGCCATTGAGCGGACTGAAATATCACCATCGCCACGGTCAGTCTCGCCGATCCCCCGGTTATCGAAGGTGATGACACGGTAATTCTGAGCAAATCGGTCTTCAAACTCGGCCCAGGTACCAATAGCTCCCGAGGTGCCCATGATCAGAATCAGAGGTTCGCCCGAGCCTTGCTCTTCGTAGTGAACATTGATGCCGGTCGAGATCTGCACGTGTGGCATGTGAGGCTTCTTTCTGGCGTCGAGTCGTTCTTATCTCTGTGACTGAGACTACCTGGGTTGCACGACCAGAGACCAGGCATACAGCAGACGTAGCGCCCTGTGCTTCTCGCGTTTCACGATAGCCTGGCAACTTCGACAGGACACTTCAGACAAAGATGCCTAGATACACTCTGCAGGGAGTGCATCTAGGCATCGGGAGGCGGTCGTGGGCTGTGAAACTAGGGTGATTCGTAGAAGACCGGAGCGTTGGGTCCTAGTGGCAAGTCGAGTCCCATCCAACCGATGGTCATCAACGTCCAGACGGCCCAGAATGCTAGCGAGTAGGGCAACATTACCGAGACCAATGAGCCGATGCCGATCTTCTTGTCGTAGCGTTGGGCCACCACGATGATCAGCGCAAAGTAGGTCATCAGCGGACTGAGGATGTTGGTGGCTGAATCCGAAACGCGGTAGGCGGCCTGGGTGAACTCCGGGGAGATGCCCAGCTGCATCATGATGGGCACCATGATGGGTGCCAGCATCGCCCATTTTGCGGAGGCCGAACCGATGAATAGGTTTACCAGGCCGGTGAAGAGCATGAAGAGCAACACCAGAGGAATTCCGGTGAGGTTGATCGAGTCTAGCGCTTCGGCGCAGAGGACCGAGAGAATCAGACCCAGGTTGGTTTGTTCAAAGTAGGCGATGAACTGACCTGCGGTGAAAGACAAGACCAGGAACATGGCCATCCCGGAAATGTATTTGGAGATGTGGTTCACGGCATCGGTGTCGTTTTTCACCACATTGGTCACGATGCCGTAGACCAGGCCGGGAATGAAGAAGACAACGACGAGAATAATGGCCAGCGAGCTCATGAACGGCGACTGGATAACAGCACCGTCTTCACCACGCATCGGAGCATTCGGCGGAACAATGAGCAGAAGCAACAACCCAATGGTGATCACCAGCGAAATGCCGGCCCAGATCAGGCCCTTTTTCTGCAACGGGGTGACCTTCAGCTGTTCCTCATCCTCGCCCTCGATGGCCCCTTCACCGGTCCACTTACCCAGCCGGGGTTCCACGATGAACTGGCTGACCAGCGTACCGACGATGGCCAGGATAAAGGTCGAAGCGATGATGAACCAGTAGTTCATCGCCAGGTTCATCTGGTCGGCGTAGGCAGGGTCGATGGTGGCGGCGGCTTCAATGGTGAGCTCGCCGAGCACCACGTCTGTTCCGGAGAGCAGAAGGTTAGCACTAAACCCTGCCGAGACGCCGGCGAAGGCGGCAGCAATTCCGGCCAGCGGGTGTCGTCCGAGGGCGACGAACAGGATGGCTGCCAGGGGAGGTAGTACCACGTAGCCGGCGTCGGAAGCTACCGAGGACATCACACCGGCAAAGACAATGGCGAAGGTGACCAGCGTGCGGGGGATGGAGAGGATAAAACCACGTAGTGCGGTACCGATCAGTCCGGTGGATTCGGCCATACCGATACCGATCATGGTAGCGAGCACCACGCCGAGTGGGGCGAAGTTGATGAAGTTATCGACCGCTGACGAGAAGATCCACTCAACACCTTCGGCGGAAAGCAGGTTGAACACTTCCACCGTTTCGCCTTCAACTGGATCTTCGACACTCAGCCCGGCCTGGGAGAGAACCCATGACAGCAGGATGACCAGCAGGGCCAAAATCCCGAAGAGAGTGACGGGGTGCGGAAGCTTATTGCCACCCCACTCGATGACGTCCAAGAAGCGTTGGAAAAAGCCCTTCCGCTTTCCACTTTCCAAGGTTTTTGACGGGGCATCATCGGTGACGGTGTTGTCGGTCGTTGCTGCTCCCGAGTCGTTGTGGTGGATGCTCATAGAGGTCCTCTAGTAACGGTTATGTGATGAGATAGCCAGCGAGCTGGTGGTGTAGCACGCCGGAATGGTCTTATTTTTCCTGTGGGGAGAAATAAGACCTTTGAGGTGAGGTAAATCATAGCTAACGTTTTGGGGTGATTTCAAAAACGTCACTCTTAAAATCGGTGTAGTTAGCCATCCGCAGGGCCTCTTCTTCACCGTCGACCTTGAGAATGCCAATAGCGTCTTCGAAGATCCGGCGGGTAGCGATGCCCGTGCCTGGGTGGAGAAACCCGACCTGCACCCCGAACGCGAGGCAGCTCCCGTTACCACAGCGGTCTAGTCGGACTTGTTGACATCCTTCACGACAGGATGGCGGGCCGGTCACCTCGATTGATGAAGGCACCGGCCCGCCAGTGTCTTTGCCACGCTTGTAGCACGCCTAGTTGGTGGTCAACACCGCATCGAAGTAGGCGGCAATACCGTCCACATCATCCAGTGGTAACACAGCGGCCACATACTGGTCCGGACGGACAATCACAACCACACCGTCGCGAGAAAGTTCACGAGCCTCAAAGATGTCCTCGTCCGGTATAGTGGCGTAAATCTTCTCCCAGTACTCCAGGCCGAACTTCCCGACCTTGGGGCGGAAGATGGCTGGGGCATCCACGCAGTCGAAGCTCGCGGTGTCTTGCTGGTAGATGACATTCGGCTCAATCTGAGCGTCGATGTCGTCGCCTTCGCGACGGTATTTCACGAACGGTGAGTCCGCGGAGGTCTCCAACCACTCGGCCAACTTTGAGAGCTTGGAATCGTGCTCGCCACAGGCCGGGCGGTCCGCAAAGGCGTACAGTCGCCAGCGACCATCCGCCACCGCCTGGTGGCCGATGTGCAAGGGGTTGGCGTCGCAGACGCGCATGGCCTTAGCCGACTTGAAACGCTTACCCACGGGGAACCCGGCGGCCAACTCCTGGTGCTCGGTGCCGCCGGTGACCATGGAGGGACGGTATTCAGTCAAGAAGCCGGCCGGGAACTCGGCGGTCTTGACGTAGAAGTCCTCCAGGTATGTCGGATCTGGCAACTCTTCGGTCGGGGTGGCCATCAGGGTCGACCATTCCTTATCGAAGTCGATGAGGTTCTTGGCCACCTCTTGGCGCTCATCCGAGTAGGTGTGCAACAGGGTCTCGGGGCTGCGCCCCGACAGCACCTGGCCCAGCTTCCAAGAGATATTGAAACCGTCCTGCATTGACACGTTCATACCCTGACCGGCCTTGGCCGAGTGCGTGTGACAGGCATCGCCGGTGATGAACACGCGCGGGGTCAACCGGTCGCGGTCTTCGGTGTCGACATCGTCGAAGTGATCGGTCAACCGGTGTCCTACCTCGTAAACCGAGTTCCAGGCCACCGACTTCACATCCAGGGTGTAGGGGGTGATGATGTCGTTGGCCTTGCGGATGATCTCCTCAATCGGGGTGTCGCGCACCTTGTGGTCATCATCTAGAGGCACTTCACCCAAGTCCACGTACATGCGGAACAGGTGTCCACCCTCGCGAGGGATGTGCAGAATCTGGCCGTGCTTGGAGTTGATGGCGCACTTGGTGCGGATATCCGGAAAGTCGGTGTTAGCCAGCACGTCCATGACACCCCAGGCGTGGTTGGCGACATCGCCACTCATCACCCGCCCGATGGAATCGCGGACGCGAGAGTGGGCGCCATCGCAACCCACGACGTACTTGGCACGCACGGTGCGTTGTTCGCCCTTCCGGGGGCCGGCTACGTACTCCACCTGGACCTCGACCGGGTAGTCCTGCTCGCGGTCCACACTCAGTCCGAGGAACTTAATCCCATAATCCGGGGTAATCCGACCCGGGGCCCGCCGTGCAGCTTCGGCGTAGCCATCCAATACGCGTGCCTGGTTGACGATCAGGTGTGGGAACTCGGAGATGCCGGAAGGGTCATCGGGAGTCCGGGCGGTACGAATGATGTTCTCGGGGTTGGTGGGGTCCGGCTTCCAAAAACACATCTCGGTGAGCCAGAAGGCCTCGTCGATAATTTCGCTAGCGAAGCCAAAGGCTTGGAAGGTCTCCACCGAGCGGGCCTGAATACCGTCGGCCTGGCCGATCTCCAGACGTCCCTCACGGCGTTCAATAATGCGTGTATTGACTTCGGGGTAGTAGGACAGCTGAGCGGCGGCCAGCATACCGGCCGGACCGGTTCCGACAATCAGAACGTCCATTTCGTCGGGGAGTTCGTCGCTGCGATTGAGGCCGTAGCCAGCAGCAGGACGAATTCGGGGGTCTTCGGAGACATAGCCGTGTTCGTGGAAATGCATCGGTGGTTCACTCCTTGTCGGAAAAGACAGAGTAGATCGTGCCGTAGAGCGTGTTCTATAATCGAACACTAAACTCTATTATCGAATTTATGAGTCAGATCATAGAGGAAATATGAGCTGGCTTACAAGGAGGTGTGTCGTGGCAGACCCGGTTACTCGGTCCGCAGGATCACAAACCCTCAGTCGCGGTCTTCGAGTACTGGAAGTGCTCGCTAATTCCCCGTCTGCGATGAGCATCGACCAGGTCGCTCACGCTTTGGGGCTACACCGCTCGGTGTGTTACCGGCTGGTGCGCACCCTGGAAGACCACGGGCTGGTGGTGCGTGATCAGCTGGGGAAACTCGCGCTAGGTGTACGACTCGTGGCCTTGGGCGCCTCGGTCGAGCGAGATATGCGTGCCACTGCCCTGCCCTTATTGACCCTGGCCGCTCAACGGTTAGCCATGACCTGCTTTCTGGCCATCGAAGACCGCGGGGAATGCTTGACGGTCACCAGCGTGGAACCTCCCCACCAAGAAACCGTCATCGCCCAGCGCCCCGGCGCGCGCCATCCCATCCAGGACGGGGCCACCGGAAGAGCGATCTTGGCGATCATGGATGAGGCTTCTTGGCCAGAGGGCATCAGCGACGAGGTGCGAGCCAATGTCCACGAGATCAGGCGGTGCGGTTGGGCGGAGTCCTACAGCCAGGTCATCCCCGGACTGTACGGCGTCGCGATCCCAGTGCGCTTCGAGGACGGCCGGCTGGGATCGGTTGGAGCATTGAGCCTTTTCCACGCCACGGGCGAGCATCTCAACCGTGTCTTGGAAGGCCTGCGCACAGTTGAGACCGGGCTTGTCGAAGCTGGCGTGGGTACCTTAAGGTAGGGGTGTCGAAGGTCATAGTGGGCTGAACCAACTGTGATGCCTTCTCGGCCTGGCGTTTGAAAAAGAAACGCTAACTCTTCGGTGAAGAGCCAGACATATATGGAATCGATCGACATATCTGTCTGTTGGGAGCGTTTCATATGCCAACTGTTGCTGCTGTTCTTGCCGATGCCCTGCACCGCCACGCCTCCGCCTTCTTTGGACTGATGGGCAATGGCAATGCCTATTTCATTGACGCGCTACATCAGCTCGGCACCGACATCGTGCCGGTCCGCCACGAAGTCGCCACGGTAGCCTCCGCCGATGCCTACTACCGGGTGTGCCAAGAACTCGCGGTGGCCACCACGACCTATGGGCCGGGCTTTACCAATACGCTGACCGCGCTCGCTGAAGCCTCGCTGGCGCAGATCCCGCTGATCCTGGTGGTCGGAGACCAGCCCACTCCGGGGCGTCGCCCCTGGGATATCGACCAAGTTGCCACAGCGGCCTCCATGGACGTGCCGACACTGACCGTTGAGCCCTCCAACGCCGGCACCGTAGCCATCTCTGCTGTCGAACAAGCCGTGTCGCTACAACGCCCCGTGGTCCTCGCGATTCCCAATGACTTGGCCACCGCTGAGGTCAGCGCCGATGGTGCCGTCATCCCTGAGCTCACCCCTAAGGCGCCGAGCCCGGTAGTTGATACCGAGACCATCCACAACATGGCCACTGCCTTGCGGGAGGCTTCCCAGCCACTCATTCTGGGTGGTCGCGGTGCCCGTCACTGTGCTGTGGCCTTGCGTGAACTGGCCGGCCTGCTCGGCGCCGATGTGGCTACCTCCGCACCCGGGCGCGGGCTGTTCTACACCGATGGCACCGACGGATTCACCGATTTGGGCGTGTGCGGAGGATTCGCCGCCCCGGGCTCCGCCCAGCGCATACGTGAAGCCGATGTTGTCCTGGTAGTCGGAGCCGGGCTGAACCAATTCACCATGGCCTTTGGTGAAGCCTTCGGCCCCGAGGCGCACGTCATCCAGATTGACAGCGAACCACAGGCCACCCACGCCCGCGTCAACCAGTTCCTCAGCGCTGATTCCGCTACCGCCGTCCCCGCGCTACTGGATGCGTATAAAGCCACCACCTCTGCGACCGAGTCGCGGGCGAAGACTGACAACACCGAAGACACCGCTCGCGAGCTCCGCGCCTATGAGACCGGCACCGAATTCGGCCCCGCCGGTGGGCTCGACCCCCGCGCGCTGAGCACCCGGTTGAACGAGCTGCTGCCACCAGACCGGATCTACATCACCGATGGTGGCCACTTCATCGGCTGGCCTAATATGTTCTTCGACGTGTCCGAGATCGACCACATGATCTTGCTGGGCACAGCCTTCCAAACTATTGGGCTGGGTTTCTCCGCCTCTGTCGGAGTTGCTCACGCTGCCCCGGAGAAAACCACTGTGCTGGTCACCGGTGACGGGGGTGGCATGATGGCCTTCGCTGACGCTGAATCCCTGATCCGTACTGCCAAGAGCGCCGTGGTCATCGTCTTCAACGACGCCGCCTATGGGGCTGAGGTCTTCCAATACGGCAGTAAGGGATTGGCCGAAGAACCCATGCGCGTCGGCGAGATCGACTTCGCCGGGCTGGCCACCAGCCTGGGCGCTCGCGCCTCCGTGATCCGCAGTTTCAACGATTTGAAGGACTTCACCCAGTGGGTTGCCGACGGCGCACACGGCACCTTCGTATTGGACTGTCGCGTCGACGGGAGCATCGTCGCCCCGTATATGCAAGAGATCGCTGGGATTTAACGCTGTATACCGCCCTGCCACTGTGAATGATGTCATGTGGTCTATATGACATGAGATCTCAAATCGTATATAGTCTGAGCTCGGCGGGTATGACCTAGACCACTACGCAGCGGTCGAAGCGCCCTCTCGCATCACACTCCCACCCTGAGAAAGTAGCAGTGGACCATGGAGAAACTAATACGCATTGCGGTTCGTTTTCTCGCAGTGCTCTCAGCAATCGCAGTCGTCGTGATGGTCATCGCCATCGCCATCGATGTCTTTGCACGCAATATCACTGGTGCATCGTTACCGGGCATGATCGAAATCGCCGAAACAGCCATGGTGACCGCCGTAGCCTTCGGTCTGGCCTGGGCCGGACTGAACGGCGAACACGTCGCGGTTTCCCTGGTGACCGACCGTTTTGGCCCCGGATTGACCAGAGCTACCAATGTCTTCGTCTGGGCCCTGGTGACTCTCTACACCGGCTGGCTCTCCTATGCCAACATCATGCGCGCCATCGATTCCTTCATCTTCCGTGAAACCCGCTTTGGCATCGTGCAGTGGCCGATGTACCCGATGCGCTGGATCCTGGCGATCGGCCTGCTCTCTTTGTTGTTGGTAGCCGTCCTTAACCTGGTGCGCACATTGCGTGGCCAAGAACCCACCGGCCACGCCGATGAGGTCCAAGCCGCTCTGGCCGACCAGCCGGATGTCGTCTCCAAAACATCCGCCAGCATCGCAACGTCTACCGCCGAAGGAGGCCGTGCATCATGAGTCTCGGCGCTGTCGTGATCCTCGTGCTGGTGCTGATGCTGGCACTGCTACTGCTCCGAGTCCCCGTGGCCGTCTCCTTGGGTCTGGCCGGTGCCATCGGCCTGGTGCTTTTGCATGGATTTAACCATGCCACCCTGGAACTCGGTGCTGACCCGTTCTCCCAGATCGCATCCTTCTCATTGACCATCGTGCCGATGTTCGTGCTCATGGGCATGTTCGCAGTACGAGCCCATGTGGCCGAATACGTCTTCGCCATCGCCGACCGCGTGTTGAGCCGTTTTCCCGGCGGGCTTGGTGTCGCCACTGTGGTCGCCTCGGCCGGTTTCTCTGCAGTCTCCGGTTCCTCGATCGGTACCGCGGCCACGATGGCGCGCCTAGCCGTGGGAGAAATGCGGAAATCCGGGTACCCGGCTCACATGGCCACCGCCTTGGTTGCGGTCGCCGGAACCCTGGGATCGATGATTCCGCCCTCGACTTTCCTCGTCCTTTACGCCATCCTCTCTCAGCAATCGGTAGGAGAAATGCTGGCCGCCGGTATTGTCCCCGGCGCGCTCTCTGCGTTGGCCTATGCCATCTGGATCGGCTTTGCCGGCTGGCAGCTCCGCCGTCGTGGCCAGGTTGTCGCAGACGCAGACAACGTCCAAGATGCCCTGAGCCAAGCCAAAGCCATCCAGGCGGAAAACCGTCGCCACGCCCCGTTGTCCTCTCTGCCGTGGCGCGGTCTGGGCTACATTCTTCTGCTGTTCGCCATCGTGCTGGGCGGGATGTACTCCGGGATCTTCACCGCCACCGAGTCCGCTGCATTCGGCGCGATTGCCGCGGTGCTGATTCTGATCTGGGAATTGCGTAAACAAGGCGCCAAGGGCATTTGGCAGGGTATTAAAGGCGCCCTGGAATCCACGGCGGGGACCACCGCGATGGTCTTCTTTATCATCATCGGTTCCGGAATCCTCTCAGCCTTCTTCGTCTCCGCTGGCGTGCCGGGAATGGTCACCGCCGCAGTGAGTAGCTGGAGCCTGTCACCGACCTGGATCATGCTGATTCTACTGTTGTGCCTGGTACCGATGGGGATGGTGCTGGAATCGTTGTCCCTGCTGATGATCTCGGTTCCGCTGATCCTGCCGGTCGCCCTAGAATTCGGCTTCGACCCAATCTGGTTGGGCATTCTGATCGTGAAATTCATCGAAATTGGCATGGTTACTCCGCCGGTGGGCATCAACGCCTTCGTCGTCTCTGGCGCCACCGGCGTGAAATCCGAGACCGTCTTCCGCGGTATCATTCCGTTCTTTGTTATCGACATGATCTTGATCCTGATCTTCTTCTTCACCCCGGATCTGATCCTGTTTTTGCCCGGATTAGTACAGAACTAGCCCTGGGTGAGCCCTGGCGCAGAAAGAAGTGAACTCATGAGTTGGACGACAAAAACTGCCCGTCGCGCACGAACCTCGACCCGTGGCTTGCTGGCGGTCGCCGGTATCGTGGCTGGCTCGCTGACGTTGACTGCCTGTGAAGAAGGCGTGGTCGACTGGGAACGAGCAGATCAGACCGATGCCGAATACATCTTCACCCAAGCCAACGGCGCCAGCGTGGGGACCCAGCACGAGCTGGTTGCCGAAGCCTATATGGACGCGGTCGAAGAAGCTTCCGATGGGCGTATCGCCTTTGAACGCACCCCCTTCCAAGCCATCTGCGATATGGCCGATGTCGCAGACTGTATACGCGACGGCCGTGCCGACTTCGGACTAACCGTCACCGATTACACCCCACACCTGCTACCCACCACCTCGGTACTATCCATCTCGTTCAAAACCGATGACATTCAAGCAGCTACCCAGGCGCTTTACGAACTCCACCGCGAGTACGAGCCAGCCAAAGAGGTTATGGAGAAGGCTAACCTGGAACACGTTTCAACGTGGCCGGTAGGCGCGTTGCTCATCGGGGCGAAGACCCCGATTGATGGGTTTGAAGATCTCGATGGGCTTCAGGCTCGCGCAGCCGGTCCGGTCACTCAGCGCTCGCTGGAAGATGCCGGGATGAATGTCAGCGCCATCACCGCCGGAGAAACCTATGAGGCACTACAGCGCGGAGTAATTGACTCGGTGGCCTCCTCGCTGGACTTCGGCGTGAACTTTGCCATCACCGAACAACTTCCTTATTGGGTCGACCCTGGTTTTGACCAATACACCGCCTACGGCATGTGGTGGAATAAAGACTCCTACGAGTCCTTGCCTGAGGACCTGCAGGCCACCGTGGATGACGTAACGAAGGAATTCAATGAGGGCAAGACCATTGACGTTGCCAACGGTGAGCTGGAAAATATCTGTGATGAGATGCTCGACTCCCCGGACGTGGAAGATTTCGACACTTGGTCCGATGAGGAAACTCAGAAATGGAAAGACATCGCTGCCGAGGGGGCCGAGGAAACCTGGTTGGATGTGATGGACTCGTTGGATTTCGAGAACGCGGAAGAATACCTGCGGGTCTACAACGAGAAGTACGAGTCCCTGAAATCTCCGGAAAACCCAGACGATGCCGGTATCGCCTGCGCTCAGCGCTGGCAAGAACGTCACGGCGATGCAGCAAATAAGTGATTGTGACACCCTGACCCCATCGCATAGAATGATATACGATTTCGAATACTCTCAGATCTGCTGAGCAGGAGGCCTGCATGCCGAACCCTCTCCACGACGTTCCCGTCACCCCGGGCAAGATTATTGCGGTGCACGTGGCCTTTGAGTCTCGCGCCGCCCAGCGCGGTCGGCGCCCGGCCACCCCGTCTTATTTCCTTAAGCCCACGAGCTCCTTATCGGGCTCCGGTGCCGACGTAGCACGCCCCGCCGGGACCGAGTTGATGGCTTTTGAGGGCGAAATCGCCCTGATCATCGGGGAACCGGCCCGCCGGGTCTGCCTCGAAGACGCCTGGAAGCATGTGGCTGGGGTGACCGCCGCAAACGACCTGGGCATCTACGACTACCGCCCGGCAGATAAGGGCTCTAACCTCCGCTCCAAGGGCCGGGACGGTTACACGCCCCTGGGCCCGACCGTGATTGACGCCCAAAGCATTGATCCGACCGCACTCCGGTTGCGCACCTGGGTCAACGGTGAGCTGGTCCAGGAGGATGGCACCTCCGAGGACCAGCTGATCTTCCCGCTGGCTCAGTTCGTGGCCGACCTGTCGCAGCACATGACCCTGGAAACCGGTGACGTGATCCTGACCGGTACCCCGGCCGGCTCGTCAGTGGTGGCCCCCGGCGACACCGTGGAGGTCGAGGTCGATGCCCCCACCGCCACGGGCGCACCCACCTCGGGTCGGCTGATCACCCACATTACGGAGGGCCCCGGCGACTTCGACCCGGCGCTTGGGATGTTGCCGGCTGTCGATGAAAAGCAAGCCGAAGACGCTTGGGGATCCCGTGAAGCCGCCGGTCTGCCACCGGTTGCAGATCCCACCGCGGCGCTCCCTGATGAGTTGCGGACCAAGCTGAAGGTAGCGCCCACCGCCGGACTATCGGCCCAATTGCGTTCCCGCGGTCTGAACAACGTCGTCATCGAAGGCGTGAAGCCCCAAACCGCGGGCACCAAGATGGTCGGGGTGGCCAAGACCCTGCGTTTTGTGCCCAACCGTGAGGACCTCTTCGGCAGCCACGGCGGTGGCTACAACGCCCAAAAACAGTGCTTTGATGCCGTCCGACCGGGCGAAGTCATTGTCATTGAAGCTCGCGGTGAAGCCGGCTCTGGCACCCTGGGCGATATTCTCGCCCTCCGCGCCCAGTACAACGGAGCCGCCGGTGTGGTCACCGACGGGGGAGTCCGCGACTACGCCGAGGTTCAGCGTATCGGCCTACCGGTCTTCACCCAGACCGCGCACCCGGCCGTGTTGGGGCGTAAGCACGTGCCCTGGGAGGTCGATGTGGCCGTTAGTTGTGGCAACGCCACGGTGCTCCCCGGCGACGTGATCGTTGGTGACGACGACGGGGTGCTTGTGATCCCGCGCGATCTCGCCGACGAAGTTGTCGAGGCCGCTCTGGCCAAAGAGCACCAGGATGAGTGGGTGGCCAACCAGGTTCGAGCCGGCGCACCGATCAAGGGCACCTTCCCGCCCACTGGCGAACAGAAAGAGGCCTATGAGCGCTACGTCGCCGAAAGCGGGGAACAGAACTGATGACCCCACCGACCACAACCGAGACCGAGCAATTGTCCAAAGCCCAGATTGCTTACCGGTGGATTCGGCAACGGATCTTCACCCAAGAATTCAGCCCCGGCTACCGGCTGGTGCTGGCCACCATCGGTGATGCCCTGAATATGTCGGTGGTACCGGTGCGGGAGGCCATCCGCCAGTTGGAAGCCGAAGGACTGGTGACCTATCAGCGCAATGTGGGCGCACACGTGTCGATGGTGGATGAATCCCAGTACATCAACTCGATGCAGACCGTGGGCATTCTCGAAGGGGCCGCAACCGCCGCGGCTGCCCCGCATGTGAGCGCAGATGATCTGGCCGAAGCCCGGGCGCTGAATGCGCAGATGCAGCGCTCGCTGTCACATTTCGACCCGGCCAGCTTCACCAAAACCAACCAGGCCTTCCACCAGGTGCTCTTCGCTCGGTGCCCGAACCAGCGACTGACCGATCTGGTCTATGCCGAATGGGACCGGCTGAACCACCTGCGGGAATCCACCTTCTCCTTCGTACCCGGACGCGCCACCGAATCGGTGGCCGAACACGCCCACATTCTGGACCTCATTGCCGGCCATGCGTCCGCGATCGAGATTGAACAAGCCGCCCGAGACCACCGCAACGCCACGCTGACCAGCTACCTGAACAGCCCCGAACACCAGAACCGATCGACCCTAGGAGAGTACTGACTGTGACTGCCACCTCCCAACGCCCCGCCAACCTGCCCGATCAGATCCGTCACTACATCGGTGGCGAGTTCGTTGATTCCCTCGACGGCGACACGTTCGAGGTGCTCGACCCGGTCACCAACGAGACCTACATTAAGGCTTCCTCCGGGAAGAAAGCAGATATCGACCGTGCCGTGGCTACCGCCAAGGACGCTTTCACCAACGGCCCCTGGCCGACTATGCTGCCACGCGAACGCTCCCGCGTGTTACACAAGATCGCCGATGTGGTCGAATCCCGCGGTGACGAGCTGGCCGCCATGGAATGTTTCGACACCGGTCTACCGATTACCCAGGCTCTGGGCCAGGCCCGTCGTGCCGCCGAGAACTTCCGGTTCTTCGCCGACCTAATTGTCGCCCAGCACGATAACGCCTTCAAGGTGCCGGGCCGCCAGGCCAACTACGTCAACCGCAAGCCGATCGGTGTGGCCGGGCTGATCACCCCGTGGAATACCCCGTTCATGCTGGAATCCTGGAAGCTCGGCCCGGCCATTGCCACCGGGAATACCGTGGTGCTCAAGCCGGCCGAATTCACCCCGCTGTCAGCGTCGCTGTGGCCGGGCATCTTTGAAGAGGCCGGACTACCGACCGGTGTGTTCAACATGGTCCAGGGTTTCGGTGAAGAAGGTTTCGCCGGTGACTCGCTGGTCAAGCATCCCGACGTTCCGCTGATCTCCTTCACTGGTGAATCGAAGACCGGTGAGATCATCTACGCCAACGCCGCCCCCTATCTGAAGGGTCTGTCCATGGAGCTGGGCGGTAAATCCCCGGCCGTGGTCTTCGACGATGCCGATCTGCAGACCGCAATTGACGCGACCATTTTCGGGGTGTTCTCCCTGAACGGTGAACGCTGCACGGCCGGCTCCCGCATCCTGGTGCAGCGCGGGATCTACGATGAGTTCGTTCAGCGCTACGCCGCCCAGGCCAAGCGGGTCACGGTGGGTGTGCCCTCAGAGAAGACCACCGAGGTCGGCGCCCTGGTCCACCCCGAGCACTTCGAGAAAGTCATGTCCTATGTGGAGATCGGCAAGAACGAAGCCAACCTGGTCGCCGGTGGCTCCCGTCCCGAGCAGTTCCCCGACGGCAATTTCGTTCAGCCCACCGTTTTCGCCGATGTCTCCCCGGACGCCCGGATCTTCCAGGAAGAAATCTTCGGCCCCGTGGTGGCCATTACGCCCTTCGACACCGAAGAAGAAGCCCTTCAGCTGGCCAATAACACCAAGTACGGTCTGGCCGCCTACATCTGGACCAACGATCTGAAGCGCGCCCACAATTTTGCCCAACACGTTGAGGCCGGCATGGTGTGGTTGAACTCTAATAACGTCCGCGACCTGCGTACCCCCTTTGGCGGGGTCAAGGCCTCCGGCCTGGGCCAAGAGGGCGGTTACCGCTCCATCGACTTCTACACCGACCAGCAGGCCGTGCACATCAACCTCGGCGAAGTCCACAACCCGGTCTTCGGCAAGCAGGACTAAGTGCACCCCAGGCCGCTGACCCGTCGTGAGCACAGAAAGAACAGAGACCATGACTGATATGAAGGATCGCACGCTGACCTCCTCGGGATTCTACGTCTCCCAGGAGACCCCGATTCAGACCGATAACCCCATCCCCAGCCCGAGCGTGGAAGCACCCGATGTATTGCGGTGCGCCTCGATGGAACTGGTCGTCACCGACCTGGCCGCCTCTCGCGAGTTCTACGTGGACGTGCTCGGTTTGGTGGTCACCGATGAAGATGAGCACACCATCTACCTACGGTCGATGGAAGAGTTCATCCACCACAACCTGATCCTGCGCGCCGGCCAGGTGCCCGCGGTGGCGGCATTTTCCTACCGCGTGCGCACCCCGGAGGACCTCGACAAAGCCGTGGCCTTCTACGAAGAACTCGGCTGCCGGGTCGAACGCAAAAAGGACGGGTTCGTCAAGGGCCTGGGTGACTCGGTGCGCGTGGAAGACCCACTGGGCTTCCCCTATGAGTTCTTCCACGAGGTCGAGCACGTCGAGCGTCTGGCCTGGCGCTACGACCTCTACAGCCCCGGGGCCCTGGTGCGTCTGGACCACTTCAACCAGATCACCCCCGATGTCCCCCGGGCAGCCCGCTACATGCAGGATCTAGGCTTCCGCGTCACCGAGGATATTCAGGACGAACACGGCGTGGTCTATGCCGCCTGGATGCGACGCAAACCCACCGTGCACGACACCGCCATGACCGGCGGTGACGGCCCGCGGATGCACCACGTGGCCTTTTCCACCCACGAGAAGCACAACATTCTGGCCATCTGCGACAAGATGGGGGCCTTACGCATCTCCGACCGCATTGAGCGTGGCCCGGGACGGCACGGTGTCTCCAATGCCTTCTACCTCTACCTGCGTGACCCGGATGGCCACCGCGTGGAGATCTACACCCAGGACTACTACACCGGCGACCCGGACAACCCGGTGGTCACCTGGGATGTGCACGACAACCAGCGACGTGACTTCTGGGGCAACCCGGTTGTACCCTCCTGGTACACCGACGGTTCCCTGGTCCTGGACTTGGACGGCAATCCGCAGCCGTTGACCAGCCGAGAAGAAGACTCCGAAATGGAGGTCACCATCGGCGCCGACGGCTTCTCCTATACCCGCGAATCCGGTGAAGAAATGCCCGACTGGAAGAAAGGCGAATATAAGCTGGGCAACCAGCTCTAGACTGAAAGACAGTCCCCCCACGCTGGAAGGAATCATCGTATGAGCACCACCGAGAATTTCTCCACCGTTCTGGCCGAGTTGCGCGACCAGCTACCTGCCGATGCGGTGGTGGACGATCCCCGGGCGTTGAGTGTGTATCAATACGATCGTTCCGGACATCTCAGCGACACTGTGCCCTCAGCTGCGGTCTTCCCCCGCACCGTCGAGGAGGTTCAGCACATCGCACGGGTGTGCTTCCACCATCGGATCCCGATGGTGCCTCGTGGCGCGGGGACCGGGCTGGCCGGCTCGGCCATCGGCAGCAGTGGCGAGATCATGGTCTGCACCGACCGGATGAACCAGATCCTGCAACTGCAACCCGAAAACCGTTTGGTCACCGTCCAGCCGGGCATCCTCAACGGAGAACTCAACACCTACCTGGCCACCCAGGGCTTCTGGTGGCCACCGGACCCGGCCTCCAAAGACATCTCCACCGTGGGTGGCAATATCTCCATGAATGCCGGAGGGTTGCTCTGCGCCAAATATGGGGTCACCCGTGAAGCGGTGCTGTCGCTGCAGGTCGTGCTCGCCGACGGGTCACTGATCACCGTCGGACACCAGACCGTCAAAGGCGTCACCGGCTACGACTTGTGCGCGCTGCTGATCGGATCCGAAGGCACCCTGGGCATCATCGTCGAGGCCACCCTGAAAATCCGGCCCCTCACCCCGGGTAGCACCGTGACTCTCGGCGCCTCGTTCCCGACCGTGACCGATGCGGCAGAGGCCGCCTCAGCGGTCACCCGCCACGGCCACACCCCGGCGATGATGGAGCTACTCGATGACCTCACCGTGGCGTTGGTGACAGAACACACCGGCGAAAACTTCGGCTCCGGCAACTCCTTCCTGCTAATCCAAACCGACGGGCCGGCTGCCGCAACCGAAGCCGAAGAGATTGGGGCGATCCTCACCGACCACCAGGCCGAGCTGACCATCACCAACGACCCGGAAGAATCCCAGCGCCTGGTCGGTATCCGTCGCAGTGTCTTCCCCTCTCTGGAGGCCAAAGGACAGCTACTGGTCGAAGATATTGCCGTGCCCCGGTCCACAATGGCCGAAGCCTTCGCCCGAATTCGCGACCTCGAACAATCCTCCGGGATCAAAATCCCCACCGCCTGCCACGCCGGAGACGGCAACCTGCACCCGGTATTTGTCGTCGAAGGTCAAGACCACGGCCAGAACCGCGAGGTGCCCGAGGCCATCTGGGACGTAGCCGGACAGGTCTTTACCATGGCCCTGGAATTGGGTGGCACCCTCACCGGTGAACACGGGGTGGGCGTGCTGAAATCCCGGTGGCTGCCCGACGAGCTGGGTGACGTGCAGTACCGGCTGCAACAGAACATCAAAGCCGCCTTCGACCCCCACAACCTGATGAACCCGGGTAAAGTCTTTCGCCCGGCACCCACCGCCTAAGGACAGCCCATGTTGGATCACCAGACCCACACTGCGATCGCCGATGAACTCCACCGGGCCAACCGAGACCGCACCCCGGTCCCGCTCCTGACCGCCCGATACCCGGACATGGTGATTGAAGACTCCTACGCCATTCAAAAAATCTGGGCCGAACGCCAGGTCGAAGCCGGCCGCCACCCGGTCGGACACAAGATCGGGCTGACCTCCAAGGCCATGCAGGACGCCACCGGCATCGACGAGCCCGACTACGGGGTGATCTTCGATGACCAGGTCTTCGACTCCGGCCATGTCTACCAGTGGGAGAACTACACCCACCCGCGCATTGAAATGGAATTGGCCTTCGTGCTCCACCAGGACCTCGAAGGCCCCGGCGTGACCCTCTTTGATGTGCTACGGGCCACCGAATACGTGGTGCCGGCTCTGGAAGTGCTCGACTCTCGGATCGAGATGCAGGGCCGTACGATTATCGACACCATCTCCGATAACGCCGCACTGGGTTCGATGGTCATCGGCGGCCGGCCGGTCTCCCCGGATGCGGTGGACCTACGCTGGGTGGCCGGTGCGCTGTGGCGTAACCAAGAGATTATTGAAACCGGGGTCTCCTCGGGAGTGTTGAACCACCCCGGCAATGGCGTGCACTGGCTGGCCAATCGGATCGCCGGTCATGGCGACCACCTGGTTGCCGGAGAAATCGTTCTCGCCGGGTCCTTCACCCGTCCGATGTGGGTCTACCAGAACGACACGGTCTATGCCGATTACGGTGCATTGGGAGTCGTGACATGTCACTTCGCGTAAAACAACTCCTCGCCCAAGACCCTGCCACCAGTGGCCTATTGCCCGGGGCGCTACCCAGCCTGCGGGATCTGTTCCCCGCCCAGAGCGGCAAACCCGACCAGCACGGCCTCATCGTCGGGATCTTCGTCTCTTCCGGTGACGCCGGGGTTGCCGAAATCTGTGCCGGGGCCGGATTCGATTACCTGCTCATCGACGGCGAGCACTCTCCGCTGAGTCTAGAATCCATCCAGTCCCAGCTGCGCGCCATCGCCGGTTACCCGGTGCTCTCGGTGGTTCGGGTGCCGCATAACGACCCGGTGTTGATCAAGCAATACCTGGATCTGGGCGTGCAATCACTGATTGTGCCCATGGTCGACACCCCCGACCAAGCCCGGGCGGCTGCTTCGGCGGTGGCCTACCCGCCGGACGGGGTCCGCGGCCTCGGCTCGGCCCTGGCCCGCTCAGGTCGCTGGTCCAGGATCCCCGACTACTTGGCGCGGGCCCGCCACACCCTGACCCTGTTGGTCCAGATCGAATCCCACACCGCGGTCAACCACGCCGCTGAGATTCTGGCCACCGACGGTGTTGACGGAGTCTTCATCGGCCCCTCGGATCTCTCCGCCTCGATGGGGCTGCTGGGCCGCCAAACCCACCCGGACGTGGTTGCCGCCGTCAAGCACGTCATGGCCGAAGCGAATGCGGTCGGCAAGATCGTGGGGGTCAACGCGTTCCACGCCGATCAGGCTCGCGACTACGTGGCCGCCGGGGCCGACTTCGTCAACGTCTCCGCCGATGTGGCGATCCTGGCCCGCGGAACCGAGAAGCTGGTGGCAGAGTGGGGGATCGAACAGGAAGCGCCGTGACTGTCGCACCTGATCACCGGTTCGGCGCCTGTCAGCATCCGGGGCCACACAAGCACTTGAGCCTGGCCCAGTGGACCGAGGCCATCTCCCACAGCTTCCACAACCTGACCATCACCGCAGACGACCCGCAGGCGTTTCGGGCCGGGCGCCGGCAGGCGCTACTGGGAGAGATCCTGCTGGTGGATATGGCCACCGACGCCCACCGGGTGTGCCAGCCGCACGTTGTGCCCGAGAACACCCAACCGGCCATGTGTAAGCTTTCGTTGCAGATCGAGGGACAATCCCAGCTGACCCAGGACTGCCGGACCACAGTGCTGGCCCCCGGGGATTTGGCCCTGTACGTCACCCACCGGCCCTACGAGCTGGTCTTCAACCGGCCCCAGCGCTCGCTGGTGATGCAGTTCCCCCAAGAGTATCTGCACCTGGTGCAAGAACAAGTCTCTCTGGTCACCGCCACACCGGTCAGTCGCGAACACGGACTGGGTCGGGTGGTGGTGCCACTATTTGAAAACCTGGTGAACAACTTGCAGATCCTGCATACCCCCAGCGCGCTGTCGCTGGTGCGTTCATCCTTGCAGATGCTGGTCACCATCCTGTTGGAGGCGTCCAAGGCCCAAGGACGTGACACCAGTGAGAATCCGCTGTTTCATCTCGCGACCGCCTATATCGAAGACCACCTGGGCGATGCGGAGCTGGGGCCACAACGCATTGCCGAGCACTTCTACGTCTCCGTCCGCCAGCTCTATGCCCGCTTCGCCGAGCACGGCACCACGGTCAGCACCATGATTCGCGACCTGCGGTTGCACCGGATCCGCGACGATCTCGCCGATCCGGTGCATGCCTCCGAGACCGTGCAACAGATCAGTACCCGCTACGGGATTCACGACGCCTCGCAGGTCTCCAAGCTGTTCAAACAGGCCTTTGGCGAATCGCCCTCGGCCTACCGGGCCCGGGTTAAGAACCCAGGTGCGTGATCAGCTTCCGGGCGGTGGTCAGTCCCGACTCCAGGGCCCCGTCCACGCACACCCCGCGCCAGCCACGAGCAAACTCAGAGCCGGCAAAGACCACCGGGGGCTCGAGCCGTTCGAAGTGGTGCCAGGCATCGGTGAACTGCCCGGTGCGTAACGTGCCCCAGGCTTGGCCCGACCATGGGTCGTTCTGCCAGTCGTGACCGGTAGACTCCACCACCTCGAGGTCATCCCGCCAGTAGTCGAGAATCCGCTGGGCATCAGCGGTGGACTCCAGATCCACGGCCGAGGCCTCCGGGCCGAAGCCGACCAGGATGGTATCGCCTTCGGGGGTGAAGTATTCCGAGCGGATACAGGCCATCGGCGCCGGGTAGGGCGCATAGGCCAGTAGCTTGTGCCGGTCCTTGACCTTGAACCAGATTTTCGCCCCCGAGGTGTTCCACCCCTGCTCGATGGTCGCGGTGATCGTCTCGGGTAGCTCAGGGGTGAAACGGATGGTGCGCAACGCACCCGCCGGGACGGTGACGATCACCGCGCTGGCCTCGCGCACCTCACCGGTGGCCAGCGTTACCCGGGCGCTGTGCCCGTCGTGGTCGACGGCAGTGACCGGGGTATTGAGGCGAATCGGGCAGTTCAGCTCGGCCGCCATCGGCTCGTAGAGGGCCTTCATTCCATTGACCAGTTTGTACTTCAGGGTGATGTCATCCAACAGACGAAGCCGGTGATCCGAGAGCGCGACCCAGTGTTTGGCCATCAGCGCCGACCCGGTGTGGGGCGAGCCCACGTACCCGGCCGACCAGTAGGCATCGACCAGATCGATTTGCTCCTGAGTGAAAGTTCCGCTGGCTCGCACCGCGTCCAACACCGAGGCTTGGTCGTCGGCCAGGAACTGCTCGCGCAACGATGCGGGCCCGTCGAACTGCTCGGAGAGGATCCAGAGGGGGTCATAGGGGTGAGGGAAGTACTGCTCCGAGCGGGCAAAGATCTCGGCCATCAGGGGCTGAATCGTCCGATCCAGATCCTGTAGGGTGCCCTGATGCGTGGTGTCTTGCGAATTCCAGTACACCTGCTCGGGTTCCGGGGAGGCGACGAGCGGTTGTTGGTAGCGGGTGATTTCCTGCCAAACATGAGTTTGGAACCAGTGCACCCACGTCGCGCCGAGCTCAATCGCGCGCCCCATGCGCTCATCGGTCCAGGCTCGTCCACCGACCCGGTCGCGGGCCTCGACGATCTCGCACGAGATCCCGGCGGACTCTAATTCGCGGGCGGCACGCAATCCGGCGAAACCGGCCCCAATAATCACAACGTGTGGTTCAGTCATGGTGTTCCTTTCCGACGGTGACAAGTTCGGCTGGTGCGCCCGGCACGTCCTCGGGTTCGCGACGTCGTAGCACCTCGCCCCAGAGCAACCCGAGCACTCCGGAGCCGAGAATGATGCCGGGCATGATGAAGATCAGCGAGGAGCCCTCCTCAGCGTCGATCATCACATCGAAATTGGCCAAGATCAGGATGAACACCACCGCCAGCCCGAGGGCCGCTAGGGCCGGGGCGATGATGCGCACCCAGAGCCCGTAGCCGTGGGGGTGGCGGATAAACCAGGCCATGATCGCCACGGAGGTGACCGCTAAGAGGAAGACGAGCCCGAAAGCTGCGGCATTGGTCAGCCAGGTGAATAGCGTGATGACCGGAAACAGCGGGCCGAGTTCGTGGCCGGTGCCGGCGATGGCGAAGCCGATCACGACCACCACGGCCAGGACTGACTGGGTGAGAGATCCGGCCAGCGGGGCGCCGGTGCCGGTGGTGGCTGCCAGCTGACGAGGTAGTACCCCGGAGCGGCCGAGGGAGAAAAAGTAGCGGGCGGCGGCATTATGAAAGGCCAACAGTACGGCAATCAGGCTGGTGACGAACAGGATCGAGGCGAATTGGCCCAGCACGGGGCTGGTCTCGCTGAGCCACACGAAGACCAGATCGGGGCCGAGCTCGGCAGAACGCTCGACCACCTGCGAGGGGCCAATACCAATACCGAAGGCCCACGCGGAGAACGCGTAGAAGATCGCGATGGTGATCAGTGCAATGTAGGTGGCTCGGGCCACGGTGCGACGGGGGTCGGTGACCTCTTCGGAGTAGATCGCACCAGACTCAAAGCCCATAAAGGCCGCAATCCCAAAGGCCAACAGCACGCCGATACCGGGGGCAAAGAACTGATCGGGCGCAAAGGCATCAGCGGCGGCTCCCTCAGGTGCCACCGCAAGTGCCAGCACATCGACGATGATCACGACCAGGAACTCCAACGCGACGACCACGCCCAGCACCTTGGCGGATAGATCGATGGAGTTGATGCCCAGAATTGCGACCAGAGCCCAACAGAGCAGGGCCATCAGCCACCAGGACACCTCCAGGCCGGTGAGTTCTTGTAGCAGATTGGAGGAAGCAAACCCTACCAGACCGTAGAGCCCGATTTGCATCATGTTGTAGGAGACCAGGGCCAGAATGGCGGATGCAATACCTTGGCGGAGCCCCAGCCCGGCTGAGACATAGGCATAAAACGCTCCGGCATTGTGCAGGTGCCGGCTCATCGCGGCGAATCCCACCGCAAAGACGACCAGCAGCAATCCGAGCACGATATAGGTTTGTGGCACACCCAGCATGCCGGAGACCGCGTAGTTAGTTGGGATCCCGCCAGCCATCACCGTCAGTGGGGCGGAGGCGGCAATGATCACCAAGACCAGGGACACGGTACCGATCCGTCGGGGCGCGGGGGTGGTGTGGGTCGTGGTTGTCATGATCTGTCCTTCACTGGAAACTAGGTCTCTCTAGTGTGAGCCAGATCACTTGAAGTGTCTTGTCGATTCCTGCACAACGCTTGGACGCCAGTGCAATGCAGTATTGAGTGTGACTTACGTCCCACTTGCCGGGGTTAGGGTGTGGAGTAACAACACTCTGATGAAGGGACAAGAGATGACTGCCGATCTCACCACATATCAAGGATTGCTAGAAGCTGTCACCGTCGATGGTGGCGTGGAGGTTAAAGACCCGGCCACCGCCGAGGTGATCGGCTCGACCGGACAGGCGAGCGTCGATGACGTTGACGCCGCGGTACAGCGCGCCAAGCGGGCTCAGCCAGCATGGGCTGCGCTGGGTCGTGACAAGCGGTCCGAATATCTCAACCGTGTCGCCGATGCGGTCGAAGCCAGCGCTGAGGCGCTGGCCGAATTGCTCAGCCGTGAGGTGGGCAAGCCGTTGAACGGTCCGAACGCTCGTTTCGAAGTGGGGGCGGTTGCGGGATGGCTCCGTGCCACCGCGTCCTTCGAACTCAATGACGAGGTGCTCGTGGACGATGAGTCCGGCACCGCAGTGCTGAGCTATCGACCCGTCGGTGTGGTGGGTGCGGTGGGCCCCTGGAACTGGCCGATGATGATCTCCACCTGGCAGTTCGGCGCCGCACTCAAAATGGGCAACACTGTGGTTCTCAAGCCCTCCGAATACACTCCGTTATCCGTCCAGGCATTGGTGGCCGTGGTCAACCAGGTCCTACCTGAGGCGGTGCTCCAGGTGGTGGCCGGGGGCAGCGAGATCGGTGCGGCACTGACCGGCCACCAGGACGTGGACAAGGTGATGTTTACCGGTTCGACCCGCACCGGCCAGGCCATTATGCGCTCGGCCGCGACGGACCTGAAGCGCCTGACCCTGGAGCTGGGCGGTAATGACGCCGGCATCATGTTGGACGACGCCGATCCGAAGGCGCTGGCTGAAGAATTGTTCTGGGGTGCCTTCATTAACACCGGACAGACGTGTGCGGCCATGAAGCGGCTCTATGTTCCTGAGGCCTTGTACGACCAGGTTGTCGACGAGCTAGCCCAACAAGCCAGCAACGCTGCTATGGGCGTGGGTCTGGAGGAGCATAACGTGCTGGGCCCATTGCAGAACCAACAGCAGTACGACATCGTCGCTGATCTGGTCAACAAAGCCCGCGAGGGCGGTGCCCGGATGGTGACCGGCGGGAACCCCGATCCCGACCAGGCGGGGTACTTCTATCCCGCAACTATTGTGGCCGATATCGATCAGTCCAATCCGCTGGTACAAGAAGAACAGTTCGGCCCGGTGTTGCCGATCATCCGCTACACGGACCTAGATCAGGCCATTGCGTGGGCTAATGAGCTCAACGTCGGTCTGGGTTCCTCGGTCTGGAGTAGTGATCGACAGCGGGCACTGACGGTTGCCGATCGGCTTCAGGCCGGTACCACCTGGATCAATCAGCACGGTGCGATAGATCCGCGGGTGCCATTCGGTGGCATTAAGAAATCTGGATTCGGCCTCGAGTTTGGGGTGGAAGGCCTCAAGCACGTCGCGGTGCCAAAGGTTACGAAATACTAAATCTGTGGCCCTCTGACGCCGGGCCGCGATCATCGATCTCCCCAGGTCCCGGCCCTGTTTGCTGTATGTTTACTGAATCGTTATAAACCTTGAAAAAGAGATTAACGATATATCTTTGTGGCCTTCGTAGCGTGGAGCGCAGTGCCGAATGCTGTTCGGTACCGTTTTTCTCAACCACGACGAAGAGGACTCGTTAATAATGCGTATTTTCCGCTCCACGTGCGGCCGCATCGCCTTGGGTGCTGCTGCAACGGTGGCAACCGCATCGCTGGTAGCCCCCTCCGCCACGGCGCAAGAAACCGCTAACGCCCCCGAGGCTGCCCAGGCCCCGAAGAACATCATCCTGCTCATCGGTGATGGTATGGGTTATAACCACGTCGACTCCGCCAGCTTGTTTGAAAATGGTGAGTCGAACTGGCAGATCTCGGTTGATCCCGAGAACGATCAGCAACAACACCAGTCAGACTACGGTGACAACCCCCAGCAGTCGTACGAAGAGTTCGACCTGCAGATTGGCATGTCCCACCACTCGCTGGATTCACCGGTCTACGATCCCGAAGCCGCCTGGGCTGACTTTGACTGGGTGAAGAACAACCCGACCGACTCCGCTGCCTCCGGTACCGCTCTGGCGTCCGGTCACAAGACCCACAACGGCTCCCTGGGCGTTGATGCTGACGGCGAACCAGTCGAGAACTTCGCTGAGTACGCTGCTGAGAAGGGTCTGGCCACCGGTGTGGTCTCCTCGGTTCCCTTCGGCCACGCCACCCCGGCCTCCTGGGGTGCACACGTTGCCGATCGTGGTGAAAACCACGCCATCGCCGAGCAGATGATCAACGGTGAGCTGGACGTCATCATCGGTGCCGGTCACCCGCTCTACGATGTGGACGGTCAGGAGCGCGAGGCCAACTGGAAGTGGCTGACCGAGGAACAGTACACCGACCTGCAGGAGGGCAACACCGACTTCACCTTCCTGGAGACCACCGCTGAGCTGAAGGACGTGGCCAACGGTAACAACGTTCCGGAGTCCCTGTTCGGCCTGGTGCCGGTGGCAGAAACCCTGCAGTTTGACCGCACCGCCCTGGCTGAGGCTGAGCCTCGTCGTGACAACGGCCGTGTGGACGGCGTTCCCCTGGAAGAGGGTCAGTCCCCGCTGCCCGGTGAAATCGCTAAGAACGACGTGCCGACCCTGGCTGAACTGACCGACGCTGCCCTGAACGTTCTGGAGCAGAACGACGAGGGCTTCTTCACCATGATCGAGGGTGGCGCTATTGACTGGGCCGGTCACGCTAACGCCACCACCGGTAACCTCGAAGAGCAGATCGAATTCAACGACGCTGTGGATACCGTCGTGAACTGGGTTGAGGAAAACTCCAGCTGGGATGAGACCCTGGTGATGGTGACCGCTGACCACGAGACCGGCTTCCTCTCCGGCCCCGGTGCAGGTACCGCCTGGACTCAGATCACCGGTGAAGCTGGCCAGCTTCCCGTTGACGGCTGGTACTCCGGTGACCACACTCAGGCTCTGGTGCCGTTCTTCGCTCAGGGTGCTGGCGCTGACTCCGTGCTGAACTACGTTCAGGGTGAAGACCCGGTTCGCGGTCAGTACATCGACAACACCGATGTGGCTAAGCTCAGCTTCGACCTGCTCTCCGGCGAAGCCGCCCCCGGTCCCGGTGCTGGCGACGATGACGAAGAAGCCCCTGGCTCCGATGACGACGACGCTCAGACCCCCGGGTCTGACGACGAAGACGGCACCGCCGGTTCCGATGAGGACGAAGAGGGCACCGCTGGCGCCGGTACCGAAGACGGCGTTGCCGGCTCCGGCGACGATGTTGCCGCTGGTGACTCCGAGCAGTCCGGTAGCCTGGCTGACACAGGTACCAGCGTGGCCATCATTGCCCTGCTGATTGCTGGTGCTTTGCTGGTTGCTGGTGTGACCCTGATGGTGCTGCGGAAGAAGACCGCCTAAGCGTCACAAGCTCACCAACCTTTCAGGGGCCTACCCGCCAGGTAGGCCCCTGAGTCGTGTTGATGGTGAGTGATTAATGATCGGTGCTAACCACCGGTTCAAACGGCAGATCGTGCTCGCGAGCAAAAGCCACCCACTCGGCGTTGGTGCGTGAGGCGAACTGAGTGGCCAACTCTTCGGCTGTTGATCCCAAGAGCTCGGCGGTGCGTTGGGCGAAATGTGGTTCCAGACTCGCCACCGCCAACACACCGTCAGCGGTGTCATACATCCGATAGAACGGATTGCCACCTCCCAACGGTGCGCCCGGGGTGGTCATCCCGTAGCGGGCCGGAGCGGCTGCCCACTCGGCAGCCTGGTCCAGCACCACCCGTTGCACCGTGCCCTCGGTGATCTCCGGATGATTTCGCAACAAGTTCAGGCCAGCTAAAGCCGCCGTCGCGCCGCGTTCGCCACCGAGTAAATCGCCACCCAGAATCTGTGGCATGGCTGGTGGTACGAGCGAGCCGTGCCGGGCCTGATAGGTGAGATCATGGCCGGGCTCATTCTCTCGGTCACCGTCGAAACCCACGATCTCCACGTGCACCAGATTAAACTGTCGTACCACCTGGTCCAAGCCCAATTTGGCCACGGCAGCCGGCCGAATCGAGGTGATCAACACCTGCGCGGTGGCCGCGATCTCGAGCAGCTGACCCCGGCCCGCGTCGGTCTTCAGATCAGCTTGGACGATCTGCATCCCCGCGGTGAGCTCGGCGTAGTAGTCGGGAACGAACTGGCGCAACGGATCACCGGCTGGATTCTCCAGTTTAATGACGGTTGCGCCCAGGTCTCGGAGTCGAGCTGCCGCCAAGGGCCCAGGCAGATTGATGGCTGTGGAGACAACCGTGATGTTGTCGAGTGGCTTGAGTGAGGTCTGTGTCACACTCAGTACTCTAATGGATCTGAGCGTCACCGAAAATGGCTGTCCGCGGACTCTTGTCGCCGGTGGTTCGCTCTGCTTGACTGAGGGCACAACCACTATTGAGGAGGCAGTTCGTGCAGATCACCGGTGCAGTTTTGGAAGAGATTGGTCGGGACCGGCCCTATGGCGAGTCCCAACCCATTGTGGTGCAAGAACTCGAGCTGTCCGAGCCCGGAGGGTCTGAACTATTGGTGCGTATGGAAGCAGCCGGGGTCTGCCACTCTGATCTATCCGTGGTCAATGGGTCTCGCGTCCGACCGGTGCCGATGCTCTTAGGCCACGAGGCTGCCGGCATCGTGGAGAAAGTCGGAGACGAGGTGACCGATATCGAGGTCGGTCAGCGCGTGGTGATGACTTTCCTGCCCCGGTGCGGAGAGTGCAAGAACTGTCAGACTGACGGAAAATTGCCCTGTTCGGTAGGGTCAGCAACCAATAATGACGGAACCCTCATCTCCGGACAGCGCCATCTCTCGCGCGATGGTCAGACGGTCGAGCACCATCTAGGTGTCTCCGGATTTGCCACCCACGCCGTGGTGGACCGCCGCTCAGTCGTACCGGTGGGTGATGACGTTCCGGCCGAAATCGCAGCGGTCTTTGGATGCGCCGTGCTGACCGGTGGTGGCGCCCTGCTCAACGCTGTTGCCCCCGAGGCCGGCGAGTCGGTGATGATCGTCGGGCTGGGCGGGGTCGGCATGGCAGCACTGTTGACTGCAGTAGCCGAAGGAATTGACCGCATTATCGCTGTCGATATGTCCGAAGAAAAGCTCGAGCAGGCCCGCCAGCTGGGCGCCCACGAGACCTACACTTCCGAAGAAGTCAAAGACCAAGGCATCACCGCAGACCATACCCTGGAATGCGCCGGTCACCCCAGCGCCTTCGAACTCGCATTCTCTGCCACCAACCCCGGCGGTCGGACGGTGACCGCAGGGCTCCCCTCCCCGGATGCCACCTCCACCATCACCCCGCTGACTTTGACCAGCGAAGTACGTACCGTGATGGGCTCCTACCTGGGATCTTCGGTGCCATCCCGAGACATTCCGCGGTTCGAAAAGCTGTGGCGGGAGGGAAAACTTCCCGTTGAAAAGCTCATCACCCGCCATATTCGCCTTGACGAGATCAATGATGCGATGGATCAGCTCGCTGACGGAGCTGCGGTGCGTCAGATCATCGATTTCTCAGGCTGACTTGCCGGCTCAGAAGGGTAGTAATTAACCTCACAGGTGTTCGGTGGTGCGTCGTGTATATTCAGTAGCCACGCGCGCACTTACTCGCTAGTATATAAACGATCATCGCTCATCACCCCTGGTCAGGGGCTTATCGAAGGAACGCCTGTGCCCATCCGCTTACGCCTGCGCTTCAGCGCGATATTTTTGACTGCCCTTGCCCTGGTTGCCGGGCTGGTTCTTCCCTCGGCCCTCCCGGCTGAGGCTGAGACCGGTCAGACTAAGGCCTATGAATTTACCGGAAACTGGATTGACCAGCCGGAGGCTTTGGAGTCCGGGGTTGGGGTTGTCGGGGCCCAGTGGCGACTCGATATCAACGACTCGGCCGCTGCTCCGGGTAATGCCAATGTTGATGGCAACGTTCTTGAAGTGACCCTGGAGAACGCGGTGTTTACCGATACGCCGGAGACCTGCGAGTCAGCGGAGTTGTCGGAGGATCGCCGCTCCGTGACGTGTGATCTGGGTGAACGCGCTCAGGGTACCGCCGAGGTTGCTTTCACCGGTGTGCTGGCTGATGGCCCGGCCGGTTCCTTTGTGACTGCGACCGGTACGTTCCGGGGCCACGAGGTCAAGCTCCCCGAGATCCCGATTATCAAAAACTTCGGTATGACCGCAAAATTCGATGGTGGTCACCCACAGTCGCTGATTGCCACCAATACCAGGTATCAGAACATCAACTTCCCCTTCTCGATCTCTCACGCTCAGCAGACCGCCAACGGCCCGGACTCGGTGACCTACAGGCTAGACATTCGCTACGTCGACCAGAATGGGAGAATGGTCGCTACTGTCGATCCTCGCCAGACGAGCTGTTCGGCCAATGACCGTATCCAGTCCGGTTACCCGTTCTCGGATGGTCAGCACGCCGAAAACCAGTCCACGCATTTTCCCGACTGCACCCTGAGAAAAACCGGGGACACCACCTTCGAGCTCACCCTCAGCGACCTGAACTACGACAACGGGCCTCGTTTGGACTCCAACGGTCAGCCTCTCCCGGTCGGTTGGGATGTGATCGCCGCCGGTAATATTCACCTTCAGGTGCCATATAACCAGCAGGCACGGGGCGGTACGGTGCGGCTCAAAGCAGAGCCCCAGACCTACACCTCGGTTGAGGGAGAAACCTACGAGGACACCTTAGATAATAAGACCAACGCCATTCCGGTCGTGCGCGGTGCGTTTACCGGAGGGTGGGTTCTCGGTGCCCAGCGCCCCAACGCTTACCCAGGCTCTCCCTGGACAAATACGTACCGCGTACCAGCCGGCGCTACCGTGACCTCGGTCGCGGCCACCACGCCAACCACGAGCCAGAATTCAAAAGCGCACAATTGGGTCTGCACGACTTTCGACACTGAGTATGTAGAGTTTCAAGACGCACGTGTGTCATTGAAACGGGAGGCGCAACCTACCTATATTTATGATGACTCGTACGAGGGAGATATTTGGTACTACACCGGTGACATGGTTGACGCCTGGACCGGGGAGCCGGTAGATCCCAATTTCTTCAACTGTGGTACCGAGGCCAAGAGGAGCGATCCTGCTCACGGCAACCCGCCAGGCTGGTCAACTGAGAAGCCCGATGACCTCTCCACGGTCAAGGCCGTGAAGGTTGAACTTCGCCCAGAACTCTTGGCCGAAACAACACACGAGAGATCAGTGGTCTACCTGGTTTCGGAGCTAAAGCTGAAACCGAGTGCGAAGCCCGGTCAAGACGTTTATACCTGGGCTTACTCTCTGGAACAAGGTCGTAACGAGTGGCGAGCCGATCGGATCCAGAACAATCTTGATTATTATGACCGCTCGATGAATCCTGATCTCGCAGAGCCACACAACACCTTGACGCCGGAGGGCTGGCGCTACCCGTACTCCGGGCCAGGACGTGATGCTCTTCTGGTCGTCGGGTCGTTCCCGTTGGTGGAGAACCTCATTGAGAATACCGAATACAAACCAGGTGACGCTGCGAAGTACACGGTGCGTTATGGTTTGGAATCCAACTTGGCTGAACCGGACACTGACCAGGTCGTGGTGAAAAACACCTTGGCGAAGGGCATGGAATACGTCCCCGGGACCGCGCAAGCGAGGACTGGAGCTGCGGTGGGCGAGCCGGAGGTGAGTACGAATGACGATGGCCAGCAGGTACTGACCTGGACCATCGATAACGTGCTACCCAACGACGAACTGGGTGAGATAGTCTTTGAGGCCACGGTGCCTGACGATGCCGAACCGGGTGCGGTTTTCGTGAATAAAGCCACAGCCACGTCCCAGGAAGTCACGGTTGACGATAGCGTGCAGTTCGTGGTCCCGCGCTCTGGACACACCTCGATTGTGAAGGACACCGAGCAGGCCACCTTGGACCTGCCGAAGGCTGATGACCCGGATCAGGACGTCACCGCCTGGTGGGATGTAAAGGTCACTTCCGAAGACCCGAACACCTCCTCGTTTGTGGACGTCATCGACTCATTGCCGTATGACGGTGATGGTAGGGGGACCTCAACCGATGCCCAGTTGAAGTTGGCTTCGGTAGACGCTCCCCAGGGTGCGACTGTTTACTACACGACGGTTGATCCCGCTGAGCTGGACGAAGATCCGGGAGCTGAGGTCAACGGTGGTGCTGGTACTCCGTCGGATATTTGGTCCACTGAGTTTACTGAGGATGCCACGGCTGTGCGTGTGATTACCGGTGAGCTGGCACCTGGAAAGACGCTGTCCTTCCGGGTCAACCTTTCGGTGATCGGTGGTAAGAATGGCGATATTCTGGTGAATAAAGCAGTTGGACGTGCCGAGAGTACCCAGTTGCGGATGCGTACGTCCTCGCCTGTGACGTTCATTGGTGCTGAGGAGCCCTCGCCGTCGCCAAGTGAGCCGACTGAGCCGTCGCCAAGTGAGCCTTCTCCTACGGAGCCCACTCCTACGGAACCGTCTGAGCCGTCTCCGAGTGAGCCTTCGCCTACGGAGCCGACTCCGTCTGAGCCGACGCCTACTGAGCCGACTCCGTCTGAGCCGACGCCGTCTGAGCCGACGCCTACTGAGCCCAGCGACTCGACCTCGACGCCGGGCGGGTCAGAATCTACAGTTCCTGGTCAGCCTGGTTCGTCGCCAGACCAGCCGGGCGGTGGCTCTGATGAGGATGGTGATTTGGCCAGCACTGGTAGTGCAGCGCTGAGTATTGTTATGGGTGCTGTGGCGTTGATTGGTCTGGGCCTTGTGCTTACGGTCGTTCGACGGCAACGTCATAGCTAACTAGCTGACTGACTGGTTAGTCGCACGGCGGCGAACTCCACCGCGGGTTCGTCGCCGTTCTGCGTTTCAGCACGCTATTCCAGCTACTTGCCTCTCGCATTCTCCGCAACGGTCAACGAGCTGACAACAGGAGGCGTCGGTAAGACCGGCTCTACGTGTTGTTTCAGCTGGTGGCGTCGCCTGGTGTCAAATACGTATATGGTGTCTAACACTAGTGTTCAGTGTTTTTTCAGCCTCTACTCAAAGTGCATTCAAATTAAATCCGGAGTTCACACAGAGTTCGATCCTGCTATCCATAATCGAATCGGTGCGTTTCTATTGCGCGCTTTCTTATGCTCGTAGACCTGTTAACTCACACTTTGAATTGAGATGAGAGCTTTGAAGAAACTGTTTTCCTTCCGCGCGGTCGGTGGATTGTTGACGCTGGCTTTGGTTGGGGGCGGTATCGCCACAGCTGTTGTTCCAGCTGTTGGGGCCCCTGAAGATCAACTTATTACTAGTGGAACGACTGAATGGCGTTATCTTGATGACGGCACTGATCCTGCTGATGGTCTGCCTGGTCGCACCGATTGGACTCTGGCTGAGTTTGATGACAGTCAGTGGAAGACCGGCGCCGGGAGTTTTGGTGCGAAGAAAGGCGAGAAAGCAGAGCTGTCTGGTGGGTATACTCCGGATAACCTGCTGAACCAGTACAAAGAGGGTACCGGAGAGAACCATGAAGCGTTTTTCTTCCGTACCACCATCGATGTTGACGCTGCTGAGCTGGAAGGCGATAAGCAGCTGGCCGGTGAAGTGATCTACGATGACGCGGCAACTGTCTTCGTTAACGGAGAAAAAGTTGCTGGTTTCGACGATGCTGGCATTCAGTATGCGGCTGATGGCGAAGGACGCAACCTGGTTTATGGTGGCTCTAACGCTGGTGCTCCGAAGACCGGCCAGATCGAGGTCGATGCAGATATCCTCAAGCCCGGGGAGAACACTATTGCGGTTCAATTGCACCAGGGGCGGGCCGCCAGCTCTGATATTTACTTGGATATGACCAAGCTGAGCCTCACTGGTGGGGGCCAGGACTCACCGAATCAGGCCAAGCATTCCTTGCTCCTGGGCGTCGGCTCCGACCCCAGTGAGCGCTACATCTCCTGGTTCACCGCCACTGGTGTTCATGAAGTCGTGCAGATCGCAGCTGGTGAGCACGCTGAGATGCCGAGTGAGGCCCAGACAGTTCAGGCAGTCACGCGCGGGACGAGTGCTGTTGAGGGTGAAGATTTTGTTCACGCTACCCTGACCGGTCTGACCCCGGGTGTTTATTCCTATCGTGTTGGTTCCGAGGAAGGTGGCTGGACTGATATTGAGCAGTTCCGCGTCTACGAGGACACCTTGGAGCACCAGTTCACCTTCATGGGCGACGCTCAGATCGGAGCGTCTGGCAATATTGAAAGGGATGGCATTGGTTGGCAGACCACCTTGGATGCTGCCAACGAAATGTTCCCCGAGGCCCAATTCATGTACTCGGCCGGTGACCAGGTGCAGACCTACGCTGGGGATTCGGCCGAGTACCGGTCTTATCTGGCTCCGAAGCAGATGCGTACTCAGGTTTCTGCGCAGACTCTGGGTAACCACGACTTCAACCGCAACCAGATTCAGAAGCTCTACGGTGAGCACTTCCACCAGCCCAACCTGTGGGAAGGCGACCCGACCGAGGGCACCTACTGGTTCAAGTACAACGGCGTATTGCATCTGAACATCAGCACCGAATATCCGCTGAATGATGGTAGCTACGATGCCTTGCGGGCTTATCTGCAGAATGTCATTGCTGAAGAGTCTCACGACACTCACTGGACCGTGCTGACCTTCCACCGCTCGATCTACTCCTCCGGAGCTACCCACTCGCAGACGATCACCACCCGGCGCCTCCGTGAAGGCATCTCCCCGATCGTCAAGGACCTTGATATCGACCTGGTGCTGGCTGGTCATGACCACAGCTACACCCGTACTCACCTGATGGACGGTACCACCCCGATCGTCCCCGAGGACGCCGAGGCTAACGCTGAGACGTTCGCAGCGACCCCCGTCAATGACCCGAACGTCGACCACGACGTTGTCTACCCTCAAGATGGTCAGGTGCTGTACATCACCGCGAACTCGTCCTCCGGTTCAAAGTACTACAGCCTTGTACCGTCTAGCTGGACCCCGTGGAAGCACACCAATAACCAGAACTACACTCCACAGTTCACCAACGTGGACGTCAAGGAGTGCTCGCTGACCATGACCACGCTCACTAACACGGGTGAGCAGGTCGATAAGGTCGAGCTGGTCAAGGACAAACTGGCTCCGGAGATAGTTCATCCCGGTGACACCTCGATTCAGGTCGGGGCTGACTTCGATCCGCTGGCCGGCGTTGAGGTTTCCGACGGTTGCGATGCCGTTGCCGTTGAAGACGTCACCGTCACCGGTGAAGTCGATACCGCCGTACCCGGAGAATACGAGCTGACCTACACCCTTGTGGATGCTTCCGGGAACGAACGGGCCGTGACTCGTACCGTGACCGTAATTGAAGGTCAAGCCCCAGGCGAAGACCCGACTGAGGTTCCGACTGAGGTTCCGACGGATGGTCCGACTGAGGTTCCCACGGAGGATCCAACTGAGGTTCCGACGGACGAGCCAAGTGAGGAGCCGACGGAAGGTACCCAGGAGCCTACTGAGGGTGCAACTGAGGAGCCGACGGAAGGTACCCAGGAGCCTACTGAGGGTGCAACTGAGGAGCCGACGGAAGGTACCCAGGAGCCTACTGAGGGTGCAACTGAGGAGCCGACGGAAGGTACCCAGGAGCCTACTGAGGGTGCAACTGAGGAGCCGACGGAAGGTACCCAGGAGCCTACTGAGGGTGCAACTGAGGAGCCGACGGAAGGTACCCAGGAGCCTACTGAGGGTGCAACTGAGGAGCCGACGGAAGGTACCCAGGAGCCTACTGAGGGCGCAACTGAGGAGCCGACGGAAGGTAGCACCCAGGAGCCCACTGAGGGTGCAACTGAGGAGCCGACCGACGACACTAGTCAGAAGGCCAGCGAGGATGCTTCTGCGACAGAGTCGACAGAGCCTGAGTCCAGCGAAGCTGGTCAGGACGCCGAGCAACCCGGTCAGCAAGACCGTGATGGTGATCTGGCCAGCACCGGTACGATGGCCTTGGCTATCGGCGTGGCAGCTGCTGTGCTGATTGCTCTGGGTCTACTGCTGACCATCACCCGACGGAAGCGTCACAGCTAAGAGTTGACCGACATAACCACAACAGTTCGGTGGCGAACTCACTGACGGGTTCGCCACCGAATTGCGTTCCGGTGGAGGTTTCGACGGTGTTAATCTTGGGGTCACCGGCGGTTCTCGTGTATCTGCTCTACTACTGGTGGTCACTTCATCACTCATGAGAGGAAATCTGCCGATGTTCTCTGCGCGCAAGCGTGTCCTGGCGACCATCTTGCTGGCGCCTCTGACCGGTGCCGGCTTGGTGCTAGCTCCCTTCACAGCCACCGCTGAAACTCTTGAACAACCATCCGCCGAGGTGGCCCAGTCCGAGGTCACGGTGGTGATTAATGAAGTCGTGTCGAAGGGTGGAGACCCTGGCGACTGGGTGGAGTTCTACAACTACGGTACTGAGGATGTCGATCTGTCGGGCTACGTTCTGAAAGACGATGACGACAGCCACTCCTATGTCTTCCCGGAGAACACGGTGATTCCGGCTGGGGGATACCTGGTCATCGACGAGAAAACCGCTGATAACCCAGGATTTGATTTCGGGCTCGGCGGAAAAGATCAGGTACGCCTGTTCGCACCCGATGGCACCACCCTGGTGGATTCGGTGTCCTGGGATACCCACGCCAATGGTAGCTATAGTCGCAACGCTGACGGTGACGTGGTCGAAACCGCCAACCCCACCAAGGGCGCTGCTAACGACTTCGGTTCCGAGGATACCGCTCCTGGAAACGACCGGTCTGTGGTGATCAACGAAGTCGTTTACGACGACATCGAAGGTTACGAAGACTCCATCGAGCTCTACAACACGTCCGAGACCGAGGTGGACCTGACCGGCTACAGTGTCCACGACGACAAAGATCGTCCCGGCGAAGGTGACTTGAAAGGTTCCTTGGCCCCCGGCGAGTTCCTGGTGCTCACCAAAGACAAGGACTTTTCCTTCGGTCTGGGGAAGGGCGACTCGGTTTCCCTCCGTGATGCGTCTGACGCCGAAATTGATCGCCTCGACTACGAGGCCACCAGCCCGATTGCTAACTTCTCTCGGTGCCCGGACGGCACTGGCGAGTTCCAGCACGGTACCAAGACCACGCTGGGTGCACCCAATAATTGCGAACCAGTTGCCGAGATTCCGACCCCAGGCGAGCTGGTGCTCAACGAGATTGATTCCTCCCCGGCTGACTGGCTGGAATTCTTGAATCCCGGTGATGAAGAGATCGACATTTCCGGTGTGGAAATTCGAGACAACTCCGATGACCACCGCTTCCGCTTCCCGCAGGACACCACGTTGGGCGCGGGTGAATACCTGATCGTCGACAGCAAGACCACCGGTGAGGTCTACAACGATACTGCCGATATCTGGGAAGAGGGCACCTTTGAGGCAGCGATCGGTATTGGATCCGGAGACAGCATCCGCGTCTACGATGCCGAGACAGGTGAACTGACGACCGAATACAGCTGGAGTAACCACCCGGCCATTGATGGCGATGAACAAGCTGCCACCTGGGCACGGTGCCCCAATGCGACCGGACCCTTCGGGCTGGGTTATGCCACCCCGGGTGAAGCCAACAAATGCGCTCAGCCGGCCGTGGTGATCAACGAAATTGAATCCAATGGTGACGCCACCGACTGGGTGGAGGTCAGCAACGTCTCCGAGTCCGAGGTCAACATCTCCGGCTGGACGCTGATGGATAACGACCCCATCGGTCACGCCAACGACACCACGCCACTGCCCGAGGGCACCACGCTGGCTCCCGGTGAGCTGTTCGTCTTCGACCAGGGTGAGCACTTCGACTTCGGCCTGGGCTCCGACGACACCGCAACCATCCGCGATGCCGCCGGCAACACCGTCGACGAGCACTCTTGGACCCAGCACGCCGAGGGCGTACTGGCCCGTTGCGATGGTGAACTGATCGACGTCCCGGTTTCCACCAAGGGTCAGCCCAACGCCTGCGGTAACCCCGTGGTGCTCAACGAAGTTGAATCCTCCGACGCCGATGGTGGCGAAGACTGGATCGAACTCTACAACCCCACGGCTGAGAAGCTGGATGTCTCCGGCCTGGGCGTGATGGACGACAAAGAGCGTGACTACACCATCGCCGAGGGCACCATTATCGAGCCCGAGAGCTACCTGGTGATCGACAACCTGGACTTCGGTCTCGGTGGCGATGACGAGGTGCGCATCTTTGACGGCGAGCGGTTGATTCAGTCGACCAGCTGGAGCTCTCACGCTGAGCAGACCTGGGGTCGCTGCCCGGATGCTACCGGTGAATTCGCCAACACTCAGAAGCCCACCCCCGGCGCGGTCAACCAGTGCCACGGCATCCCGAATGTCATTGAATGGCCCGGCGACCCGAATCCGCGTGTGATTGATGAGGAACCGATGTTCTTGACCGACTCCTCCGGTCTGGATTTTGCTGATGGTCACCTGTGGGCCGTAGATAACGGCACCGGCATCTTCTGGAAGCTGGTTGCCCACCAGGACGGCTCCGTGGAATACGCCGAAGGATGGGAAAACGGCAAGCGTGCCCGGTTTATCCAGGATGCTGACAACCCGGAGGCCGCTGGCCCAGATGCGGAAGGCATCACCGTTGACGGCGACGGCATGGTTTACATTGCCTCCGAGCGTGACAATAGCGATAAAGGGACCAACTACAACACCATCCTGCAGGTTGATCCCAACGAGCCCGGCCCCGATGTGGTCGCCAGTGCTCAGTGGGATCTGACCGACCTGTTGCCCAGTGTCAATGCCAACCTGGGCATTGAAGCTGTCGAATGGATCTCCAACGACGCTGTGAAGGACAAGATCGTTGATCTCTCCCAGGCTGAAGACGGATCGGTGCTCTACGATCCGGCAAACCACCCGAACGCTATCGCCAACGGGCTGTTCTTCACCGCTTTGGAGAACGACGGCAAGCTGTATGCTTTCGTTCTGGAACCGGAAGGCAAGGCTACTTTGGTGACGGTCATTGATCCTCAGATCGGTGGCGCGATGGGACTGCACTACGACGTGGATACCGATACGCTGTGGGTTGCTGCTGATGACGGATACCAAGGCACTCACGCCAAGGTGACCTTCAATGGCACCGACACTCCGGAGGTGGTTCACGTCCAGCGTCCGGCTGGTATGGAGAACCTCAACAACGAGGGCTTCGCCATCTCCACCATGGACTACTGCGTTGACGGTGAACGTCCGGTCTGGTGGTTCGCCGATGGGTTCGAGTCCGGTTCATTGCGCGCTGGCACCCTGAAGTGCGGTGCCCCGGATGACGAACCAACTGAGGAGCCGACGGACGAACCGACTGAGAACCCGACCGGTGGTCCGACGGACGAACCGACGGAAGAACCAACTGAGGAGCCGACGGACGAACCGACTGAGAACCCGACCGGTGGTCCGACGGACGATCCGACTGAGGAGCCGACGGACGAACCGACTGAGAACCCGACCGGTGGTCCGACGGACGATCCAACTGAAGAGCCGACGGACGAACCGACTGAGTCTGACCAGCCCGGTCAAAAGCAACCGGAGGGCGACGACAGCGTCCCGGCCGCAGGCCAGGATGGAGAGGACGGTAGCTCTCAGGATGGTCTGGCTGCGACCGGTGCGGTGGGTATTCCGCTCGGGGTTGTCGGTATCGTCTTGCTCCTGCTGGGCGCATTCATGGCGATTCGACAGAACCGCCGGATGCTGAACTAACTCTCCCAGCGCTGCTGCTCGCGCGCGTGGGTCTCAAGGTAGGCACCTGGAGAAAACTTCTCGTCGTAGAAGTCAGTATCCAGGTGCTGAGCCTGGAGATAGTTCATAATCCACACTGACGGAACCGTGCCGGGGAATTTCCCGAAGGTCTCGTCGATATATTCGGCCTGGATCGAGATCAACTCGATAAACTCCTCGTCGAACGGTGCTGCTGCTGAACGCACGCGTGGCGTGTCCTTCCAGGGCCCCGGTGTGTCCGGGTGGAATGGTCCGCCGACCCCAAACTTCCGCTCCGCCAGAGCATGCACGGCCTGAGTCATCGAGCCGAAATGCGGGCGGGTGAAGGACTCGAATACACCCTCACGTCCGGTGGGGTTCGGGATCGCCCAGCGCTCATCCTGGTCGTAGCGGAAGCTCAGTCCCGGCACCTCTGCTTCACCGGATGCACCCAGCACCGAGAGCCGGTCGATCCCGTCAAAGCTCCACCCGCCGAGTCCGATGGCCCCCAATGCCAGATGTCCAACATAACTGGATGTCATCAGCTCGGCACTGGCTTCAGCCAGTGAGTACTGCTCGACGAAGCTCAGCGGTTGTGGGTCGTCGAAGTGGTCCAGCCGGTGCTCGAATTTCTCCAATCCGGGAATCGGACGATCGTTGATGTCGTCGAAGAGCACGTATCCGTTCTGGGAGAAGAAGGCGATGTTCAGTAGCGTCTGTTGGGCTAAGTCCGCGACCGGAATCACCAACAGTGAGCCCGGCCAGTTGCCAATCCAGGTGTTATGCCCCTCGAAATAGGGTTGTTTGCGAGGTAAATACAGTCGCTCGTCGTTGAGCTTGACCGCCCGAGCTAACACCGCGTTGAGTGTCGCTTCGACCTGGTCGGTCTCGGCGGGGCTCGCGCCTTCCCAGCTGTGCTCCAGCGGCTGATCGCGGGTGGGCAGATAGTAGGTGCCGGAGTCATCGGTGAAGAAGAACTGGGTGGTGTGAAACCCGGCTGCTGAGGGGAAAGTTCGGCCGATAGCCGAGCCACTGTAGTTGGGAAACTGGGGCTGGTAGCCGGGGTGTCGAGTAATGCCGAAGTGCCAACCGGTTTGACCGGTTACGGTGGCTAAAACCAACGCCCGTTGGAGATTGGTCAGGGGACGAGACGCCTGCGAGGAGGTGTAGGCTAATACCCCGTCCGGGATCTCACCGCCGACCGGAAACCGCCGAGATCGGCGACCGATGATCGCCTCATACAGCGGGAACTCCGCAAGTTCGGCCAGAGCCGTGCGTTCGTGATCGGATAAGGAAATCGACTGCAGGCCATTATCAAAAACCGTCATGGTGCTCCTTTGAGTGTGTCAGCAGGTCCGGTCAGTGATGCCTGTATCGTAACGACGGATACACCATGGCAGAAGGGTGTTGTCACGAACTGTCACATCGCCCTGGTGTGTTCACCGCCGATCTGCACCACGCCACGACCTCGAATCTTCCGGTTCGCCAGGTCCTGATACGCCTGATCGATCTGGTCAAAGCGGTAACGGTTGGTGATCAGTTTCGAGAACTCAAGTGCGCCGGTAGCCGCCAGCTCGATGACCTTCGGCATCGTCTGGGCCGGAGGAGCGCCGAAGCAGCCACGAATCTGGATCTTGCGACGGACCAGCTTGGTGATTTCGACCTCCAAGAGATGACCGGCCGGGGCAATACCTGCTAACACCACGCGACCGCCGTCATCCACCAGATCCACGGCCTGCTTGGTGGTGGCGGTCGAACCCAGCGCCTCAAACACCACCGTGGCGCCGTGTCCCAGCAACTGGGCCACCACGGTGGCTGGATCAGCTACGGTGGAATTGATAGTCGCAGTGGCACCCAGCTGTCGAGCGAGAGCAAGCTTCTCGTCGTCAATATCCACAGCAATGATGTTGGTCGCCCCGGCCACCCGGGCAAGATGAATAATGCTCAAACCGATCCCACCGGCAGCAACCACTACCACGTCATCGCCGGGTCCCACCTCGCCGACGTGGTAGACCGCACCGTAGCCGGTGAAGATGCTGCACCCGAGGATCGCGGCGTCGGGAAGTGACACCTCATCCGGGAGCGGGAAGACCGCATTGACCGGCACCACCGCGCGGTCGGCATGACCCGACATGGAATACATGGCCACCTGAGAGCCGTCGGGGCGGTGGAGCCGGGTGGTCCCATCCAGGAGGCGACCGTTGAGTCGGTTCTGTGTGAAGAACACCTCGCAGAGTTCGGAGATGCCGCGCTCGCAGTGTCGGCACCGGCCACACGGCATGATGAAGCTACAGGCGACCCGGTCCCCAGGTTTCACGCGAGTCACCCGGTCTCCCACCTGCAGGACCACCCCGGAAATCTCGTGTCCTAACACCGCCGGGCGAGGGAATGCCACCTCGTCTTTGAGCACGTGCAAATCGGTATGGCAAACACCGCAAGCGGCCACCTCGACCAGCACCTCATCAGCTCGGGGTGCATCCAGTGACAGCACTTCGGGATGCAAACGAGGTTCACGGTCCTGGAGGACGAAAGTTCGTGCAGATGCCGGTGGGGTAGCGGTCATGGCAATCTCCGTGTTGGTAGAAGCGATTTAATCGTTGTATCCGTGGACGCGTCCATGTTGCTGGACATATTTGACAATGAGCGTGCAGTCTTTAAACCCGAGACCTTCGTCGACGAGACGTTTCAGTTGTGATTGAGCAAGTTCGGCTCCGGGCAGATTTAGGCCAGCGTGCTCTCCGGCTTGCAGAGCCAGGGTCACATCTTTGAGCGACAAATTCGCCGCAAAACCGGCCTCAAAATTGTTATTAGCGGCAGATGTTTCAACTACGCCAGGAACGGGATACCAAGTCTGTTGTGTCCAAGACATTCCAGATGAAGCCGAAATAATATCCCAGAAAACCTTAGCGTCCAGACCAAGAGCTTCAGCCAATTGAGATCCCTCTGAATTGGCTATTAGGTTGATATGAACCATCATGTTGTTTACGAGTTTGGTCGCAATGCCCTTTGTTCCCGTACCGGCCAAAAAGACGTTATTCGCCATTGGTTCAACGAGCCTTTGAGCCCTTCTTGCCACGGACAGATCTCCGCCAATCATGAAAGTCAGGGTTCCGGCCGCTGCGCCGGAAATGCCACCAGAAACAGGTGCATCAACGAAGCTAAAACCTCTTTGTCCGGATTCGCGGTGGCAAAACCGAGAGGTGCCAATATCAACAGTCGAGGAGTCTATAAGGATCGCGTTTTGTGGCGCGTGCGCCCAGATACCGTCTTTGCTTGCGAAAACACGGCGCACGTGTTCCCCGTTCGGCAACATGGTAAAGACCGCGTCCGCATCTTTAACCGCCTCGGGGAGGGATTCCACGGCTCGAACGCCATGCCGGCTCGCTTGGTCCCGAGCGACCTTATTGATGTCGAATCCGTAAACTATATGGTTTGCCTCGACCAGCTTCTGTGCCATTCGGGATCCCATGTTTCCGAGCCCGACCCATGCGTACGTAACCATCCAAGCCTCCTGATAGAGTGGTATAGATCACTTTATGGTGCATGCTTGCCGAGCTCAATGCGCACACGGAGTCAAGTAATGCAACCGTGCTGTGCAGTGAATCACAATAGGGGATTTGGTAAGGAAACCCAAGGAAGTATCGTTGCAAATCTACTGAGTATGACTTTATGGATTGGGAAAAGCTCTATTCGCACTTACCGTCGCTTATGACCTTTTTGAGCGTGTCACGAAACGGGACGTATTCTGCAGCGGCAGAGCAACTGGGGATCAATCACGCAACGGTTTCTAGGCGTATTGCAGGCTTAGAGGCAATTCTTGGCACCCGGCTACTTGTCAGCGGCGAAGATGGCTGGCATCCTACAGAAGAGGGCCTGCGGGTACGCAGGGTTGCCGAAGAGATTGAAGCTTCGCTAGCGAACTTAGCGCAGTCTGACCAAGCAGGGGCCGTTTCTGGCACGATCAGGGTAGGCGCCCCGGATGCGTTCGCAGTGGTGGCGTTAACGCCAGCGTTGGCGCAATTAAGAACTCGGCATCCAGCGCTTTCAGTAGAGGTGTTTAGCTCGACTAGGAATCCCACACAAAATAGTGCGGCGCTGGATTTAGAAATTGTCGTGGGCGAACCTCGAAAAGTACATGGAGAAAAGATCCCGCTACTGGAATATGGGTTCTCTCTCTATGCTTCAGGTCGCTACCTCGCGAACTATGGCACACCGCGCACTATTAGAGATCTTGAAAAGCATAGGCTCAACTACTACACGGAGTCCGGGATCGTGGTGAGAGCGCTCTTGGACGCCAAAGCCATCCTTCCTGCAATGAAGACGGGGATTGCGTCAAATAATGTATTTGTGCACCTGGAAGCTACTCGTCACGGCACAGGCATCGGTCTCTTGCCAGACTTTTTAGGCTCCCAAGACCAGCTTCTCATTCCAGTCTTAGAAGGAGAATATCGCTTCCCTGTAGAGTATTGGGCGATAATTCGCGATGGCGCTCTGCGTAGGCCGGCGGTAACTGCTACTTGCGCCGTTGTTAGGAATGTGTGTCAGTCTTTTTCCGCTGGCTGGCGCTAAGCGTGCGAAACGCGGCCCGTTATCGGGTGGCGCTACTCATTCTTTGGGAACCCGAGATTGATGCCCCCGTGTGATGGGTCTGGCCAGCGGGTGGTGATGACCTTCCCGCGGGTGAAGAAGTGAATCCCTTCTGTGCCGTGTGCATGTGTGTCGCCGAACAAAGAGTTCTTCCAACCTCCAAAAGAGTAGTACGCTATTGGCACCGGAATAGGTACGTTGATGCCAATCATTCCTACTTGGACCTCGTTTTCGAATTTTCGAGCTACTCCACCGTCATGGGTGAAAATAGCCGTTCCGTTTCCGTAAGGATTGGCATTAATCAGTTCTATAGCTTCTTTATAGGATTCGACGCGAACGACCGATAGTACAGGACCAAAGATCTCCTCGGTATAAATGGACATCTCGGGTGTCACGTGATCAAAGAGCGTCGGGCCTAGAAAGAAGCCTGCGCCCTCGGAATCGAAGTCTCCCTGTCGACCATCTACGACAATCGTTGCCCCTTCTCTTTCGCCGGCGTCGATATATCCCGAGACTTTATCGCGGTGGGCAGAAGTTACTAACGGCCCCATATCAGTACCGCGGTTTCCATCACCAGTGCGAAGTGCCTGAGCGCGTTTAGCGATCTTGTCGACGAGCTCCTCGGCAATGTCTCCAACGGCTAAGAGGACAGAAATCGCCATACAGCGTTCACCTGCAGATCCGAAGCCGGCATTAATAGCATTGTCTGCAGCGAGATCAAGGTCAGCGTCGGGTAGCACAACCATGTGGTTTTTGGCGCCACCGAGAGCTTGAACCCGTTTACCGTGCGCGGTTGCCGTTTTGTACACGTACTGGGCAATTGGCGTTGAGCCAACAAACGAAACCGATTCTATATCCTCGTGCGTCAGTAAACGATCGACAGCATCCTTTCCGCCGTGTACGACGTTGAATACACCGTCTGGTAGTCCGGCCTCTTTCCATAGTTCAGCTTCCCAATTAACGGCGCTTGGATCCTTCTCGGAAGGCTTGATGACTACGGTGTTACCCGTGGCAATAGCGATAGGAAAGAACCACATCGGAACCATTGCTGGGAAGTTGAAGGGTGAGATGATGGCAACGGGTCCTAAAGGTTGCCGTTTGGAATGTACATCGACACGGGTAGAGGCATTTTCGGTGTAGCTACCTTTGAGGAGGTGGGGGATGCCACAAGCGAACTCCACAACTTCCAGCCCGCGCATTACTTCACCGAGTGCATCGTCTAGAACTTTGCCGTGTTCGGCAGTAATGATTGACGCCAATTCCTCTTTGCGTTGATTGAGAAGTTCGCGGTACTTGAACACGATGCCAACGCGTTTACTCAGAGAGGTATCTCGCCAGTTCGGGAATGCCCTTTTAGCGGCATTGACCGCTTGGTCTACTGTTTGGCTACCGCCCATTATGACTTCACCGCTGACTGCGCCAGTTGCCGGGTTTGTGACCGGCGAGGTTTCTTGCTCCACGCCGTTTGTGTACTCGTTATTAATCCAGTGCTGAATGATGCGTTTCATGCTTGCTCCTTTATCTCGTGTTTGGGGTGTGTTGTGCGACCGTATTAAAGGATCATTGCGAACGGGATCATGATCGCTGTGACGACGACGGGGATTAGCAAGGTAATGACACAAACGTCTTTATAAGACTCTTTATGAGACATACCGCAGACCAGCAGAAGCGTAATGACTGCACCGTTGTGGGGCATAGAGTCCAAGCCACCAGATGCCATTGAGGTGATGCGGTGAAGTGCTTCCATAGAGATGCCCTGTTCTTCTGCCATTTCGGCAAAATCAGGTCCGAAGGCATTGAGCGCAATGGTCATACCTCCAGAAGCGGATCCTGTCACACCTGAGATGACTGAGGTGGATACAGCAGAAGTGATAAGAGCGTTGCTGCTGACCCCGAAGATTCCGTCACGAATAATGGTGAACGCACCTAGGGACGCGATTACGGCACCGTATCCAACCTCAGAAGCGGTATTGAAAATCGGTTGGAGCGAGTTCTTGGCTCCATCGATAAGTGACGCCCAGAGGTTTCTAATGCGACGAATATTGAAGAGCAAGACGCTGAGGATCGCCGCAAGTAGCGCTAGAAGGACGGCCCAGGTGGCGGAACGATCGGCAAGCGTGATCCCCCCAAACTTTTCATCTTCAAGCACTGACCAGTCCAATGCGGGGAAGACGAACATGGTGCATCCGAAGTTGACGATAAAAACCAAGAGGAAGGGGATAAATGGCACAATGTTATTTGGTGGAACAAGCGTCCGTGGTGCTTTGCCTTCTGCGTCTGGAGAATCTTCGGAGGCACGTGGTGGGCTGGCAACGTTTCGAACACCTTCCCGCGTTTCTTCTTGGTCTGACTCGGGCTGACTCAAGCCGAGGTCAGCTCCTCGCCCGAACTTAGACTCCAAAATTGTCGTATCGCCGAAGCTTTCACCCTTTCGGACAAGTGCCCGGGATCTGTACTCGAGCCAGACCATACCCAGCACAAACATCAATATTCCGGCCACAATCCCGATTAAAGGTGCGGCGAATGTACTGGTACCGAAGAACTGGCCAGGAATAATATTCTGGATCTGCGGAGCACCTGGAATTGCGGTCATTGTGAATGTCAGTATCCCTAGAGCGATGGTGCTGGGTACCAGGCGACGCGGTAGATTCGCTGCTTTAAACAGTTCGCGAGCGAGAGGAAACATGACAAAGGCAGCGACAAATACGCTGATACCGCCGTAGGTCATCAGCGCTGACGTGAGTACGGTGGCGAAGACTGCGCGCTTGGGTCCCAACCATTTCGTGATGACTTGCGCTAGTGCCGTTGCGTAACCAGAGGCGAGCATAAGCGCGCCAAAGATGGCCCCTGTGAGGAAAATAAGGAAATAGTTGCTGATGAAACCTGCAACGCCCGGCATGAATATCTCTGTGAAAGTTGGTAGTAGCGGGACTCCCGAGAGCAACATCGCAACAAATGCAGAGATAGGTGCCGCCACAATAACAGGGACGCCTCGGTAAGCTAACGTGATCAGTAAGATCAACGACGCGATAATGCCAATGAGCCCTATGGCCATTTTTTGCCCTTCGTGTGAATGTGAACAATGGTGTACGAGCCGATGCTCTTCACGAATCGACGGTATTGTGTTTCATGTCACATTACGGTGGCCGTGGTGTTGGCTCAATGTCCTGGGGGTGGAAGATTTTTAGGGCCGGCTGTGCGTGCGTGCACGGGTGCCGTGGCGAGGGCTCTTGAGCTCGCTTTTTAAGAAGGTGTGTTTTCCCTCAATCGCTCTCTATGGTCGGGTAGCCGTCCTTGAGTTCTTGCGACTTCAGCGGTGGCAGATTCCTTTTGAATAGGCCCTCCCGGGGTTTGAGGATCTTGCAATGTGGCCACTCCTTATGGGCCACGCAAGTATCTATCGCTTCTATTGTGTTTCGTTGGTGAAGTTTGGGGGAGTGCGTGCTGGAGCTGAATCTTTCACCAACATGACGAGATCCACGCAGGTATCTCAAAAATCAACAGTCTTAGCAAAGAGCGGAACTCGCGAGGTCGGTTTGAGCTGTCAAAACGCACCTCAGACCGAGAATCTGCGGAGTTTTCGCTCGCTGTGGCCGAGTCGCAGAATTTCCCATTCGGCTCTGACATGCACATTTACGCATATGTTTATAAGAGGCTCTGGAAAGTCCCGCGCTGACCGGGTTTCCCTAGCTTAACACAGTAGTGAGGTAGATCACGTTACCGGCGGTTACCCCCGTATGACTTACCGGACGGGCGTCAGTACGCTGAAAGCGAGTCCACGTCACAACTCACAAATACGACAAAGGGAGCAAAGTGATGAAGGCAGTACTGTACTACGGCAAAGAAGATCTACGCAACGAAGAAATCGATGAGCCAGAGCTGGTTCCCGGTACCGTGAAAATTGCCCCGGCATACAACGGTATCTGCGGCTCGGACTTGAGCTTGTACTTCAACGGTCCGGTACCGCCGGCACCGACCGCAGACGAAAAGCACCCCCTGACCGGAGACACCCTGCCGATCGTCTTCGGCCACGAATTTTCCGGCGTCGTTACCGAGGTTGCTGACGATGTGGAAGGCATCAGCCCCGGCGATCACGTTGCTGTTGAACCGGTCATCGTCTGTGGCGAATGCTTCCCCTGCCAGTCTGGGCAGTACAACCTGTGCACTAAGGCCGGTTGCCACGGTATCTCCGGTAACGGCGGTGGCTTGGCTGAACAGCTCGTCGTGGACAAGCAGTGGGTTCACCCGGTCGGTGACCTGCCCCTGGACCAGGCTGCGCTGATCGAGCCGCTGTCTGTAGCGTTGCACGCTGTGAAGAAGTCCGGCGTGGAGTCCGGTCAGACCGCGGTGGTTGGCGGTATGGGCCCGGTGGGCCAGCTGGTCGCCGCCGTGCTGAAGGCGCGTGGCGTACATGTGATCGCCTCCGAGGTGTCGGCCAAGCGGAAGGAATTCGCCAAGAAGGCCGGCTACGTCGACGCCGTGATCGATCCGACCGAAGAGGACCTTGTCGACTACGTCAAGGACAAGACCGACAACGCCGGTGCCGCCGTGGCCTTCGACTGCGCCGGTGCTCAGGTGGTCTTCGAACAAATGCTGGACTCCCTGGGCGCAGGCGGCCATCTCGAGGTCGTCGCTGTGCACACCAAGGCCGTTGACCTGGATATCACCAACAAGCTGACCCTCTCGGAGCACTCGGTGGGTGCTTCTTTCGGATACGCCGGTGACCACGAAGAAGCTATTGAGCTCGTGAAGTCCGGCAAGGTGAACCTCGAGCAGTTCATCTCCTCAGTGATCAAGCCCGAAGATATCGTGGAAAAGGGTTTCAACCAGTTGCGTGACCACGCTGATGAGGAAGTGAAGATCCTCGTCGAGGTCAACGCTCAGGACAAGTAAGACTGCGTTCTCGCTCACATCGCGCTCCCTTCCGGTAGAGTTTCCGCAATATGGACTTATAGTTCCGCGGACTGACTGGAAGGGAGCGCGAATGGTTAACGGCGTCCAATCGGTGGAGCGGGCTTTCCTCCTTCTGGAGCACATTGCCGGTGCCGGCGGTGAGATCTCGCTGTCCGAGCTAGCCGAGCAGACCGCACTCCCGCTGCCGACGATTCATCGGCTGTTGAAGACCCTGGCCCACAGTGGCTACGTTCGGCACTTGCCGAATAAGCACTATGGGCTGGGACCGCGCCTGATCCGGCTCGGTGACCTCGCTTCACAACAGTTGGGGTCCTGGGCGCGACCCTACCTCGCCGAAGTCACCAATGCCGTTCAGGAATCCACCAATATGGCCGTGCTGGACGGCGATATGGCGACCTATGTCGCCCAGGTTCCCTCCGCTCAAAGCATGCGCATGTTCACCGAAATCGGTCGGCGCGTCCACACCAATTGCTCCGGTGTTGGAAAAGCCATGCTCTCTCAGCTACCAGACGAGCAGATCGAACAATTGGTCGTCCGTGCGGGGATCCACCAGCCCACCGGACGGGGTCCTGCCACAGTCGCCGAACTGCTCGACGAAATTCGCGCCGTCCGCGCTCGCGGATACGCCACCGACGACGAAGAACAAGAACTCGGCGTGCGCTGTTTTGCCGTCCCCGTCCCGGACTTGCCGACCCCGGCGGCCATTTCTGTCTCGGGTCCGGTGACCCGGGTGGATGCTGCGTTCAAAGAACGAGCCGTGCCCTTACTCCAACGAGTCGCCTGGCGCATCGCACGTGTCGCCGCAACGCGTGGCTAATATCCACGATACGGAAAAGAACTTTCACAAATACGCGAGGTGGGCTAGAGTACATTTCGTCACACCTGCCCGTGAACTCCATCTCAGGGGGACCGATGGAACGTCTTGCGCTTGAAGAGCTCCAGCAGCAACTCCCTGCTGACGTGCTGGTGACCAATCCCGCCACCATCGAGTCGTACCGCTGGGACCGGGCGAATGACCCTGAGGCCGGTACCCCTCTGGTTGTGGTGCGTCCGACCAGCACCGAGCAGGTCCAACAGATCGTGACCATCGCCGCCAAGTACCGCATTGCCCTGGTACCCCGGGGTGCCGGAACCAGCCTGTCGGGTGGTTCTACCGCCGTGGACAACGGTATTGTGCTCTCGCTGGAACGGATGAATTCCATCGAGGTTCACCCGCAGACACGTTCGGTCACCGCCGGCCCCGGGGCGCTGAATGCCGAGGTCAAGGTCGCCGCGGCAGAACACGGCTTGTGGTACCCACCAGATCCCTCCTCCTTCGAAATCTGCTCCATTGGTGGCAATGTGGCTACCAATGCCGGAGGCTTGTGCTGTGTGAAATACGGGGTCACCACCGATTACGTGTTGGGGATGACCGTGGTGCTCGCCGATGGCAAGATCATCACGCTCGGTGGCCCCTGCATCAAAGATGTGGCCGGGCTGTCGTTGACCAAGCTGTTCGTGGGGTCGGAAGGCACCCTCGGCGTGATCACCGAAGTCCACCTGCGCCTGATCCCGCGCCAAAAACAACCCACCACGATGGTGGCCACCTTCCCGTCGCTGGAGTCGGCGACCCAGGCGGTGCAACAGATCACCCGGACAATGCGCCCCTCAATGCTGGAATTCATGGATCACGCCACCATCCAGGCCGTCAACGCCGCCACCGGCATGGGACTGGACGATCAGGCTGCAGCGTTGCTGATTGCCCAATCCGATGAATCGACTGCCTCGGCGGTGGAAGAAATCCAGCGGATGGAAGCGATCTGTACCGAGCAGGGTGCCACCGAGGCCTTCTGCACCGATGATCCTGAGGAAGGCGAGGCTTTTGTCACCGCCCGCCGAGTCGCGATCCCCTCTATTGAACGGATGGGTGCGGTGTTGCTAGAAGACGTCGGCGTGCCTCTGCCGAAACTTAGCGAGTTGGTGGTGGGGATCAACCAGATCGCGACCCGGCACCAGGTGAGCATCCCGACCATGGCTCACGCCGGGGACGGCAATACTCACCCGTTGGTGGTTTTGGATCCCACCGATCCGGAGCAACAGGCCCGAGCGCACCAGGCCTACGGAGAGATTATGGACCTGGCTATCGGTTTGGGCGGGACCATCACCGGCGAACACGGAGTGGGTCGGCTGAAGCGACCCTGGTTGCAGGACTATCTTGGCGAGGACATCATGGAACTCAACCAACGCATTAAGGACGCCCTGGACCCGCTGGGCATTATGAACCCCGGCGCCATCTTTGACGCGACAGATAAGGAGAACTGACCGTGACTCAACCGAACTACGCCGAACGTGCTGGACTGCAGGTGGCCGATGAGTTGCTGGAGTTCGTGGAAACCCACGCGCTACCGGCTGCTGAGCAGGATGCCGAGAGCTTCTGGTCCGGGGTGGCTGAGATCTTCGCCGATTTGACCCCGAAGAACCAGGCGCTGTTAGCCACCCGTGATGAGCTACAGCAGCAGCTGGACACCTACTACCGCGAGCACAACGGCGTCGGCGACGCTGCGAGGTATCGCGCATTTTTGGAAGAGATCGGCTACCTGTTGCCGGCCCCCGAGGAGGTCAAGGCCACCACGACCAACCTGGATGTGGAGATCACCCACCAGGCCGGCCCGCAGTTGGTGGTCCCGGTGAGCAACGCCCGCTTTGCCATCAACGCCGCCAATGCCCGGTGGGGTTCGCTCTACGATGCCTACTACGGCACCGATGCGATCGATCAGTCCGATGGGAAAGAACCGGTGGGAGACTACAACCCGGTTCGCGGTGCTGCGGTGATCGCTAAGGGTCGCGAACTGCTGGATCTCGCAGCCCCGTTGACCGCTGGCTCTCACGCTGACTCCACCGGCTACCGGGTGGTTGAGGGCGCCCTGAAGGTCACGTTGTCGAACGGGACCGAGACTGAGCTGGCTGATCCAGAGGGCTTCATCGGCTACACCGGATCCCCCGAACAGCCCGAGACGGTGTTGTTGCGCCATAACGGCCTGCACCTGGAGATCGACTTTGACACCTCGGGCACCATTGGCTCCACCGATGGTGCCGGGATCCAGGACATCATGCTGGAATCGGCCGTGACCTCGATCATCGACCTGGAAGACTCGGTGGCTGCGGTAGACGCCGAAGATAAAACCCTGTGCTACTCCAACTGGTCCGGGCTGGTCAACGGCACGCTGAGTGAAGAGGTGACCAAAAACGGCAGGACCTTCACTCGCGTGCTGGCAGATGACCGCCACTACACCGCCGCCAATGGCACCGATACCATCTCGCTGAAGGGCCGATCGCTCTTGTTGGTGCGCAACGTGGGCCATCTGATGACCACCGATGCGGTGCTGGATGCCGAGGGCAATGAGGTGCCCGAGGGTATTTTGGACGCGATTATCACCTCGCTGGTGGCCGTGCCGAACCTGCGCTCCGGGAAAGGGAACTCTTCGACCGGATCGTTATATATCGTCAAACCGAAGATGCACGGTCCGACCGAAGTTGCTTTCGCCGTGGAGACCCTGGGCCGGGTCGAGCAGCTGCTCGGATTGCCCGCAACCAGCCTGAAGATCGGCATTATGGACGAGGAGCGTCGCACTTCGGTCAACCTGGCTGCCGCGATCAACGAAGCCAGCGATCGGGTATTCTTCATCAACACCGGATTCCTGGACCGCACCGGAGATGAAATCCACACCTCGATGCACGCCGGTGCCGTGGTGCGCAAGGCAGATATGAAGGCTCAGCCCTTCCTGAAGGCCTACGAAAACTCCAACGTCGACATTGGCTTGGCGGCCGGCTTCCGCGGTACTGCCCAAATTGGTAAGGGCATGTGGGCCAAGCCGGATTTGATGGCCGATATGCTCGAGGAGAAGATCGGTCACGTCCGCTCCGGGGCCACCGCCGCCTGGGTGCCCTCACCGACCGCGGCCACATTACATGCCCTGCACTACCATCTGGAAGATGCCTTCCAGGTCCAGTCCGAGATCGCTCAGCGTCAGGCCCAGTCCCTCGAGCCGTTGCTCCAGCCCCCACTGGGTGAGCCCGAGAAGCTCAGCGATGAGCAGCGCCTGGCCGAGGTGGACGAAAACGTCCAATCCATCTTGGGCTATGTGGTGCGCTGGATCGACCAGGGCGTGGGTTGCTCGAAGGTACCCGATATTCACGACGTGGCTCTGATGGAAGACCGCGCCACCCTGCGGATTTCCTCTCAGCTACTGGCCAACTGGCTCGAACACGGCGTCATCACTCAGGAGAAGGTGGATGAATCTCTGGCTCGCCTGTCTGCTGTGGTCGATGAACAAAACGCTGGCGACCCGAACTACGAGGTGTTGATGCCCAACGGTCAGGGCGGAATCGCCTTCCAGGCCGCTCGTGCGCTGATCGTTGAGGGGGCCGCCCAGCCCAACGGCTACACCGAACCGTTGTTGCACCGCTACCGTCGGGCCAAGAAGCAGGAACAGCGCGGCTAATTCTCACACGCAATCGGCACCGTTCTGAATCGGGACGGTGCCGAGGCGTTAAAGGTCGCGCATGAACCTGACGGCGTGGTGCATTGCCTCACGTGCGCCACGCCAGACGCCCAAGGAATTGACGAAGGGGTGCAAGAGTCCGGAATTCACCCGCAGTGTGGTCTCCACTCCGGCCTCACGTAGAGCCTGAGCATAGGCGAGACCTTCGTCGCGCAGTGGATCAAATCCGGCCACTGACACGTAGGCCGGTGCGGTGCGTGCCAGCAACTCAGGTGGCGCCAACAATGGAGAAACGCGCCAGTCGGTGGCCAACTCCAGTTCAGAACCCAGATAGTGGTTGCGATACCATCGCATGTGCTTGCGCGTGAGGAAGTACCCGCGTGCGAATTCGTCGTATGAGACCGTATCCAGCCGGCTCAGGTTAGTTACCGGCACAAAGAGCATCTGTGCCACTGGCTGTGAGCTACCTGAATCCGCTCTGAGCAAAGATACCGCCGCACTTAGGTGCCCACCGGCCGAATCGCCGGCAATGATCACCTTATGCGGATCCACCCCGGGAACCTGGCCTTCCAGGACGGCATCCAGGGCGTCGTTCACGGCCAACAGCGCCGTCGGATGAGGGTGTTCCGGGGCGAGCGGGTACTCCAGGCTAATCACGATGACCTCGGCACGATGGCACAAGAACCGGGCGGTCGAATCGTGACTGCGCGTCGATCCCAGGGTCCAGCCACCCCCATGAGCGTAGAGCACAGCGGGACGAGGGATCTGAGCTCCAATCGGATAGTAGACCCGCGCGAGTACTCCGCCCACATACTGGGTGGTGACAGCTAAAACGGCCGGACTTCCTGGGTTGCCGGCGGCCGCTTCCTTCTCGATCTCGCTGCGGGCCTGATCTACCGGGAGATCGGAGAAGTCTTTCGTGGCGAGGTTGAGAACTGCCAGAGAAAGACGAACATCGGAGTCCATCCGGTCCCCCGAGCGATTCGTCAGAGCAGGGACAACTCGGTCCAGTACAGTATCAGGGATCCGGTCGAGGGCTCGAGCCGCCAGCGTGAGGCTAGACATGGTTAATACCGCATCAAGGCAGCAACATTCTCGACGCGACCATCGGAAATGATGATGACCCGACCAGAGTTCAACAGCGTATGCAGAATGGCGGTGTTCACCTGACCGGTGCCATCTGAGGCGGACAGTGCGGGGTTGATAAAGAGTCGGTCCACCCGGCCTTCGACCGCTCCATCGCGGATCACATCGGGTTGGGTCTCGCCCAAGCCGGTGCCAGCCACATTGGCGAAGCGCTCATACTCGGCATCATCGGCGGCAGCGAATCGCGGGCGGATGATCTGCTCCCAGACCTCATCGCGCAACTCAGCACCGGATTTAGTCTCCGGGTTACCGGCCAAGAATTCCTCGGTCACTACCGGATACGACGAATAGCCTCGGACCTCTGGGACGAGTTCGGACACGGAGGCTACCACCAGTGGCTGCGAGCGCGCCCGGCCGAGTTCATCACCCAGCGAGGCCCCCACATCGTGTAAGAACTTTTGCTGTTCGACTTCGAAATTGCTGTTCCCATTGCCGCGCACGCCCGGGGTATAACCGGAACTACGATCATCCGACTCCCATTCTTCACGGGATTCCGGAACGTGGTTGAGCTCCAGCTCGGTGACGGTATCTTTGGTGGCATCAAAAAGCCGCACTTTATTTTGAGCCAGAGCCAGAATGTAAAACGCTGAGGACTCGGTGAGGGCCTCGGCAATCGGTCGCAACACGAAGTGCTGATTGACGTGAACGTATTCGGTGACCGGAACACCGAGCCGGTAGGCCCGCCAAAAACCATCGGCAGCAAAGAGTGCCAGGGTCTCAGACTGGTCACGCACAAAACCCGGGTCGGAGACTAGCTCCTCCAGCGGCGCCACGATCTGGTTAATGGCGTCGGGGTCGGAAGCCTGCTTTTTCGCCTCATTCAGCGCGGATTTAATCCGGGTCGCCGTCTCCGAGGAGCTGTGGTGGATCGGATTGGTGGGAAGGAATATCGAGACCTTCAACCCCTCGGCGGTAGCCATGGCTTTCAGGTCTTCTGCGGTGATCTGATCAAACTGTCCGTGTAGTCCCATGAGTTCACACTACCGAGGAGACCGAAGTCACGTCTAGGTGTACTTCCCCGTGAGGTTGTGAACGCGGTCTGCTGGTGAGAGTCCCCCGATGGCGGTGTGGGCTCGGTGGTGATTGTAGTCATGTAAGAACGCTGCGTACGAGTTTTCGCGAGCACTGTCACTGGCATACGGTCTCGCGTAGGCCCATTCGTTCATCAGCGTCCGGTTGAACCGCTCGACTTTCCCATTCGTCTGCGGACGGCGAGGCCTCGTCCGCTTGTGCCTGACCCCATCTCCGAGGGCTTGCTGGGAGTCCGCGGACCGGTAACAAGCCCCGTTGTCCGTCATGACTGCTTCGATCGCGACACTGATACTGGTGAAGAACCTGTTCGCCCGCTTCCAGAAGCCTGCTGCGGTGTGTTTCTTCTCGTCATTGAGGATCTCGGAGTAGACCAGCCGGGAGTAGTCATCGACGGCGTGATGCAGGTACCGATACCCCCGCGACGAAGGCTGCCCGGCACGCGCGGCTTTGCCCCGTGAGGACTGGACCTTCCGGTCCTGGCCCGATCCGCGGCCATGAGCCCGCCATCCGCCACCGTTAGGGATGCGGCCAAGCTTCTTGACATCAACGTGGACCAGCTGGCCGGGCTGCTCGGCTTCGTAGCGACAGGGTGCGGGCCGGCGGACCGGCAGGCCGGTGGCCTGATCGATGCATTCCAGGTTAGGCATCCGGTAGCGGGCCAGGACCTGCCCGACGGTCGAGCGTGGCACGCGCAGGTGGTAGCCGATCCGGTGCGGCCCCCATCGGCGGTTGAACCGCAGCGCGATGATGCGTCGCTCGGTACGTGCGCTGAGCCTGTTCGGGCTGTGGTGCGGACGGCTCGAGCGGTCAGCCAAACCGGTCCCTGCCCGGTGCCGGCTCACCCAGCGAGACACCGTTGCCGGGGACACCTGGAAGCGTTCAGCAACGCGTCGCTGGGGCCAGCCGTGATCGACAACAAGAGAGACGAGCCGGCGCCTACCCTCAATGGTCATCGGGGCGTTACGGTGTGTCATGGAAGACCTCCGGGTCAGGGTGCGTGTCGTTACCCACCTCGATACCGGGGGTCGTCTCTGACCTCAAATCCCGTTCACAACCTCCCGAGGAACTACATCTAGCCGTGATCACCCAGACCCGCGAAATCTCCCCTGGAGTTGTACGCGACACCGAGAAGAAGCTGGCTTGCCTGCCGAAAGGATGGAACCTATGAGCGCCTACACCACCATAGCCCGCCGCTGGTCCGGAGGTTGGGAAATCCACGTCACCGACCTCGGTGTCACCCAGGCCCGCACCCTCGCCGCCGCAGAACAGCAAGCTGCCGACTACATCGAGACCCTCACCGGGGAAGCACCCGTGGCAGTGACCGTCACTCCTGACCTCGGGGAGCTCGGAAGCAAGGTCGTCCAGGCTCGCAAACTCTCTCAGGATGCAGCCGAAGCGCAAGCCCGAGCCGCCTCAGAGATCCGAGGCGCCGTAGCCGAGCTGCGCTCCCAGGGACTATCTGTGACTGATATCGCCGCCATCCTGGGAGTCTCACGCGGTCGAGTCTCCCAGCTCACCACTGGCCCGCACGAGGAAAAGGCCGCGGCCTGACCCAGCCCAGCCGCTGAAACGCCCCCAGCCCCTTTGCAGCGGACACGCGACCGGCGGTCATTAGCATCACGGGCATCAGGCAGGGCTGAGTCGGTCACCCGGAGGAAATATTACGGATGGACTACGAGCTGAGGCAAAGGAGAGCAATGAGCGGCTTGAACTTCGGAGTGTTGCTGGTCATGGCTGCACCGCTGTTCGTTGCGCTGACGTATAACGCGAACCTTGCCGAGCATTCTGTGGTGCTGTGGGTTCTGGCGTTGGTGACGATGGGGACGGGACTTCTCTTGGTCTACCAAGCAAGGGGCGAAGAGCCCTCTTCTGGCGAGGAGGACACCTCAACAGGACTCTGAGGCCCTCATCTCGCTTATGAGGGTCGCCAGGTACAGCAAGAAGGTGGGGTGGAGTGAGCGATGCTCACCGCACCCCACCTTCTTGACTCAAAGGGGTCAGGACGCGGCTTCAAGCTTCCGCTCGAGCTTCCTCTTCTTACGGTGCAGCTTGTAGTAGCTCCGCGCCCCAGCAGTAGTTGCCTTGCCCTGCTCTTCCAGGGAGGGCAACCCCTGCTCGGTCAGTTCTCTGTTGATCTCCGCCGGATCGACCTGCTCGGCCTTACGGCGCTCGACCAGTTCCTGGGCTTGCTTCAGCTGCTCAGCAGCCAGCGGGTGCTCGGAGATCTGTTGTGTTACCTCGTGAAGTTCCTTGCGAATCTCGTTGGGGTTCTTGTATGAGCCGAACATCTTATCGCCCCATCACGCAGCGGACGGCGGCAAAGCCGAAGGCCTGCAGTATGTCTGTGGTGCTGCCCAGCTCAGCCATGCGGGTGATCTGAGTGCTGTTCAGCCCAATGCCAGTCAGGCAATGGCGCGCGGCGTAGACGATTGCGGCCGGAATCTCGGCATCAGCAATCTCCTCAGCCTCTTCGTCAGAGAGCGGAGACTCCTCAGACGCTGCCTCGGCGTCGTCCAGAGTGATCTCGTAGGCGGTTTTCACCTCGCTGACTGATTCAACAGCTGCCAAGTCCACGGACTGCTCTTCGACTTCCGAAGCGTTAGCTCCAGGCGCTACTAACCCAACGGTCAGCGCCGCAGCCGCCAGGGCGGAAGCTCCCATCTTGATGATTCGCATCAGTACTTACCCTCCATACTTCGCTCTGTTCGGGGAAACAGGAACAGGCCGAAGAAAGTACTCGCTTTTGGCCCGCGTGTCCCACCTCACTACATTCCTTAGGTTGAGGTCAACCCCTACTACACAAAAGCTCAGTGCCTGTGTGAGTATCTTGAGTACAGTCCGACCGGAACGCTGCCTCGTCGATGGTTGATGGCCGCCATCAGTAAATGAGAACGCCTTGGAGAAGTCGTATGAATTTGAAGAGAATCCCACTAACCGTCCTCGGCGTTGCCTACGCGGTGGTTGTCTGGCTGTCTGCCGCAAGTGCAGACAGCGTGGAAGACAATGGGCGGGAAATCGTCGGAGGCGAAGCGGAAGCAGAAGTATCTGAAGACTTCGCTGATGACATCGAGAGGCTTGCTGAGCGCAGTGAGACTGACCCTGAGCAGGTTCATGCCTCCTATGCCGGCCAAGAACAGTTCCTCACAGTCTTGACGTTGGCTTACGAGACCCATCCCGACCTGTTCTACTCGGCGGGCTGGACCCCTGACCGTCAAGAAGATGAGGGGTACGGAGCATGGGTGGCTTTTACAGAGCCCGTCGAAGATGAAGTGCGGGAGGCTTTTACAGAGCTTCCTACCTCGGTAGAGCTGCGCTACGACGCTGAAGTCAGCGAGGAAGACATGGAGGAAGCGCGGTCTGAGGCGTTAGCGGAGCTCTACGCACCCGCACAGGTCGACGCTGTGTCGGGGCATTTTACTGAAGATGGGGAACTCGAGATACAGGTGGAGGTCGACCCTTCAGACGAAGATGAGGTCGAGCCTCTGATTGAAGAAGTGGAACGGGATGCGCCCGTGGAGGTAGCTATTTCAACCACAGAAGACCTGGGAATCGAGCCTGAAGCGGTGCTTGGCGGGGTTGGGGTCACTCACTGCACCTCTGCGTTCACCGCATACAGGGACGGGGAGAACGCGCTGCTCGGAGCTCACCACTGCCCACCTGACGCCGGCGTTCCGTCCGGAGGCAGTGAAGAACTCACGTTCGTTGACGGGCACATCGGCCCACAAGGAGATGTCAGAGTGCACACCACAACTGACCCCATTGACAACGCCATTGTCCTAGACCCTGAGGGCGACTCCACTCGAGAGATCACATCCCGCGCGAGAACTCCTGAAGGGGCCTTGGTCTGCAACTTCGGACAGGAGCGCGGGAGCTCTGACTGCACGACGGTACGGAGCGCCAACCACTCGTTCAACGCGATCGATCCGGATGCGATGGAGATTGTCAGAGTGTCGAATGCCGTGCAGACTGAGGCCGGACTGACTGAAGCGGGCGACAGCGGAGGGCCGTGGTATTCCGGCAACGCTGCCTTAGGCATTCACTTCGGTCAGTCTGAGGACCTCTCGACCTTCTCCAACATCTTGGATGCGGAAGACGTACTCGGAGTGGAGGTCAACACCGGCTCCAACTAACACTTGGGCCGTTAACGTCCCGGCTGGCTCAGAGTCCGCAGTTGCCGGTGTCAACGACCTCGAACTCCTCGTCTACGGTGATCTGAACGGTGGACTTGAAGGGACCAACAACGCGGTGGCCCGCCGTGGGGCCGCCAACGTGGCCGGATGCATTCTTCACTTGGACCGTGGGTCGCAAGCCGTATTCCACCGGTGGTCGCAACAGTTGACAGTTGAGCTGAGCTTAGCTAATTCGCGAAAGTTTCGCCACGTGTCCTCCAACCCAGGATCCCGCGAGGCCGATTATTCATCGCGGTGGCTATCGCAGCAATCTCCGCGGCACCCCACCATGAGAGGTCGGTGCCTTTCGGGAAGTACTGCCGCCGCAGCCCATTGAGGTGTTCGTTGCTGCCCCGCTGCCACGGACTCTTCGCGTCAGCGAAGTACACCGGGGTCTTGATGGCCTCAGTGAACAGTGAACCGTACTGGGTGAAACGCCCCGGGTCTGGTAGAGACCCTGGTGTGTCCACTTGGGTTCACTCCCAGCGTCACGGTTCGCGATTCAGTCAGCGAACTCACACAACACTGGGGAGGCGTCCCCAAGGATGTGCTGATGGACTCCAAGTTCACCAACATCGACTACCCCTTCTTCATGGCTGGGTCTGCCGCACGGATAGGTGACGGGTTGTAGTCACGCCGCGAGGGCGACGTCGGTGTTCATGATTGCTTCGTACTCGATGGGCGTCAAACTGTGCAGCCGCTTTTGTCGCCGGCGTCGGTGGTAGGTGCGTTCGATCCAGGTGACGATGGCGATGCGGAGTTGGTCCCGGGTGTCCCAGGTGCGCCGGTTGAGGACGTTCTTCTGCAGCAGGCTGAAGAACGATTCCATCGCTGCGTTATCGCCGGCCGCGCCGACTCGGCCCATCGATCCGACCATGCCGTGGTGGTGGAGGGCGCGGACCATCTTCCGCGCGCGAAATTGGGATCCTCGGTCGGTGTGGTCCACGCAGCCGGCAACGTTCCCGCGCCGTGCGACGGCGCTGTTGACCGCGTCGACGGCGAGACGAGCCTTCATCCGGTCGCTGATCGAGTACCCCACGATGCGGTTCGAGAACACGTCCTTGATCGCGCAGAGGTCGAGCTTGCCCTCACCGGTCTTGTGTTCCGTGATATCGCTGAGCCAGAGCCGGTTCGGGGCATCGGCGGTGAACTCCCGACGCACGAGATCGTCGTGAACGGGCGGGCCGGGGCGTCGGCCCTTCCCTCGGCGGCGTTTCCCGAACGCAGACCACCATCCGTTGTCACGGCAGATCCGCCACGCCGTCCGCTCCGCCATGACTTCGCCCGCGTCGCGGGCCTCGTCGAGCAGGAACCGGTAACCGAACTCCGGGTCGTCGCGGTGCGCATCGAACAACGCGTTCGCGCGATACGCCGCAACGAGCTCAGCATCGGTAATAGGAGCCGCCAGCCACCGGTAGTAGGGCTGGCGAGCGAGCTTCAGCACCCGGCACGTCACCGCGACGGGAACCCCACCAGCGGCGAGCTCGGTCACGAGCGGGTAGAGCCTTTTCCCGGCAGATTCGCCTGCGACAGATACGCCGCCGCGCGCCGCAACACCTCGACCTCTTGCTCGAGCAGCCGGATCCGCTTCCGCGCTTCCCGCAGCTCCGCTCCCTCGGAGCGCGTCACGCCCGGCTTCGCGCCCTCCTCGACCGCGGCACGCCGCAACCACTTCGTGAGGGTCATCGGGTGAACCCCGAAGTCGGTCGCGATCTGCTCGATGGTCACACCAGGCTCACGGCCCCGCGCAACGCGCACGACGTCGTCCCGGAACTCGCTCGGATAAGGCTTCGGCACAATGACATCCTTCCAGGGCACCCTCCCGGGCAACCCAACTCAGATATCACCTACCGGTGCGGCAGACCCGCCCTCGCCTCTCAGCCCCTCACGGCTGTGTCGCCGAAACAACGTCCCTGGACATCACAACTAGCGAGTGTCCGGAAACCTCATCATTGTGCCACGCGCACTCGTGGACGACACGGCGAGCGTGGAGGTAGCGGTGCAAGCCATCCTCCGTCGCGGCCTCACGAAGCATTGTGGCGTAGAGAGTTCGTACCCGAAGCCGATCCGAGAGGTCATGCGAGTTCGCCGGGGTCCAGTCCAAGCGGATCGGCAGAGCGAGGACACCATCTCGGTGACTAGCCAGCTTCTCTAGCGCTTCCGGTATCACCACCGGGACAGTATGCGAGTAATCCGGAACCTGACCGGTCTCCAGCGGTCGGTAGACCTTCATGACACCTCCTCGGAAGTCTTGCCGTACTGGACCTACCGCGATGGAAGAGATTCTCGGCGGATTCCGTTATCCCCCCTAGACATTGACTGTATAGAGGGGATTAACTATCTTTGTGACGAAGCCGCAGAAGTACCCCGATCTCGCCAAAGGACCAAAAAGCTCGGATGCTCCCTTGAGCAGGGCAAGGGCGACCACGAGAAGTGGCGCTGCCCCTGTGGTGAGCACCTAGGTGTACTTCCCCGTGAGGTTGTGAACGCGGTCTGCTGGTGAGAGTCCCCCGATGGCGGTGTGGGCTCGGTGGTGATTGTAGTCATGTAAGAACGCTGCGTACGAGTTTTCGCGAGCACTGTCACTGGCATACGGTCTCGCGTAGGCCCATTCGTTCATCAGCGTCCGGTTGAACCGCTCGACTTTCCCATTCGTCTGCGGACGGCGAGGCCTCGTCCGCTTGTGCCTGACCCCATCTCCGAGGGCTTGCTGGGAGTCCGCGGACCGGTAACAAGCCCCGTTGTCCGTCATGACTGCTTCGATCGCGACACTGATACTGGTGAAGAACCTGTTCGCCCGCTTCCAGAAGCCTGCTGCGGTGTGTTTCTTCTCGTCATTGAGGATCTCGGAGTAGACCAGCCGGGAGTAGTCATCGACGGCGTGATGCAGGTACCGATACCCCCGCGACGAAGGCTGCCCGGCACGCGCGGCTTTGCCCCGTGAGGACTGGACCTTCCGGTCCTGGCCCGATCCGCGGCCATGAGCCCGCCATCCGCCACCGTTAGGGATGCGGCCAAGCTTCTTGACATCAACGTGGACCAGCTGGCCGGGCTGCTCGGCTTCGTAGCGACAGGGTGCGGGCCGGCGGACCGGCAGGCCGGTGGCCTGATCGATGCATTCCAGGTTAGGCATCCGGTAGCGGGCCAGGACCTGCCCGACGGTCGAGCGTGGCACGCGCAGGTGGTAGCCGATCCGGTGCGGCCCCCATCGGCGGTTGAACCGCAGCGCGATGATGCGTCGCTCGGTACGTGCGCTGAGCCTGTTCGGGCTGTGGTGCGGACGGCTCGAGCGGTCAGCCAAACCGGTCCCTGCCCGGTGCCGGCTCACCCAGCGAGACACCGTTGCCGGGGACACCTGGAAGCGTTCAGCAACGCGTCGCTGGGGCCAGCCGTGATCGACAACAAGAGAGACGAGCCGGCGCCTACCCTCAATGGTCATCGGGGCGTTACGGTGTGTCATGGAAGACCTCCGGGTCAGGGTGCGTGTCGTTACCCACCTCGATACCGGGGGTCGTCTCTGACCTCAAATCCCGTTCACAACCTCCCGAGGAACTACATCTAGGTGTTGCGGACAATGATGGAGACGGCCCGTGACGCCGACCGTTATTGGATACAACAGGTGGGCTTCTATCTCTATTATGGGGTATTAGAGCCAGATATCGTACACAATATAGGATAGAACTATCGACGCACGCGGTAAGGACACTGAATGGCAGAACGACATTCACACACTGACGAATCTGTTCGGGGCCCACTGACCGGGGTCAGGGTGATCGAGATGGGCCAGCTCATTGCCGGCCCGTTTTGCGGCCAGCTACTCGGGGACTTAGGGGCCGAGGTCATCAAGATTGAAGACCCGGTCCGTGGTGACCCCTTGCGCCAGTGGGGCCAGGCTCGGGTGGCCGGCGACTCGCTGTGGTGGTCCGTGCTGGCTCGGAATAAAAAGTCCGTGACCCTGAACCTGCGCGAAAAAGCTGGCCAGAACATTGCTCGCGAGCTGATTGGCTCGGCCGATGTGGTGATCGAGAATTTCCGCCCCGGCTCGATGGAGAAATGGCACCTGGACTACGAGACTCTCTCCGCCCGAAACCCGGAGCTGGTGATGACACGAGTTTCCGGCTACGGGCAAACCGGACCGTCAGCCAAACACCCCGGGTACGGCTCGATCGGTGAAGCCATGGGCGGATTGCGCTACATCGTCGGTGATCCTACGACTCCTCCTTCTCGGGTGGGCATTTCTATCGGGGACTCTTTGGCCGCGATCTTCGCTACCCTCGGAACGCTGGCGGCGCTACTGGAGGTCAAGAACTCCGGACGCGGCCAAGTGGTGGATGCCTCGATCTACGAGTCGGTGCTGGGTGTGATGGAATCGCTCATCCCCGACTGGACCGAAGGCGGAGTCCAGCGTGAACGCACCGGATCCATTTTGCCCAAAATTGCTCCCAGCAATGTCTACCCCACCGGCTCCGGGGAGTGGATGATCATTGCCGCCAACCAAGACACCATCTTCGCCCGACTGGCTACCGCCATGGGCCGGCCCGAACTGGCCGACGATCCACGGTATGTCAACCACCAGGCCCGCGGAGAACACCAGGCCGAACTCGACGAGCTGATCGCGGAGTTTTCGATGACCAAAACCTCGACAGAACTCACCGAGCTCCTAAACGCCCATTCGGTGCCGGTCGGGAAGATTTTCCGCCCCCAAGACATGATCGCCGACCCGCAGTTCCTGGCACGAGACTCCATTATTACCGTGGACTCGCAACAGCACGGCACCGTGCACATGCAGAATGCCTTCCCCCGGTTATCGCGCACCGATACCCGGGTGCGGTGGTCGGGACCCGTCCTGGGTCAACACACCCGCGCGGTGCTGGAGGACCTCGGATATGATGCAACACGCCAGGACCAACTCCGCGCCGAAGGAGTGATCCGCTGATGACCGAACCGGCGCCCTCCCTGGCCCAAGCCTGGAACCTGCCCTCGAGTACCACCGTGGTCGACGTGGGGCTCCGCGATGGGTTGCAAGCGGTGGCCGAACCGTTGGACACCTCTCGCAAAGTTGAGATTGCTGATCGACTGGTGGCGGCCGGATGCACCGAGCTGGAGGTCTGCTCGTTCGCCCATCCGAAAGTGCTTCCCCAACTGGCAGATGCCGCCGAAATCGTGGCCGAACTGGACCGGCTACCCTGGCGTGATGCCGTCACGCTGCGTGGCTTAGCGCCGAACCTCACCGGAGCCCGCCGGGCGGTCGAGACCTCGCTGGACGAGATCGCGGTGGTGATTCCTGCCGAAGATGGGATGGCGCTGAAGAACCAATCCGCCACCACCGAGCAGCTACTCGACCACCTACCCGAGATGGTGCGCGTGGTCCAACAGGCCGGCAAGCGGATCATCGTAGCGGTCGCCTGCGCCTACTTCTCCCCCTGCTACGGGGAGGTCTCCGCGCCGATGCGCGATCGTGTCATCCAGGCCGCCGTCGATCTCGGGGTAGACAAGATCTATCTGGCCAATACCACCGGAGTAGAACACCCCGGCGAAGTCTATTCCGGGCTAGCCCAGGCCCGGGCCCACTACCCCCACGTCAGCTTCGGAACCCATGTGCACAACCGCAATGGCGCTGCCACCGCCAATGCGCTCGCGGCCTTGGCCGCCGGGGCCGGTTGGCTGGAAACCAGCGTGGCTGCCCTTGGCGGAGATCTGTGGTTCCCCGGTGATCCTGCGGTTCTGGGCAATATGGCCACCGAGGACCTCATCCACCTGTTGGAGACGATGGGCATTGCCACCGGCATCAACCTGACTGAGATCCGCTCCATCGCCGCGGACCTGGTGGACTTCACCGGTTTCCCGTCCAGCTCTTTCGTGCTCCGCGGTGGCACCCGGGAGGATCTTGCCGGAGCCAGGTGGCAGTGATGGAGGAGAAGATCCTGCAACTGATCCTGGACGGAGAAATCCGACCGGGGGAGTGGTTGCGTGAGACCGATCTGGCCACCCGGCTGGGAGTTTCCCGCACCCCGGTACGTAACGCCATCGCCAAACTGGCCAGTACCGGGGTGGTGGTCTTCCACCCGAATCGTGGGGCCCAAGTCCGCCACTACACCGTTGACGACGTGGTCGAGATCTACGAGTCTCGGGCCCTGGTCGAATCCTTCGTCACCGGTCTGGTCGCCGAGGTCATCGACCCACCCCGGCTGGAGCAGCTCCGGGAGCTTTCCGACCAGATGCGGGTGGCCGAGGATGGTGAGCGGGCTCGGCTGAACGGTCTGTTTCACCGGGCGATTCTTGCGGTGCGCGCCGACCACCCCCTCGTTGGGGCAGCCCAGAATCTGGTGATCCCCTTGCTCCTGCACCAAGTCATGGCGAGCTATGGGCCTGCGGCCATCGAGCGGAGCATGTGCCAACACGAGGAGATCATTGACGCCTTGGAACACCGGGACCGGGCCTGGGCGGAATCAGCGATGCGCACCCACATCCTCTTCGGGCTCAACCAATACCGACAGCACGCTAGCTGAACAGGGCGTGGTCAATCGCGGCTAACGTGGCCTCGGGCTGGTCGATCAACATCAGGTGGCCGGCATCGTGGACCACGGTGTGATGAGCCTCCGGCAACGCCTCCAGCAGGATCTGGGTGGCTTTGGGGGAACAGAGCTGATCGTTCTCCGCACTGATCACATGCACCTGGGCAGTGATCTGGGCGAGATCCTGATGGAACGGGGAGTCCTTGACCCCGGCCAGCGCCCGGGCAGCATTGGCAAAACCTGCGCCCTGCCCGATGTCCTCCACTCGCTGGGCGGTGAGGCTCTCCACGTCGACGGTGTCGTGACACACCATATCCCGAGTATCTTGCGTGAGCATCTCGAAGAACTGTGTGGGATGATCCACAAGTTCGGCCCGCTTCAGGTAGTAGTCAGCGGCTCGGGCTCCCACCACCGAAGAGGTCGCCATCACCACAATTCGATCAAAGAGCTCCGGTCGATGGGCGGCCGCCCACAACACAATCATCCCACCGAGTGAAAAGCCCACCGCGGTGCGGGCCTCGGTGCGCTCCATGACCTCCACCAGGTCTTGACCCAACTGCTCCAGGGTTCCCTCGGCCTCACCCAAAGGGGCCTGTCCAAAGCCACGCACATCGTAGGCCACCGCGCCGGTGACGTGCTCGACCACGGGCTCCCAACTTGTCGCCGATTGGCCTAGTCCGTGGACGAAAACTGTCTCATGTTCCATGCCTCTACTGTAGCGCCTGAAAGCTCATGTAAGGTGAGTCACACTGGTTGCTATTCAAGGAGTATCAATGGCGCACACCCACGCTGTTACCATCTTCGGCCCCGATTTCCCCTTCGACTACCGGCACTGGCTCACCGCAGGCCAACACATCGGTCGCCTTCCCGATCACGCACTTGGCACCGAGGTTGCGGTCATTGGCGCCGGCATCTCCGGGCTCGTGGCCGCCTATGAGCTGATGCGACTGGGACTGAAACCCGTGGTCTACGAGGCCGAACGTCTCGGCGGACGGCTACGTTCCGAGCCCTTCACCTTCACGGCAGAACACGCCGGGCGCGATCATTCCGCCATCATTGCCGAGCTGGGTGGCATGCGCTTCCCGGTCTCTTCCACCACGCTGTTTCACTATCTGAATCTGGTCGGATTGGAGACCAAGCCCTTCCCCAACCCGCTCACCGAGGCCGCCGGTAGTACCGTGATCGATTTGGGTGGTGACACCTGGTACGCGCGCAGTCTGGAGGATCTCCCCCCGTTCTTCGCCGAAGTAGCCGAAGCCTGGGATGCCGCCCTGGAGCGAGAATTCGGGCTCAAGAGCCTGCAGGAGGCCATCAAGCGCCAAGACGCCACCGGGCTGAAAGCGGCGTGGAACCAGATCGTGGCCGCCTGGGACGATAAGAGCTTCTACGAGTTCGTGACCGAATCCGAGGAATTTTCCCGCCTGTCCTACCGGCACCGAGAAGTCTTCGGTCAAGTTGGCTTCGGGACCGGGGGCTGGGACTCGGACTTCGCCAACTCCATGCTCGAAATTCTGCGCGTGGTGCTCACCGAATGCGACTCACATCAGCATCTGGTGATCGGCGGCTCCGAACAACTGCCTCGGCGTCTGTGGGAACGCGGTCTGATCGACCCGGTGCACTGGTCTCAGGGCACCAGTCTGGCCGCGCTCCACGACAACCGCCAGCCACGGGGTGCGGTGTCGGGGCTTTACCGCGATGGCGAGCAGATTGTGGTCACCGAAGCCACCGGGAGCGCTCAGCATTACGACGCGGTGGTGGTGACCTGCCAATCCTGGCTCCTGACCACTGAGATCGACTGCGCTGAAGACCTGTTCTCCCAAGAGATGTGGATGGCCTTGGATCGGACTCGGTATATGCAGTCCTCGAAAACTTTCGTGCCCGTCGATCGCCCCTTCTGGAAAGACCAGGACCCCGCCACCGGCCAGGATGTGATGAGCATGACGCTCACCGACCGCATCACCCGTGGGACTTACCTGTTCGATCACGGCGACGATCAGCCCGGGGTGATCTGTTTGACCTACTCGTGGATGTCGGATGCGCTGAAAATGCTACCCTACGACCCAGAGAAGCGTGCCGAGCTGGCGCTAGGAGCCCTGGAGAAGATCTATCCCACCGTCGATATCCGCAGTCACATTATCGGCGAGCCGGTGACCGTCTCCTGGGAAGCCAACCCCTACTTCTTGGGCGCGTTCAAAGGGGCGTTACCGGGCCACTACCGGTACAACCACCGCATGTACGGTCACTTCGTCCAGGACGATCTGCCCGCTAGTCAGCGCGGGATCTTCCTCGCCGGAGACAGCGTGTCCTTTACGCCCGCGTGGGCCGAAGGCGCGGTACAGACCGGGCTGAACGCGGTCTGGGGTGTACTTCACCACTTCGGCGGTACCACCGATCCGGCCAATCCCGGACCCGGTGACCTGTACGAGCAATTCGGACCCCTTGAGCTGGCGCCATGAGACTCGCCATCGCCCAAGTGCCACCGCTCGACGGGGACCCGCCTGCCAATCTGCGCCGGCTGGACCAGCTCGCTCGCCGGGCGCATGACTGCTCAGCTGAGCTGTTGGTGTTGCCCGAAATGTTTCTCACCGGCTACGTGATTGGCCGGCAGCGCATCCTCGAGCTGGCCGGGTCCTATCACCGTGAGGTCGCCGAGATGGCGACCCGCTACCACCTGGCCATCGCTTACGGTTACCCCGAACGCAACGGGGCGACCGTGTTCAACACGGTCGGGGTTCTCGATCAGGCTGGGACGCGGTTGCTCGATCAGCGCAAGATCCACTACTTCGGCCAGCTCGACGCCGACCAGTTCGACCCTCCGCCCAGGCGGCCGCCTCAGGTGGTCTCCTGGCGGGGCTGGCAGATCGGGGTGGCGATCTGTTATGACATCGAATTCCCCGAAACTGCCCGCGCGCTCGCGGTGGCCGGGGCGGATCTGATCGTGGTGCCCACCGCGAACATGATCGACTACGACCAGGTGCAACACCTGCTGTTGCCGGCCCGCGCTCTGGAAAATCAGGTGTATCTGGCCTACGCCAACTATTGCGGGTCCGATACCCAGCACGAGTATGGCGGACTGTCCCGCGTGCTGGCGCCAACCGGGGAGGTTGTCGCCACCGCAACGCGGGACCCCACCATCCTGGTGGTGGAGATCGATCGTGACCGACTGACCGCCTGTCGACAGCGCCATTCGTATCTGGTCGACCGACGTTTCGACATTACTCTTAGGTAAACTGATGTCAATTACCGCACATAGGTGTTGCGTAATTAGTGGGCGTGCCCTACACTCCAAAGTGTCAACGGTTTTGGAGAGGAGGGACATCATGACCGAGATTCAGGATTTGGCTGAATTTGTGGTCGCGGCCGATTCAGCCACGATGTCCGAACACGCTGTGAAACAACTCAAGATTCGTGTCATGGACACCATTGCCGTTGCTATTGGTGCCTTGAACGCCGAGCCCCTCGTGGCGATCCGCGAGCTGGTGGACGAGCAGGGTGGCTCCGAACAGGCCACGCTGATCGGTGGCGGACGTACCACCGCCGAGAAAGCCGCCTTTTACAACTCGGCACTCTCACGCTACTTGGACTTCATGGATGCCTACTTAGCGCCGAAGGAAACCAACCACCCCAGTGACAACATGGGGGCTGTGCTGGCAGCCGCCGAACTGGCCGGGGCCAGTGGCAAAACCTTCCTGGACGCTTTCGCGGTGGCGATTCAGGTCCACACGCGACTCTCCGACGTCGCTCCGGTGCGCGATCGCGGCTTCGACCACACCACCCAGGGTAGCTATGCCGCAGCCGCTGGCGTCGCGAAGGCCTTGGGACTCACCGCCGATCAAGCCGCCCATGCGATGGCCATTGCCGGCACTGCGAATAATGCATTGCGCGTGACCCGCACCGGGGATTTATCGCACTGGAAAGGCCTGGCCTACGCCCACGTGGCACAGGCAGCGACCTGGGCGGCCTTGCTGGCCCAACGTGGCATTACCGGACCCGCCGAGGTCTTTGAGGGCAATAAGGGCTTCAAGGACTCCATCGCTGGAGATTTCCAGATCTCCTGGTCCGCCGAAGATCTCGAGAAGGTCACAGAGACCATCATCAAAAAACACAATGCCGAGATCCACTCGCAGTCGGCCCTGGAAGCCGCTCAAGATATGCGCGCCCAGCACGATTTCGACCCCACAGCGATCGCCAGCGTGAAGCTGAAGACCTTCGACGTCGCCTGGAACATTATCGGTGGGGGTGAAGAAGGCGATAAACGCACCATCCGCACCAAGGAAGAAGCCGATCACTCCCTGCCGTGGATGCTGGCTTGCGTGCTCCTCGATGGAGAGCTCACTCCGGCACAATACAGCCCCGAGCGCATCGTGGCTGACGATGTGCAATCGCTGATGACCAAGGTCGAGATTGCCGAAGATCCCGAGTTCTCCGCGCAGTTCCCACAGCATATGCCCGCTGAGCTGACCGTCACGCTACAGGACGGCACGGTGCTCAACGCCGAAAAACGGTCTTACCCGGGCTTTCACGATGATCCGATGAACTGGCAAGACGAACGCGCCAAGTTCGACGCGCTCGTTAGCCCCTTCACCACCGAAGACTGGCGCGACCACATGGTGGAAGTCATTTACGATCTCGACAACCGCCCGATTGCAGACCTGACTGAGCTTCTGGCTCAGGTGAACCGCTAAGAAGAAAGAGAGGTTCAGATGTCGAACGAGATTCCTTTCGATGTCTCGATGAACTTTGTCCCGCGCGCTCACCGTCCCGCCAAGCCGCGCACCATCGGTATGACCGAGATTCGAGCGCCACACTACTCGACCTACGGCACCCGGCATATGCAGGATGTCTTCGACGTGGCCGGGCAGTGGATTGACGGCATTAAGTGGGCCGGTGGTTCTTTCGCGCTGATTCCCGACGAACAAGTCAAGGCCATCAACGAGATCGCCCACCACGGTGACGCCTACGTCTCCTCGGGAGGCTGGATCGAGACCGTCTTGCGTTACGGCGACGAGGCCGTGGACGAATACCTGAAACGGGCCAAGGACCTCGGCATGGACGTCATCGAGATTTCCACCGGCTTCATTATGCTCCCCACCTCGGGGTTGCAGCGACTGGTGGAACGCGTGGCGAACGCTGGGCTGAAACCCAAGCCCGAACTGGGCATTCAGATCGGTTCCGGTGGTGACTCCGCCGAATCCGAACTCGCTGCTGAAGGTGCCAAAGACGTCGGTGACCTGATTGATCGCGGCAAGGCCGCCCTCGAGGCTGGCGCCGAGATCATCATGATCGAATCCGAAGGGATCACCGAGAACGTCGCCGAATGGAATACCGGGGTGGCCGCTTCCATCATGAACGGTCTCGGTCAGGAGAACGTGATGTTCGAGGCCGCCGACCCGCTGGTGTTCGAGTGGTACCTGAAGAATTACGGCAACGAGGTCAACCTATTCGTCGACCACTCCCAGATTCTGCAACTGGAAGGAATGCGACAGAACATTTGGGGCAATAAGGGCTCCTGGGGTCGCATCATCAACCCGAGCTAACCGCAACGACTCAGTAACACCAGCGTTTCGCAGTGGGCGGTTTGGGGGAACATATCGAGCACGGTGCCCCGTACCGGCGTGAAGTCCGGCAGATACTCCAGATCGGCCGCCAAGGTCTTGGGGTGACAACTGGAGTAGAGCACGTGATCGGTGTGGGTGTTTAACCAGCTGGCAAGCTCGGCTCCGATCCCGCGTCGGGGCGGATTGACCACCACCAGATCTGGCCGTTCCTCCGCCGTTGCCAGTCTGGTGGCATCCCCGGCCCGGAACTGCACGGTGTCCGCCAGCCCCAGATCGGCCACCGTCTGATTGCCAGCGGTGATCGCTTGCGGTGAGCTCTCCATGCCCCACACCCGCAACGGGGTGCCGGCCCGACGCGCTGTGTCGGCCAGGGTTAACCCAAAACCGCCCACTCCGGCATAGAGATCCCACACCACACGGATCTCCGGCAACTCAGCGATCCATGTGGCCGCGCGGTGATATAGCTCGGCAGCAATGACGGTGTTGGTTTGGAAAAACCCTTGCGGGCGTAACCGCAACGGTACCCCATTGAGCAACATCGTCAGCGTCTGATCCCCGGCCAGGTGGATCTCCTCGTCGCCTTCCAGCAACGCTTGATGCTGGGGCAAAATATTGGCGGTGATCACCCGGGCCGGGGCCTGGCGCCGTGCCAGCTCGTCTTGGAGTGCTGGCAGATGCTCGCGTAGCGGGGCGAGTTGATCGGTGGAGCGCAACACGAACCGGATCATCAGCTGTTGTTGCGGTGAAACCGTGATGATCACGTGCTTGAGCTCGCCGCGACGCGTGGGCATCTGATACGGCTCGATCCCGGCGGCTATGATCAGTCGGCGGATCGGCTCAAAACTCGCTATGATCGCTGGCTCGTATAGCGGGCACTCGGACAGATCTACCCCGGTGCCATCGTGATGCTTCGGATGCTGATCCGGATCCAGAATTCCGAGATTCGGTTCGTGGGCAGATCCGGTCACGACCATCTTGGCCTTATTGCGGAACCCTTCCTCCGGTGAGCACACCGGCGCCGTCCAGAAGTCGTCGAGGTTGCTATCCCGACTGGCCAGGATCGGGTCAAGGTAGGAGCGCACTGTGGAGACCTTTTCGGACAACTGCACGGTATACGGGATATTCATCCAGGTGCACGACCGGCACAGCCCCTTGTCGAAGTAGTCACAGCGCATGTCCTCAATTTTAAACAGTGTCATACAGCGGTTGATCACAGGCGTCATCTACTAGCCTTCAGAAGTAAAAATCTGCTGTGATGTAGTACGCTTTCGGCAGTATTCCATCTCACACCTGAGGACATCATGAACTCACTCATCCTTGCCGTGGTCGGGGTCGCCATGATCCTGTTGGGCTACTTTCTCTATTCGAAATTCCTCTCGCAAAAGGTCTACAAGCTTTCCTCCACCTACCTCACGCCGGCTCACCAGTTCCGTGACGGGGTGGACTTCGTTCCCACCAATAAATATGTGCTGTGGGGCCACCACTTCACCTCGGTGGCCGGTGCGGCCCCGATCGTTGGTCCCGCGGTGGCGGTGATCTGGGGTTGGGCCCCGGCTTTCCTTTGGGTGACCCTCGGCACCATCTTCTTCGCCGGCATGCACGACCTGGGCGCCCTGTGGGCCTCCAGCCGGCACAAAGGCCGTTCCATCGGAACCCTGTCCGGCCGTTACATCGGCACCCACGGGCGAAATCTTTTCCTGGTGGTCATTTTCCTGCTGTTGCTGATGGTCAACGCCGCTTTCGCCGTGGTGATCTCCGGACTGCTGGTCTCCACCCCAACCGCCGTGATCCCCACCTGGGGTGCGATCGTGGTAGCGCTGCTGATCGGTCAGGCCATCTATAAGTGGAAGTGGAACCTGCCGCTCGTATCGGTGATCGGTGTGGTCGTCCTCTACGGCTTGATGATCCTTGGCGACCGGTACCCCGTTGAACTGCCCGAGACCATCATGGGCCTGTCCGCTAGTGCGTTCTGGATTGTGGTGCTGTTCATCTACGCCGGGATCGCCTCGGTGCTTCCTGTGTGGATGCTGTTGCAGCCACGTGACTACATCAACGGCCTGCAGCTCTTCGTCGGTCTGGCCCTACTCTACGGCGCTATCTTGATCTCGAACCCCACCGTGGTTGCTCCCGCGGTGAACCAAGACCTCCCCGAGGGTACTCCGGGAATCTTCCCGTTGTTGTTCGTCACGATTGCCTGTGGGGCGATCTCTGGTTTCCACGGCATCGTCTCCTCGGGGACCTCGTCCAAACAGCTCGATAAGGAATCCGATGCGCGGTTCGTGGGCTACTTCGGTGCGGTGGGCGAAGGCTTGCTCGCCCTGGGTACCATCATCGCGACCACCTCAGGTTTCCAAGCCTTGGCGGATTGGAAAGAGGTCTACTCGGAGTTCAATGCCGGTGGTGCCCCAGCCTTTGTGGAAGCCGGTGGCAACATTCTGAACATGGGATTGGGCATCCCACCGTCGCTGTCGGCCACGATCCTGGCCACCATGGCCGTGCTTTTTGCAGCCACCACCATGGATACCGGCGTCCGGTTGCAACGTTTCGTGGTTGCTGAAATTGGTCAGACTATGGGCCTGAAGCTCAATCCTCTCGTGGCCACCTTGATCGTGATGCTGGTGACCATGGGGCTGGCTTTCTCGGCTGGTGCGGATGGCGAAGGTGGCATGATCATCTGGCCACTGTTCGGTACCACCAACCAGCTGATGGCTGCCCTCACCCTGTCGGTCTTGACCATCATCCTGGCACGCCTGAAGCGTCCCATCTGGCCGGTGGTGATCCCATTGGTCTTTGTGCTGGTGGTCTCGGTCTACGCGCTGATCATTCAGCTGGGCCAGTTCTACCGAGAGGAAAATTGGTTGCTCCTGGTGCTGGATATCATCATCCTGGTCGCCTCGCTGTTGGTGATCATCACCGCGGTGCGGGCCTACATCACCACCCGCAACGAACCGCTGGATCTTGATACCGAGCATGATGATCTCGATGCCAACGCGCAGGCCAAGGTCTAATGGCTACGGCACGCTGGCGGTGGGTCCGGGACAAATTTGTCGCACTCGCCGCAGGACTCCATGAGTTCTACGCCGGACCCTACCGGCAGACTTTTGCACGTTCCGCCCGCGACGAGGATGACCTGCTGATGATGATGGTTTTCTCCGAAGCATTAGGTATTCCCAATCCGGCCACTTACTACACGGCTGAGCTAATGCCCGTGCTGTACGAGAACTTCCACGACTGGCACCGACGCATGGGAATGGAACGCTCACCGGTGGAAGGACTACGGTGCTGCTAAACCAGTTCCTCACCCAGGTGATCGGCAACCGATCCGTCGTGCTCTTTGGTGGGAAAGGTGGAGTCGGTAAAACCACGTTGTCTGCCACCGCCGCCCTGGCCGTGGCTCGTGCTCGCCCTGACGCGCGTCTTCTGTTGGTCTCGACCGACCCTGCACATAACCTCGGGCACCTGTTTGAGCGGCAATTTTCGGATCAGCCCGAACGGTTACACGACAACCTTTGGGTACTCGAAGCTGATCCGCAGCGGGTTGCCGCTGAGCATTTTGATACCGTGGCTGAGACGGTCCGAGGCATGATGCCCGCGCATTTGCACGGCGAGGTCACCCGGTATTTCCGGGCCGCCACCGCCTCGCCGGGCGCTCACGAGGCGGCGCTGTTGGAGCATATGGCGCAGCTGAGCTTGAGCCCGGACTGGGATCTGATGATTTTTGATACCGCCCCGACCGGTCATACGCTCCGGCTGCTGGAACTGCCCGAGACGATGACGACCTGGGCTGAAGCCATGCTGTCGCGGCGCCGGAAATCCGAGAACTACGTCGCGGCCCTAAATGCATTGCCCGGTCCTGACCAACCCGAAGGCACCACGCCCACCGATGAACGCAATGCCAGAATCCGTACCGCGCTGTACCGTCGCAAGGAATTGCTGGAGAACTTTCATCGATTGCTGACTGATTCTGCCCGGTGTGGTTTCATCCCGGTCACCGCCGCTGAGCGACTTCCGGTTCAGGAAACGCTGGAGCTGACCGATCAACTGCGATCCAGTCGCATCCCTGTCGTCGCGGTGATGATTAATCGCCGAACGCCGGCCGGATCCGAGGGAGTTTTTGCCGAGCGCCGGGAGCGTGAAGCAGTATGGGCTCAGCGCGTCACCGAGACATTCTCCCCGGTTTTCCAGGTTCCGCTCTATACCGACGGCGACCTGGAGCAGATCTTGGCCTCCACCGATGCTGGCTAAGATCCAAGCCGATAGGAAATCTCTGTCGCAGCCCTAACGACTTCATCGGCAAGTCCATGCATGTTGACGTTTTCCATGGCCAAGGTGGTCACCGAAACCGCATGAGAAACTTGTCCCAAGTAGTTGGTCACGGGTGCCCCGACGCAACGAATGCCCGGCACATTCTCTTCATCGTCGAGGGCGTACCCCTGTTCGCGCACCCGATCCAGCTCTTTGGTTAACGCCGTCAAGTTTGTAATTGTCCGGGGAGTCTTGGCGTTTAGACCTGGGTGGTCGGCGTAATCAGCCACATATTCTGGGCTGGAGGTTGCCAGTAGCACCTTGCCGATCGAGGTGGAATGTAGCGACAGGCGATCACCAACATGGGAAGGGAGTCTGTAGGGCATTCGACCGTTGTCGATAGCCACATATATGGCCTCATTATCGTTACGAGCTCCCACATGTACCGTAAACCCGGTCTCGTGCGCTAGACGATGGATAACCGGTGTGGCTACTGCGGAAATATCGATCGCGTCAAAAGCTTCGGATGCCATCGATAACATTGCTGGCCCTGGAAAATATTGCTCGTCGAAGGTTAAGAAACCGTAGCTCAGTAGTTTCTGCAGGATCCGATGCACGGTGGCTTTCGCTAGACCAGTATCTTCAACGATATCGGTGAAACGTCGATGAGTGATAGCAGAACGTAGCACCATCAGAGTTTTGTCGGTGGCGGTCACAGGCTCCATAGGAGACAAATCCTTGTGCTGGGAGATCGGTGAAACTAGGCTCAATAGTACAAAACAAAATATGAAACTTAGTTTCATCTGATGGAACTCAATGGGGAGTATGACATGAGCCTGATTACCCAAGCGCGCACAAGTGACGTGCGTTTTCCAACCTCCGATTTTCTCGATGGTTCTGACGCGATGAACCCCGATCCGGATTACTCGGTGGCCTATCTCACTGTCGAAACTGACGCCGGGGAGACCGGCCATGGGTTTGTGTTCACTATTGGTCGCGGAAACGACGTGGTTGTCGCAGCGATTGATTCGCTGAAACACTATGTTGTCGGCTCCGAGGTGGACGCGCTACTGGCAGATATGGGTGCGACATCTCAAATGTTTATAAACGATTCTCAGCTCCGCTGGCTTGGTCCGGAAAAAGGCGTGGAGCACATGGCCATTGGAGCGATGCTCACCGCCCTCTGGGACCTTAAAGCCAAGCGAGAGAAGAAACCGCTCTGGGAATTGCTTGCGGACATGACACCAGAGCAACTCGTCGATCTGGTGGACTTTCGTTATTTATCAGATGCCATCACTCGCAATGAAGCTCTCGACATACTGCGATGTGCTGAGCCCACTCGTGCCGAGCGCAAAGCTGACCTCTTAGCCAATGGTTACCCGGGATACTCGACAGCTCCGGGGTGGTTGGGCTACTCAGACGAGAAGATGGTGGGCTTGTGTCAAGAGGCCGTTAAGGACCACGGTTTCGGTCAGATTAAGCTCAAAGTCGGTGGCAGCGTGGAAGATGACTGGCGACGACTTGCTCTCGCTCGTGAGGCTGTGGGGCCGGACGTGAAACTAGCGGTCGATGCCAACCAAGTTTGGGATGTTCCCGAAGCAATTGAGTGGATCAACCAGCTTCAAGATTACGATTTAGCATGGGTAGAAGAGCCGACCAGCCCGGACGATATTCTCGGGCATCGTGCGAGAGGGTGTCAGATTGTTTGTGTACAGAGTCATCGATGAGAGGACATGATGATGACCATGACAGATGATCGTGTTGATCAGCCTGGTGGGGCTGATGTTGTTGCGCAGTTGAAGGCCAGTGGCGCCTTGGACGAGCTTTTCGCTCGGATCG
>NZ_RDQR01000044.1 GCF_003703835.1 Auritidibacter ignavus
CCGAGGGTCTTGCGGGGTCTGTTGTTGAGGGTGTGGGCCACCGCTTCGAGGTCGTCTGCGCTCCAGCGGGACAGGTCGGTGCCCTTGGGGAAGTACTGACGTAGCAGGCCGTTGGTGTTCTCGTTGGTGGGCCGTTGCCACGGGGAGTGCGGATCAGCGAAGAACACCTTGGTGCCAGTCTCAAGAGTGAACGCGGCATGTCCTGATAGTTCCTTGCCGCGGTCCCAGGTGATCGTCTTGCGTAACTGCTGGGGCAGGGTCGTGATCGCAGCGGCCAGAGCCGCGTTCATCGCGACTGCACCGTAGCCGCCCAGCGCGGGGCCGTTCTTGACCGGAGGGTGCTCGCCCCAGCCGTCGAGGCGGGGCAAGTGGACCAGGACCGTCGCGCGGCTGCGACGCTCGACCAAGGTCCCGATCGCACAGCGGCCGGTCCCGATGACCAGGTCACCTTCCCAGTGTCCTGGAACAGCACGATCAGCGGCTTCTGCGAGGCGTTGGCTGATCACGACCTCGGCACCGACATGACCGCCGGGTTTGTTCCGGGAACGCTCACGGGGCTGTCGCAACGCCCTGCCCGTTCGCAGGCAAGCCACCAGCTCACGCTTCAGTGCGCCGCGGCCTTCGATGAACAACGCCTGGTAGATCGCCTCATGACTGATACGCATTGACTCATCATCAGGGAAATCCAGCTTCAAACGGTGACTGATCTGCTCCGGGCTCCAACTGGTAGCCCACCGTCGATCTTGCCGACGAGGCTTGTTCAACCCCTTCCACGTCGGCGTGACCGGCCCTTCCACCGGCGTCCCGTCCGGGCCAGTGACCTTCCCAGAGAGTCTGTCCTGGACATAGTCGCGAAGCCGCAGGTTGGCCACCAGCTTCGCGGTCTTGGGTCGTTTCGCGGCCTCCTGGGCTTTCCATTGGGCCACCGTGGCGCGATACTCCAGCTTCCCGCTGCGGGTAGCAGCGTTGCGGCGCAACTCCCGACTGATCGTGCCCGGATCCCGCCCAAGGGTACGCGCGATCGACCGGACACCGCGTCCCTGAGCACGCAAGATCGCGATCTCCTCTCGCTCCTCGAAACTGAGATAACGACCAGTTGGCTCCGTCAACGTCAGCGGTGGCATACCGCCAGCGTGACGGAACCACCGCGATCCGACCGGCACCGACACCCCCACCGCCAGCGCTGCCTCCGCTGTCGTGACCCCGGCCGCGATCAGGCGCCAGAATTGTCGCTGCACCGCCCTCGATGGCTGCGGTCTGCCCGGAGAACGCATTGCTGGCCGCAACGCCCGGTCCGCGCGCCACTGCCGCCGCATCCCCTCCGGGACCTCGCTGATCTTCATGCTCCAGTCCTTGGTCACCATCCTTGAACACCTTTCTCACCTCAAGGTGTTGCGACGACCAGTTGAATCCGCC
>NZ_RDQR01000012.1 GCF_003703835.1 Auritidibacter ignavus
TCAGGACTTGCCTGCAAAAGCTGTTCCTCCAACAGGCCGCGAAGGTCGATACTAGAAGGGGTGACGGTCATCGTGAAACGTCCTTTCGAGAGTGCTTTGGTAGGTTCACTCGAAGGATCACACGGTGACCGTCACTCTGTAATGAATGACGCTCTCACCGGGGAGCCGTACACCACATTAAAGGACGCTACTGCTCTCCAGCCGTCCTCGTTGACGAGGAATGTTGTAGTTGGGATGAATATCGGTCCGGCGAGACCGGTGATCAAGGTGAGGGTTCCAGCTGCACGATTGCGGGTTTCGCGGTTAAACCATTGTTGAAGACCGATGAATCCAGGTTCGAAGAGCACCATTGTGCTGCCGGGTCCAATCAGCAGCCACCAGGAAGCAAGCAGCTGCCAAGGGGCTGTGCTGAGGGAGAAGCCGAGGAAACCACAAGCAACGAGCGCCCCGCCTAAGGCCGTGATGCCACGGATGCCGTTCTTGTCTGCGTGTCGGCCTACCGGTACTGCTAGACACGCTCCAGTGAGTACGGAACCGGAGAACGCGGAAGACAAAAGTGCCAGGGAGAATTCGGCACCAGCTGCATGAGAAGTGATGAGCACAGAGGTGCCGAATAGGATCGCGCCGAAGCTGACACCGATGCTGAGTGCCAGCGCATACACTAAGCGAATGAAATGAGGGGAAGAGCCTGTTGATGAAACAGACATGGGACAAGCCTCCAAGTAGGTGGGCACCAGAACGATGCCGACACCACTCCTGAAGGTTTCTATCCCTTAAGATCAACGCCGCAACTGTTCTGCGGTGTACCGTGGCGCTTGAACCAGACTCGACGCGTTGTCACGCCGACGGAGCCCTAGCCACCAGTGCTGGTCGGTCCCGCCAGATTAGGCGATGAACCCGACCTGGACAAGTAGACGATGAGGATTCCTGCTCCATCACTGAGTTACCCGAAGAGAGTGAGAACAGTCAAAGACAACAGAGCTGATCAACTGTTATATTTGAGATATAACAACTAGTTCTTAGAGGAGGTCTGCGGTGAACAGGCAGGGACGGGCCGACGCGAAGCGTCAGACAGTCACCTTTGTGGTGATCAGCATGGTTCTCCCCACGGTGGCAGTAGGGGTTGGCCTGCTGCTCCTGGCGCTCTGGCGACCGGAGCTCCCAGCTCCGGTGGCGATCCATTGGAGTGCCGGGGGAGCGGACTCCTTTGCCGAACTCTGGGTGATGGCAGCTTCCATCCTGGGCTTTGGCCTGTTGCTTCCGGTGCTCATCAGCGTGTTGGTACTTCCCAGTGTGCGGGCCGGCAGGGCCTCCACGTTCATGGCCCGCTTGATGGCTGGAGTCAGTCTCGGGACATCGCTGCTGGTCACAGCCGCGCTGACCGGAGGTCTAGCGATCCAACGTGGCTTGGACGATGCTCGGGAGGCCGGTGCGGTGGGTGGGATAACCGCAATCGCCCTATTGGGTGCCGTCGTGCTTTCGGCCGCTCTGGTCTTCCTGATTCCCGCAAGCCCGCCGCGGCAGCCGTTGACCGAGAAAGCCGCTTCGCTGGGGCTCGGAGAGACTGAAAGTGTGATGTGGGTTCGCCGGATCCAGATGGCCAGTTCTATCCGATGGGTGCTGTACCTCAGTGCAGGCATGGTTGTAGTCACTACGGCGGTGATAGCTCCCGAATCGCCGCTGTGGATCATTCTGCTGATGGGCGTGGCCGTTATTGTCGTTCTTTTCGCAGTCCTCACGGCAACTCGTTTCAGTATGCAGATCGACGCCCAAGGGCTCAGGCTCCGTTCGGTGCCGTTGGGCTGGCCGTCGGTCCATGTGGGCCTGAGCGAGATCACCTCGGTCAGCTCCGGTGAGACAAGCGGGTTTTCAGAGTTCGGCGGATGGGGCCTGCGCATGGCTCCGGGCGCGCGAGGCATCATTCTTCAGGATGGTAACTCGCTGCGTGTGGAGCGTCGCGACAAGCCCGCACTGGTGGTCACCGTCGATGACGCGGATGAGGCTGCCGATGTCCTGGCATCCCTGCTCCAGCGCGAATCCCCAGCCTCGACACACTAGGCGCCGCGATGTTTCTGCGGGTTGACACCTCCTCACCAGTGCCGCTGTATGAGCAGATTGCCACTTCCATCCGGGCAGATATCGCCCAGGGGAGGCTCGCCCCGGGGGATCGTCTGCCCTCTGCCCGGGAGGTTGCCTCCTCCCTGACGGTTAACCTGCATACCGTGCTGAAGGCATACCAGGATCTGCGCGAAGAGGGCCTGCTGGATATGCGGCGGGGTCGCGGAGCGATCGTTGCGGACGTACCGCAGTCCACAGCGGAGCTGACCACCCAGATCGATACGCTCCGGGACACGGTGAATCAGCTGGGCTTGAGTGAAGAGACCCTTATTGCTCTGGTGCGGGAGCGCTTTCGACCTGCGGACTGATCTGTGGTGAAAGCCGCGCGTGACCGACGACGCCGCCGGGCGGAGAGGGTCACCGATTGTTGAGGCGGCGGTGGCCGGCTGGGAGCAGCATCCCGCTGGTCGCAGTGCAGACCGTGGTGCAGGTGGTTCCGCCGAGTGCGGACCTTACATGACCTCATGCCTCTGGCTTTAGCGTCCGGGACAGAAAGCGATAGCGTGGCTTTTATGCCCATGACCTTCGACCAGGCACTCAGTACCTTGCGCGCCGCTCGAAGCGTGAGACTGCGAGGAAAGCCGGCAGCTTGGTCGAATGCCTTGCGGGTGATGTTCTACATCCTGATCGTGATGGTGCTGACGCCCTCTGGTGTCTATCACGTGAACCACCTGCTGGCACCGGAGCTTCGTCCACGTATTTCCCCGCCGATGGGCCCAGTATGGAATAGGCATCACCGCTATATCTATGTACCTGGTGTCGGAGGGCTGAAAGAAGCTGAGGTCATCCGACTGATCAACACAGGACGCGAGATGTTCGGCGCACCCGCCCCAGCGGTCCAGCAGCTCAGGTCTGGCAGTAGAGGCCGAGGTTGACTGAGACGGTCACGACGAGATCCTTGGGCAGACGGTCTAGACCTGAGACGAGATCCTCGGTGCTGATGTGGTGGGCGCTGGGTCCCATCTCCACCAGTGCCCGGGCCTGATCGCGGCTGACCGATGCGGTGTAGGAAATCTGCTCAGAAGCGATCATGGTGAAGTCGCTCAGACTCGCAGCCAGGCGTTCGTCTTTGCGCTGATCGACCTGGACCAGACTTAAGGGTCCGACCAGTTCTGCCAGGTGGTCGCTGGTGGGGTGACCACGGCGAAAACTCCCTTGTTCCGCAGCACGCGCCGGATCTCCGGGAGATTGCGGGGTCCAAAGATGCTGGTAGCTACGGTGACAGAATTATTCGCCAAAGGCAGGGGATCTGCCAGCAGGTTATTGCCGATAGCCGCTGCGCGCTCATGGCACCGGGCGGCACGCTTCAATGCGGCAGCCGAGAGGTCAATACAGACCCCATAGGCCGGTCGGTGGTACTCCAGAATCCCGGCTAAGTAGTAACCTGTCCCGCCGCCGAGGTCGGCAACTAAGGGCGCCGCGGCGTCGTTATGGTGCTCTGCCGTGTTGTGCTGGTCCGGGCTGTGTCGATCCGTACTGTGCTGATCCGGGCTGGGCTGATCCGGGCTGGGCTGATCTTCGGTCAGTCGGGCGGTGATGCGGGTGGCCAGCCGGTCACGGATCGGCGCGTAAAGTCCGCTGCCCAGCAGAGTCTCCCGGGCGGCGACCATGGCGGGGGTGTCAGCATTCTTCGGCGTCGGGCCACCGCGCCGCAGGGTGACATAGCCTTGTTTGGCGCGGTCGAAGCTGTGCCCGGATGGGCAGTGCAGTCGAGCAGGACCTTGATCCAGGGACTGAGCGCAGAGCGGGCAGCGCAGCACGTTCATAATCGGCTCTGGGATGCCCAGCCGCTGTGAACTCTCAGCCACGCTTTTTCCTCCGCAGCAGTGCTCCGCTGGGCTGATCGTCCACGTAGGCGGCGTACCGACGGGGCATAAAGCGGAAGTCCCGCGCCAAGCGGGACACGCCGGGACCCCGACGCGGCGGACCGATGGGTTCGGGCACAGGGGGCTCGAACACAGGACGTGGATCCCAAGAATCGCTCCACGGGGATGCGTGGAAGGATGTCGTCTGCCGGAACAGGGAATCTGGGCCGCCAGCGCTGGAGCCCGTCCCGCTTTGGACGCTCAGCCACTTCTTGTTCAGCTCCACGATGAGTGAACCGCCAACCACTGAGAGTACTGTTTCATCGATGACTCGGAACATGTCCTCTGATCCGGAGTCGCAGGCATCGCAGCCGCAATCCGGCATCTGCTCGAGAAAGACAGCGGGGTCTCCGGCGCCTATGGAAACACTGGCAGCAGTGTCTTCGGCAGCGTCCACGGTCCAGAACGTCAGCGGCACAGCTCCCTCAGCGTGGGGACGCAGCACTGCCATATGTCCGGACGCGGGGGAGGACCACGGGAACAGTGCCCATTCGATGGGTGAATCCGGGGTGTCGAATGCACCGCTGGTGTCCTGTGCCTCTGCCCAGCCGAGTTCGGTGAGCACCATGGTCCAGGCGTCGGCCCTGGCCAGCACGATCCTGTACTTCTGTGGATCCAGGCACTGGCTGTACTCCTCCTCCTTCGCGTCCCGGCGTTCGCCCGGTGCCGAGGGATCATAGTGCGGGTCGTCCCACTCGCTCAGGCCAGCAGACTCTGCAGCGAACAGCTCTTCGACACGTTCAAGCAGCCTGCGCTCATCAGGAGTCGGCGGATTGTGGTGGGATTGCACCCACCATGGGGTGCTGCCGCTGCTGCGCTGGTCCATGCTTTGACTGTACTGCTGATCAGCATGCCGCAAGAATCCCCGCCGGTTTGTCGGAGTCATTGTGATGTACTCGAATTGTGACTTCAGGTGGGGAAGGCAAACGCAGCTTCGAACAACTAGTTGTAGCTCTCGTCCTATGCGGAGAAGCTCGATGCCACAGCATTCCGGCCAATGGCCCCACCGGTTGTGCCTGGAGCTGACCTCACCGGCACTCTCGCGCATGGAACACCACGCCACACGAGCGAGGTTCACGCCCGGAGTGCCCCGCCACGCTCTAAGACTCACTGAGGACCGCCACATGTACGAGGCTCGTCCTGTCGGCGCAGGGCTGTCCACTCCATCAGCATCGACGTCCCGGCGCACGTCACTGCAGACACAAAACTGCCCCGCCATCAGGCGGGGCAGTTTCGATCTTCTCTTCTTCAGTGGAGCTAAGGGGAGTCGAACCCCTGACCTCGTCGATGCGAACGACGCGCTCTACCAGCTGAGCTATAGCCCCATAGCGGGTATAGTCTACGCCTGTTTTCCCACCCCTCTACCCTTCATGAAATTTAACGTCTGAGACTGTGACTTCTGCTACTCTCAATGTAGTGATTTACGACACATTTAATGCTATGTGCCTTAACTGCCAATCACGACACTCACCAAGGTCACACATCACGAGGAGCAAGGCTATGTCGATCATGACTCACGCGCCCAAAACGCACAACCGCAGTACAAGAAATTCACGTTTCACCAAGCTTGGCGCAACAGTCGCAGTGGCAACCCTGGCGCTCACCGCTTGTGGAGACGACTCATCAAATGGATCTGCCGAAACAGGAGATCTCGATACCGAGTTCCTCACAATTGCAACAGGAGGTTCGTCTGGAGTCTATTACCAGGTCGGCGCCACACTCAGTGATCTACTCAGCGACGAACTGGGTTCAGACAGCACGGTCCAGGCCACCGGTGCCTCCGCCGAAAACATTAACCTCCTCACCGACGGTGGCGCTGAACTAGCGATCACCATGGGGGACGCTAACGTCCAGGCTTTAGAAGGTACCGGACCCTTCGAGGGAGAGCCGCGCGACGGCCTTATGGCTGTGGCAGCTTTGTACCCAAATACGGTGCAAGTAGTAGCTACTGCTTCCTCAGGTATCGAAACCATCGAAGATCTCTCTGGGAAGAACGTTGCCGTGGGCGACGTTGGTTCCGGGGTAGAACTCAACGCGCAAACGATTCTTGATGCATATGATATGAGCTACGACGATATCAACGAGGATTATCTTGATTATGCCGAGGCCACCGACCAGATGGCTAACGGACATATCGATGCGGCATTCGTAACAGCCGGTGTTCCGAACCCCGCTTTGACCGAACTGTCCACCAATACAGACTTCAACGTTCTCACCATTGACGGGGACGCGCGAGAGAAACTCCTGGAGAATGACTACTTCATTGAAACCACTATTCCGGGCGGAACTTACCAACAGGAAGAAGATGTTGAGACCGTCGGCGTCGTCAACCACTTGATGATTAGCTCAGAACTGAGCGAAGACGCCGCCTACGACGTCACCCGTGTTTTCTTCGACAACCTCGATGCGATACACAATTCCAATGCTGCTGCTGAGGACATCAGCCTCGAAGAAGCTACGGAGGGGCTAACTGTTCCTTTGCATCCGGGAGCTGCCCGCTACCTGGAGGAAAATGGTGTCGATGTCTCCGGCCATGTTGCCGGAGAAGAAGACTGAGTAAGTCGTTGAGTGGCTAAAGCCTCGTGTTTTCATGACACCGCCAGATATCAGTCGCAGATCGGTCCTCACTTTGACAGTGGGGACCGTCCTCGCGGTTGCTGGCGGGTGTGGCGTCACCGCTTCAGTTCCGACCCAACAACGCCAGATCGTATGTCGCCATCAGCAACATCACGACGTGTACGCCACACTTCCCGCCATCGACGGCACCACCATCAGCCTGTCTTGGGCTCATTCGATTGAGCTCACACCTTGGACCGACATCTTCACGGTCACTCCAGCTGGCCTGGTGCTTACCCAAACTCGTTTCTCATCTTACGGAGCCGGCATGCCCGCCGGAGACCAAGGAGATCTGCGTTACGAAGGAAACCAAGTGGTTATCGATAACATCGACCGCCCCTTCGACGCGATTCGCTGGATTCACTCTCACCGCGCCCAGTACCGGGTTCTCATCGATCATGATCCGCAACGTATAGACGCAAAGCAACTACCTGATCACCAAAGACTCGAGATTGTTCTGATATGACACCTCCCCAACGGCCCCAAAAGCAACCAACAAACCAATCTTCAGATTCACTCGCTACCGCCACCATCACGGACGCTGAATATCTTCCTCACACCGACGAAGAACGTCGCGCTCAGGAACAAGAAGCAGCCGAAATTGCGGCCCAGTATGACGCTGAGTCTCGGACGCGCAGTATTCGGTGGCGTCCTCTGGCAATTTTGATCACCGCGGTGGCATGCGCATTTGCGATATACCACATGTGGACTGCCTACTTCGGATCACCACCTACGCTGGTTCACCGTTCCATCCACGTCAGCATCGTTCTGTTCCTGATCTTCTTGATCTACCCTCCGTTCAGACGAGCTCAAGGACTGACCGTTCAACTCGTTGACGGCGTCTTAGCGTTGTCTTCGCTAGTTCCATCGGTCTACATCGCAACAAACTATGAGCAAGTGGTCCTTCAAGCTGGGAGGTTTACAACTACAGACGTCATTGTCGGCACCATTTTGGTCGTTCTCGTATTGGAAGCCGCTCGACGGGTCACAGGTTGGGCCCTTCCAATTCTGGCGATACTTTTCATCCTCTTCGGCATTTTCGGCCGTGAATTACCGGGCGTGTTGCGCCACCGCGGTTATGAATGGGACACTCTGGCTTATCAGTTCCTCTCCACTACCGAAGGTATTTTTGGAACAGCGACCGGCGTGTCTGCCACGTACATCATTCTCTTTATCCTCTTCGGTGCGTTTCTGGCAAAGTCCGGAATGTCAGCCTTATTCAACGATTTGGCTCTTGCTATAGCTGGTCAGAGTCGTGGAGGCCCTGCCAAAGTTGCCACCCTGGGATCTGGTTTCATGGGATCCATCAACGGGTCAGCTATTGCAAATGTTGTCTCAACAGGGGCATTCACCATTCCAATGATGAAGAAAGTCGGCTACACCAAGACTTTTGCCGGCGCGGTGGAATCGACGGCATCGGTGGGCGGGCAAATTTTGCCCCCGGTCATGGGCGCTGCGGCCTTCATTATGGCGGAAACGCTTGGCGTCCCCTACTCCACAGTGGCAGTAGCGGCTATCGTTCCAGCGCTGCTCTATTACCTTTCGCTGATCGTCCAGATCCATCTGCGAGCGACTCGAGAAGGGTTGAAAGGTATCTCAAGAGATAATTTGCCGGCAGTTCTCGATGTCCTGAAAGAACGTGGTCACCTGTTAATCCCATTGTTCTTCCTGATCTACATGCTTTTCTTCTCAGGGCGCACCATCCTTTATTCCGCTCTTCTCACGATCATTGTCACCATTGTGGTCGCTATGTTGCGAAAGACCTCAAGATTGTCTTTCAAAGACATTATCGACGCCCTGGAAAACGGCGTCCGACAAACCTTGAGCGTGGCTGTAGCTTGTGCAAGCGTGGGGATCATCGTTGGCGTGGTGACTATCTCCGGCTTCGGTGTGGTGCTAGCCTCGGCCATTGTGTCGGTCTCAGGCGGTATTTTGTTCTGGACTTTGGTCTTCACCATGCTTGCCTGCCTGGTGCTGGGTATGGGCCTCCCTTCGATTCCCGCTTACCTCATCACAGCAACCATGGCGGCTCCTGCATTGACCGAACTCGGTGTGGAACCGATCGTGGCACACCTGTTCGTGTTCTACTTCGGGTTGTTCGCCAACATCACTCCGCCTGTCGCGCTCGCTGCCTTTGCCGCAGCCGGTATCTCTGGGGCTTCTCCCATGCAAACTGGTTTCGCGGCGCTCAAGCTGGCCGCAGCAGGGTTTATTATTCCGTATATCTTTGTCTACAGCCCGGAACTGTTGCTTCGAGATGTCTCGTTTGGTCAAGGAATTCTGGTGGTCACCACAGCTGTCATTGGTATCTTGATGCTTTGCGTGGCATTGGAACGGCACTTTATGGTGAATATGCCATGGTTTTTGTGCATCGTGATCGCAGGCGCGGCCATCCTGTTGCTGAATTCTAATATGCTCCTATCCCTCAGCGGCCTGGGAATCGGGATCCTCGTTCTGGTCGTCCAATCCATCTTGGCTAAAAAGCAAGGCAACTTCGGGCTCAGGGCCATCTAGTACCAGGAAAGTTCTCTAACATCACCCACCAAAAACGGCGACCAGCCCCGAAATGGGGCCGGTCGCCGTGGTACGTCAGCTGTATTGCTTAGGCGCGAGGCTGCTTAGGAACCTTGCGGTCAGAGCCTTCTTCGAAGACTGCCGGGTACACCCCGTTCTCATCGTGGGTCTCACGGCCGGTGACCGGCGGGTTGAACACACAGGCCATGCGCAGCTCGGTTTCAGCGCGCACGGTGTGCTTCTCGTGACCATCCAGCAGGTACAGGGTGCCGTCCTTGAGTTCGTGAACTTCACCGGTCTCTTCGTTGGTCAAGGTACCGTTACCCTGCACGCAGTAGACGGCCTCGATATGATTCTGGTAATGGAAGGTCGAGGTCGTGCCGGCGTAAATCACGGTATCGTGCATGGAGAAACCAACACCTTCGCGGGCGAGCACCATGCGACGTGAGCGCCAGTTCTCCGAGGTTACGTCACGCTCGGTGTCATTGGTGTCATCACGGTTAATAACGTACATATCAAGTTCCTTTCACTGGCTGGCGCCGACCTGACGCCGCGGCCAGCCGGTTGTTACTGACGTCGTGGTCTATGCCGTCAATTTAGGCGTTAGCCAGGTTGTCTTCGTTCTGTCCGCCGGTAATACTGCTGACATCGGCCCCGGTCAGCTCGCCGAGGATTTCGGCGATCAGATTCATACCGCGCTCCAGCTCGTCGAGCTCGGTGGTCAGCGGTGGCATGATCTTGAGAACTTCGTCTTCCGGACCCGAGGTTTCCAGCAACATGCCACGCTTGAAGGCTTCAGCAGCCACTTTGCCTGCCAGGTCTTGATCTTCGAAGTAGATACCGGTCAGCAGACCACGGCCACGCACTGCAGATCCGGAAGCAGCAGCGGTAATCTTGATCAGCTTGTCCTGAACCAGCTCGATAGCCTGAGCCAGGTGACCCTTCTCGAAAGTGTCATCGGCCCAGAACTCACGCAAGGTGGCAGCACCGGTCACCAGCGCCAGGGCGTTGCCACGGAACGTACCGTTGTGCTCACCCGGACCCCACACATCCAGTTCAGACTTGAACAGGGTCAGCGCCAGCGGCTGACCGGAACCGGAAATGGACTTAGACACGCAGACAATGTCCGGGGTAATACCGGCTTCTTCGAAGGAGAAAAAGCTACCGGTACGACCGCAACCGGCCTGCACATCGTCAACAATCAGCAAGATTTCGTGGCTCTTGCACAGCTTGGCCAGCTGACGCAACCATTCGGCGCGTGCGGCACGCAGACCACCTTCACCCTGAACGGTTTCGACGATAATGGCGGCTGGCTTATCGACACCGGATCCGGAGTCTTCCAGAACGCGCTCCAGCCAGATGAAGTCTTCGGTCTCGCCGTTGAAGTAGTCGTCGTAGGGAATTTTCGAGCTGTTGGTCAGCGGAATACCCGCACCCTTACGCTTCATCGAGTTACCGGTGACTGACAGCGAACCCAGGGTCATGCCGTGGAAGGCGTTGGTGAACGACAGAATGTGCTGGCGTCCGGTGACCTTACGGGCCAACTTCAGTGCGGCCTCAACAGTGTTGGTACCGGTCGGGCCAGGGAACATGACCTTGTAGTCCAGACCGCGGGGCTCGAGGATGACTTTCTTGAAGGTTTCCAAGAAGTCGCGACGTGCCGGGGTCATCATGTCCAGCGAGTGCAACGGGCCACCGTTGTCCAGGTACTCGCGGATGGCGTCGATCAGCTTGGGGTGGTTGTGTCCGTAGTTCAGAGCACCAGCCCCGGCGAAGAAGTCCAGGTAGTCGGTGCCATCTTCGGCGATCTGGTGGGAGCCAGATGCTTTGACGAACACGGTCGGCCAGGAGCGGGAATAGCTGCGAACCTCGGACTCTGTTGTCTGAAAAATCTCGGTATCCATGGGGAATTCCTTTCCGTGGAAAAGTTGTCTCGACCCATCTCTCCGCCAGCGAGCGGGATCAGTGCGATCCTGCTCTAGCTGTTCAGCGGTGCGATGTGGTGAAGGTATTCGGTGGGCTGATCGTCGGGGTACATCTCAGGGGTGAATAAGGGGGTAATCTCTTCACCAGCGTTGTTGCGCTTGGCAAAGGAAGCAAACAGGGCGTTGGAGGCTTTATTCGTGGAGGTAATGGTCGTCTCCAACACTTTCGGCTGCACCGATTCGTTGAGCGCGTCCAACATCTGAGAGGCCACGCGCAGTCCCCGAGCGGCTTCGTCGACGCCAACTTGCCAGACCATCAACGTGTCTGGGGCATCAGGGCGGATGTAGCCGGTAATGAACCCGACGACTTCACCATCGAGTTCGGCAACAACGGAGGTTTGGGAGAAATCTCGAACCCACAGCAGATAGCTATACGAGGAGTTCAAGTCCAAGACGCCCGTGTCACGAGCGATCCGATAAATTTTTGCTCCGTCTCCGGGAGCGAACGGTCGAACCGTGATAGCGCGGGGTTTGTCGGTCGGGTGGTCTGGAAGGGTCTTTGTGTCATCCATCTTTTTTCACAATAGACGACTGAAAAATGCTTTCAACCCGCCCCTGACGCCTGTGTGGGCCCATTTTAGGCCGGAAAAAACGCCTAAACCGTTGATAATCATTAGGGACCCGGAGAGCGCCAGGGCTCGAGAAGCCGAGCCAAAAGCTGTTACCAAATTGTTATACAAGACATGTTGGATGTCACATTTTAAGTGGGGTAGCCTCCCGATTCTACACTCGAGCTCATCTCACGGCGTTCAGGAGTTGGGTTGGTGAACAGGTCTTCGGTAGGGTTTTTCTCATCGACAGGGGAGCACCACCGTGGTGCTGAGAGTGCGAACGCATTTCGCAGACCCTCGAACCTGATTCCGGGCCATGCCGGCGAAGGGAGTCGAGTATCTCTCCTTGCACCGTGGGCTAATCGCGGGTGATTCTCACCTCACCCAGGGTGCTCGCCCTCCTATCCCTTGAAGGAGGATATGCACTGATGTCGCACCTCACCCATCACTCACCTGGGCCCGCCCGGTCTCACCGTCGAAAGATCAGCACGGTGTTCGGGCTCTCGGCGGTGGTAGCGCTGGTACTGTCAGGATGTTCGGCCGCAGATCAGGCAGATAATAATGGTGGAGACAACGGTGACGAGAACCAGACAGTTACCATGATGACTCACGATTCCTTCAGTGTCTCCGAGGAATTGCTCGCGCAGTTTGAAGAGGAATCCGGTTACACCGTCACCACCACAGCCCCCGGTGACGCCGGGGCTGTCGTCAACCAGCTCATCCTGCAACAGGACTCCCCCACCGTGGACGGCTTCTTCGGGGTGGAGAATTATTCGGCTCAGACGCTGTTGGACGAAAACTTCCTGCAGGATTATTCCGGTCAACTTCCAGAATCTGCCCAAAACCTCGCCGTTGATGGCTCGGACGCGCTGGTGCCGATCGACCACGGTCAGGTGTGCATCAACGCTGATACCGAGTGGTTTGACGACAACGACCTGGAGCTTCCGGAGACCTTGGACGATCTCACTGATGAGAACTACAAGGACCTGTTGGTCACCAGTGACCCGAATGATTCCTCCCCGGGCCTGGCGTTCTTGGTTGCCACCCGGACGGAATTCGGCGACGATGCCGAACAGTACTGGGAAGACCTGTTCGATAACGGGGTGAAAGTCGCCGGTGGCTGGTCTGATGCTTATTACACCGACTTCTCCGGTTCTGAAGGTGAAGGACCCTACCCGCTGGTGGTGTCTTACTCCTCGTCACCGGCCGCTGAAGAAGGTCGGACCACCAGCATTGACGGCACCTGCATCCAGCAAATCGAATATGCTGGCGTGCTGGAGGATGCCGAGAACCCCGAGGGCGCTCAGGCTTTCATCGACTTCATGCTCTCCGAAGAATTCCAGGCGGATATTCCTGAGCAGATGTTTATGTATCCGGTCGATGACAGCATCGAGCTGCCAGACGAGTGGAGCGAATATGCCTCACTGACCGAGGACCCCATTGAGCCGGATCTGCAAGAGGTCGCGGACCAGCGTGAAGACTGGCTGAACTCTTGGACCGAAACCTATGAGGCCCAGTAGTCGTCTCTATGGCGTCCCGCCTTGTTGTCTGGTTGGTTGCTTGCCTTACTGGTAGGTGACCAACCAGGGGGTGGGATTCACCTGGTCGTAGGTTTGTGCCGGCGTCAGCATGGGCTGGTCTTGACGGTAGAAGTTCTTCCACGCCGGCCACATATCCTCGGGCAAGTCCTCGGTGAGCACGCTCCAGGTCTCCTGTTTGACCTCTTGGGTTCCGTGGCCATCGGCGTGCAACACCACGGCCAGCTCGTCATGGGAGGTATCCACTTGGTCGCGGTTGGTGATCATCGAGGTGCGGAATTGGTGCAGGACCAGCATTTTCTCGGGCAGATCGTTTTCTGCGGTGAGCTCGGCCAACCAGTCGATGACCTCGTTGATTTCAGCGGCATCGACGGTGCCGATCTGACGGCCGTGCACCTGACCGGGTTGCAAGCGCCATTCGGAGTCCAGCGCCAAACCCACGTGGGGTTCTTTCAGCAGGTCCTCATAGAGTTTCGCCTGCGAGAGGAAATCGTTATGACCCGGTTGCAGGTCCAAGATCACGTAAATGTCTTCTTCTTTGGCCCGATCGACCCACTCTTGCAGGTCCTCGACCGGCAGGGCGTTGGAGTAGTTGCCGTCCTCGCCGGGGTGAGCGGTCGCGACGGAGGTGATGATTTCAAAGGCCGGTTGGATCGGATCCTCACTGTTTTCCGAGTACTCATCGGCCAGCTCTTCGACACGAGTTATCGACCCCTCCAGGTCCTGTTCTCCCAGGGCACCCAGTGCCTCTGTGGACGGGGTACCATAAAGTGCGACGAACCGGCGGTCGGGGAACAGCGTATCACCGCCACCGGGCAGTTCTTCTGGTTCCGGGGTCGGCGAGGGCGAGGCAGTCGTGGGCTCTGCCGAGGGGCTAGACGTCGTGTTATTTCCCGCGTCGCTGGCCTGATCTGCCCCATCTGAGGAGCTACAACCGCTCAGCGCTAAACCGGTAGCTAACAGAACGGCGAACAAACGAGAACCACGGAAGTCGCAGGGAGTTTTCATCACGGGCCTACTCTACAGGACCCCCGGCTTAATGACCCGTCATAAATCCAATTGACCTGAAAAGAACGGTGTGATGTCGCGTTTTCGTTGGATCGTGTGGGTGCTCGTCGCCCTGCTACCGTTGGCCTTCCTTGCGGTCTTTTTCGCCTGGCCGGTGCTGGGGATGCTGGCCCAAGGCCTGGTTGATGATCAGGGCTCGCTGGACCTGTCGGGTTTTGGGGAAGTCTTCGGCACCGCACGCACCTGGCGGATTATTGGTCACACCTTGTTCATGGCCACCGCCGGAACTCTGGGCTCCCTGGTGCTTGGGATCCCGGGCGCCTATATCCTCTACCGCACACAGTTTCCGGGTCGAGAGATGCTCCGTTCGGTGGCCACCGTCCCGTTTGTGTTGCCCACCGTGGTGGTGGGGGTAGCCTTCCGTGCGGTCTTTGGGCCAGGCACCAGCCTAGCGTTTCTGGATCAGACCACGACGGCAGTGATCATCGCCATGATGTTCTTCAACTATTCGGTGGTGATCCGTCAGGTGGGGTCGTTGTGGCAGGTCTTGGATCCACGTTCCACTGAAGCGGCCAGAATGCTCGGGGCTTCCCCGGCTCGGGCGTTTTTCACCGTGACCTTGCCAGCGCTACGTCCAGCCATTGCTGGAAGCGCCGGGTTGGTGTTTCTGTTTTGTTCGACCGCCTACGGGCTAGTGCGGTCGCTGGGCGCCCCGGGAGTCGGGACGTTAGAGACCGAGGTTTTTCGCCAGACCAAGACGTTCCTCGATCTGCGCACCGCCGCGGTGTTGTCGATGATTCAGTGCGTGATTGTCGTGATATCGGTGATCATTACCCAGCGCACCGGTTCCTCGCAGGCGGCTCGGTTGCACCAAGCGCACCGGGTGAGGCTGACCCGCACCGACTGGTTCCCGTTGACGATCACGCTCGCGGTGGTCCTCGGACTGATACTGACTCCCTTGCTGACCTTGGTGGCCCGGTCGTTGACGGTTGATGGCGAATTCAGCACGCGCCATTACCAACTGTTGGCTACGCATTCGGGAACCGGTTTTGCCGGTGGCGCCACGGTGGTGGAGGCACTGGACCATTCGCTACGTATCGCACTGGATGCCACAATAGTCACCGTCCTGTTGGCAATTCCGCTCGCGTTGTTGCTCACCCGTCCCACCCATTCCCCGGCGGTGCGGTCCCTGCAACGGCTCATCGATGGCGCCTTCATGCTCCCGTTGGGTGTTTCGGCGGTGACCATCGGTTTCGGATTCTTGATCTCCTTGCAACCAGCCTTCCCACACCTAGCGCAGTCAGGATTGCTCGTCCCGTTGGCTCAGGCGGTGGTGGCTTTGCCCCTGGTGGTACGCACTCTGGTGCCGGTGTTGGCCGCGGTCGACCCGGCCCAACGTGAGGCTGCCACGATGTTAGGGGCTTCCCCGGTCCGGGTGATCGCCACCATTGATGGCCCCTACGTGGTCCGTAGCCTCGGATTGGCTGCCGGCTTTGGTTTTGCGGTCTCGCTGGGAGAATTTGGGGCCACCAGCTTTTTAGCGTCCCCGAGCTATCAGACGTTGCCGGTGGTCATTGTCCAGCTGCTGTCGCGTCCTGGTTCCGATAATTTTGGGATGGCCATGGCTGGCTCGGTGGTGTTAGCCGTGCTGAGTGCTGGCATATTGTTGATCTGCGAACGGCTTCGCCCGGCGGGCGTGAAGGAAAGGACATCGTGACAGCTTCCACCACACCACAGCAACTCATCGCCGAGCAGATCTCGGTGCACTATCCCAACGGGTACCAAGCCATCACCGAGGCCAGCTTCCAGGTTCACGCCGGCACCATCCTGGTCCTGTTAGGACCCTCGGGGTCGGGAAAGTCTTCGCTGTTACGTGGCATTGCCGGACTGGAGCGGATCAGCTCCGGCACCCTGCGTTTTGGCGACCGCATCTTGGCCGGGCCAGGCCAACATGTTCCGGCACACCGGCGCGGCATCGGCATGGTATTCCAGTCCGCCCAACTATTCCCGCACCGCTCTGTGGCCGGCAATATTTCCTATGGCCTCGAAGTGGAACATCTCCCCCGGTCGCAACGCCGGGCCCGGGTGGAGCGTCTGCTGCAGCTGGTGAACCTGCCCGGTTTTGGTCGTCGCAACGTCGCCACACTCTCGGGTGGTCAGGCCCAGCGCGTGGCCTTGGCTCGTTCCTTGGCGGTAGAACCGGCGGTGATGCTACTTGACGAGCCACTCTCGGCGTTAGATACCGAGCTACGCTCACGATTGGCCGACGATATTCGGCAGATCCTCACCGAGGCCGAGATTGCCGGAGTCTATGTCACCCACGACCATGCAGAAGCCCGGATGGTCGCCGATCAGGTGGCGTTGATCGACCAGGGACGTCTGCAACGCGTGGGCACGGTCACCGAAGTGTTAGGCGCTTAGTGTTCGCGGTGCGGTGCCGGTAGCTGGGAGCGGGCTGCCACAAATTCGGTGGCCCAGAGGTCTTCGAGCTCGACGGTTTCGCGTTGTAGCGTGTTGATGTCAACGCCCTCGCTCTGGTGCAGTGGCGGGTCGAAGCGGATACCTTCGGTCATATCCAAAGTCCGGACCTGCTGGAGGTGATCTTCCCAGCGCAGATCTTCATACAGTTCCTCGTAACCGGAGCTGAAGACCCAGTTCAAGAATCCGGCGTAATCCGGGGCTAACGGGCCCCAGTTCAACCGCACCGGGTCGAAATAGCAAATATAGCCGGTGCTAATGCCCAGTCCGCCACCATCGATGGCATAAATACCGCCGATGACGTCCACCGCGATGGTCATATACAGTGGTCGGCCATTGTGTCGCGGAGTCCAGACGGTCAGATCGGGGAGCTCATCGTTTCCCGACCCGAGGATGCGCAACCACCCGCCATCGATCAACAAGCCGGCGGTGTGGGTCAGCAGTGCTCCCATGTGTGAAACCTCGGAGACACCCAGCTCGTTGAGCACCTGACGTGCCCGGGCGGGATCAGCTTCGACCCGGTGGACGCGTTCGCTCTGTTCACTGAGCAATTCGTCAATAGCCGGCCAGGTGTCACTGAATTCGGGGATGGTTAGCGAGCGCTTATGGCGCTGGGGCCCACGGGATTTCTTTTGACGCCGAAAAAAGATCATGGTCTCATCCTGTGTGGTGTCGAACAGAGGGTGACGGAAGCCGACTAGTTGAGGTTTTCTTCGTCCTCGACCACATCGAAGCCCAGGATATCGACGGAGAATCCGCGTTCTTCATCCTCGTCATGGGCGTGTTCGTCGCGGGATTCGGCCCACTTTTTGTAGCTGTTCTGCGAATCCCACCGGGTGACGACGAAGTACCGGGTTTCACCCACCACCGGGCGGAGTACTTCGAAGCCTTGAAATCCCTCGAAGGTATCAACGGCCCGCTTGCGGTTCGCGAAGCGACGCTCAACCTCATTATGGGCACCATCAGGAACCGTCAGCGCAGTGATATTGACGAAAGTCATGTCGGTCATTCCTCCTCATACCGGGACGAAGTCTGCCCCGAGTATTCTACCGGTTCAAGTGTAGACCTTTTCGAGGTCTTTCACGGCGTCTTTGTACGTTCGCTCTATCGAAGCCGAACCCTGGGGATGAGGTGGTCCGGGCCGGTAGCTGTCGGTTGCGGGCGGTCCACGTTGCACGATCGCCGGGACCAAGCCGATCAGTACTTGCGGACCAACGCGGAGCGTGAGTCGCCACATCACCGCCACGGTGGTCAGGTTCCCCACCGTGTGTGCCGGCACCTCAGTGGTGCTATGGATCCGTGGGCTCAGCGGACTCAGTGGAGGCACCGGCATCGAAGAGAGCCAGAATATCCTCGGCACCGAGCGAGGAGGAGAACGCGGTATCGTCTTCGGTCAGTGAGGAGAAGAGTTCGGCTTTGGCCCGCTGGAGCTCGACGACTTTTTCTTCAATGGTGCCTTCAGCGACCATCCGGTAGACCATAACCCGTCGGTCTTGACCGATCCGGTGGGTGCGATCCACGGCTTGGGCTTCGGCGGCGGGGTTCCACCACGGGTCGAGGAGGAACACGTAGTCGGCTTCGGTCAGGGTGAGTCCGAATCCACCGGCTTTGAGTGAGATCAAAAAGACCGGGATGTCTCCGGCCCGGAACTGCTCGATCACCGCTGACCGGTTTCGGGTGGCTCCGTCGAGGTAGCTGTGGGCAATGTCGTGTTTGGTTAGTGTCTCAGCCACCCGATGCAAAAAGGAGGTGAACTGGCTGAAGACGATCACGCGGTGACCGTCAGCGACCAGTAGCTGCAGTCGTTGCATCAGGTCGGTGAGTTTCGAGGACTCCACGTCCCGGTACTCTTCGTCGACGATCTGCGGGTCGAGGGCGAGCATGCGCAACAGCGTCAGCGAGCGGAAGACGTTCATCCGGTTGGAGTCGAAGTCCTGAATGAGGTGCAGGACCTTTTGCCGTTCCCGTTGTAGCACCCGGTCGTAGAGGCGACGATGCTCCGGATTGAGTCGGACGGTGATGGTTTGTTCTTGTTTTTCGGGTAGCTCTTGGGCGACCACGTCCTTGGTACGACGCAACATAATCGGTTTGATGCGCTGTCGTAGCCGGTTCATACGTTCGGCAGCTTTGCCACGGATCTCGGCGTCTTCTCCCGAGGCACGCTGTTCGGCAGAAATGCGTTGGCCGGCTTCGATGGGTTTTTGGTAGGTGTCGCGGAAGGTGGCGTAGGACCCGAACAGTCCTGGGACGGTGAGGTTGAGGATCGACCACAAGTCCGAGAGCGCATTCTCCATTGGGGTGCCGGTGATGGCCAGCCAGAAGGGGGCCTGGAAAGAGCGGATGGCTTTGTGGGCCTTGGTGCGGTGATTTTTGACGAACTGTGCTTCGTCGAGGATGATTCCACCCCAGGTGTGTTCGGCGAAACGGTCGGCATCCAGACGCGCAATGGCGTACGAGGTCACCACCAGGTCGGAGTCTTCAACGACTCGGGAGACATCGGTTCTCAAGCGTGCGGAGCTGGTGTCGAGTACGGTGACGTTCAGGTGGGGGACGAACCGTTCCGCCTCGGATTTCCACACACCCACCACCGAGGAGGGGGCGATGACTAAGAATGGCCCCTCGGGGTTGCCGGTGGTGTCCTGGCGGGCAGTGGTGCGGGCATAGTCGACCAGGGCCAGGGTCTGCAGGGTTTTGCCCAGGCCCATATCATCGGCGAGGATGCCGCCGAGTTTCAGATGCCACAGTTGCACCAGCCACCGGAAGCCTTGCACCTGGTAGTCGCGTAATTCGGCGTTGACGGTCTCGGGAACCTCGGCCGGGGGTAGGTCAGCAACGCCACGTAGCGAGTCTAGTTGGTTCATCCAGGCGCTGACTCGCGGGTCCACTTCCCACCGGGTGGCGATTTCTTCCGCATAGGAGAGCACTTCGGGTTCGAAGCGGGACACCGTGGGGGCCTCGGGGTCCCATTCGTGCAGTTCGGTGGCCTCAGCGATCAGCCGGCGTAGTTCGTCGAAGGCCGAGTGGTCCAAGGTGAAGTAGGTCTTGTCTGGCAATAGCACCGAATTTTCTCCACGCACCAGGGCCGAGAAGACATCGGTAAAGGGCACCGTGGTCTCGCCAACGGTGATTTGAAATCCCAGGTCGAACCAGTCGCGTTGGGCTGAGGGGGTGGCCGAAATGGTAATCGAGGGTTCCCCGTCGAGCTGTTCGTAGTCTGGCTTATCCCCCATCTCGGTGACCTGGATATAGTCCATGTCGTGGAGTTGGGGCAGAATTTGGTCGATGAAGATCGCTGCGGTGGCCCCGGTGTAGACGAAGCTCCCCCGGTCGGCATCGGGCCAATACTCTCGGGCGGCGGTGAGCACCTGGGCCATGTGCTCGGTCTGGTCCTGCGTGCCCTGATAGGACCACCGGGCACTGACACGCACCGTGTCACGCTGCCGTGACGTCGTGGTGCCGGATTCGGCGTTGATCGCAACTCGCAGATCCAAGACCGCCGGGGGGATTTCGGGCAGGTCCACCGAGTGGTCGGCTGACCCGATCGACAGCACCCGGTTCAGGCCCGGATAGTAATTGTCGAAAAACTCGGGGACATCGGCGGCTGGAACGGTGATGTTCTCGTTCTGATCCAGCAGTTCTAACAATTGAGATTCTAGCGGCTGGGAGCTGGGAATGATCCGAAGCCCGATGCTTGGCTCAGCGGCCTGATGGGCTCGGGCCTGGTAGAAACCGATGGAGCCAATCGCCCCGTCAAGGGATTCACTGTGCTGGTCCACCAGCGCCTTGATGCCGATGCGCATCCCGGACTCTTCTCCCAGGTCCGCATCCAGGGCCTGTAAGTCGACGTAGGGCTCGCCCTCGGAGCATAATTCCACCTCAGAGCAGCCAGCGTAGGCGATCAGCGGGATCTGTGCTTCTAACACCGAGCGCAACAGGTCCCAGATCTGCGGGGAGGACACCAAGGACAGGTTGATCAAATCCTGAGAGCCCAGCACCGAGACGCTGGAGTTATACAGTTGCACCAGCCGGTGCAGGGCCAGGGCTTGTTCGGGCCAGTACTTATTGGACGAGACCGGCACCCGGTGTTCGAAGGTGGTCCAATTTAGCCCGCCTTTAATCCACCGTCCACGGGTGCCTTTGCGCAATGGTCGCAACCGGATGGATAACGCCCGGCCGGCGGTCACATCCTGGGGCCGAGCGGTCTCCCAGCGCACCATATAGCGTCGTGCCCACGAGCCGGCTCCCCCGGTGTGAGCGGCGAATAATTCTACCCCAAGACCGACCTCCGTGTAGTCTTCCTCGGGCTGTTCTCGAGGCAGCAGGACACCCAGCGCGTGTCGCCAATCGGGTCCGGAGTGCACCGTGGTTTCGGTCTGTTCGTCGGCATCGGCGTCCTGAAAGAGATCAGATTCCGGCGACGGGGCCAGATCGGCCGGGTCCATGTGTTCTTCGAAGAGCATTTCGGCTTCTTCGGTATTGGCTTCCCGTCCCAACACCGCTTCGGCGGCTTTGATCGAGCAGGTGAACGCCACCGCCGCCCCATGCTTGCAGAAGCTACCGATCGGGCAGGTGCACACCGCGTCGATGACCTGGTACTGCTCGCTGTCTTCGGAAACTTGCAAGGCCAGGCGGGTGTGATATTTGCGGGTCCCTTCAACCTTGGCCGAGCACACCAAGATTCGTTCGTCGTGCCAGCGCTGGGTGAAGGTCAGCACACGGTGCTCATTGGCGTACTCTTGGCCACGCTCGGCCATGGTCTCGCCAAAGCTACCGTAGATTTCCTCCACGGCAATGTAGGGTGCAGTCGGTGTAGACCCCGCGGTTGCGGTCACGAGGGTAGCAATCCTGTCTCGTATTGTCGGACGTGGTCGGTCACCCCGGCGAACCGGAAGCCGGTGGCGGTATCAGTCGGGGTGGTGTAATTATCCGAGTCCAACCGGTGGCTGTGGTGCAACTGGCGGTACTGCTCGACGCTGAGCGTCTTTCGCGCGTTCAGATCTGCCTGGAGGTGCTCCAGGTAGTCCAGGTGCTCGGTATAGCGGGGCTGGACCACACCGGTGAAGAATTCAGCGACCGAGCCGGACCCGTAAGAGAAGAAGCCCAGCCGTTTGCGAGCCAGCTCAGCGTTATTCGTCAGCTGGGCGGCCAGGGCGAAGTACAGGCTGGCGGTGTAACTATTGCCCAGCTGGCGGTTGACGCTCATGGATTCCTCGATCAGCGCGTCATCGAGCTCCACGCCGAGGTGTTGGCCCAGGTGACGGTGGGCTTTCCGGGCCATCTTGGTGAAGGGTTGGTGATGCAAGAACCGGTCGATGTCCTCCAGGTCGAGTCCCGGTGCCCGACGCATCGCGTCATCGTAGGCTCCGGCGGTGGCATCCAGATAGGCGTCTAAGGACAGGTGGCCGTTAACGTAAGGGGTCGAGGAGTCGGTGGGCCGCCAGAAGTCGTTAACGTCGGCGGTGTAAAACCCGGTGACCGGTTCCAGTGCAACCAGGTGTGGTTCGGCCGAAACCAACATAGCCACCGCACCGGCACCCTGGGTGGGTTCTCCGGGGGTGTCCAGCGCGTAGCGGGCAATATCGGAAGCGATCACTAACACCTGTTCTTGCGGAAACCGGGTAATGTGCCCGACCGCGAGCTGCAGTGCCGCGGTGGCAGAATAGCAGGCCTGTTTCAGCTCCACGGTGCGCACGTTCGGTGCCAGGCCGAGTAACTGGTGGACAAAGACTCCGGCCGATTTGGACTGGTCCACTCCGGTTTCGGTGGCGAAGTACAACTGGGTAATTTTGTGCTCGGGGTGCCGGGCCACCAGCCGGGAGGCGGCGGTGGCGGCCAGGGTGACGATATCTTCATCGGCGCCGGGCACCGAGAAGCAGTCTTGTCCCAATCCCAGGTGATATTTCGCCGGATCGGTGCCCTGATAGTCAGCCAGATCATCAAGCGAGAGCACATAGCCGGTGGTGGCCACATCGAGATCGGTTAGGCCAATGCTGTACTGGGTCATGCGCTAGTTCTACCCCTTCTTGCCCGCTTTTTCGCCCCCGCTGGGCGTCTCAGCCGTTTGTCTGCAGTCTGTCTAGTCTAGCGCTGTTGCTGGTTGCGTTCGAATGCTCGGTGTGTGTTCATCAGCTCACCGGGGTTGGTTTGAGCTGCCAGCAAGGACAATTCACCGCACCACACGCTGGCGGCGATCAACCCGGCCAGCCGGCGGGAGTTCTCGCCGATCTCGCGGTGTTCGTTCAGCCCCATCCGTGCCATGGCTTGTTGCACGTGGGGCAGGTGCTTGCCGTTACCCACCGTGCCGACGATCAGGTGAGGCAGACTCACCGAGAAGTACAGGTCGCCGTCGCGGTTTTCTGCATAGGCGAAGCCCTGGGAGCCTTCGACAATATTGGCCGCGTCCTGGCCGGTAGCAAGATAGAAGGCCAAGAGCATGTTGGCAAAGTGAGCATTCGCCGATCGGATCGCTCCGGCGATGGTGGAACCCACATAGTTTTTCTGCACGACCAACTGGGTGAGCTGCTCGGCGGTGGTGCGCAGATTCTTCTCCACCACGTCGCGGTCGATGACCATCTCCACGGTGACCGAGATTCCGCGACCAAGCACACCGTTGACCGCGGTGGCTTTTTTATCGGTGCAGAAATTTCCTGACACCGACCCGTATCCCAGCCCCAGGTCCCAGCTGAGGATCTCCGACAGCACCGCATCAGAGGCGGCGGTGACCATATTGTGTCCGGAGGCGTCCCCGGTGGTGTAGGCCAGTCGCACAAACAGCAAATTACCGACAATCTCGGGATGAATCTCGATGAGTTTGGCGTAGCGGGATCCGGCGGTGACCAGCTCGTTGAGGCGCTGGTGGCGGGCGTCGATAACCTCGGCCGCTCGTTGAGCGGTGCGCGCTGAATCGGCGGTGAGCAGAATCGAGCGGGTCATCCGCTGGTCATGCACTGTCGCCTGCAAGCCGGTCTCGTGGAGCCGGGAGATCTTCGCCCCACGCCCCACGGAGGGCCACAACGGGGTTTCGTAGGTCGCTAGTGGAATGTCGATCATTTCGGTGGTGGTGAAGCCATCACCACCGATCCGTATCGGGCCTACCCAGCGGGTCGGCACCCCGGTGGGAAATTCCTGAGAGTAGGTGCTGGTACCCGGATCGCGCAGTGGGCTGTCGGTGGTCATCGGGTCTCCTTCCCAGAACGATTGGCCAGCTGAGCCAGGTCGACCCCGCGGGCCAGGGCAAATTCGCGCACAGGCCCATGCAGGATCACATCGGTGTACTGCAACTCCTCGACGGTGTGCGCACCCAACAGCACCATCAGCTGGCGGATGCGGGTGAGCCAGATGCGGATCACCTCGGTGAGAGTTTCCGCACCGTGGTGTCTGGCGATGGTCAAAAACGCTCCGGCTACCCCCACCGCACGGGCGCCTAGTGCCAGGGCTCGCACCACGTCCAGCGGGTGGCGCACTCCGCCGGAGGCCAGCACCTGGAGTTCGCAGTGATGGTGCTCGGCGAGCGTGTGTGGGCTGGAGAGGATACCGGCGGCGTGGGCATCGAGCAGGCACCGGGCTGCCGAGGAGCCCAGCTGGGTGATCCACTCCCAGTTGCCAGCCTGGGCAATCGGGTCCTCTCCGCTCGCGCGACGGTCGTTTTCAATGCGGGCGAAGTTCGTGCCTCCAGCACCGGCCACGTCGGCAATGGTCACCCCAATATCGCGCAGTTGGCCCAGGGTGCGGGCACTGAGTCCGAAACCGACCTCTTTGATGATCACCGGTACCCCATCGGGTTCCAGGGCGCGCACGATGTCTTCTAACAGTCCCAGCCAGTTGCTGAAGTCTCGCGAGCCTTCGACCATCACGGTTTCTTGGATGGCGTTGAGGTGAACTTGTAGCGCGTCGGCATCGAGCAGGTCCACCGCCCGGTGAGCATCTTCCACGCTGCGTCCGGCACCGATATTGGCCCAGATCAGCCCGTCCGGGTTCTCTTCGCGAATCACGCGAAAGGAGTCAGCGGTACTGGGCTCATCCAGCCCGATACCCACCGACCCGGAGGCCATCGGGATTCCGGTAGCCGCTGCTGCTTGAGCCAGGGCCCGGTTGATCTCCCGGGCCTGTTCGGTGCCTCCGGTCATGCCGTTGATGTACAGCGGGGCGACCAGTTGCCAGGGTCCCAGGGTAGCGTGGGTGGTCGTGGTCTCGGGGCTGATGCCGGCCAGGGCGTGGTGGAGGATTTCGACCCGGTCGTAGTCGGTGACCACAGGGTGGTCGGCCAGCTGGTGCTGTTGGGCCTCGGCCAAGCGAATATGGTCGTCTTTGCGCGATGCTGCCGTGGAGTTCACTGGTGATAATCCTTTGCCTCGTACGGTGTCTCGTGCTGACCCTGGTGCGATGCGGGCAGGTCTGGAGTTTCTATGATACGGGCTCCGGTGGGACTAACTCCGATCGGTAGCGGGGTGATGCCGGCTTCTTGCCAGGCTCCGGTGATCAGCGCGGTATCGACCGACTGGTCGGCCAGCACGATGCCGCAGTCTCCCCCACCGGCCCCGGAAGATTTGGCGCAGCACAGTTGGCCGCCGACCTGTTGAGCCAGGTCGATCAGTGTTTTCAAGGCCGGAGTTTCAATGCTGGTCCCGGTCAGCTGTTGCAACTGGTGCAACGCGGTGCGGGTGGCGACCATCCCGTCGCGGACCGTGGCAAAATCCCCGGATTCCAGGCCGGTGACCACGTCAGCGACAATGTGCTGATACGTGGCCAGTAGCGACTGGAAACTCTCATCACTCTCGCTACAGGCCTGTTTGGAGCTATGGACTTCACCGACCAGCTGATCGGTCAGTGCCGGCCGGCCGGTCCATCCCACTAACACCGTGAGATTCTCGGGCACCGTGAGCCGCCGAAATGGGGTTTCGGCGAAGTGTTCCGAGGCCAACGCGTCGGTGACTGAGCTGACGGGGCCCTGCGGGTCCCCGGCGACATCTACGGGCAAGACCCGGGGCAACTTGGCGCGGTCCGGGGAGGTGTAGCAACTCCACCCTCCGCTCAGACAGGCGGCCACGTCGCCACCGGAGGCTCGCGGGGCCACCTGAATGGAGGCCAGCAGGCCCAGCCGGTATTTGTCGTACTCACTCAATCCAAGCTGGTAGAGCGCATCAAAGGCGGTCACGGTCGCCACGGTGATCGCCCCGGAAGAGCCCAGCCCGTACTTGGCCCCATTGGCGTCCCGGAGGTCATTGTGGACATCCAGGTCAACCGGGATACGGGTCAGTGCGCGTTCGGCCCGGAATTTTTCCATGATCACCGCGGTGGTCAGCGCATAGTCGGTGCCGGTGCGAGCAGTGTCGATGGCCTGAGAGATTCGGGCAGCGGTGAGCACATCGTGGCCCCGATGTGAGCCGGGTGCGCGCAGGGTGACGCTCAGGTACTTATTTACGGCAATCAACACGGCCGAGCATCCAGGCTCGACGACACCGTATTCGCCGGTGACATACAGCTTGCCGGGGGCTTGGGCGGTCAGCGGAAGGCGGCTGGACACTAGGGGGCCTCCACCAGTCGGGCGCCGGGCCCCGGAGCGAAGGTTTTCACCCCGGCCTGTGGGAGGAGCTCGTGCATGCGTGCCACGACGGTCTCGGCATCTTCCGGGCGGGAAATAATCACCACATTGGGGCCGGCATCGGCAGTGGCGTAGCATTCGGTGCCGGCTTCACGCAGACCTGTTACGGCTTCGATGACCCGCCAGCTATCGGGGGCGAGGTAGCGGATCGGCGGGTTGGCGGAATTAATCAGTGCGTGCATCCGGTGGGCGTGTAGCTCGGTGAGCTCACCGATGGTTGTGAAGTCCTCGGCGGCACAGGCGGCCATCATCTGTTTCAGCACCGCGTCCGTGGTGGGGGCCCAGCCAGCGACAAAGGGGCTGGTCGACAGCGTACGACGCATTCCTTCACGGGAGGAGACTTTTTTCTGGGTGCCGGAAATGGTTACCGCGGTCATGCGCATGTCGGGGGCCTGGATTGCGGTGGCATAGCTGGTGGCGTCGTCGGTGCCAGCGTGCCAGACCGCAAACCGGTCGATCACCGACCGACAGGCGGAACCGGACCCGCGCCGGGCCAGCCGGGAGAGTTGGGCGGTATCTAGCGATAACCCATAGGCGGCGGCAGCGGCAGTGGCCAGGGCGGCAAAGCCCGAGGCCGAAGAAGCCATTCCGGCCGCGGTGGGCCCCTCGTTGCAGGAGGTGACCCGGGCCCGGGCAGTGGCGGTGTCCAGACCGGCTTCGGCGGCCAAGGTGCGCACCAGATCCAGGAAGGCGCTGATTTTCTGCGCGTTCGATCCGGTTTGTGGCGCACCGTTGAGTTCAAAGAGGTCTGTGTCGAGGTTATCGGCGGAGCTGTTGGCACAGCCGAGCAGTTCCACCCGAGTGGTGGTCGCAAAATCGTCCAGGGTCATCGACAGGGACCCGGCGAGAGGGATCATCAGTTGCTCATCGGCCTTGCCCCAGTACTTCACCAGGGCAATATTGGGGTGAGCTTGAGCAATGGCGTGACTCAACGATCCTCCTGGGCGGATGAGGGGGTGGGGGCAGAGGAGGGAGCAATCCGGGCGGTGGGTGCCGTCTGATTGTCGGTGGTGTTGGGGGTCAACGAGGTGGTCCAGACGCGGGTGGCGCCCACCGCGGTCATAGCCGCCGCGACTTTTCCGGCGAGTTCTTGGTCGGGGACCAGAGCAAGCACGCACCCACCGAGTCCCGAGCCGGTGAGTTTGGCCCCGTAAGCGCCGGCCTCAAGGGCCGCTGCGACCAGGGCATCCAGGGCCGGAGCAGAGACTCCCAGGTAGGCCAAAAGCGTGTGAGCTTCGTGCATATTGCGGCCCACACGCACCGCGTCACCGTCCCCTAAGGCCACGGCCACATCGTCGGTCAGATCGGCGAGATCCTCCATGACACGATCGACGACTGCCGGCTGGATATCACGTAGCATCCGGGTTCCTCCCACCGCGGCCGCGGTGGAGCCGACCGTGCCGGTATCCCCGATAACAAAGGTCAGTCCCGCGCCGACCTGAACGGTGGTGGGCTTGCCCTGTTGGAACCGCAATGGGGCCAGTGACTGCACCGCGTGGGCATCCAGTCCGGAAGAGGTACCGTGGGCAACGGTTTCGGCGGTCTGCACCAGCTCATGGGCTTCTGCCGGAGACAACCGGACCCCAGCGTGGTTGGCCACGGCTCTCACGACTGCCGCGGCGGTAGCCGCCGAAGAGCCCAGACCACGTTCAAACGGGATGGTTGAGCGCAAGATGACATCGAGTCGCTCGGCCCGCACATCCAATTTTTCTGCTGAGGCACGTAACGCGGTCACGATCGGCCCCATGTCTTTGGGGGCGTCGTTGAGCGGACCGGTGTAGAGATCGGTGGTGAGATACCCGCGCCGAGAATCGCGCACACTAGCGGTGGCTTGCAAGTCCAGCAGAGGTAGCGCGATCGCTGGTGCACCGTAGACCACCGCGTGTTCGCCGATCAGAATCGCCTTGCCGTGTGCTGAGCCCAGCCCGGACTGCACACCGGTCGAGGGGTCTTTGCTCTCGCGAGCTGTGGGCCCTTCTGGAGCAGTCACGACGGCGTGGTGGTGCCGAGAACCACGACGTGGGGCGTAATCCTGTGTTGGTTGCATGAACTCAATTACTGGTGCGTAGCTGACATGGGCATTCTAACGGTACGGTCCGCAGGCGTTGGTCGTCTCGCGAAATGTTTATTCTACGTGATCACCGAACCTCGCACGGCACTAGGCGTTCCACAACCCGTAGGAGTCGGCCAAATCGGCAATTTTTTGGGCGCGTGCCAGACGTGGCAGGTAGGACCCTTCCCCAGCTTGCGCGCCGGCTTCATGGGCGTCGAGCATTTCGTGAGCCCAAGCCAATTCGTCCTCGGATGGGCTCAGCGCCTTATTGATGTCTTCGACCTGGCTTCGATTCAAACACAGACGCCCGGTCATCCCCATCGACGCGGTCAGCTGGGAGCTTTCCACCACGGTCTCGACGGCTGCCTCCACCGCGGGCGGGCCGTCAATGGCGCCAGGAAGCTTGCCGACGCGGGAAGCATTGACCAACCGCGAGCGCGCATAAGCCATGGCCAGCGCATCTTCGGACACACCGACATCCTTGCGGTAGTCATTGGTGCCCAACGCTAAGCGGAAGGTGCCCGGTGCCCGGGCAATCTCCACGGCATTTTCGACTCCCACCGCAGATTCGATCAGAGCCAACACCGGAACGCCAGCACCCAGACGCATGGCGGTGTGTGAGACCTGTTCGGGGTGTTCAGACATGGCCAACATCACGCCACGTAGTCCGCTGAGTCCTTGGAGCTGACGAAGATCTTCGGCCCATTCATCGGTATTCGGGCCGTTAATGCGCACCCAGCCAGTCATCCCCGAGGTCAATGCCTCAACCACATTTTCCCGCGCCTGATCTTTCTGCTCTGCGGGAACAGCAGCTTCTAAATCCAGGATGATGGAATCGGCTTCGGAAGCCATTCCGGGCGCAAACAGATCCTGTTCTGCCGCACTCATCAACAGCCACGAACGAGACAGTTTAGCGGGCAAAGCAGCAGCGCGTCGGTTCCTCAAAGGCATGCATTAAACATTAGTCGATCGCTGTGTAGCTGACACCGGCTGTTCACCCACAGCCACCGAGTAACCCGTCGCAGAACAGACCGGTTTCCCCGGTTTTAGCGGTAGGATCTTGGCAGATCTTGTTGCCGTTATTCCAATCTGCGCTCGGGAGTGCCCAAAACCATGTTGCTCACTAAACGTCTTCGCGGCGGTTCTCTGTGGCTCCGCCTGTCTGCTGTGGCGGTCTGTGGCGCACTGGTTTTGACCGGCTGTTCCGCCGAAAAATCGAACCCCGAATCCCTCGGTCCCGGAGGGACAGTCAACGTTCAAAAGCCCGATGACGATGGCTACACCTCCCTGCCGATCAGCTTGGTTGCACTGTCAGGTAATTACCCGCCAAATACCACCGGGAACACCTTTGGTTGCGAAGACCTGTTGGTTTCGGTCCAGTCCGCTCCCACCCTGGTGGAGAACGAGACCGATACGGTCAAACAGGCTGTGCAGTTTTTGCTGGATGACCAGCACTACCGTCACGGCGATCCGCCATTTACCAATTCCGTGGTGTTCTCTCGGGAATCGCTACAGGTTGAGGAAACCACCATCGACGGTGATACGGTAACCGTAAAGCTGTCTGGAGAGGTGGTCACCCGTAGCGACTGCGAGTCGCAACGCATTCTGGCGCAATTGAAGCAGACAGCCGAGCGGGCAGCGCATGTCTCACAATCAAAGATTACCGTCAACGACCAGCCCCTCAATGAGGTGCTCGGCATCGCTGATATTGAGCTGGGCGAGGAAATCACCACGGAGTCCTAGATCATGTCTCATTCCCCCACTGTCCCACGACTGGGGGCGGAATTTGCCCACACGCTCCCAGAGCTCAGTGTTCCTTTCTCCCCCCAGCCGGGCCCGGCTCCCCAGATGCTGTTACTCAATACTCAATTGGCAGAGGATCTCGGACTCGACCCGGACTTGCTGAGCTCAGACCCAGGCCTGCAGTTCCTCTTGGGCCAGCACCTGGACGAGGATGCTGTCCCGGTGGCACAGAACTATGCCGGTCACCAGTTCGGCGCTTTTTCTCCGGTCTTAGGCGATGGCCGGGCTGTGCTGTTGGGCGAGCTCACCTGCTCTGCCACCGGACGTCGTGTTGACCTCCACCTGAAGGGGTCAGGGTTGACCCCGTTTGGGGCCGCCCGGGCCGGGGATGGCAAGGCGGCGCTCGGCCCGGTGTTGCGCGAGTATCTGATCAGTGAAGCCATGCATGCGCTCGGAATTGCTACCGCCCGCGCCCTGGCCGTCATCCTCACCGGTGAACGAGTTGTGCGGGGGAGCGAGACTCAACCGGGAGCGATCCTCGTGCGTGTCGCTGACTCTCATCTTCGCGTTGGTAGCGTGCAGCTGGCCCGCCACGTCAAACCGCGTTCAGACCAGTCCGAAGAGGTCCTGGACCGTCTGATACGACTAGCGCTCACCCGACATGCCCCGGACCGTCTGGAATCTGATCGACCCGCGGCTCAGGAGCTCTTGGCCCACACCGTGCACGCCCAAGCCCAGCTGGTGGCCTCGTGGATGCGACTGGGATTCGTGCACGGGGTGATGAACACCGACAATATGACCTTGAGCGGTCAGACGATTGATTTTGGCCCCTGTGCTTTCGTGGACCGCTTTGACCCCACCGCAGTGTATAGCTCCATTGATACCAACGGCCGGTATGCTTTCGGCAATCAACCAGCGGTGGCCGAATGGAATCTCTCCCGCTTGGCCGAGGCGCTGTTGCCGAACATTGATCCTGACCCGAACCGGGCCCTGGAGATCGCTGAGCACCAGGTGCGCGAATTTGCCCCGGCGTTTGTCGACGCGTATGAACGAGGTTTGGCCGCGAAAGTCGGGCTGTCCGAACGCTACGACGACGACCACCGCGTCCGTGAGCTGGTGCGCGAGCTTCCCGAGCTGTGGCAAGAAACCCGGGTGGATCTCACCCAGTTCTTCCTCGGCCTCAGCAGGCTGGCAGGGACCATAGACGAGACCGACACCGATGTCCTCGGTGAGACCGAACGGGCCCGTACGTGGCTCACCCAGTGGCGAGCGCTCGAACCGGAAACCTCCGGACTACAGGCCCTCAACCCGCGCTATATTCCGCGCAACCATCTGGTGGAAGAAGCCCTGGGGGACTCGGTGAGCGAGGTTGTCGCCCGACGAGATCGGGTCAGCGACAGTTTCACCACGCTGTGGGACCTGGTGACCCACCCCTACGACTGGAAACCAGATACCGAACGCTTTGAGCAACCGGCTCCGGAGAGTTTCACTCACAGTTTCCAGACCTTCTGCGGGACCTAGCCCACCGGGGTGCACGAGCTGTGGCATCTCAGCTGTGCACCCTTTTCTCATTTCTCAGAGGTAATTACACCTCGTCGAGGCCCTGGCCCGAGGGTGAGACCAGAATTTTAATCGCGGATTCATTGTGGTTGATCAACGCATCGAACCCTTTGTCGATCAGATCGTCTAAACCAATCTTTCCGGTGATGAAGGGCTTGAGGTCAATCTTGCCCGATTCGACAAGATCGATGGTGTCTTTGTGGTCGTTGCAGTAACCGATCACCCCAGCCAGTTTGATCTCTTTCAGAACCAATTTCGGCATGTTGACCTCCGGCTTAGAGCTCCAGACCGAAACGTTCACAATCGTGCCGGCCGGGCGGACAGCCTCAATCAATGTATCGAGGACCACCGGCACTGAGCTACACTCGAAGCCCACGTCAACGCCCCGACCGTCGGTGATCTTCAGAACTTCCTCGACCACATCATCGTTGCGAGGGTCTAAGACGTAATCGGCGACACCGCTTTCTTCAGCCCGGTTGCGACGCAGATCCGAGGGCTCAGAGACGATGGTGGTGATTCCTTCAGCCTTTAGCACGGCGGTCGTGAGTACGCCGATCGGTCCGGCTCCACCAATTAATGCAATATCACCAGACTGAGCCTGAGATTTCACGTACGCGTGATGAGCGACCGACAAGGGCTCGATCATGGCTGCCTGGTCCAGAGGAACGTCATCCGAAATTGGGTGAACCCAGTGACGGTCCACGGCAATCTGTTCCGCAAGACCACCACCGCGGCCGACCAAACCAATAAAGCCCATGTTCGGAGACAAATTATAGTTTGCGGTATTTTTGTACTTTTCCTCAATGACGTAGGGCTCGACGACGACCTGCTGACCAATCTCGAGATCAGTCACACCGTCGCCCAGAGCGGCCACGGTTCCGGACATCTCGTGTCCTATCGTGACCGGAGCTTCTTCACCAGATATCGGATGTGGCTGTCCGGCCGGAGGAATCGAAAGAGGTCCGTCAAGATATTCATGGAGGTCACTGCCACAGATGCCACACCACGCCACATCGATCAGCACCTGGCCAGACTGAGCCTCAGGGGCATCGATGTCGTCAATTCGGATATCTTTTTGATCATAATAACGCGCTGCGCGCATGACGCCTCCCTGGCGGGGTATCAGATGTATGGAGATTCACTGCGTAGATGTGGGGCGTATGATTCCGATCCGCCCCATAACGCCCACCCTACTCGTGCAAGCACGTCTACCCCATGGCTCAATGACCGCCATTAGCTCACGACCCTGAAGGAACCAGGCCAGGGTCATCGGTGGTGATCACATCAACTCCGAGCTCGGTGACCCGTTGGACGTCCGCGACGGTGTTGACCGTATAGACACTGAGCGCCATGCCGTGTTCGTGCACTGCCCGTACTGTTGCAGCATCCAGGGTGCGGTGGTTCGTCCCCATCGATAGACAATGGCGTGCCGCATCGATCACCACGTGCCGGCTGGGAGGCTGATCGACCAAATATTGACCGTGTAGTCCTGGAACCCCGGCAACCACATCCCGGATGGTGGCGTGGTCGAAACTGATGCAACGCAGTCGGTGTTGCGCCACCAGCGAGGAGAAAACCGGGTCCTGGGTGAGCCGGCCGATGAGCAGCTGGATGATCCCCGGCGAGTGTGCTGGTTCTTTGACTTCCACAAACAGCTGCGCGTGATCGCCGAGTACCTGGGGCACCTGATCAAGGGTGGGGATGCGTTCGCCGGACAGCCCCTGTGGGCCGCGCAGTTGCAACTGGGAGAGTTCCTCGTAGCTGAAAGAACTCAGGGTGAGATGGTGTCGTTCGGGAAACACCTCGTCGATATTCGTGGTGCGCTGTAACAGACGGTCGTGGAAAACCACCGGAACCCCGTCAGCCGATAGCTGCACGTCGATTTCGACCGCATCCGCGCCAGCATTCAGGCCGGCACGCAGAGCCAGCAGAGAATTCTCCGGTGCCAGCAGTGAGGCTCCCCGGTGGCCTACGACCAGTGGCCGGTCCCGGTGGCGGTCAGGAACACTCACAACTGAAATCTCCCGCGCTCGCGTCAACGGTGAGTTGAGCCCAGTGGTCGTTATGCTCCCAACGTAGCTGCACCATCGTCTCGGTGGCTTCAACCATCGAGAAGACGCCCTGGAAGGCCGGGTGCTGGTTGCGCCACTGCATCAGCTGGAGCAACCGTTGATTGACGTCGCGTGACATCAATCGTTCGACCTCTTCGACGGTGAAATAACTACGGTTGATATCACGGCCCACGCCGGTGGAGGTCAACAATTCCATATCGTTGTCGGCAACCAGCGCGCCCATGTAGTACACCTGTGGGATACCGGGCAGGAAGAACTGGATAGCTCGTGCGGTGAGATAGCGTTGGTCATCCCGACCCAGCGCGTCATAGTAGGTCGAGTTGACCTGGTAGAGGTCCAGGTTTGAGGCCGCTGCACCGGTGGCCAACCGGGATTGGCCGTCCGAGAGCCGATGGATGGTTTCCACCAGTGCATCAACCTCGGCGTCTTGCAGCAGTCCCGGACGATGGGGGTTGAGCTGGTCGGGCCCCACATCGATCACACCGATTCCGTCGTGAGTGTCCAGGACCGTGATCGAGTTGGTCGGACGCACCCGGATCCATTCGCTCAGCGCAGCGACGGACCCCGTGGTGAGAGTGTGGAGCAACAGTGGTGGCAAAGCGAAGTCGTAGACCCAATCCACGCGCGAGGCGATCTCGAGCTGAGTCTGGTAGTAGGAGTGGATCTCGACAAGAACTTCCATGCCCAGCTGGTGGGCTTGTTCAGTGAGTCTGCCGATGAACTCGAAGGTCTCGGGCATCATGAATGAGCTGGCCCCGGCCTGTTTGAAGGCATATCCCACCGCGTCCATGCGGATCAATTTCACGCCCGCTTCAGCCAGCTGGTGCAAGATCTCGGTGAGGTACTGTGCACCGTGATCGGAGTTGATATCAATGTCGATCTGTTCAGAGGTGAAGGTGGTCCACAGCAGGCGAGGTTGGCCGGCGACCCGGTAGAGGCTGAAGGGCAGTCCCGGCCGTGGCCGGTAGATGGCTAACAGCTGGTCCTCGGTCGCTCCCTCGGGGAAGATCCCGGAGTAGGACAAGAACATATCGGCATACTCAGAGTCGGCGCCATGGGCAAGAAAGTCTTGGAATTGCGGGGAGCGGGCTGAGACGTGGTTGACGATCATGTCGGAGCACAGATCGTAGGCCTCCGCCACGGAAGCCACATCCGGCCAGTCGCCCAATCGCGGGTCGACTTCGCGGTGGTCGATGGGGTCAAAGCCGGCATCAGCGCCGTCATAGGTGCGAAAGTACGGCAATAAGTGGACACCCGTGAACGCGCCCGGGAAGTAGGTATCGATCCAGCGACGGGTAGTGAGCAGATCACCGCCGAAGCGGTTGGCGTAGACAATCAGTTGCACGCCATTCCGCAAGGTGGTGGCAGGGGTGCGGGATTCCGGCAGTGGTGAGGTGGTCATAACCGATTTCTGAGTCGCTGGGCCACATCGGGCCATTCGGGTGCGGTGATCGAAAAGTGCTCGATATCCACCAGATTACCGTCGCTGGCGAATCGAAAGCTACGAAACGTCTGCTCCTCGCCGGCACCACGTTGACCGATGGTTACCACCCAGCGGTCGTTGGGTGGTTGCGCGCATTGCGCCGTGCGTTAGTCGGTGCCGGTATCAAAGGCAGCCGAAAGTCCCAACTCGTCGGAGGTCTCATCGGGCTGGCCGGTAGCGGAGGCAATATCGGCGGCGCCTCCGACCTCGAGTTCACCCATCAGCTCACCGGTCGGGCCGGTGACCATACCGGTGGTGGCATACCGCTCCAGTCGAGACCGGGAGTCAGCGATGTCCAGGTTGCGCATCGTCAGCTGGCCGATGCGGTCTTCGGGGCCGAAGGCGGCAGAGCCGACGCGTTCCATCGACAGCTTCTCCGGGTGGTAGGAAAGGTTCTCACCGGTGGTATCCAGGATGGTGTAGTCATCACCGCGACGCAGACGCAACGTGACCTCACCGGTCACTGCCGAGCCCACCCAGCGTTGTAGCGATTCGCGCAACATCAGCGACTGCGGGTCGAACCAACGACCCTCGTACATCATCCGCCCGAGCTTACGACCCAGCGTGAAGTAGTTATCGAGAGTGTCCTCGTTGTGAATGGCATTGAGCAACCGTTCGTAGGTCACGTGCAATAGAGCCATCCCCGGAGCCTCGTAGATGCCGCGAGACTTGGCCTCAATGATGCGGTTTTCGATCTGGTCGGAGACGCCGAGACCGTGACGGCCACCGATTTCATTGGCCTTATAGACCAGCGCCACCGGGTCTTCGAAGCGCTCACCGTTGATGCTAACCGGGCGTCCGGCTTCAAAACCGACCGAGACTTCCTCCGAGGCAACCTCGATCTCTTCGCGCCAGGTGGGGATACCCATGATCGGTTCAACAATGTCCAGGCCGGTGTTGAGGAACTCCAGTTGCTTAGCCTCGTGGGTCGCGCCCCAAATATTGGCGTCAGTGGAGTAGGCCTTCTCAGCTGAATCGCGGTAGGGGTAGCCGTGCTCGACCAGCCACTCGCTCATTTCTTGACGGCCACCTAGCTCATCCACAAAGGCAGCATCCAGCCAGGGCTTGTAGATCTGCAACTTGGGGTTGGCCATTAGGCCGTAGCGGTAGAACCGCTCAATGTCATTGCCCTTATAGGTGGAGCCATCACCCCAGATGTCAACGCCGTCTTCTTTCATAGCGCGCACCAGCATGGTGCCGGTCACGGCACGACCCAGCGGGGTGGTGTTGAAGTACGTCTTCCCCCCAGAGCGGACGTTGAACGCACCGCAGGCTAGGGCAACAAACCCTTCTTCCACCAGTGGCTTCTTGGCGTCCACGAAACGAGCGATTTCGGCACCGTAGTCCTTGGCACGCTGGGTGACGCCTTCCAGGTCCGGTTCATCGTACTGGCCAATATCGGCGGTGTAGGTGCACGGCGTAGCACCCTTTTCCCGCATCCAAGCCACAGCACAGGACGTATCGAGACCTCCAGAAAAGGCAATTCCGACGCGTTCACCTGTGGGCAGAGAAGACAAAACCTTAGACATAACTCCTACCTTATCGCCGAGGGCCGGTTGACCGGAATTCTTAACCCATTATGAGCCTGACCCGAGTTCTAGCCTCAAGACTGGGGCAACACTAGGCTGTCAGACATGACCGATCAGCGCTCTTCCAGCAAGCCCTCCGCCGATTTCGAACCCTTGCAGAACTGGATTGCTCCGGGCGAGACGCGAGAGCAGAACCAGGGTCTGATTATTGGCGGAAACCCGACCACCGGCCCATATGCGCTCGTGTACTTCTCGGCAGCAAAAACCCAGCCACTGGCGATCTTCTCCGACCGTGACGACGCGGTGGCTACGGTGTCTCTGATCAATAGTCTGACCACGTCACCGGCCAGCTCCCGGATCGGTGGGGCACACGTGCGCGAGGCTGAGACCTCCCAAGCTCCCGGGGTGCAATACCTTGGTTTCACGCTGACCACCAACGAGGAAAATAAGCCGGTTCCAGACACCACCAAGCCGGTCGCCCGGATGTGGGTCCTACCCCATCGGCAGATGGAAGCCATTGCCCTGATGGAAGTTGATGGCCCTAACGGCCACCGAGCCCTGTGCCGGTTCTTGGACGACGAGGCGGCCAATCTCTTCGTGTCCACCATGGACGCCATCTTCGCCAGCATCTCGGACCGGGTCGCCTAAGCCACTATGTCGAGCCTGTAGGACACCGACACCACCAGGCTCGCACGCGAGCCCCCTCCGCCCCGGCTCATATTGTTGAACAAGATCTTGCAGATATTGTTCAACAACCTGTAAGCTACCCTCACAATATGCGTGACTCAGTTCACGTCACGGAGATACCATTCACCCGCGGAGGCCGCTGTGTCCAACACCCACGAAGAGGCAGGTCCCACCACGACCGCTGTATCCGAGCAAGAACCCACCGTCTCGGAAACCACCAAAAAATCCAAAAAGCCCAAGAATGTTCGTCGCACCGCCTTGTTGGGTGCGATGTTCTTAATGGCCACCAGCTCGATTGGTCCGGGCTTTATCACCCAGACCGCCAACTTCACCGTTCAGCTCGGGGCCGCCTTCGCATTTGCGATCTTGGCGTCGATCCTCATCGATATCTGTGTGCAACTCAACGTCTGGCGCGTTATCGGTCTGTCCGGGATGCGCGCCCAAGAACTGGGCAATAAAGTCCTCCCCGGCATCGGCTGGGTGCTAGCCGGCTTGGTCTTCATCGGCGGCGCGGTGTTCAACATCGGTAACATCGCCGGCGCAGGACTAGGCACCAACGCCATGTTCGGAGCAGATGCCCGTATCGGTGGCGCCATCTCGGCCGTGCTGGCTATCCTGATCTTCCTCTCCAAGCGCGCCGGTATGGCCCTGGACCGCATTGTGGTGATCTTAGGCGCCGTGATGATTCTGCTCATGCTCTACGTCGCCATCGTCGCTGCCCCACCGGTAGGCGAAGCCTTGAAGAACACCGTGATGCCCGAGCAGGTCGATATGTTGGTGATCACCACACTGGTCGGCGGTACGGTGGGTGGCTATATCACCTTTGCCGGCGCCCACCGCATGATCGATTCCGGCATTCGCGGACCCGAGTCCGTCCGTCAGATCACCAACACCTCCATTCTCGGTATTGTCGTCACCGGTGTGATGCGCGTGCTACTGTTCCTGGCCATCCTCGGTGTGGTTGCCTCCGGCGTCACGCTGGCGGCTGATAACGTGGCTGCCGATGCGTTCCGCCACGCCGCCGGCGAGATTGGCTTGCGACTATTCGGTATTGTGCTCTGGGCTGCCGCGTTGACCTCGGTCATTGGCGCCGCCTATACCTCGGTTACCTTCATCACCCGTTCTGACGGTAGCGTGAAGGTCCGCAACTGGCTCACCATCGGGTTGATCGGTGTCTGCACGGTGATCTTCTTATTCGTCGGCCAGGCCCCACAACAGTTACTGATCTTTGCCGGTGCCTTCAACGGCCTGATTCTGCCGATTGGTTTCGGGGTGTTGCTGTGGGTGGCCTGGCGTCGTCGCGACCTGTTGCAGGGTTATCACTACCCGCGCTGGCTGGTGGTGATCGGAACCTTGGCCTGGGTGCTCACGCTCGTGCTGGCCGTTACCTCGTTCCTGCCCGCCATCGAGCTGATGACCGGTAACGCAGCATGACACTAACCCCCGCTCACGCCCGCCAAGCATTCCGTGCAGGACGGTTATCTCCCACCTCGGGACTGTGCGATGGTTATGCCCAGGCGAACCTGCTGATCGTGCCGCGTCACTACGCTTTCGATCTCTTGCTCTTCGCTCAGCGCAATCCGAAGCCCATGCCGGTGCTAGGAGTCCTGGAGCCGGGTCAGACGAGCTCGGAGCTGATCCCCGACGGCGATATCCGCACCGATGCACCCCAATACCGGGTCTACCGCCACGGCCAGTTGGTCGATGAGCCCCAGGACATCACCGGGCTGTGGCGGGACGATCTGGTCAGTTTCCTCATCGGCTGTTCGTTCACCTTCGAACGTGCCTTGGCTCAGGCGGGCATTCCGCTCGCTCATCAGCTCCACGGGCGGAATGTGCCGATGTATACCACCACTGTGCCGTGTCGGCCCGCCGGAGCAATCCGCGGGCCATTGGTGGTGTCGATGCGCCCGGTTCCTGCCGAGCACATCGCCGAGGCGGTACGGATTACCTCTCGCTACCCGGCCGTGCACGGGGCCCCGGTCCATATTGGCGCCCCCGAACAGATCGGGATTACCGACCTGTATTCCCCGGATTTCGGGGATCCGCCAGCCGAGATCCCGCAGGGCTGGTTACCGGTATTCTGGGCTTGTGGTGTCACTCCTCAGGCAGCGGTGATGGAGTCAGCCCCCGATCTGGCCATCGGGCACGCGCCCGGACACATGATGATCACCGATGCCCGGGATGCCGACTACCAGGTTCCCTAACCGGGTGTCCTCACGACGTGGTGCCGGCGCCTCGTCGCTGAGCGGTTCCGGATCGTTTTGGGACTGGGACATAAAGGTCAGCAACAGTGATTCAGCCCGAGCGAAATAGGGCGGGATCAACGCCGCAGCTTCTTCGCGCTGGTCCTGTAGCAAGCAGGTGACCACGTGCCGGTTGTCGTCGACAAACATCGAGTGAAAATCGGGAACTTCGGCCATGCCGTGAAAAACCAACCGCACTCTGGCCAGGGTGCGTTCCATGAGTTGAATCAACGAGGTGGACCCGGTCATCGAGGCAATGGTTTCGTGCACCAGCTGATTGACATCGGCCATTTTCGACACGGCCCCGGCCTCCCGGTAGTCCAGCGCCGCCGTGGTGGCCTCATCCAGGGTGCGTAGCTGCTCATCGGTGAGATGACCCCACATGATAGCGGCCGGTTCAATCATGCGACGCAGTTGATAGATTTCGCGCACATCCTCGTGGGTGGGTCGAGCGACGAACACGCCACGGTGCGGGATTTTCTCGACGAGCCCGTCTTCGCCCAGCAAATGAAAGGCCTCACGCAAAGTGTTGCGGGAAATGCTCAGGCGTTCGGCCAGCCGGTGCTCGCCTAATTTAGTGCCGGGCACTAACTGGCCGTGGGAGATCTCAGCGCGCAACCTCGTGGCAGCTCGCTCGGCTGCCCCACTGAGCTTACTCACAGTGTCCTAGTTCCTCTCCCCGTCTCACGGCATCGCCCTCGTTAAAGGACTCACGCCGGAAGATTCCCGCCATCGGAGCCCGCAACGTAGTTTCGGTCTTCATCGCTTCAACGACCACAACCGGGTCTGCGGTCTCGACCTGATCGCCGTCAGCGACTAACCACTTGACGATACTACCGTTCATGGGGGCAGTCAACGCTGTTGCTGACCGTTCAGTCGTCGCATCCTGGCCGGTCGAGTCCTCATCGCAAGCCCCGCCAGAACCGTGGCGCAGGGCACGGTAGAGCTCCTCGGGCAGACCCAAGGCGTGTGCTTTACCGTCCAGAGTGATGGTGATTTCTCGTCGTGCGGAACCCGGATGGGTCAGATAAGGCGAAGCCTGCAGTTCAGGGGTGAACTCGTCTTCAATCCAGGTGGTATAGACCCCGAACGCTTCGGTACTGGTGAAGTCCTCGGTCTCCAGCACCGCTTGGTGGAAGCCCACCACAGTCGGCACCCCGGTAATCACCAGTTCTTTTAGGGCCTGGCGCGCCCGAATCAGCGCTTGTTCGCGATTGGCACCGGTGATAATCAGCTTGGCCAGCATGGAATCATATTCCCCGGGAACCACTGAGCCGGAGACCACCCCGCTGTCCAGGCGCACGCCCGGACCGGTAGGAGACTCGAACCGCTCCACGGTCCCGGGGCTGGGCACAAAGCCCAACGCGGGGTCTTCGGCGTTGAGCCGGAATTCAAAACTGTGCCCGGTGGGTTCGGGGGTTTCCGTGAAGCTCAGTGGCAGTCCGGCAGCAATCCGGAACTGCTCGGCGACCAGATCGACCCCGGTGGTTTGTTCGGTGACGGGGTGTTCGACCTGCAACCGGGTATTGACCTCCAAAAACGAGATCAGCCCGTCGGGGGCCACGAGGTATTCCACGGTGCCGGCACCGGTATAACCGGCCGCCCGACAAATATCCTCGGCCGAGTCGTGAATCCGCTGGCGTTGTTCCTGGCTCAACCAGGGGGCTGGAGCTTCCTCAATGAGTTTCTGGTTGCGTCGCTGCAGTGAGCAGTCGCGGGTACCGACCACGACCACATTGCCGTGAGTATCGGCCACGACCTGGGCTTCGACGTGGCGGGGCCGCTGTAAGAAGCGCTCAACAAAGCACTCGCCGCGACCGAAAGCGGTGCGAGCTTCACGCACCGCCGAATCGTAAGCGGATTCGATGTCATCGACACGGTGGACGATCTTCATGCCGCGTCCGCCACCGCCGAAGGCGGCTTTAATGGCGATCGGCAAGCCGTTCTCTTCAGCGAAGGCTCGAGCCTCATCGGCAGATTCCACCGGCCCGTCCGAGCCGGGAACCAGCGGGGCACCCACCTCCACGGCCAGCGCCCGGGCGGAGAGCTTATCTCCCAGGGTGGCAATGGCGTCGGGACTGGGACCGATCCAGGTCAGTCCCGCCTCGATCACGGCACGGGCGAAATCGGCGTTTTCTGACAGGAACCCGTACCCGGGATGCACCGCGTCGGCCCCGGACCGGCGGGCGATCTCCAGGATTTTGTCGATATTCAGATAGGTGTCGGCCGAAGCGGATCCCTCCAGCGCGTAGGCTTCATCGGCCACCGCGACGTGCAGGGACTCAGCATCGGGGTCAGCGAAGATCGCCACCGAGGCCAGATGACAGTCCCGGGCTGCCCGGGCAACGCGCACCGCGATTTCGCCACGGTTGGCGATCAGGACTTTGGACATCCGCCCGGAGAGTTGCTGGACTGTGGTGGCGGTGGCTTCAGTGTTGGTCATGGTGGGTGTCCTTGCCTGGGTTGTCATCAGTTGTCTCGTCATCAATCTGGAACCTCACGGTGGCTCCGGGTGGCAATTGCGCGGCTAGGTCCAGGTCGTCCTCAGTCACCACACCGATCACCGGATACCCACCGGTGACGGGATGGTCGGCCAAAAACAGCACCGGCAGACCCGATGGGGGGACTTGCAGGGCTCCGGTCACGGCTGGTTCAGACGGCAGTTCCGCGTCCTGAACCCGTTGTAGCGCGGTGCCACCCTCGGAAAGTTCGAACCGCACGCCGATGCGGTTGGAGTCGTCGGAGACCCGCCAGGGTTGGCCAGTCAGCTGTTCCAGTCCGGCGGGACCGAACCAGTCATCGCGTGGCCCGGGGAGCACCCGCAGTACGGTAGCTGGCCCGTCGACTCTCGGCAGAGTGGGGTGCACTGCTGGTTCGGCAGTTCCGGTGGCGGCTAGGGGGTGTTGGGGTTTATTGACCGCAAGAACGGCGCCTTCCCGCACCGATTCTGGTCCGATGCCCGACAGCGTGTCGGTAGCGCGACTGCCAAGCTGGTCGGTCGCCTCCAGGCCACCTCGGACTGCCAGGTAGGTGCGTAGCCCGGCCTCAGGGGTGGGAAGGTGCAGGTGTTCACCGTCGAAGAGCGCAAAAGCTGCGTTGACCGGAGCCTGCCGAGAACCGGTCGGTGCGGTCTCCGGGGCCCAGATCTGTGCAGGGGTGCCGGTTCCGGTGAGTGCCAGCACGTGGTGCCCGCGGGCTTGGATCGTCAGCCCGCCCATGAGCACTTCAAGGACGGCGGCGTCGGAGTCGTTACCGACCAGCCGGTTGGCTTGCCGGGCCGCGGCCCGATCGGCCACCCCGGAGTGGCTGACTCCCAGATCGGCGTAGCCGGGCCGCCCCAGGTCCTGCACCAAGGTCTGGAGTCCGGTGGTGATAATTTCCAGCCCGTGTTGCGGTGTTGCGGTGGCACTGAGTTTCTCGTGTGGTTGCTCACCAGACCGGTGATCGGTGGAGTTCTGGGTGGTGGTCAGCCGTTCCCGGACGGCGTGATACTGGACGCGGTCACCGGGGGCAACCAGCGCTGGAGAGGGCCGGTCAAGATCCCACATCACTGCGTTGGTGTGACCCAGAAGTTGCCACCCGCCCGGTGAGGCTTGGGGATAGACGGCGGAGAATTCTCCCGCCACGGCCACCGACTGTGCTGGTACCCGTGTACGCGGCGTTGGCCGGCGAGGAATGGAATAGCTGTCGCCGGTGGAAACCAGATAGGTGAATCCTGGGGCGAAACCACCGAAGGCGCCCAACCATGTGGTGCCGGTGTGCCAGTTGATCACCTCATCGACACTCATGGACAACTGGGTGGCGACTTCGCAGAGATCTGCACCGTCATACACCACCTCGACGGTGATCAACGCGCCGTCGTGCGATGCGGCATCCGATAAGTTCCACTGGCTGATGTTTTCGGCGGCGTGGCGGGCTTCGGCGTCGGTGTCAAAGAATAGCCCCACGGTGCGAGCCGTGGCCAGGACTTCGCGTTGGCCTGCGACCGGGTGGGTGGACAGGCGCTGGTGGAGCGCCATGACCTGATCGATATCGGCGCATTCCACCAGAAAGCAGCGACGACCGGCCCAGCGGATGGTCGGGGCGCTCATGCGAAGGACTCGATCGTCACACCGGCTTCTTCCAGGCCACGACGCACCGCGGCAGCCATCGACACTGCCCCGGGTGTGTCGCTGTGAACGCAGATGCTACCGGCGTTGACCTGTATCTCGGTGCCATCAACGGCTTCAATGATGCCTTCTTTGGCCAGACGCACCATCCGGTGGACGACCTCCTGCTCGTCGTGGAGCACCGCGCCGGGTTGCCGGCGGGAGACCAGGGTCCCCTCCGGGGTGTAACCCCGATCGGCAAACGCTTCATAGACCACGGGCAGTCCCGCTGATTCGGCCAGGGAGGCGGCAATAGAGCCGGGCAGAAGCAACAGTGTCAGTCCGTGACCGTGGGTGACCAGCGCATCGACCACAGCTTCGGCGTGTTCGCGGTGATTGACGATGGTGTTATACAGCGCGCCATGGGGTTTGACATAAGCCACCCGGGTACCAGCTGCTGTGGCCATCGCATCGAGGGCCCCGATCTGATAGAGCACGTCGTTGCGTAGCTGGTGAGGGTCCTCATCCAAGAAACGACGTCCGAATCCAGCGAAGTCGTTGTAGGAAACATGGGCGCCCACCGTGAGCCCGCGCGCAGCTGCAAGCTGGCAGGTGTTGAGCATAATGGAGGGGTCGCCCGCGTGAAACCCACAGGCCACATTGGCCGACGACACTGAGGAGAAAATCGCGGCGTCATCACCCATGGTGTAGTTCCCGAAAGACTCTCCCACATCACTGTTGATATCGATCGTGAGTTTGTGCTCAGCGTTCACGACGTGTCCTCCGTCTCATCTCGAGTGGTGTAGATCTCTAGAATGCCACACAACCCTCAAATTGTTCAACAATCCGAGGGTTCTGTGAGCGTCGGAGGAGGTCTCGAGATCTAAGAGAAGTTCTCGAGCAGAATCTCAGCCAACCGTTCGGGTTGTTCCACGGGAATCTGGTGGGCGGCCTGATCGACGGTGGCCTGGGCACCGTGCTGCACCCGATCGGCAATCAGGTGAGCATCCGAGGAGGAACACACCTGATCGTCGGCACCGTTGATCGCCACGATCGGCACGGAAATCTTCGGCAGCGCTTCGCGCACATCGAAGGCACCCAGAGCTTCACATAGCCGAGCGAAGGACACCTGGTCGGCTTTTTCTAATACCGTCTGCAACGATTCAGCCCGGTCGGGGTGCTGGTCGGTAAAGCCTTCGGCGAACCACCGACTCACCGAGCCAATCACTTGGGTTGCGGTGCCGGCCGATTCGACCAGTTGGGCGCGCTCTTGCCAACCCGCCTGCTCGCCGATTTTGGCCGCGGAGGCCACAATGGCGATTCCGTCGAAGAGTTCTCCATGGTCGAGACCGAGCTGGAGCCCCACCTGACCGCTGATCGAGACACCGGCGTAGTAGACCTTGGCCTCCGGACCAATGGTTCCCTCAGCCCGCTGGGTGGTGATGATTGCAGCCACCGCATCCGCCAGGTCCTCAATCCGCACTTTGGCCTGGTGGGGCGGTGAGGTGTCGTGGCCGGGCAGATCCCAACCGATGACCCTGAAGCGCTCTGCCAAGTGGTTGGCCGCGTGCTGCCACAGCCCACGCACCCCGGTCCCCATGCCGGCTCCTACCACCAGGACATCTTTGTCGGTAGCAGGTGAATCGGTCAGCGAGACGGTATTGACCACCGGGGTGGATTGCTCGTCGCTCGCGTGCTTCAGCTGGTCGGTCATTGATTGGCTCCATTCTCGGCAGACGTCTGTCGTTGAGTGAGTCGGCCCCGATCGTGTTGCTTCCCCGCCTGACGACATTGTCAGGCACGGTTCGGCCTGAACTCTCACGACACTTCAGTTCACTTCAATTCCACCAGTGTAACGTGACTGGCTTAACATCAGAGGGCCATCAGGCCGATCCTCCGCGACACAAATTCCCAGGAAACGTTCATATTTCCTCCAGCGTCTAATCATCTGGGGTCATTACGATGTTAAACATCCTCTTCGAGGTGTGAGTGATGAGTAGAGCCGACCCGGTTGCTGTCGACAGCAACCGGGTCGGCTTCTTTAATGCTGGTCTGCCCCGTTTCACCCGGTTTGTCCTGGTCCATGGGCAGACAGGTCTCTGCACTATTCGTCCAATAGCACCGCAGGTTCAGCCAACACGGCAGCGATTTCACCTAGGTAGGTGGCAATCTCTGCTCCGTCGACCACGCGGTGGTCGAAGGAACCCCCGAGGGTCAGCACGGTGCGGGGCACGATCTGGTCATCCACCACCCACGGCTTCTTCGACCCTTTACCCAAGCCCACGATCGCGGTGTGGCCCGGGGTGAGGATCGGGGTTCCGGCATCGAGACCCAGCGACCCGAAATTGGTGATCGACACGGTACCACCGGCGAGTTCGGCCGGTTGGGTCTTGCCTTCTCTGGCGCGGGAGGTCAATTCCATCATCGCTCGCGCGATATCCTTCAGGCTCAACAAGTCCGCCTGCGGGATCACCGGTACGATCAGCCCGCGAGGCGTGGCGGCTGCGACCGCGACGTTGACGTGCTGGTACTGCACGATCTCGTCGGGTTGGCCATCTTGTGTCCCCGATTCCCACAGCGAGTTGAACTGAGGGTAGATCGTGGCGGCGCGGACCATGGCTCGGATGGCCAGGATCATCGGGCTAACTTTGATGCCTTCCCAGGAGGGTGAGGCCTTGAGCTGTGCCAAGAATTCCATGCTACGAGTGATGTCGACGTCTTTAAACACCGAGACGTGCGGAGCCTGCGAATACGACTGCATGACCGCGTTCGCGGTGGCTTTGCGCACACCTTTAACCGGGGTGCGCGCGACGATAGCCCGGGGATCGGTGGCCTGTGCCTGAGCTTGGGTTCGACCCGATGTTGCCGTGGCACCAGCGGGAGTGGACTGGTTCAGAAAGCCTTCCACATCCGCGCGGGTGACATCGCCGCGAGGACCGGTTGGTGTGACCTGCGCAAGATCGACGCCCTGGGTCTTGGCGAAGTATCGCACCGGTGGCTTGGCCAGCACGACAGTTGTCGTCGGTGTCGGACTCGGTGCTTGCTCCGGTGCTGACTCTGGTGCTGGGTCAAGCTTCTGGGTGGCCGGTCTCGGCTGGGCCGAGGTGGCGGCTTTTTTCCGTGCCCGGCGACGGGTAGCTTCATTTTTCGGCCCAGAACCCACCAAGGGTTTATCGGCCGCTACTGCACTGTCTCCGCTGGAGTCAGGTTCGTCGCCGGCGGTTGCTGAGTCGCCAATACCAATCAGGTCTTCACCGACCAGTACGGTATCGCCTACCTCGGCGAAGAGCTTTTGGATGGTGCCGGCAAAGGGGCTGGGGAGTTCAACCAGTGATTTAGCGGTCTCAATTTCGACCAGCACATCGTTGACGGCAACGGTGTCACCGACGGCAACCCGCCATTCGACAATATCGGCTTCGGTCAGGCCTTCTCCCACATCGGGGAGCTTAAAAATTTCCATGAATACCCCCTCAGGTTAGAAAGCCAGTGTGGTGTCGACCGCATCCAGAATGCGGTCGAGATCCGGGATGTGGTCGTGCTCGATCTGCGAGGGCGGATACGGGATGTGCCATCCGCCTACCCGGGCGATCGGTGCTTGCAGGTAGTAGAAGCACCGTTGGGTCAGCCGGGCCGCGATTTCACCGCCGAGCCCACCAAACACGGAGGCCTCGTGGGCTACCACCATCCGGGTTGTGCGCTTCAGTGAGGCTTCCAGAGTGTCAAAGTCGATCGGTGACAGCGAGCGCAGATCCACCACCTCGATGCTGATTCCTTCAGCTTCGGCGGCTTCGGCAGCGGCCAGTCCGACCGCGGTCATCGCGCCCCAAACCACCAAGGTGAGATCTGTGCCTTCTTTGGCCACCACGGCCTTCCATGGGTCGGCTGCGTGACCGGGATCGGAGAAGTCGACGATACTGCGGGCGAAGTAGCGACGCTTGGGCTCAAAGAGCATCACCGGGTCGTGGCTACGAATTCCAGCCCGAGTCAGCCAGTAGGCGTCGTGGGCCGTGGAATAGGTCAGGATCCGCAACCCAGCGGTATGAGTGAACAGGGCCTCGGGTGATTCACCGTGGTGTTCCACAGACCCGATCCCGCCACCGTAGGGTAGTCGGATGGTGACCGGAACCTGTTGGGCCCCATCCATGCGGGCATGGAGTTTGGCCAGCTGGGAGGTGATCTGGTCAAAGCCCGGGTAGACGAACCCATCGAATTGGATTTCGGCCACAGGGCGGTAACCAGCTAGCGCCAGCCCGATCGAGGTGCCAATAATCCCGGATTCGGTCAGCGGCGAATCCACCACCCGGTCGCCACCAAATTCGGCTTTCAAGCCCTCGGTGACACGGTAGACCCCACCGAGTGAGCCGATGTCTTCGCCTTGCAGTAGCACCTTGTCGTCGCTGGCGAGTTCATCGGCCAGGGCCTGGTTGATGGCTTGACCAATGGTCAGTTTCTTCGTCGCAGTCTCGGCGGTAGCGCTCATCGTTCACCGCCGTTCGCGACGGGTTCGTCAGCAAAGCCGGCGTGGTACTGACGGTATTCAGCTAGTTCTTCATCAATCAACGGGTGTGGCTCCGCGTAAGTGTTCTGCATGAACTCTTCGAGGGTCAACGTGTTCTCTGGCGCCATCGCCAAGACCATGTCGCGCAATTGATTGGCTTGTGCATCGGCATCCGTGGCAATCTGTTCGAAGAAATCGTCGTCGACCTTATATTGCCGTCGCAAATAAGCTTCTGTGCGTCTCAGCGGATCCAACCGGGCGTAGGCATCTTCCTCGTCCTTGGTCCGGTACTTGGTGGGATCATCAGCAGTGGTGTGGGCCCCGCGCCGGTAGGTGTGCGCCTCAATCAAAACCGGGCCCTTGCCGGAACGAATGCGTTCGGCAGCCCACTGGGTGACGGCAAACATCGCGATAGGGTCATTACCGTCAACGTTGATGCCTTCGAAGCCGTAGCCGGCTGCGCGGGTGGAAATCGGTACCCGTGATTGGACGTTAAAAGGCACAGAAATAGCCCACCGATTGTTCTGGCAGAAGAACAGGGTGGGCGTGTTTTGCGATGCGGCATAGACCATACCGGCATGGACGTCACCTTCCGAGGAGGTGCCGTCCCCGAAACAAGCCAGCGTTACCGGGGGGCGATGTTTTAGATCAGCACCCTGCCATTTGGCGTGATCGAGTTTGGTGCCCCAGGAATACCCCACGGCTTGGGGAACTTGGGTGCCCAACACGATGGTGTAGGGGTGAATGTTGAAGTCGCGAGAATCCCACCCGGAGTTTTTGGCACCGCGGAAGAACGTGAGCATATCGCGCACGGGAACTCCGCGATGGAAAGCCATCACATGCTCACGGTAGGTGGGGAAAATGTGGTCGGTGTCATCCAGAGCAAAGACTGCCCCAGCTTGGGCAGCTTCTTGACCGAAGCAGGAGGCCCAGAGTACCAGCTCGCCTTGACGTTGCAGGCTGGTGGCCTCGTTATCGATTCTGCGGGTCGTTGCCATCAGCTGGTAGAGCTGCTGGAGTTGTTCCTGATTGAGGTGATCCGCGTGGGACTGGAATCGATCCGCAGTGTGGGAGGGCTGATAGATTCCATCCGGGTCGAGGAATTGGACAGTGTCGGCAGGTAGGTCAGCGGGGATCTTCTCTGACCCATCATCACCGACGGGGACAATAGAGGTTCTCTCGGTCATGGCAAGGTCCTTCCTGGTCGTCATCGCGTTGGAATGGGTGACTCCAACACGTGAGAACTATCACTAATCTACCAGGAGAACCGCGAAACCATGCCGGACAGTTGTATAATGCTCCGCCGGTTGCGGGGGCGACTTACCGAGAGACGTTGAAGAACTCTGCCACCATCTGCAACAACCGCTCATTGGCTTCAGCTTCACCAATGGTGACGCGCACGCCTTCTTGTCCGAACCCGCGCACGGACAGACCCCACGTCGCGGCCTTCTGTACGAATTCCGGGGTGCGTTCGCGAAGGTCCAGCCAGAAGAAGTTTGCTGAGCTTTCGGGTACCTGAATACCCATGGCGTGCAGCTCACTCAACACCCAACGACGCTGTTGCTGGACGATGGCCACCCGCTTATGCACCTGGTCGAGGTTCTGCAAAGAAGTGATCGCGGCGGTTTCGGCGATGGTGGAGGTTGCAAACGGGGTAGCCATCACGCGCACGTGGGGCATCAGGTCCGGATGCACCAGCGCATAGCCGATCCGAAGATTGGCCAGCCCGTGAGCTTTGGAGAAGGTTCGCACCACGGCCGCATTGGGGTAGCGGGCAAAGAATTCCAGGCCATTGACGGCCTGGGGGTCCTCGATAAATTCCACGTAGGCTTCGTCGAGGACCACGAGAACATCAGCGGGAACCTTGGCCATGAATTCATCGACCTCGGCGGTGGTCAGCACCGGGCCGGTGGGATTATTGGGGCTACACAGCATGATCATCCGCGTTGCCGGGGTGAGTGCGTCGGCCATGGCCTGCAGGTCGTGACGACCGTCGGCTAGCAACGGGACCCGAATATCTTGGGCGCCTGCCGAGAGCACGACAATCGGGTAAGCCTCAAAGGAACGCCACGGGATGATGACCTCGTCACGGGTCCCGTCGGCGCTGGTGCCCGCCAGAGTGGACACCAACTGGGTGAGCGCACCCAGCGATCCGGCGCCGATCACAATGTCGTCGGGGTCAACGTCCAGGGTCTCTCCCAGTTCCTGGCGCAGAGCGGTGTACATCGTGTCCGGATAGCGGTTGAGAATCTCACCGGCAGGTCGCTCGTGGTCTTCGGTCGGTGCGGCGCTGAACAGTTCGGCCAGCTTGTCGATCACCGCTGGCACCGGGGCGTAGGGGTTCTCGTTGGACGAGAGCTTATAGGAACGCAAGCCCGGCACCTCCCCCGAGGGTTTCCCGGCAACATAGGCGGGCAGCTCGTTCAACACGGCGCGGGGGTAAACTCCGTTTGTGGTGCCAGGCTGCTGAGCCTGGTGGTGGTCGCGGGACGCGGAAGATTCAGGGACATTCATAAAAACCATCGTATCGTTGAATGGTGCTCACCACATTTTCACCTTCGTGTGCCACGATGAGGACATGAGATTCTTGCTCAACACCGCTGTTACCGCGGTGGCTGTGTGGCTTGCCACCTGGCTACTACCCGGAATGTATTTCGTCGGCGCCAGTTCGACCGGGGAGGAAATCCTTGGACTCCTCGGTGTCTCGGTCATCTTCGGCGTGGTGAACGCCGTGATTGGCCCGTTTCTGCGGGTGCTCTCGCTGCCGGTCACCTGCCTGACATTGGGGTTATTCACTCTGGTGATCAACGCTGTGTTGTTGTGGCTGAGCACGTGGATCTCTCAGATTTTCCCGGTGCACCTAGAAATTGATGAGTTCTGGTTTACCGCCATTTTCGCCGCCATTATCATCTCCTTGGCCTCAGCCATTATGCAGCGAGTGCTCGCAGCGCTGTTTCCGCCAGCCGAAGCCTAAGGCACCGGCCTGTTAGGAGGGCAACGGTGGCATGCTGATCCGGGGCGGCCCTAATGGGCTCGTGGTGGGGCTTAGGGTCCGACTGTTCTTTCCCACGTCTTGCATGACAGAGTGGGCGCCCTCTGCGATCCGGTCTAACGGATTACGGGGTGCTCCGGGATCGCGGCGCTGGAGCGAATAGGTTTTGGTGGCCACCGCCCCAGTGGTGATTCCAGACAGATGCTGTAGCTGATGCTCCAGTTGCCCCCGAACCACCGGATCCGCCACTGCGTCCCGAGTCATTTCCTCCAGGTTATGCCAGCTGTGCCCGGCACCGAACGCCCCGGATTCAGCGGGGTCTGCTCCCGCAGGGAGATCTTCCAGGATCACTCGGGAATGGTTCACTCCCCCATCGGGTACCGGGCCGCTGAGCGCGGTCGCCCGGTCTCTGATGTGCTGAAACCCGAGATAAATAGTGTCTGGATCGTGGTCGACGTGGTGGTCTGGTGCACCGTAGGTGACAACCGCCTCCACATCGTAGACGTCAGTGATCTTGGGGTTGGTCGCCACCGTTGAGGCATGCATACCGCCTTGGGAATAGCCGCTGAAGATCACCTTCGCCCCCTCGGGCACCCCAGCTTCTGCAAGAATCTCGACGGTGGCATCAGCGACGTGTTGAGACCCTAAGGTCATCCCTTCCCGCATTCCAGTGGCACCCCAGGCATTTTCTTCAAATCCGAAGTCTTGAAGTAGTTGTTGGGGGTTGAATAGCTCGTCAGGGTCTGAGATGTCCAGGTCATCAAATTGTGACCCCGGGTAGCTGACCGTATAAACCTCCTCGCCACTGTCAAGAGTGATCCTGCCAACCTGCATGGATGATTCTCCAGCATTTTCAGGGAAGGACCCCTCCTGGTGCTTCAGCAACCACGCAATACTGCCATCCGCCCGTCCAGCCTCGGCCCACCCTTGGGCATCGGTGTCACCTTTCGTGGTGTTTGTGGTGTCATACCGGCCGACTCGCAAAAGTCCCGCCGTGCCAACCACGCCTCCGGCCAGCATCCACAATGCTTCAGTCTGGGAGAGCTCCGGGTTGTCGGTTATCAGTTTCAAACCGGCTTCAGTGACATTGGCTACTGTGCCAAGAGCAAGGCCGCCGGCCGGACTAAAACCAACGTGGAGCAGGTTTAATACCGCTTCGGGCCCGTCTTCGAGTAAGCGGGCTAGGTCTTCGGTGCGGATATCTTGGCCGGTCACCAGATCCCCCAACATTCGTGTTCCGGACACCGCCAGCATTAAGGAAGACATCTGCTCTTCGACCACGCGTTCTGCCTGACGGTATCCTGCCACAGCGAAATCCACGCCCTCCGCTAAGCCGTAGGATTCAGTGGCCAGCCAGGCCAGTCCTGAACTCACCTCGACAGCACGGGCCCGTACCTGGGCTCCTGAAGGAACGGTCACTGTTGCGAAACTCAGCGCACCACTCCACGCAGTAGCTTTTGCCCCCAGTACCCCGGCACGCACTGCAATGTCTTTCAAGAATTGACTACCACGTTCCAGTTCTTCAAGATTGCCCTGGATTGACGAGGCTCCACCCACCACCGAGGCCATCAGCACACTCCCGTCGCAATATCAGCGACCGTGGACCGGGCCGCGTTCAGAGCATCCCGGGCCTGGGCCGCCTGGACCCGTAGCTCGTCGATTCCCTTCCGGCCCGCCTGTTTCATGGCAAGCGCTGAGTCAGAGATATCCCGGGTCTTCGCCTCGGTACGTCGGGTCTTGTCTTTGAACGCTTCCCCGGCCATCGAGTGCCAGTCCAGGCCACTGATATCGCGGAGTCGGGAGGCCAGCTGCTCAATTTCTGCCTGAACCCCCTGAACTTCGTCCACGACCGTTTCCAGTGCCAGGGTGGCTTTCTCGATGGCGGCCACTCCCAGGTCTCCCACCCCGGGTCCCTCCGACCACTGCTGAATGTGGGGGGCCACATGCGTGCAATACGCTCCGGTGGCGGTTTCAATCAGTGTCATCTCGCGCCTTTCGTCTCCTGCGTCATCTCATAACTCATCGAATCAACGTATCGACGAATTCAGCGTAGGAAGCGCCCACGTTCTCCACCGTCTTCTCGGGCCAACAGTGGATAACCGTTGCAAACCTTCAAGCCTGTGGACCGGGCGGGAAAACGTGCAAAAATAGAAAAATGACCTCCACTGATTCTTCACTCGCGACCACCGATTCTGCACGTCGTTCTTTAGCTGACGCCGGGGCAGTGCTCGGACCCCTGGATGGCCGGTATCGGTCATCCGTTTCGGAGCTCACCGAGCATCTTTCCGAGGCGGCACTGAATAGAAATCGTGTGGTGGTGGAGGTCGAGTGGTTCATTCACCTGTGTGAACTTCAGGTCCTGCCTGGTTTGGACCAGCTCTCCGCCGACCAGAAGCACGAGTTACGCCGGCTGTACACCGAGTTCGACGCTGCCTCGATCGCCGAACTGGCTGAGTTTGAGGCCACCACCGTCCACGACGTCAAAGCCGTGGAATACTTCATCTCCGCCCATCTGAAAGACATGGGACTGCAGCGGCTGACTTCGCTGGTGCACTTCGCCTGCACCAGCGAAGACATCAATAACCTCGCCTATGCCCTGGGTATTCGCGATGCGATCCACCAGGTCTGGATCCCGCGAGCGCAAGAAACGATCGACACGATCACCGAGCTCGCACAAGGGTGCCAACACACCCCGATGCTCTCACGCACCCACGGCCAGCCGGCAACCCCAACCACCCTGGGCAAAGAATTGGCGGTGTTTGTCCACCGCCTGCAACGCCAGCTGGATCGCATCTCCCGCCAGCAATACCTGGGCAAGATTAATGGCGCCACCGGCACTTACGCCGCCCACCACGTGGCTGTCCCCCACGCTAACTGGCCGGTAATTGCTCAGTCCTTTGTGGAAAGCTTAGGGCTGAGCTTTAATCCCCTGACTACGCAGATCGAATCCCACGACTACCAGGCAGAGCTCTACGATGATCTCAGCCGGTTCAACCAGATCCTGCACGGGTTCTGCCAGGACGTGTGGTCCTATATCTCCATCGGCTATTTCACCCAGGTCCCGGTTGCCGGGGCGACCGGGTCCTCGACCATGCCGCATAAGGTCAATCCGATCCGTTTCGAAAACGCCGAGGCCAACTGCGAGTTGTCCAATGCCATCCTGCACACACTGGGTCAGACCCTGATCGAGTCCCGGTGGCAGCGCGACCTGACCGACTCCACCTCCCAACGCAATATCGGGGTGGGGCTGGGCCACTCGGTGCTGGCCCTGTCCAACGTCACTCGCGGGCTGGGGCAACTCACCGTCGCCGAACAGGTGCTGGCCGCGGACCTGGATAACAACTGGGAAGTACTCGGTGAGGCCATCCAGACCGTGATGCGCGCTGAAGCCATTGCCGGCACCGAAGGCATGGAACAACCCTACGAACGACTCAAAGAACTCACCCGCGGTCAGCGAGTGACCCCCGAGCGGATGCGCGAGTTTGTCCGGTCCTTGGGGCTGAGTTCCCAGGCCGAGGAGCAGCTACTGAAGCTCACCCCCGCGGCCTACACCGGGGTGGCCGCACAATTGGCGGCCGAAACGCTTGAGGGACGTCGCTAACGCGAAGCCTCACCAGTGTGTTAGCGTCATTCATCCTGGCCCAGACCGACCCAGACGATATCCAGGACCAACAGCCCCGCGGGATCGATGAATTCCCGGAACCCACGGAGCAGATGCCAGACTCTTCGGTGGACTATCTGCCCGATATTGTCTATTTTGCCGACCTATCCGGGGTGTTCTTCTTCGCGGTCTCCGGTGCACTGCTGGCCTCCCGGCGTGGTTTCGACATCATCGGCTCGGCGCTGCTGGCAGCGCTGACCGGACTGGGTGGCGGTGTGGTCCGCGATGTGATCATTAACGCTGGGGTCCCCAATGCGTTCGCTTCCCCGTCCTACATGATCCCGGTGGCCCTGGCGGTCTTACTGGTGTATATCCGAGTCATTGACTCAGACCGGCTCCGACGCACGATCCTGGTGTTTGATGCCGGAGGACTCGCTGTGTTTTGCGTGGTCGGTACCCTGATCGCCACCGATGCGGGGCTACCGGTCGTCTCGGCAACACTTTTGGGCGCTGCCACCGCGGTCTTTGGCGGGCTCTTACGCGATGTGGTGGCCAACCAGATCCCGGCCATCTTCAACCCCCACGATATCTATGCCATCCCGGCGGTCTCCGGCGCTGCGGTGGTGGCAATTTTGAACGCCTTGGATGTCTACGAGCCACTCTGGGGTGCCGTGACTGCCGTGGCGGTGTTTAGTTTCCGACTCGTGGCCCTGCGATTTAAGTGGCATGCTCCCAGCGCGGCTTTTGGCGGGACCTTCGCCTGGCCCTGGCAACGTATCGATCCCAAGCCTGACGATGAAGAGGAATTAGCGGACGAGTTGGAGGATGAACTCGACGAGCTTGATGGTCCCGATGACGATCCAGGTTCTGACTCGGATGATTCAGATCCCGATCACGGCCCCGACAAGTTCTAGGGTGTGTGCCCGGTGTCATAAACAGGCCGTTTTCTGGGGGCTGACGTTGAGCATTGATAAATGACGGCCATACTTGAACAACGTCGTGAGCGCCCGTCTGCTGACGCCCACCGAGCCCTAGTCGCGCCGCTGTTCTGCCCCGGCGGGGAGACACCTGCCACGCTGGCTGCGTTCGCCACTTTTGCGGTGGGATGTATTGCCCGTCGGCTGGGAGGGTTGATCATTGGTCATGTCGGCGACCACTACGGCCGTCGCCCCGCATTGTTGCTGACCGTCATGGTCATGGGTGTGGCTACCGCCGGCATCGGGCTCTCCGGGGCCACCACGCTGGTAGCCGAATTTGTTCCCCAAAACGGCGTGGACTGTTCACCTCATTCGTCGTGGGCAGGCCTGCGGCCGGTATCGCCCTGGCGACACTGGCGTTCCTGGCGGTTTTCATCCGCCAACGGCTGGAAGAAACACCCGAGTACTTAGAGGCACGTGACCGCACCGAAGAACGAGAGGACCAGCAGCGTGCTCCGGTCTCACGACTGTTCCGCCACCATTTGCACGGATTGGTCACCGGGTTTTTGATGATGACCGGCCACAATGCCATCAACTACACCCTGGCGGTGTTCGCCATCTCGCCGATGACCTTCGAACACGTCGGGCTCTCCCGCCCGGCCGCCCGGGGCGATGATCGGCTCGGTCACCGCTTTTGCGATCCTGCTCGGTCTGGCCTCGAGTTCTGCGTGGCTCGCCGTGCTGGCCGTAGCGACCGGCGACGGCCTGGTCATCACCTTCACCTCGGGAGGCCAAGGTGCCTTCCTGGCCGGTTGTTGCCTGCTGTCACTGGTGGCCGTGGTGTTCGCTTCCCGCGCTCAGCACTGAGGGCGGTATCGGCAGGGTACTAGTCCTCGTGGTCGTTGAGCATGTGCGCTCCACGGTTGGTGAGTGCGAAAATCAGATCGTCCTGTGTCACCTGGGTCGCGCCACGTAGCACTGCGGCCTTGGCGGCGTCCTGGGCGGCCAGCACCAGTTCGGCGTGGCTGAGTCCGGGCATGTATTGGCCGTACACGTCGGCCTCATTGACCGTGACGTCCGGAGCCAGGTTACCCAGTTCATTGCGCATCACCTGGACCGCCACCCGCGGGTCTGGTAGCGAAAAGTTCAGCACGACGTCGAAGTGGCGGAACATGTACCGTTCCAGCGCTTCCCGCCGATTGGTGGCCGCCAGCGCGATGGAGCCGGGCTGAATCTCGTCCAAAAACATCATGAACGCCCGGAACACGCCACGGTCCCGGGCGTCGCGGTGTTCGATGGCGACGACGCCGAACATGTCGAATAAGAAGATCGCGTTGCGTTGCGTGAGTTTTTTGAATACGCCCCGCAAGGACCGAACATCCTCATCTTCGGAGTAGGCCGCCAACAGCGAGTCCAACCAGACGGTGACCAGTGGCAACCCCAGTTCTGAGGCCAAAATTTTGGCGGTAGCGGTTTTACCAGTCCCGGCCGGGCCTTCTAAGAGCACCCGGTAGGCTGGGTAGAGGCCGGCTTCTTTGAGTTCTTCTTCCGAACGGTGCTCGGCAATCAGTTGCCGGAGCCGTTCGATGAGGTCATCAGAGATGATCAGATCATCCAGATGTCCCTTGGGGCGGGTGACCTCAATATATTCGGTCAGGTCCGAATCAACCAACGCGTCGGTGTATTCGGCGTCGAGGTCTTCGTCTTCGCTGGCTTTCTCACCGGTGGCAGCATTGACCGCGTTGTGAATCTCTTGGGCGGAGTTGCGTCGCCCGTCGCGTAGCTCGCGGGTAGCAACGTCGCGGGCCACCGCATAGAAGCTTTCGTCGTCGCCGGCAGCGTGGTTGGCGACTAAGGCAGAAATGTCGTGGCTTAGCCCTGACATGGAGAAATCAGTCCCTTAGATCATGTAGTGTGACATACCCATCATAGTCGGGTTGTCTAGGAGGCCACGGCGCTGGCCATATTTGTCAGCTCTTGGGACATCGGCTGATGGAGACGCCAAATGATGGTCATCGGTTTCGCGCCTTCGCAGGAGACCAGGTCAGCGGTGCCGAGACAGACGAAGGCTCGGGTGCCGATGACATCGGTGGGAGAATGCCGGGCGAACAACATCGTATGGGTCCCGTTCTCCGCTTTGCACTTGTAGCGTTTCCCGGCTCGTGAATCGGGACCGACTCTACTCTGAGACTCCCAGTGAAACAGCTCGGGACTGATCGCGTAATCCCGGTACATCGTGGTCGGGGAAAAATCACGTTCGGATTTATGCAGGTTAATCAGTAACGCATCGGTCTCAAAAGCCTCCGAGTACTGGACACCCTCAACGTGGGAGGCTCGAGGCTTTTCCCAGCTGGAGACATCCAAGGCAGCCAAGATTTCTTCGCGGCGGTAACTGGCCCGGGCTACCAGGGGCACCTGTTCCCCCAGGGCGGTGGTGGCGGGAACGATCCGGGCGGTGGCGAGATTGTGCTCAAAAATCTGCTCAATTTCGTCCACTAGGATCTTTTGGTGCCGTAGCCAGTCGAACGCGTGGTCATAGGAGGCGAACGTGTCGTCCTTCTGGTAAGGATGCAGGAAAGAGAAGTAGAACATCCGCGCCCAGCGTTGTTCTGGCTCGGTCAGTGCCTCGTATCTGAAGGGTTCGTGGATGAGCTCGCGGTAGATTTTCACCCGCTGTTCGTCATTGACGTGCAAGAGACGAAAGGCTCCGAAGCTTGTGGTGAGGCCTTCGTCAGTCACCGGTGCGTCGTCGCCTGCCACCTCGGCACGGATGGAGGTCCACGACCGTTTGGAGCCAGCCGAGCGGTAGATGTCCTCGATGGTGCGGTCTGCCTCCGTGAGGTAGTGATGGAGTGTATAGCGCCAAATGTTCCGGGTCCCCAGATGTTCCCGCACGTCTTGAATCACAGCGTTTTTGGTGCTGGAGGTGTTTTTCTTCAGATTGTCGAGAATCCGGTCGCTAGCGATCTGGTCGAGGACGATCTGGGTGCCCGCAGGCAGGTAGGGAAAACCGTGTTCGACATCCTTAACGAGTCTGCGACGACCCGAGCCGGTCAACGCGCGGAATTTGCGGTCCATGCGGAATTTTTCGTGCTGTTGCCCGATCAGATCCAGCACTGTGAGCACGTTCTTCTCGGGGCCACGGCGCAGACCACGACCCAGTTGCTGGAGAAAAATCACCGGTGATTCAGTCGGACGCAGGAAGACCACCGTGTTGACCTCGGGGATGTCCACACCCTCGTTGAACACATCCACGGTGAAGATCATCTTCAGCACGCCCGTAGTGAGCTGTTCCACATACAGCCGGCGTTTGTCACTCGGGGTTCCTCCGGTAATCGCCTGGGCCGCAATTCCGATCTGGTTAAATCGGGTGGCCATGAACTCGGCGTGTTGCACGTCGACACAGAATCCCAGCGCCTTCATGTGGCTCAGGTCGGTGAGCTTATCACGCAGTGCTTTAACCACCAGGCGCACGCGTGCGTCATTGCCGGTGTAGAGGTTACTGAGTTCGGTTTCGTCGTAATGGCCTCGTGTCCACCGCAGCCGGCTGAGATCCAACTCGTCGAGGTCGGCGATGCCGAAGTAGTGGAAGGGAACCAAAATATCTGATTCCAATGCGTCCCACAGTCGCATTTCGGTCGCGATGCGGTGATCAAAGAAGGCCGCCACATTGACGCCATCAGCACGTTCGGGGGTGGCCGTGAGTCCCAGGAGTTGTCGAGGCTGGAAGTAATTCAGCAGACGCCGGTAGGTCGGTGCTTGGGCGTGGTGGAACTCATCGATGATGATCACGTCGAAATGCTCCGGATCAATGCGGGTGATGACCTCATCGTGAAGTGATTGTACGGAGGCGAAGACGTGGTTCCAGGTCCGTGGGCTCGCTCCATCGACCAGGAGCTCTCCGAAAGACCCGTCGGCCAAGATCTCCTGGAAAGTCCGCCGGGATTGGCGCAAGATTTCCTGGCGGTGGGCAACGAATAATAGCCGTGGTGGATCATGGCGCCAGGGGTTCTGCGGGTCGGGTGTTTGCGCGAGGTTCCGGTAGTCGAGTCCGGCCACCACGGTCTTGCCGGTGCCGGTGGCTGCCACGACGAGGTTTTTATTTCGGCCGTGTTCGGCTCGTTCGGCGGCCAATTGTTCAAGCATGATGACCTGGTGCGGATAAGGGCGCACCTCCAGTCCGCTGATATCAGTAACCACATCATCGCCGACGGTCATGGTCACGCTAGGGCCGTCATGTCGGTTTTCTACCAGCGCACGCTCCAGCCGATCGCCATCGCGTTCGGGGTCGTAGGGCTCAAACTCGGCACTGGCCCAGAAGGTTTCGAAGGTCGCTTGGAATTTGTCCATCACCGCCGGGGTGGCGATCTGGGAGAGGCGAACGTTCCATTCCAACCCGTCGAGCATGGCCGCCCGGGAAAGATTCGAGGACCCCACATAGGCGGTCGAGAATCCCGAATACCGATGGAACAACCAGGCTTTGGCGTGTAACCGGGTACTGGTGGTCTGATAGCTGATTCTGACCTCGGCCCCGAATTTTTTGACGAGCCGGTCGATCGCTACTCGTTCTGAGGCACCGATGTAGGTGGTGGTCAGCACACGGAACGTGGCTCCGCGATTTTTGAGTCTGGTCAGTTCTGCTTCGAAAAGCCGCAACCCGGACCACTTCACGAACGACATCAGCAGGTCGACGCGATCGGCCGTATCAAGCTCGGAACGAATCTCGGCTCCGATCTGTGGTTCGCCCTCTCGGCTGTGGGTCAGCAATCCGGCCTCGGATAATGGTGTTTCTGGACGCACCAGGCGGTACGCTGAGTTGTCGCTCACGCGATGGGTGGTGCTGTGGTCGCTGAGTTCCGCACTGACCAGGTCGAGTAGCTGTTGCGCCCGTGGTTTTGACTCCGGGGCGGGAAGAAGCTGGTCGGCGGCGAACTCGTCTCCGAGCACGCCGATCACGCGCTCGGCTAGGGCAAGGCGTTTTTTAGTGGTGTCGCAGTGCTCGAGCGCGCGCTGGATGAGTCCGGAAAGATACTGGGCCAGCTGGGAGTTTTCCTCCCCAGTAGCCACCGGGCGGATAGAGGCCTCGACGGTCCCGTCAGCCAGGCGTTGGTCCAATTGGCTCTGTCGGCGGTGGGTAAGTAGCGCCTCGTAGGCTCCGAGGGGAAGAGGCATTTCAGATTGGTCGGGGCGCTGGCGACTCATACCGAAAATACTATAAGGTGCAGCTGTTTCTGCACATAGTTGCCGCGTGGGCGGAGGTGGTTAAAAATCACGTGGTGGCCGGAACCAGCATATTGGGTTCCAGCCACCACGAGGGCGACAGTGTCACGCCACAGCGCGAGCAAGCAACTTAGGCGAAGGCACCGTGTCCGGTCAGGTCACGACCGATCAGCAGGGCCTGCACCGACTCGGTGCCTTCATAGGTGTGAATACCTTCAATGTCGGCCATGTGGCGGATGACACCGTGCTCGAGCTTGATGCCGTTGCCACCCATCAAATCGCGGGCGTCAGCGGCAATCCGCCGAGCGGTGCGGGTGTTGTTGTACTTAGCCAGCGATGCCTGGGTGGGACGAAGGATGCCGTTGGCTTCCAAGTTGGCCAGTTGCACGCAGTAGAGTTGCATGCTCACCAACTCGGAGAGCATCCGGGTCAGGCGCTCTTGAACCATCTGGTGTTTGGCCAACACCTTGCCAAACTGCTTGCGCTGGGTGGCATATGCCAGAGCAGCTTCAAAACATCCGGTGGCGTGACCCAGTGCCGACCAGGCGACACCGGCACGGGTTGCATACAGTACCTTGGAGACGTCTTTGAAATTGTGCATATCTGGAAGCACCGCATCAGCGGGCAGGTGCACGTCGTCGAGCCAGATATCGGCCTGGTCGATACCGCGCAACGACCCTTTATAGCGGATCGGTGTGGCCGAGTAGCCTTCGGTTTCCTGTGGGACGATAAAGCCACGCACCTTGCCGTGGTCTTCTGCACCTTCGGAGTTCACCCGAGCAAAGATGAAGGTGATGCCCCCGGCAGCGCCGTTACCGATCCAGCGCTTCGAGCCACGAAGCACCCAGGAGCCGTCTTGTTGGCGGGTGGCTTGGGTTTCCAGACCGGCCGAGTCGGAGCCGTGATCGGGTTCGGTCAGACCAAACGCCCCCGGAATCTCGACCGTGGCTAGGGGCTTGAGATATTTTGCTTTCTGTTCTTCAGAACCGAAGTAAACCAGGGTTCGCAGTGCCAGCCCACCCTGGACTGCCAGGATGGTGCCCAGCGATCCGTCAACACGGGAGAGCTCCATATTGACCAGACCGGTGGCCAGCGGAGAGAATTTTTCCAGGTCGGGGTGGTCGAGCCCGTCGCTGAGCAGACCTGCTTTGCCGAGCCCCTGGGCGATCGAGACCGAGTATTCGTGCTTATTCCATCCATCAGCCAGTTGCTCAGCGACGGATTCAGCATAATCGCGGGCGCGCAACCACACCGCACGATCTTCGTCGGGGATATCGGAGAAGACCTGATAGTAGTCAACATCGAGGGCATCGGTCACGTGGTAGTCGGGCTCAGTACGGCCTGGAAAAGTGTTCTCTGTCATACTCACATGCTACCGCTGTTCACGGTTGCAATTGATTGTTGTCTAGAGCACACCGCGGCTATTGCGCGCTGTGGGGTTGAATCGTGATGCAAAAGAACCGAAAAATGACACCATTTTGACAGAAACACTAGACATTCAGGGCGCGACCTAGTGAAATATTTTCAAACAAATGTGAACTAGGACACTATTGCTACGTGCTGTAGCAGGACCGGATCGTCAGGAAGAGATAAAGGATCAGTCAATGCGAATACCGGCGAAGGACTTGGACCTGAGAAATATTGAGCAACTTATCGAAGTGAATGCAGGCAATCGCACCGTGACCGGAACATTGAGCTGCCTCATCCGTACTCCCTACGCCATTGAGCTGGTCATTGGTGGCTCCGAAAAGGTCACCGTCGGCTTCGAGGATGAGGTCGATATTTATCGGGGAACACTGCTGGCGCACTTGGTCCGTCGCGAGAAGCTGGAACAAGAAAACGGGGGCATCCTCTCCGAACAGGATCTGCAGGACATCGAGTCCATGCTGGACCCATTATTTGAGTTACTCACCGGCGCCCGGGCAGGCTGTCAACCGCCCCCTGATCAGCCGAGCTCGACGACTTCAGATGGCACCACCGGTCCGCACCCGGTCAGCGCTACAGTGCTACCGACTAAGAAAGCCCGGTCGCTCTATCCGACCCCGTTGGAAATCGCCAACCAACGCTAATCTAGGCGTTGTCGGCCGCCAGCTGACCACAGGCCCCGTCAATTTCTTGACCACGGGTGTCACGCAAGGTGGTCGGTACCCCGGCTTCATTGAGTCGGCGTACGAACTCGTCGGTGATTTCGGGTTCCGAAGCCGTCCAAATTGAGCCGGGAGTGGGGTTGAGCGGAATCGGGTTGACGTGCACCCATCCGTGTCCGCGGGCATTGAGTTTCTTCGCCAGCAGGTCGGCGCGCCAGGCGTGATCATTCATATCTTTGATCAGCGCGTACTCGATGGAGACACGACGACCGGTGGCCTTGTAGTAGTTATAGGCAGCATCGATGGCTTCATCGGCCGACCAGCGCGAGTTGACCGGCACTAGCTCGTCACGCAACTGGTCATCCGGGGCGTGCAGGCTCAAGGCGAAGGTCACCGGAATGCCTTCGGCAGCCAAACGGTTGATCGCAGGCACCAGACCCACGGTGGAAACGGTGATGTTTCGAGCCGACATTCCCAATCCGGCGGGGCTGGGCTCGACCATGCGGCGGACCGCGGCGATGACGCGTTTGTAGTTGGCCAGGGGCTCACCCATGCCCATAAAGACGACGTTGGTGACCCGTTCTGCCTCACCGGATTCATGGTGGGCTCGTCCACCCAGTCCACCCTCGGCGATGAAGCGATTGGCATGCACGATCTGGTCCACGATCTCAGCGGCGGACATATTGCGAGTCAACCCGTTCTGCCCGGTGGCGCAGAAGGGGCAGTTCATGCCACAGCCAGCTTGCGATGAGACACACAAGGTAATCCGGCCCGGGTAGCGCATCAGCACGGACTCGACCAGGGCACCGTCAAAGAGCCGCCAGAGAAACTTCACGGTGTCACCGTTTTCGGTGGTGAGTTTCCGAACTTCAGTCAGCAACGATGGAAAAAATTCGGCAACCAGCTCGTCACGGGATCCGGCGGGCAAGTCGGTCATCCGCTCCGGATCGGTGGTGTAGTGGGTGAAGTAATGGGTCGAGAGCTGCTTGGCCCGGAATGTCGGGTATCCCAACTCAACCAACTTGGCCTCACGTTCTTCCAGGCTCAAATCCGCCAGATGTGTTTGGGGTTGAGCGACTTTGGGCCGTTGCTTGAACTGTAGCAGTGGACGCCCGTCGGGCCCGGTCTGTTGGACCCATCCTTCGGTCTGGGGTCGCACCTGGGGACGGTTGTTATCGGTCCGGCGCGGGCTAAACTCGCTGGGCGCACCGTATCCGTGACGCTTGAGGCGTGCTCGATCTTCGGCAAGTTCCCGCGCCTCGGTTTCGTCCATCAGTGCCCGCTTCGGCGGATTCAGGCGCGTTCGACCTGCGCGATCGGTCTCGCGCTTCACGGGGCGGGTACCTGGCTGGCGTGGGGTATAACGTTGCGACATAACGCTTTAATTATCGCATGATTACCGCACCCACGGTCTACAAACCGACCATCCAGACATCATGACTTGTGGTGTGATTTCTGAAGTTTATACACCGGCGTGTCCAGCCCTTCATAGCGGGCCTTCAGCTGGATCGCCAGGTATTTGGAATAGTGCCTGGACTGATGCAGATTACCGCCATGGATCCAGAGGTTTTTCACGTTAGTGGGTTTCCACATATTGCGAAGTTCTCCCTCCCAAGGACCGGGATCCCTTTTGGTATCGGAGCCATAACCCCAGCATTTCCCCACGGTGTCAGCAACTTCCGGGGAGATAATGTCGGCCAGCCATTCGTTCATAGAGCCGAAGCCAGTGGCATAAACCACGAGATCCGCGGGCAACTCCGTGCCATCGGCGAGTACGACCGAGTGCTCCGTAAGGTGATCCACCTGCCCGTTGCGCAGGCTCACCTCACCATCAATGATCAGTTGTGAAGCTCCGACGTCAATGTAGTATCCGGAACCACGTCGTAGGTACTTCAGGAACAGTCCTGAGCCATCCTCGCCAAAGTCGATGCTAAAGCCCGCATCTTCCAATGCCTGGTAAAACTCCGCATTCTCCTCGCGCATTTGTTCAAAAGCCGGGCGTTGAACATCCGGCAGAATTCGGTAAGGCCAGGAAGCGAATAGCCTGTCGGCCCGGTCTGTATCGATTCCTGCCTCCACTGCATCTTCGGAGTACAGGGGTCCGAGCGCGAGCTTCATAAGTGAATGACTGGGCGAGATGTGTGTGGAGGAACGCTGAACCATCGTCACGTTCGCGCCGTGCTCCCAGAGGCTGGCACAAATGTCGTGCGCGGAGTTGTTAGATCCAATCACCACCGCACGCTTGCCCGCGTAAGCCTCACCACCACGGTGCTGAGAGGAATGATGTTGCTCGCCGGCGAATTCAGCCTGGCCGGGGAACACTGGAACATGTGGGTATCCGGAGACACCCAGCGCGAAGACCAGGTGCGTGGGGTAGAGGGTGACCTCTTCGCCGTTGCGGTCCACCCGGACCTCCCAGCGTTGCGTTTCTTTGTGCCACTGCGCATTTGTGCAGGTAGTGCTGGACCAGTAATTCAGCTCCATGAGATCCACATAGTACTTAAGCCAGTCTGCGACCTTGTCTTTGGACGGGAAGACCGGCCAGTTGTCGGGGAAATTCATATAGGGCATGTGGTCGTACCACACAGGGTCATGCAGGTGTAGAGACTTATAGCGGTTACGCCATGCATCTCCCGGAGACTCGTAACGATCGACGACCAAAGTGGGCACCTGAAGATTCTCCAAGCGTGATGCCAACCCGATGCCGCCTTGGCCTCCCCCCAACGATCAACGTATAGGGCTGCTCAGTTACCCCGAGTGTTTGCTCGCGCTCTTGACGAGTTTCGAGCCATGTCTTGCGTCCTTTAGTGATGCGATGGCTTACTCCTTGCGGGCGACGGCGACCCACCCGTTCTTCGAACCCGCGAAGTTCCTCGAGAATAGTCAGTAATGTCCAGGCGACGTTGTTACGGATCCGCACAATCGCCTCCCCTCTCCCAGCATCGGTCTCAAAGCTTAGCCACGCGGTGGTAACTCCATCCTCGGTGACCGGTTCCTCAGTAATGCGCCAATTGCGTGGTGATGCCTGCTCCAGGGTCGCAGCGACGAGCTCCCTGATGTGCTCGTGCCCTTCAGCAGTGTAGAGATTCCAGGTAAACGCCACGAAGTCTCGCCAAAAACCGTCTGGCTCAAATACCTCTACCACCTGTTCGGCGTTATGGGAGTCCAAAGCTTCCGAGAAGCTTTGAAGCCAGTTTTCGGCGATGGCAATAGCTGATTCCTGAACTGATGTATGCACCTGACGGGTGTTTTCGTTTGTCATGGTTTTCTCCTCGAATTCGTCGTCTTATACCAGTCCGCGACAGACATCTCTCAACACACCGTGCAGACTGATATAGTGACATCAATCACATTGATGCTCCGAGGTTAACACCTAGGGGGTTACATGCCGGTTACAGAAACCAAAGGAGAACTCACCGCTGCATGGGCCCGATGCGCTCAACTGGGCCTTTCTCGCGACTTACAGGAACCAGCTTTGGTCCACAGCGACAATGATGTCCAGTTGCAACGGCTCCGCAGTGGCCTATCGGACATTGCTACTCCGCTGTGGGAAGCGTTTTCAATGTGCAGCTCTCACGAGCAGGTCATGATTCTGACCGACTCGTTCGGAACCGTGTTGTGGAGATACGGCACCTCGAAGATGCTCAACCAGGCAGACCGGATTGGCTTCGTGGAGGGCGCAGGTTGGTCCGAACCCAGTGTGGGAACCAATGCCATTTCCCAGGCACTAAGGACACAAACAGCATCACTCGTCTCCGGGGAACAGCACTTTGCCTATAGCCACCAGAGATTTAGTTGTATGGCGGCCCCCATAACCTGTCCCAGATCAGGGTCTGTCATCGGAATTCTCGATATCACCGGCCCGTGCACGACCATCAGCGAAGATATCACCGCCATGGTTCAGTTCAGCGCCGGCCTGGCAACCGGTTTACTCCGGTCGCAATTAGAAGAAGCTTCGGAAGCTAACCTAGTCCGTCTCAGGTTGCTTGGTTCTCAGCCCGCAGTCTCCGTGCCTGGGCGGGGATGGACGCAAATACCCTTGCGCGGGGCAGAGGTTCTCGCAATGTTGGAGTCACGCCGGCGCGGGTGGTCGGCAGCGGAACTGACCGGTGAACTTTATGGGGATTTCGGACTACCCGGAACTATAAGGACGGAGATGCACAGACTCAGAAAAGTGCTCGGTGATGCGTTGCTGTCCCAGCCCTACCGGTTTGCCGAAGATGTCGTGGTTACATCCGACGTTAGTAAAGTTGAGCAACTTCTCAGCGAGGAAGATCTTGATGGAGTCCTCGATCTTTATACCCAACCACTACTAGCGCACTCGGCCAATGAGCGGATTTTGCAGTGGCGGGCCTGGCTGGATCAACACGTCGAACAGCTCGTGCGCTCAGCAGGTACTAAGTCACAACAGATTCGGTGGCGCCGAACCGAAATGGCATTCCAAGACCAAGACCTCTAGCCGAAGTCCCGGAGCGTTCGAGACCGAAAGTACTCAAGCATCGTACTGAGTGAGCCCAAAAGCTTCTCTTCTGCCAGCTGACTTCGGCAATACAGCCTTGATGGTCGTCCCGGTAGGCAACACGAGAAACAAGGGATCAGTCATCGCCCATCGACGCAATAACTGTGGCCGGAGGAGTATTCTCGCTCAGCCACCGTTCCTCCCACGTCCGGGAGCAGACCCACGGCCGAGCATCCTGCCTAACAGTGAGCACATTCCGTTCAACCGCAAATGCCCGGTTCTGGAATTCATCCCGCTAACCAGCCTGTTGCGCCATCGGAATCAGAATTACGCTCCTGAGACGAATCACAGTGGTAGATCTAGCCACCGTGGTGCCTGTGCCTGGAACTCTTCGGCACCAAGGCTATGGCCGACCGCCGCCGGTATCGCCCCGAGTAACGGGGCAATCGTTGAAAGCGCCTGGCGGTTGTCGACATCGACCGGTAGGGCAGGATCAGGCCAGGAACCAATGATGATCCCGCTGACCTCGACGCCACGATGAGAGAGCGCTTCGGCGGTCAGCGCGGTGTGATTAAGTGTGCCCAACCGTGAACGGGCGACGATGATAGCACTGACGTCTCCGTCTAAGTCGACCGCTAAGGCTCGGGCGAGATCGGCCAGCGTGTGGCCACCGAAGTCGACAAGCACACCACCGGCACCCTCGATGAGGACATGGTCAGCTTCAGTCCGTGTGGCCAGTGCACGGATCAGGGCAGCGTGTTCATCAACGGTCGGTAACGAGACTTCCTCGGCCCTGGCGGCCGGTACCGGCGCCATCGGCAATCGCAGGGTCACGTGGGTGAAGGTTTCGATGCCGGCAAGCCGGGCGACGATCTGTGCATCGGATTCGGTGACGACATCGGAATACTGCGCCTCGAGCACGGCGCGTTCGGGATCGTCGGGGCGAATATGACCGGTCTGGACCGGCTTGACCATCATCACTCGTCGCCCGGTGGCAGACAGCCTTGCAGCCAGCGCAGCTGTCGTGATGGTCTTGCCGACCCCCGTGTCGGTACCCGTGACAAACACGTACCGGGGCATCATGAGTCGGCCGCCCGGGTACCAGAGGACGCTGATAAGGCGCAGGCGCGGATGATCGCCTGGATGCGCGTGCAGGCACGTTCCAGTTCCGCGTCACTGAGACCGGCGCGTGCTGTAGACCGCACTCGCGTGATGCCATCGGGGACTGAAGGAGGCCGGAAACACCCCACGAGGATGCCCTCGTCGCGGAGCAATTCTCGAGCTCGCACCCCGGATTCGGGTGTGGGCATCGGCACCGAGAGCACCGCACCGGCCGGGACCGGTACCTCGAGCGCGGCGGCGAGCTGAGCTCGAGCCGTTGCCATATCGGCCACACGGTCGGGGGTCATGAGCTCGAGCGCGGCATGGGCTGCAGCGGCATTAGCCGGGGCCAGGCCGGTGTCGAAGATAAACGAGCGGGCGGTGTTGATTGTGGCATCGCGGACGAGCTCGCTACCCAGCAGAGCACCACCCTGAGAACCGAGGGCCTTCGACAGCGTCGCGGTGACTACCAGACGGTCGCGGTGCGCGCTGAGTTGGGCGGTAGCACCGAATCCGGTGTGCTCACCGGTACCAGCGATACCCAGCCCGTGGGCCTCATCGACAAGGAGCATGGCATCATACCGGGCGCACAAATCGAGCAGTGTCTCAAGGTCCGCGGCATCGCCGAGGACGGAGTAGATCGATTCGACGATCACAAGCGCCTCAGGGTGAGCCCGTTCAGCCAGAGCGGTCTCAACAGCTGCCGTATCGTTGTGTGCCACGATATGCACGGGCGCCTTTGTCAACCGGCACGCATCGATGAGCGAGGCATGATTATGCGCGTCGGAGATGATGAGCGTGTTGGGACCAGCCAATGTTGTGACAGCCGCCATGTTGGCCATATAGCCACTTGAGAAGGTCACACAGGCGGGGTGTCGCAGGCGCTGGGCCAGGGCGGCTTCCAAGGCATGATGCGCGCCTGTCGTCCCGGTGACAAGACGGGATGCGCGTGCCGAGGTGCCGAACTCCTCAACCGCGGCTACCGCGGCAGCGTGAACCTTTGGGTGGCGAGAGAGACTGAGGTAGTCGTTCGACGCGAGGTCGAGACCGGCGAGCGCTGAGTCGCTACGGTCCATATTGGCCGTGACACGACGATCACTGGCGACTGCAAGGCGAGCAGTGATCGCGTTCATGATGCCGACTCCTGGGAATGTGCCTCGGCCGCAGCGACCATTGCCTGCGTCATTCTATCGACCATCTCGGCCGTGGAAATATAGGGTGGCATCGTGTAGATGTGGCGCCGGAAGGGTCGGAGCCATGTCCCGTGTTCGGCCGCAACGCGGGTGGTCAGGCCGATGTCGACAGGCCGGTTGAGTTCGATAACACCAATTCCGCCAGTTACGCGCGCCCCAGTGACGACCGGCAACTCCCGGGCCGGCGCAAGACCGGCCTCCAGCGCCGGGGAGATGCGTTCGATCGCCGGTTGCCACCCGCTGGTTTCATCGCCGAAGAGCAGCCCCAGGGAGGCGTTCGCGGCCGCACAGGCAAGGGGATTGGCCATGAATGTCGGGCCGTGCATGAGCGCGCGATATGAGGAGCGGGTAATAACCTCGGCAATCGGACCGCTACACAGAAGAGCCGCCATGGATACATATCCCCCGGTGAGAGCCTTACCTAGACACATGACATCGGGGGTAATCCCGGCAACCTGCGAAGCGAAAGCGCTACCAGTCCGCCCAAAGCCGGTGGCTATTTCATCGGCGATGAGCACTGCGTCAATGTCATCGGCCAATCGTCGCAGAGCCTGCAGTGCCGCCGGATGGTAAGGTCGCATTCCTCCCGCGCCCTGGAACAGGGGCTCAACAATAACGCCGGCCAGCTTGCCCGCAGAGGTATCCACGAGGTTTTCTGCCTCACGAACCCATGCCTGCACCTCGGCCGCGGGTGCCTCAGGGAGTGGAGGTTGGGCGAGGAAGATGTTTTCAGCTAGGAGGGAGGCGAAATCCGCGTGCATGCCACCGACCGGGTCGCAGACACTCATCGCCCCGGTCGTGTCGCCGTGGTAGGCGCCTTCAAGAGCAAGGAAAGTACCGCGTTCTCGCCCGCGGGCACGCTGGTACTGAATCGCCAGCTTGAGGGCGACTTCGACGGAGACCGACCCGGAATCAGCCAGGAACACGTGATCGAGCCCGGCCGGGGTGACCTCGACGAGGCGTTCAGCCAATTCCACGGCAGGGTCGTGGGTCAGTCCGCCAAACATCACGTGGGAGAAACGCCCGATCTGCTGGGTCAGCGCCGCATCCATCACCGGGTTCCGGTAGCCGTGGACGACCGACCACCACGAGCTCATTCCATCAAGGAGCCGATGTCTGGTGCCTGCAGCATCCACCAGGTTGACGTAGGGCCCCTCGGCACCGGTTACCGAAAAGTGTGCACCAGCATCGAGCGGGCCGTACGGGTGCCACAGCAACCCAGTATCCCGCTGCAATGTACTGTCCTGAGCCCCAGGTACAGGTTCAGACATGGCGGACCTGGTCCGTAGCGACACCGCGAGCATCACTGGGGTGTGACGAAGATCTAAACATCTTCTTATTATTGAACACTGTTCAGTTGGGTGCCAAATCGACACGCCCCCCCCATAATTTGCCCTGGTGAAATAGGGCGCGCGTGGCCGTTGTAGCATTCGATGACGCACCGGGGTTTCAGGATCTGCTCCTCGCCCGGCGCAGGACGACTAGTCTTCCTCGAGGTTGGATCCAGTTGGTGGGTGAGCACCAGAACGGTTCACCGTCACCATACCCAGCCCGCGCTTTGATCACACCACGCGCTACAATCAGCCCAGTGTCTCCGACCCACGGGATAGGAGGTGTGCTTCATGACCCCACGACCGCGGACTACTGTTTGCCGATAAAGTAATCCCAGTCGGCCTCGGGGGCGTTTCCATGATCAAAACGTTGCGGACGGAAATTGTCGAGCATCGTGCTCGGTGTTCCCGAGAGTTCCTGCTCGACGAGCTCAGCAAGAATCATTGCGAGCGTCATGCCCGAGTGGGTGACTTCGGCATAGATGGTCTCGTGGTCATCCAGGTAACCGACAATAGACAATCCATCGATAGGGAAACTGCGACCGGAGTAGTACACCTTCTCGAGTTCGATCTCGACTCCGAAAAACTCCCTCAACCGCTGACGCATCACGGTCGAGGTGTCCTCCAGTAGCTCGGCGGTTTCGCCTTCGACCACGCGTTCTTCCATGGCTGGTATCTGAACCCAGAACCGGCCATCATTTCGGGGCCGAACATTCATCGCTGAACTGATGATCACCCGGTTCAGCATGGCATCGGTTGGCTTTGTCACTCCAATCAGCGAGTGCGTGCGGGTACTCTGCTCACCAAGATCGGCGGTCGGAATCGTGAATCCGGATCGTTCCCCGATCTGACGAGACCATGCACCGGCTGCCAGCACCACCTTATCTCCCCTCGTCTGGGGCCCATCGCGGAAAACCACACGGGCACCCTGTGGACCGGGAATGACCTCGATCACCTCCCGGACCGTCAAGCGAACCCCGTGGTGCTCTAATTGACGTAGTAGCTCATCGGCTAAGCCTTGTTGGTCGAGCCAGGCTTCCATCGGAAAGTACAGTGCGCTCTCCAAGTCCTGTGGCCATGCAATGCTCGGTTCCAGCTTATGGAGCTGCTGCCGGTCAATCACCTCCACCGGATAACCCAGGGAACGCGATTCTTCCAGTCGCTGGCCATACGTTTCCTGGCGTTCGGTGCCAAGATCGGCCATGATTGACCCGGTTTGATGGAACCAGGGCTGTAAGGGTGAATCACCCTCCACTCGTCGTTGATCCAACACCGATTCCTGGAACTGCGCGTGCGCGTGAATTCCTGCTTTATTGAGTTGATGATAGGTTTCGGGGAGTTTGTGATTGGCATTAATCCAGGCGAAAGAGCGATGACTGGCCCCGGCAAAGGGGCTCTTCACAATCGAGGGTGTAGACGGGGGTCTCGGGGAAGTGGCGCGTCGATAGCTGGATAGAGGTCGAGGCCTTCCGATGATGGAAGTTCCTACACAAGCCATCTGAAAGACCTCGACGTGCCT
>NZ_RDQR01000045.1 GCF_003703835.1 Auritidibacter ignavus
GCATGGATAAGGACATTGTCTCGATGAGTGCTCGGATTGAAGTCACCAAGCAATTACGTAGGGATTATCGCACGGGGTCCAAGGCGGAGAAGTCAGCGATTTTAGATCAGTTTTGTGCTTCCACTGGGTTGGGCCGGTCCACGGCCAGGCGGTATCTGACGTCGCAGACCATCGGGGTCAAAAACGTGGTGCGCATTGACCGTCGAAAGCATAAACCCACGAAGTATTCGGCGAATGCGAAAAAGCAGTTGATCCGGGTGTGGCGGTTGATGGGCATGCCCTCGGGCAAATACATGAAACCGGTGATGGAAGACTGGTTAGACGCGTTAGAAGCCCACGATGAGTTGGCGTTTGGCCGCTCCGGGTATAACCCCACGGTGCGTGCCCAGCTGGTGGCCATGAGTGCCGCCACGATTGACCGGTATCTCAAGGCCGAACGCGACCGGTTACGCCTCAAAGGCATCGCTACGACCAAGCCTGGGGCCTTGTTGCGCAACTCGATTACGGTGCGACAAGCCGGCGATGAGGTCGAAGACGAACCAGGGTTTTTCGAAACCGACACGGTGGCCCATTGCGGGCCAACCCTGCAAGGCGAATTCGCCCGCACCCTAACCATGACTGATGTGCGCACCGGGTGGGTGCACCTAGAAGTGCTCCGTAATAACGCCCAAGTGCACATCCTGGCAGGATTGGACCGGGCCGCAGCCGCCATCCCCTATGGGATCGCGGGCTTAGATTGTGACAACGGGTCAGAGTTCATCAACCACGAAGTCATGCACTGGGCTGCTGACCGGTTGATCTTTTTCACCCGGGGCCGGCCGTATCAAAAAAATGATCAAGCCACCGTGGAATCCAAAAACAACCACGCCGTGCGAAAATTTGGGTTTCACTACCGGTACGACACCGCAGATCAACGCGCCATCCTGGCGGCCCTATGGCAGGTGGTGGGTTTGAAACTCAACTACTTCACCGCCACCAAAAAACCCACCGGCTGGACCCAAGACGCCAGCGGGCGGCGCAAACGCCTCTATGACAAACCCAAGACTCCCTACCACCGGCTGCTGGATGCCGGGATCCTCTCCACCGCCCAACAAGAAGAGCTAGCGGCCATCTACCGCAGGATCAATCCAGCCCAGCTGACCCGCCAAATCCTGACCTACCAAGACCGGCTGATCAACCTGGCCAAAGACAAAACCCTCACCATCGCCGCCGACCTCGACAGCAAGCACCAGGCCCGGCAAAAACGCCGCACCACCGGCATCCGCACCAAAGCCAGCTAACCCAAGTTTTCGCGCTCAAACTAGCTGAGGCACGACACTGCAGCCACGCGACCTCTCGCGCTCACGATCTGTGAGGCACGACTTACCCTTCGCGCTCAGTTTGACATGAGGCACTACG